>JAGWUS010000066.1 GCA_028868305.1 Burkholderiales bacterium | reverse complement strand
GCACCCGTGACCAGACTCAGTGTGAGAAAGCCCCAGGCCATGCGGGGCTGGGCGTGCCAGTAGGCCATGCTGTCGGTGCCCAGCAGTGCGTCGGCCAATGCGGTGCCCAGCAGAAAACCGGCCACAGCGGCCAGCGGTACGATGAAGACGATGCGCCGCCACTGCGTTTCCCAGTCGGGAATCAGCCAGCGCATGCCCAGCACGATGAGGCTTCCGATGGACAGGCCTATGCACTGCGAATAGACCCAGTTGCTGCTGAAGTCATGTTCGCCAAAGGCCGTGATGCCCAGTGCAATCACACTGTTGAGTACCACCGCTGGCAGCAGGTGCGCCAGCAGCGATGGGACGTACAGCGTGCGTGCCGTCATGGCCTTTACCGGAGCGCCTTGCCGCTGGCGATGCGGTCGCGCTCTTGCTGAACAAGCGTCTGGTGCAACTGTTCACCGGAGGCCGAAAAGAAGGTCACAAAACCATGGACCAGCAGGCCAATGCCCCAGCCCAGTGCCGGGAAAATGGCCCACGAACGGCCTTGCCAGCCAGACAGCAATGCGAGCCCGGCATTGACCAATACAAACACGGTGGCATGGATGTACCAGCCCATTTTGCGTCCGGCACGCTTGCGCGCCAGTCGCTCTTCGTCGGGAGTGAGTGCCGTGGCAGACGATAGGTTGAGGGTAGACATACGTGGTTCTCCTGAGGTTAACAAATTAAACAGCACCAGCGCACCCAGGGCGGTGGTGGTAGGCATTGCGATGGTGGTGCGCATTGCATGGGGTGAACTGTGCCCGCCGTGGCGGTGATCCACCAGCGGAGTGCGACGAAATGCCGTTTGGGCGCCGTGAAATGCAGGCAAACCGGAGCAGATGTGCCAAACTGGCAGCCCTTTCAACCAGAAATCATTGTTCAGGAGGTTTTCATGGGTTTACTCGACGCAGTACTGGGTGCAGTCACCAACAACGCGCAGGGCAGCGGTGGCGGTGCCCTGCAGGACATCATTGGCATGGTCCAGAGCAATCCGCAACTTCTGGAGGCTGCCACCAGCCTGCTGGGCAATGACGGTAGCGCCGGTGGCCTCAGTGGGCTGGTGGACAAGTTCAAGCAGGCAGGGCTGGGTGACGTGATTGGCTCCTGGATTGGCTCGGGCCAGAACCAGCCCATCTCTGGCGAGCAACTCGGCCAGGTGCTGGGCAACGACACCCTGTCCGGCCTGGCGCAGCGACTGGGCGTGAACTCGGGCGACGTTGCGGGCCAACTGTCCAATATCCTGCCTGGTCTGGTGGACAAGCTCACCCCTGCTGGGCAGGCGCCTGCCGGTGGGCTGGGCAATGCCGGTGACCTGATGGGGGCCTTGGGGTCCTTGCTCAGGGGCTGATTTACCTCGACTTTACGCCGCCACAGCAGTGGCAAGCAGTGGCCCTTCGGGGCCGTTCCTACAATAGGCCGCATGAAAAAAAGTTACCTGATGGCGTCGGTGGTTGCCTTGGCAGTGGCTGCGGGGGTATATGGGTGGTGGAGCCAGAAGTCGGCGGCCGATGCGGTGGATTACCGCAGCGTCAAAATTGAGCGTGGCACCCTGCAGGCCACGGTGGCTGCCAGCGGTGCCGTCAATCCGGTGGCGCTGGTCACGGTGGGCACCCAGGTCAGCGGCCAGATCAAGGAGCTGCTGGTGGACTTCAACTCCGAAGTCAAAGCCGGCCAGTTGCTGGCACGTATCGACCCCGAAACTTTTGAATACCGCGTGCGCTCGGCACAGGCCGATGTGGATGCTGCGCGTGCCACGGTGCTGACAGCACAGGCCAATGCGCTGGCAGCACAAGCCCAGGTGTCGCGCGCGCAGGTGGACCTGGACGAAGCGCGCCGCGACTTTGAGCGCAAACAAAGCCTGGTGGAAAAAGCATTCATTGCCCAGAGCGAGGCCGACAAGGCCCGGGCCCTGGTCAACACCAGCACCGAGGCCCTGAAGGCGGTACAGGCCCAGGTGGGCGTGGCGCAGGCCCAGGTGAAATCGGCGCAGGCCACAGTGGCGCAACGCGAAGCCTCGCTGGCGCAGGCTCGCATTGACCTGGAGCGCACCCGCATTACTTCGCCGGTCAACGGCATCGTGATCAAGCGTGCGATTGAAAACGGCCAGACCGTGGCCGCCAGTCTGCAGGCACCAGAGCTGTTCATCATCGCCAAAAATCTGCGCGATATGCAGGTAGACGCCAGCATTGACGAGAGCGATGTCGGGCGCCTCACGGTGGGCCAGAAGGCCAGTTTCACCGTGGATGCTTTCCCTGGACAGACCTTTGAAGGCGAGATTCGGCAGGTGCGCAAGGCGGCGACCAATGTGGCCAATGTGGTGACCTACGTCGCCGTAGTGGGCTTTTCCAACGAAGCCGGAAAACTGCTGCCGGGCATGACCGCCAATGTGCGTGTGGTGACCGATGTGCGTGAGAACGTGCTCAAGGTGCCCAACGCGGCGCTGCGTGTGCGCATTGCCGGGGTGGAGCCCCCCGCTGCGCCCGCCGCGTCTGCTCCAACAGTTCCAGCCACCCCGGCTTCGGCCCCGACCGGCAGTGGCCCGACCGAATTTCGCAATCGCGTGGTGAAAGAACTTCAGCTTGGCGAGCAGCAGACTGCGCAGGTGGACGCCATCTATGCCGAATCGCGCCCCAAATTCATGGCGCTGCGTGATCTGGCGCCCGAAGATCGCGCCAAGGCGCGAGACCGTTTGACCTCGGACATTCGCGCACGCATTGCCGATACGCTGACGCCCGATCAAAAGCCCAAATTTGCTGCGCTGGTGGCCGAAGCGGCCAGCCGCACCAGCACCCGCGGTCGCATCTACCTGATGGCGGATGATGGCAAACCCAAGGCATTCAATGTTCGCCTGGGAATCACCGATGGCACCAACACCGAACTGCTTGTCAGCGCCGCCAGCCCGGATGCCGGTGCCCTGAAAGAAGGTGCAAACGTGATCGTGGGTGTGCAGTCGCAGGCTATGACCAAGAGCGGTGCGCCCAAGTCGGCTGCGCCTACACCCCGTCTGGGCTTCTAGGGTCTGGCCATGGCACTGATCCAGGCTCGGGGACTGACCAAGACCTATGTCATGGGGGGCCAGACGGTGCACGCGCTGCGCGGCGTGTCGCTGGAAATTGCCGAGGGCGATTTCGTGGCCATCATGGGCGCCTCGGGTTCGGGCAAGTCCACGTTGATGAATATCCTGGGCTGCCTGGACCAGCCATCCGAGGGCGAGTACTGGCTGGCCGGTGAAGAGGTCGAGAAGATGACGCCCGACCAACTGGCCTCCATCCGCAACCGGCGCATTGGCTTTGTGTTCCAGCAGTTCAACCTGCTGCCGCGCACCAGTGCGCTGGAGAACGTGGAGCTGCCCATGGTCTACGCCGGGGTCAAGCCGGCAGAGCGCCGCGCCCTGGCCATCAAGGCTTTGCAGCGCGTGGGCCTGGGGGAGCGGGGAGAGCACACGCCGTCCGAACTGTCGGGCGGGCAGCAGCAGCGTGTGGCCATTGCGCGTGCGCTGGTCAACAGCCCGCAACTGATACTGGCCGATGAACCGACCGGTGCACTGGACTCCAGAACCAGCGAAGACATCATGCAGTTGCTGACCGCGCTCAATACGCAGGGCATGACGGTGGTGATCGTGACCCACGAAAGCGACATTGCCCTGTGGGCACGGCGCAAGTTGGTGTTCAAGGACGGGCAGATTGTGGAAGACGTTGTGCGTGAAGACTTGAGCGCCGCCGGGCCGCCCCAAGGCGTGAAGGGCATACCTGCATGAACTGGCTCACTGCCTTTCGCAGCGCCCTGCAGGCGCTTGCCGCCAACACCCTGCGCTCGGCGCTCACCATGCTGGGCATCATCATCGGGGTGGCCGCCGTCATCACCATGGTCGCGGTGGGCAATGGGGCTACGCAGCGGGTACAGGAGCAGATGAAAGGGCTGGGCTCCAACATCATGCTGGTGCTGCCCGGTGGCGTATCGCAAGCCGGGGTGCGCCTGGGCGCACAAACGCGCCAGCGCCTGACCGAAGAAGATGCGCAGGCCATCGCCATCGACATTCCCCAGGTGCAGGTGGTAGCCCCCACCTCGCGCACCAGTGGGCAATTGGTGTTTGGCAACACCAACTGGGGCACCAGCATCATTGGCGTGACCAACGACTACCTGGAGGCACGCGACTGGCCGCTGGCCAGTGGGCGCCTGTTTGATGCGGCGGAGCTGGCCGGCTCGGCCAAGGTGGCCTGGATTGGCGCTACGGTGGCACGCGAACTGTTTGGGGACCTGGACCCGGTGGACCAGATCATCCGGGTGCGCAACATTCCGATGACCGTGGTGGGCGTGCTGGCGCCCAAGGGGCAGAACTCGATGGGCCAGGACCAGGACGACGCCATCATGATTCCCCTGAGCACCCTGCGCAACCGCATTTGGGGTGGTGACGCCACCAGTCGCTTAAAGCGGGTGGGCGCCATCTCGGTCAAGGTGCGCGATGGCGAAGACATGAAACTGGTGGAAGAGGGGGTGAAAGATCTGCTGCGCCAGCGCTTCAAGGTACCACCGGGGGGCGAAGACCCCTTCAATGTGCGCAACCTCACCGAGATTCTTCAGGCGCAGGAAGAGTCCAGTCGCGTCATGACGCTGCTGCTGGCTGCCGTGGCCGGCATCAGCCTGGTGATTGGCGGCATTGGCATCATGAACATCATGCTGGTGAGCGTGACCGAGCGTACCCGCGAGATTGGCCTGCGCATGGCGGTGGGGGCGCGGGGCCGGGACATCCTGGCGCAGTTCCTGATCGAAGCCGTCACGCTCAGCCTGATTGGCGGCGCCATTGGCGTGGCGCTGGGTGCCGGGGCCACCTGGGCGGTGGGCGAGTTTGCAGGATGGAAGGTCAGCCTGAGTCTGGGCGCGGTGCTGCTGGCGGTGGGTTTTTCGGGCGTGGTGGGGATTTTTTTTGGGTACTATCCGGCACGCCGTGCTTCGATGCTGCTGCCCATCCAGGCCTTGCGTTACGAGTAGTTGCTATGAATATGTGAGCAACCTGTGCATGTTTTGCGCGGGCTGGAACCAGTTTTTATTTGGAGTTTGTTATGGATACTGTATTGCTGATCAAAGCTGCCATCATGGGCATCGTGGAAGGATTCACCGAGTTCCTGCCGATTTCCAGTACCGGTCACTTGATTCTGGCGGGGGCTTTGCTGGGTTTTGATGATGAGAAGGCCAAGGTGTTTGACATCGCCATCCAGACTGGCGCGATTTTTGCGGTAATTCTGGTGTACTGGCAGAAAATCCGTGACACGGTCATTGCGCTGCCCACGCAGAAACAGGCACAACGGTTTGCGCTCAACGTGCTGATTGCTTTCATTCCCGCTGTTGTGCTGGGCTTGCTGTTTGGCAAGGCCATCAAAGCCCACCTCTTCACGCCAGCGGTTGTGGCCACCACTTTCATTCTGGGTGGGTTCATCATTCTGTGGGCCGAGCGGCGCCAGGCCGCTGGCGGCAACGCAGTGCGCATCCACAATGCGGACGATATGAGCCCCTGGGATGCGCTCAAGGTAGGGCTGGTGCAGTGTCTGGCCATGGTGCCCGGCACCAGCCGCAGCGGGGCCACCATCATTGGCGGCATGCTGCTGGGTCTATCGCGCAAGGCAGCAACGGACTTTTCTTTCTACCTTGCGATTCCCACCCTGATTGGTGCCGGCGTTTACAGCCTGTACAAGGAACGTGCCTTGCTTGCAATGGGGGATTTGCCGCTGTTTGGTGTCGGGCTGGTGCTGTCGTTCATCAGCGCCTGGCTGTGCGTGCGCTGGCTGCTGCGCTTTATTTCCACCCACAGCTTCACCGGCTTTGCGTACTACCGCATTGCCTTTGGCATCGTGGTGCTGTTTACCGCGTGGACGGGAATGGTGCATTGGGCGGAGTGAAGCCGGCAAAGCATTTCTCTGCGTCGTGCGCCGGCACCGGGCGGCTGAACAGATAGCCCTGAAATTCCTCACACCCCAGGGTGCGCAGGAAGTCCAGTTGTTCCACGGTTTCCACACCTTCGGCAATCACCGATATGCCAAAGCTGTGCGACATGGCCACGATGGCGCGGGTGATGGCAGCGTCGCCTGCGTCCTGGGTGATATTGCGCACAAAGGCCTGGTCGATCTTGAGCGCATCCAGCGGATAACGCTTGAGGTAGGCCAGGCTGGAGTAACCGGTGCCAAAGTCATCCATGGCCAGCTTCACGCCCAGCGCCTTGCAGGCATGCAATGTGGCCAGTGTGGAGGCTACGCTGTGCAGGGCCAGACTCTCGGTAACTTCCAGTTCCAGCATGTCGGGCGGTAGCCCGGTTTCAGCCAGCACCTTGCTTACCAGTTCGGGCAAGTTGTTGCCCACAAACTGGCGCACTGACAGGTTGACCGCCATGCGGAATTTCTGGTGCCCCTGGGCGTGCCACTGTGCTGCCTGTGTGGCGGCGGTGCGCATGGCCCAGGCACCGATGCGGGTGATGAAGCCGCTTTCCTCTGCGATGGGAATGAATTCTGCGGGTGAAACCCAACCCAGGGTGGGTTGCTGCCAGCGCAACAGGGCCTCAAACCCCACCACCTCTCCCGTAGCAATGCTGACCTGGGGCTGGTAGTACAACTGCAGTTCGTTCAGGTCCAGTGCGCTGTGCAGGGCGTTGTGCACCTGCAGGCGTCGCGCGACCTGCTGGTTCATCTCTGCATCAAACACCCTGACCGTACCGGGTCCGGCAGGTTTGGCGTGGTGCAGGGCGGTTTCGGCGTTGAGCAACAGCGCGTGGGCATCGCTAGCTTGTTGGGGGAATAGGCTGGCACCGGCACTGGCGGTGAGAAACAGCGTGTGGCCATCGATCCGGTAAGGTTGAGCAAGCAGCTGCTGCAGCCCGGTACAGGCGCCTTCCAGACGCGTCAGGTCGGGGCTGTCACCCAGACATACGGCGAATTGGTCGCTACCCAGCCGCGCCACACAGTCGTAGCCCATGGGGTGGGCCTCGGTGCGCAGGTGTTCGCTCAGGCGTGCAGCCACTTCCACCAGTACCTTGTCACCCACAGCGGCGCCCAGCGAATCATTGATCTTGGAAAACCCATCCAGGCCCAGGCACACCAGTCCCACCGATCGGGTGGGTGCGCCCGGTACCGGCGTGAGTACCATCTTCAAACGCTGACCAAACAGTTCGCGTCCCGGCAGCGCTGTCAGTGCATCACGCTGCTGGGCTTCCAGGGCTTCGTCCTGCAGACGTCGCGCTGTTGCATCCAGGCTGGCCTTGCGGGCCAGACGGGCGTGCACGGCGTCCAGCAGTTCTTCCCGCCGATAGGGCTTGGTGAGGTAGTCGTCGGCACCCAGGTTCATGCCCGTGCGCACATCGCGGCGGTCGGCTTTGGCCGTGAGCATGATGATGGGCACGGTGGAGGTTGCGGTGGTTTCACGCAGGGCCTTGACCAGGCCATAGCCATCCAGGTGGGGCATCATCACGTCGGTGAGCACCAGATCGGGCGGCGCCAGGCAAGCAAATTCCAGCGCCTGCATGCCATCGTGGGCTGCCACGACGGTGTAGCCCTCCATTTCAAGCAGCCATTGCAGGTTTTCCCGCAGAGACGGTTCGTCTTCAGCAATCAGGATGTGCACGTGGGATGTCTCAGGCCGGTTCGGTGGAAGTGGGCAGCATAACGGTAAATTGGCTGCCCTGGCCTTCGACACTGTGCACCTCAATGGTGCCGCGATGGCAGTTAACGGCTTCCTTCACGATGGACAGGCCCAACCCGGTACCGGCAATGCCTCCGACATTGCTGGCGCGGTGAAAAGTCTGGAACAACTGCTCTTGATCTGCCGTGGGAATGCCAATGCCCTGGTCGGCGATGGTCAGCACCACGATCCCATCGTTCTCCAGCGCAGAAAAAGTGACGCTGCCGCCCTGGGGTGAGTATTTGATGGCGTTGGACAGCAGGTTGCCCACAATGTTGCGTATCAAAGCTTCGTCCAGCAGGAAGTACTGCTCTGGCGCACACAGGTCCAGGGTCAGCGTTATTTTTGCGAATGCATGGGGCATGCTGTTGCGCAATTCGTCGACCAGCGCCAGGCAAAACGGATTCAGCGCCAGTGGTTTTGGCCGAAACTGCAGTTGTCCCGCCTCCGCGCGGCCGATCTGCAGCACGTTGCCCAGCATGTGCGTCATGCGCTCCACGGCGTCATCGATGTTCTGCAATATCTGGCGCTTCTTGTCCGGTGGCATGCGGTTTTCATAATGCTTCAGCAATTCGACCGAACCGTGAATGGATGCCAAAGGCGTGCGGAACTCATGCGATGTCATGGAGATAAAGCGGGTCTTCATGTCGTTGAGCTTGGTCTGCTGTTGCAGAGCCGCTTTTTGTGCCTGCTCGGACGACAGTCGATCGGTGATATCGGTCATGAATGCCAGAACAGCGGCCCGACTTTCCCACTCGATGACCACCTCGGATGCTTCCAGATAGCGTATTTCTCCCGCTGCGGTCACGACGCGAAAGGTATGTACCGGTTCCAGCGGGGCTCCAAGCTGGCGGCGCTCTTTGCGCGCCAGCAATTTCTCCAGATCGTCGGGATGCACTGCGGCAGCATAGTGGCGCGCAAGCAGCCGGTCTAGGCTGTGACCTGCAATGCGCGCCATGCTGGGATTGATGAACGCGACACGCCCATCCTGAATGACCACCAGACCCACGGTGAGGTTGTCAACCACCGACCGGTAGCGTCCTTCGGACTGGCGCATCGCTTCAATGGCACGGTAGCGTTCGATGGCGTTGCTGAGGTGGTTGGCCACAAAACCCAGCACGTCCGCATCCTCACCGGAGTAGCAATCGCCCGGGGTGTAGCTTTGCACCACGAGGGCACCGCTGACCACGCCATGCATCAACAGTGGAACCCCCAGCCAGCTGGTAAAGGTGAGATCGCCTGTGGCTTCGGTAATCTCCCCCTGGGCCTTCAGTTCGGCAAATCGTTCCGCATCAATGAGCTGCGGTATGCCGGTGCGCAGCACATACTCGGTCAGACCCCGACGGCGTGGCACATCCTGCACCTGCAGACTGCTGCCATCGCGTTCGTCCACATAGTACGGAAAGCTCAAGGTGTCCGCGGCGTGGTTAACCAGCGCAACATACAGATTGGTGGCGGGAAGCAGATCCTTCAGCAGGGAATGGATCTCCTTGAGAAAATCGTAGAACGGCAGCCCGGCCGTGGCGCGTTCGGCGATGCGGTAGAACACTTGCTGGAAGGCGCTGTTTCCCTGCAGGCGCAGCGTCTGGTACTCGGCCTGAAGGGTCTTCAACTGGCGTTCCAGTGACTTGACTCGGGCCTGCAGGTCGTGGGGCATGAATGGGCCTTAGGCTTCCATGTTGCGCAGGGCAGCCTCGATGGCCGCGGCGGTGGCCAGGGGCTTTTCCATGGGAAACAGATGGCTGCCATCGAGCATCATGGTGCGACCCTTGGTGACTTTTTCCGTCATGGCCATGCCGACCTGCTTCATTTCCTGCGAAGCCCGTCCCCCGATGAAGGTGACCGGGCATTTGACGGGATGGCGCGCCAGCAGGCGGTCCAGGTTGTCGGGAACCGTGTTGTAGAACAGGGTTTCTACATCGCGGTGAAAGCTCAGGACCCGCTTGCCGTCCACATCCACTGTGCCGTGGGTCACGTAGTCCAGTAGCACCTGGTCGTCCCATTTGGCAAAGGCCTTCTTGTGACGGAAGTGCGCATACGCGGCGTCGACAGAAGGCCAGTTGTCGCGGCGTTGCCGGCTCACTGCGCCAGGCGAGAGCGAACCCATGACCTGCGTGGTTTTCATGACGCCCACCGCCGCAGACCGCCAGCCGCCCAGGATGGGCGAGTCAATCAGGACCACGCCGCGCGCCAGTTCGGGATGCCGCGCCGCCGCCATCAGGCTGAGGAAGCCCCCCAGCGAGTGGCCGACCAGCCAGGCGGGCTCTCCGGCCTTTTCGATCTCGGGCAGCGCAAAGTCCACCAACTGCTGCACCACATGGGGCCAGTTGTTGCTCACGGGGTAGCGCGGGTCATGGCCAAACTTCTCCAGCGCCTTGACCGTGTAGCCGCGTGCGCGCAGATTCTTGAACAGCACCTTGTAGGTGCTGGCGGGAAAGCTGTTGGCGTGGGAAAAAATGATCAATTTGGACCCCCTCGCGCCTTGGGACGGCCCGGCGGCGCTCATATTAGCTTTTCTTCGGGTGTGGAGATTTTTTTCAGGGGCAGGCTGCGCATCGATGGGACCAGCAGCGGCACCTCGGTCTGGCCGCCATCCCATGCCGGGTCTTCAATGCTGTCAAACACTTCGCGCAGCTTCTGCCCCCAGCTGTTGTGCAGCATCTTGAAGTACGGGTTGTTTTCGTCGATGCACACCACCCGGTCGGTCTGGAATGTGTTGGCCTCGTAGACCACCATGTCCAGCGGCAGGCCCACCGACAGATTGGATTTGAGTGTGGAGTCCATGGACACCAGCGCGCACTTGGCTGCTTCGTCCAGCGGCGTGGTGGGGGTGATCACGCGGTCGAGCACCGGCTTGCCGTACTTGGATTCGCCGACCTGGAAGTAAGGCGTCTCGGGCGTGGCTTCAATGAAGTTGCCGGCGGAATAAACCTGAAACAGGCGCATGCCCTCGCCCTGGATCTGGCCACCAAAAATCAGCGACACATTGAAATCGACTCCGGCGCTCTTGAGCGCGGCACCATCACGCTCCTGCACCTTGCGGATGGCCGAGCCCAGTACGCGGGCCGCATCGAACATGCTGGTAGCGTTCCAGATCGTGGTGCCTTCATCTTCGGGGTGGTCCTTGAGCCGCTCGATCTGCAGAATTTCGCGTACCGATTGTGAAATGCTGAGATTGCCCGCCGACAGCAGCACCATGAACCGGTCGTCCGGCTTTTCGTAGACGATCATCTTGCGGAAGGTGCTGATCTGGTCGAGCCCGGCGTTGGTGCGGGAGTCGGAAAGGAATACTAGGCCGGCGTTGAGTTTGATGGCGACGCAGTAGGTCATGGGCTTGGTTTTTGCGGGAAAACCTAGAGTGTAGCGGTGGGGGGTGTCTTCCCCGGCGAGGGGCGGCATGGCACTCAGCTCCGCGGCTGTCCCCCGCTTCGCTCCTCCTTTATGCCGCTGCGCTGAGCGCCATGCCGCCCCTCGCCGGGGAAGACTTGGGTTTGCGGGATGCGCCTATGGCGCTGCGCAAACGGGCTATCGGAAAGCTCACCCGATTGGGGGATATGCATGGCAGGCTTGAACCATCAGAATCAGGCGCAACGCGCTTGCTGGGTTTGTCGGATTTATACCTGTACAAATTTCAGGTAAAACCTCCGAAAGCAAGGCTGCAAGCCATTCTCAGGAGGAGTTACCGGTGAATTCAAACCTTAACGACCGCTTTGGAGCAAGTTGAAAGACCGCTATCAGTCTTGAGTCGCCCTCACATCAACCGTGGATTCGGGTATCCGGCCTGGCGCGATTTTAAAAAGCGAAGCGTATGAGCGCCGGGCCGGATACCCGAGTCCACCTACCCCGAAGCGAACTCAGTTTTTCCCCGCCAGAGCCTTCAATTGGTACAAAGCCTCCAGCGCCTCTCGCGGACTCATGGCATCAGGATTCAGGGCTGCAACCGCCGTGTCCATTGCAGAAGCAGCTACTATTTCTGTAGCAGGCTGTGCGGCAAACAGGTCCACCTGCGCCTGCGAATCGGCTGCTTGCGCCTCCAGTGCCTCCAGCGTGTGGCGCGCCTGGTTCAGCACGGCTGCGGGCATGCCGGCGAGTCGTGCCACCTGAATGCCGTAGCTGCGGCTGGCCGGGCCGGGTTCGATGGCGTGCAGGAACACGATGTCGCGCCCTGCCTCGGCGGCACTCACATGCACATTGAGTGCCGCGTGGTGGGTGGCCGGAAATTCGGTGAGCTCAAAGTAGTGGGTGGCAAAAAGCGTGAAGGCCTGGGTCTTGTCGTGCAACTGTGTGGCAATGCTGGAGGCCAGGGCCAGGCCGTCAAAGGTGCTGGTGCCGCGGCCAATCTCGTCCATCAACACCAGGCTGTGCGGGGTGGCGCTGTGCAGAATCTGCGCGGCCTCGGTCATCTCCAGCATGAAGGTGGACTGGGCGTTGGACAGGTCGTCCGACGCGCCAATCCGGGTGTGGATGGCGTCAATCGGGCCCAGGCGGCAGGCTTGTGCAGGCACATAGCTGCCCATGCTGGCCAGCAACACGATCAGGGCGACCTGGCGCATGTAGGTGGATTTACCGCCCATGTTGGGGCCGGTGATGATCTGCATGCGCGCCTTGGGCCCCAGGCGGGTGTCGTTGGCAATGAAGTTGCCACTGCTTAACTCGGCCAGCCGTGCCTGCACCACCGGGTGGCGCCCCTGGGTGATGTCGATGCAGGGCTCGTTCACAAACTGCGGCGCATTCCAGTCCAGCGTCAGAGCGCGCTCGGTCAGGGCGCACAGGGCATCCAGGGTGGCGAGTGCACGGGCCACGCGGGTGAGTGCGGGCA
>JAGWUS010000065.1 GCA_028868305.1 Burkholderiales bacterium | reverse complement strand
TGGGGCAACTGTCCAAGGCTACCCAGCAAAACGCCAGTGCCAGCGAAGAACTGGCAGCCACCAGCGAGGAGCTCTCGGGGCAGGCAGAGCAACTGCAACAGACGGTCGCTTTTTTCAATCTGGGAGGCGAGGTGTCTATGGTGCGTGGCTCCCATGAAGTTGGCATGGAACGCTTTAACCGCACCCCTCGACAACTTGCATCGATGCCCTTGGCGTCTTCCCCCGCAGGCAGTGAAATGTTGCGGACGAGAAATAGAAACCCTGCTGAGCGAGAAGCATTGCTCAAGGAATTGGCAAATGCTGTAGAAGCGCATGCTGCTTGGCGAACTAAATTCAGGATGGCAATTAACAAGCAGGAAAAAATTGATGCCGATGCCATAAGCTTGGACAATCGTTGCCCCCTAGGAAAATGGTTGCATGGCATTGGCCAGCACCAATGTGGCGCAAATCCTGAGTTCTTGGAGTTGATTCGCCGGCACAAAGGCTTTCATGGCGAAGCGGGTGTTGTAGCGCGCTTGATCAATGCCCGGCAATTCAGCCGGGCACTCGAAGAGTTGTCTGGAGAAACCCCGTTTATGCGTGCGTCGTCAGACGTAGTTAAAGCCATTGGTGCGCTGCGACGAACAGTAGAGTAATTGAGTGGCCACCATTTCGTTCAGCGACCGCGAGTTCAAACGCATCGGCGACATCATGTATGAAGCTGCGGGTCTGTCGTACAACGACTCCAAGAAGTCCCTGATTCAGTCACGTCTTGCTCCACGCATACAACGGCTGGGACTGGCGGGCTTTGCCGACTACATCGCAATACTGGAAGACGAGTCTGAAGTGGCAGAGTTCCAGATGGCCGTGGATCTGCTTACTACCAACGAAACCTATTTTTTCCGTGAACCAAAGCACTACGATTTGCTGCAGCAGGAGTTGCCGGCATTGGCTGACAAATCTGCCATCTCTGTGTGGAGTGCAGCCGCGTCGTTTGGCGATGAGGCTTACAGTACCGCCATGCTGCTCTCTGACCTTCAGATGTCTGGCAGGGTTGGGCCCAACTGGTCCATTCTCGCTACCGATATAAGTCACCGGGTTTTGCTGAGTGCCAAGGAAGCGGTTTATCCGGAAGACCGGTTGCGGGCAGTATCCCCGGATCGGTTGCGCCGTTATTGTTTGCGCGGTGAAGGGCCGTCTCAGGGGCAGGTACTGCTGCAGGACAAGATTCGCAACCGGGTGCAGTTCGGACAGCTCAATCTGTGCAAAGCGTTTAGCGGACTGGGGCCTTTTGATGTGGTCTTCCTGCGCAATGTCCTGATCTATTTTGACCTGCCGACCAAGACCGATGTGGTTGATCGGGTGCTGGCAACATTGAAGCCCGGGGGGCTGTTTTTTCTGGGTACTGCGGAAGGACGTGTGCCCTGCAGTACGCCACTGCAGACGGTCATTCCTGGCGCCTTCCGAAAAATGACATAAGCGTGCCAGTGATGGCTATCCTGTACAAACCCTCTACCCGCGTAGCGACGCGGTCTGCCCTCCAGGTTGAATTGATGCCTGGAGATGTCGCTGTAGCAGATGCCGGTGACCAGCTCAAAACACTGCTGGGATCGTGTGTTTGCGTGATCCTGACCGATCCTCGGCGGACTGTTGCAGCCATGTGTCATATTGTGCACGTTGGCATACCCAACGCAGCCAACGTACACAATAGCGCCTATGGGTCTGTGGCCATGCATGCCATGTATGCGCACCTGCGTTCCAGGGGGGTGAATCCGTCCATGTGCCTGGCCTATGTGTTTGGTGGGGCCAACATGTTTCCGCAGTTTCTGAACCCAAGGCACGTTGGCGCAAGCAATGCTGACTGGACCTTGAATTTTTTAAGTGACCAGGGAATTCCGGTGATTGACCATAGTCTGGGTGGACATGGGTATCGCAAAGTTTCCTGGACTGTGGGCCCATCGGAACCGGTGGTCGAAATAGTGGTTACTCAGCAAGGTGTCATTCATGACCGTTAGAGTTTTTGTGGTGGACGATTCCGCGGTAGTCCGACAGGCGATCACCCACATTCTTGCGGGCAATGCTGAACTGGAACTGGTGGGCACGGCGCCCAATCCATTGCTTGCCATCGATGCCATTCGCAAGAGCAATCCAGATGTGCTCTTGCTTGATATCGAAATGCCGGGCATGGACGGTCTTACGTTTCTGCGACAGATCATGTCCAGCACTCCCATTCCGACGGTGATCTGTTCTACGCTGTCCACCGATGGCAGCAGGATTGCGCTGGAGGCTTTGTCGGCAGGTGCTGTGGCTGTTCTGGCCAAGCCAAAACTGGGCCTGAAGCAGCATCTGGATGACACGCGACGCGAGATGATTCAGACGCTGAAGGCGGCGGCGAAGTCCCGGCCACGACTGCGCACTGCGATCACCGACCCGGTCGCACCCAGAGCGCCGATGGCGCGCGCACCGGTGTTGGGTTCGGTCCATGCCTTTGCAATGAACAAGCCCATCGTTATTGGCAGTTCAACCGGAGGTACGCAGGCACTTGAATTGGTGCTCACCAGTTTGCCGGCAGATGCCCCAGGAATTGCAATCACACAGCACATGCCGGAGAAATTCACCGCCATGTATGCGCAGCGCCTGTCGGGCATTTGTGCCATGAAAGTCCGGGAGGCCAAAGATGGAGACCGCCTGGAGCGCGGGCTCGCATTGATTGCACCTGGCGGCCTGCACATGCAACTGCGCAAGTCGGCGGGTCAATACTATGTGCACGTGATGGACGGCCCCCCCGTTAATCGCCACAAACCGTCGGTCGATGTATTGTTCAAGTCGGCATCCGAGTGCGCAGGGCGAGACGTATTGGGCATCATCATGACTGGTATGGGCGACGATGGTGCCCGCGGCATGAAGATGCTGCATGACGGTGGTGCAAGGACCATAGCGCAGAACGAGGAAACCTGCGTCGTGTTCGGCATGCCCAAGGAGGCCATCAAATTGCAGGCAGTGGATGACATACTGCCACTGGAACAGATCGCCAAAGCGATTCTGCAGTTCGATTCACGTGCTTGAGGCCGCGATCACTGGGGCTTGCTGACAGCGAGAATTTCGCCGCATACCCGTCCCCTGCCAGTGTGTTTAGCACGGTACAGCTGGTTGTCGGCCAGACCAATCAGCATGGGGGCGTCGCCATCGGTATTGCCCTCCCGGGTCGCCACGCCGAGACTGATGGTGACGACTTGGGCAACAGGCGAGGCGCTATGCTCAATGGCTCTATCGCGCACCTTGCGCTCCAGTTCCCCTGCGAGGTTCATGGCATCTTCAAATGAAGTGTCTGGCAGTACACAGGCAAATTCTTCCCCACCATAGCGTGCAACCAGATCGGCAGGGCGCCTAAGGGCACCCTTCAAGGTGACGGCGATCAAACGCAAGGTGTCGTCCCCGGCCTGATGGCCATAGGCATCGTTGTAAAGCTTGAAGTAATCAACATCCAGCAATATCAGCGAAAGGGGTGAGTTGCTCCGCACCGAGCGTGCCCATTCGGTGCTGATCTGCTGGTCGAAATAGCGGCGATTGAAGACGCCGGAAAGTCCATCCAGAAACACCAGCTTGCGCAGAACGTCCGACTGAAACTTCAAGGTGAGGTGCGTTTTGACCCGCGCCCTTACTACAGCCGGGTTGACCGGCTTGGCAATAAAGTCGACGGCGCCCACACTCAGGCCATGCGTTTCCTCAGCAGCATCATTGTGAGCGGTGACAAAAATCACCGGAATGTGACTTGTTGCCGGGTCCGCCTTGAGACGCGTACACACCTCAAATCCATCCATGCCGGGCATAACGACATCCAGCAACACCAGATCCGGGGGGTTGTTTTTGCAAATGGCCAGGGCCTGCTCGCCGTTGGTAGCCATGAAAACCTGGAACTCTCCCGCAAAAGCCTGGTACATCACCTGAATGTTGATGGGCTGGTCGTCCACCACCAGAAGGCGTGGTTTGCCGTGGCTGCTATCGAGCAACGCATTGAGCGGTGTGTCGAGATCAATCATGGCAGGGTCTGGGACTTGAATCACGAAGCAATGGATCGCATTGGACCACAAGTTGACGCCACCTTGTAACTGTGCTCCAGCCAACCGTGTGAGAATGGCGTATATAACAAGCGGAGAGCCATTCATGCCACGTCGTGCTACCAAAATTGTTGCCACTCTGGGTCCAGCCTCCAGCGATCCGGCGTTACTGGAGCAGATGATCCGGGCTGGCGTCAACGTGGTTCGGCTGAACTTCAGCCACGGCAAGGCACAGGACCATATTGACCGCGCTCGCCTGGTCCGTGAGGCCGCCCACCGTGCAGGCCGTGAAGTGGCCATCATGGCCGACCTGCAGGGCCCCAAAATCCGTGTTGGCAAGTTCGCTGACGGCAAGGTCTTCCTGGAGCCTGGCCAAAAGTTTGTGCTGGATGCTGCGCGCACAGAGCTGGGTGACATCGATGCCGTCGGACTGGACTATAAGGAGTTGCCACGCGAGGTGAAAGCTGGAGATATTCTGCTGCTGAACGACGGCCTGATCGTGATTACCGTGGACGCAGTCAAGGGGGAGTCGGTACATACCACCGTCAAGCTAGGCGGCGAACTGTCCAACAACAAGGGCATCAACAAGCAGGGTGGTGGCCTGACCGCACCGGCTTTGACCGGCAAGGACATGGAGGACATCCGTACCGCCATGAGCTTTCAGGCTGACTATGTGGCTGTGAGCTTTCCCAAGAATGCTACTGATATGGAAATGGCACGCCAGTTGTGCAACGTAGCGGCCCACGAATACGGACATAAGCCTGGGCTGATTGCCAAGATCGAGCGGGCTGAAGCGATTCCGAAGCTGGAAGAGATCCTGTTGGCCAGCGATGGCATTATGGTAGCCCGCGGTGATCTGGCTGTTGAGGTCGGCAATGCACTGGTGCCAGGGCTGCAAAAGCGCATGATTAAACTGGCCCGCGAACACGATCGCGTGGTCATCACGGCCACCCAGATGATGGAGTCCATGATTACCAACCCGGTTCCTACCCGCGCCGAAGTGAGTGATGTGGCCAATGCCGTGCTGGATGGCACCGATGCAGTCATGCTGTCGGCGGAAACCGCTGCAGGCAAGTATCCGCTGGAAACCATCATCGAGATGGCCAAGATTTGCCATGCCGCTGAAGGCCACGAGGACTTTGAGCTGGAAGCCGACTTTACCGGCAAAATGTTCACCCGCATTGACCAGACCATTGCCATGGGCGCCCTGTTTACGGCGCACCACCTGGGGGCCAAGGCGATCGTGGCCTTGACCGACAGTGGTTCCACGGCTTTGTGGATGAGCCGCCATCTGATCCGGGTACCGATTTACGCGCTCACCACCAAGGTGGCCACTCAGCGCAAGATGGCCTTGTACCGCAACGTGCGCCCTTTGTTTGCGAATTCCATCTCTGACCGTGATGCCGCGTTGAAAGATGCAGAAGACCACCTCAAATCCCGCGGCATAGTGCAAAGCGGGGATGTCTATGCCATTACCTGCGGTGAACCCATGGGATCGCCGGGAGGCACCAACATGCTGAAGATTTGCCGGGTGGAGTGAATGTAAGTTTCGGGTTTCCAAGGGGCGTTTAAAATCGGGCCAAGGTACCAGTTACCAAGTGGTTACCAAAATGACCGCTCCCGATTTTCAACTTCCTTGGGGATAGCAAATGGCACTCGTTTCGATGCGCGAGCTGCTGGACCACGCAGCAGCCAATGGCTACGGCATTCCAGCTTTCAATGTCAACAATCTGGAGCAGGTGCAGGCCGTAATGGCTGCGGCCGACGAGGTTGGCGCGCCCGTCATCCTGCAGGCCAGTGCGGGTGCCCGCAAATACGCTGGCGAGCCCTTCATCAAGCATCTCATTCAGGCTGCTTGCGAAGCATTTCCCCATATTCCGCTGGTGATGCACCAGGATCACGGCACCTCGCCGAAAGTCTGCGAAGGTGCTATTGGTCTTGGCTTTGGCTCGGTCATGATGGACGGCTCGCTCCTGGAAGACGGCAAGACGCCATCCAGCTTCGACTACAACGTGGATGTCACCCGTCGTGTGGTCGAGATGGCACACAAGAGTGGCGTCACGGTGGAAGGCGAACTCGGCTGCCTGGGCAACCTGGAAACCGGTGACGCCGGCGAGGAAGACGGCATCGGTGCCGTCGGGAAGCTGGACCATAGTCAGATGCTGACCGACCCCGAAGAGGCCGCCACCTTCGTCAAAGCCACCCAACTGGACGCCCTGGCCATTGCCATCGGCACCAGCCACGGCGCCTACAAGTTCACCCGCAAGCCCACAGGCGACATCCTGGCCATCAGCCGTGTGAAAGAAATCCACAAGCGCATCCCCAACACCCACCTGGTGATGCACGGCTCTTCTAGCGTGCCGCAGGAACTGCTGGCCATCATCAACCAGTACGGTGGCAAGATGAAGGAAACCTATGGAGTGCCGGTGGAAGAGATCCAGGAAGCCATCAAACACGGTGTGCGCAAGATCAATATTGACACCGACATCCGTCTGGCCATGACTGGCGCGGTGCGCAAGTTCCTGTTTGAAAATCCGGACAAATTCGACGCTCGCGAGTGGCTTAAGCCCGCCCGTGAAGCCGCCAAGGCCGTCTGCAAGCGGCGTTACCTGGAGTTCGGTTGCGAAGGCCAGGGCGCCAAGATCAAGGGCGACAGCCTGCAGGTGGTTGCTGCCAAATACGCCCGCGGTGAACTGGCGCAAGTGGTGCAGTAAAGGCCAGCCCCTCCCTGCGATAATTGCAGGCCCGTCGGCAGGCTCAGGAGCTTGCCGACGGGCCTTTTCTAATTCTGGATGCCATGACAAATTCCCTGCACACCTCCACCCTGGGTTCTCTGACATTGCTGGCGCGCGGCAAAGTGCGTGACAACTACGCGGTGGGCGATGACCGTATCCTGATGGTGGCCAGCGACCGGCTCAGTGCCTTCGATGTGATCATGGGCGAGCCCATCCCCGGCAAGGGCAAGCTGCTCACGCAAATGGCGCTGTTCTGGTTTGACAAGCTGGGCCCCAAGGGCATGAACATCTGCCCCATCCACCTCACCGGCGAGGCGCCCGAAAGCGTGGTGACGGCGGCAGAGGTACCGCAGGTCGAAGGACGCTCCATGTTGGTCAAACGCCTCAAGCCCTTGCCGGTCGAAGCCGTGGTGCGTGGCTATCTGGCGGGCAGCGGCTGGAAGGAATACCAGGAAAACGGTGCCGTCTGTGGTGTCAAACTCCCTGCCGGGCTGAAGAATGCCTCCAAGCTGCCCGAGCCGATCTATACGCCAGCGGCCAAAGCCGCCGTGGGCGACCACGACGAGAACATCACTTTCGAGAAAACCGTGGACATGATCGGTCTGGACCTGGCCACCCGCATCCGTGATATCAGCATTGCCATCTACAAGGCGGCGGCAGAGTTTGCATTGACCAAGGGCATCATCATTGCCGATACCAAATTCGAGTTTGGTCTGGACAAGGACGGTACGCTGACGCTGATGGACGAGGTGCTCACCCCGGACTCCTCGCGCTTCTGGCCCCAGGAAAGTTACCAGGAAGGTACCAACCCGCCCAGCTACGACAAGCAGTTTGTGCGGGACTGGCTGGAGCAGGCCAAGGTGGACGGCAAGCCTTGGGACAAGACGCCGCCAGCACCGCGTGTGCCCAACGAAGTGATCACCCGAACCGCAGCCAAGTACCAGGAAGCGCTGGAGCGACTGACTACCTGACGCAGGCCGCACATGGGGCTTGACCTGTAGCAGAGCCGCGCCGATACTGCCGCTCATTCCACCCGATTAGTGCCTTGACTGACTTGACTGAAAAAGCCGCCACACCGGCGCCAATTGCCTACCTCATGGAGCCGCAGCATGACCTTGCTGCGTGGGTCCGGTATTTCAGCGAAGTCGAAATTCCCGTTTTGGCAGAGACCGCCAACGCTCTGGAAGAACTGCGCGCAAAAGAGGACGATGTTGATGCCGGCATGCTGGCCGCTGTCATTGACAGCGACCCGCTCATGACGATCAAGTTCATGGCCCACGTTGCTGGCAAACGCCGTCCAGGCGACGATACGGAGACGGAAACCGTCATCAGTTCCCTGGTCATGACGGGTGTGGCCCCTTTTTTCAGGAATTTTGGGGTGCAGCCCACAGTGGAGGAACGCCTACAGGACCAGCCGCAAGCCCTCGAAGGATTGCGGGAACTGCTGCAGCGCGCCAGGAACGCCGCGCATTTTGCAATGGCCTTTGCAGTGCACCGCGGCGATACGGATGCCGCCGTGATTCACCAGGCTGCGTTCCTGCATGATTTTGCGGAAATGCTCATGTGGTGCCATGCGCCCACACTGGCGCTAGATATCCGCAGCAAGCAGCAGGCAAACAGCACACTGCGCTCGGCGAGTCTGCAGCGCTTTGTCTACCACATCGAACTCGATGACCTGCGCCAGGCGCTGATGAAACTGTGGCACCTGCCAGAATTGCTGGTGCGTATTTCAGACGGCAAGCACGCTGACCATCCCAGCGTACGCAATGTGGTGCTGGCGGTGCGCCTGGCACGGCACACGGCGCATGGGTGGGACAACCCGGCTTTGCCTGACGATATCAACGACATTGCCATTCTGCTCAATGCCGCCCCGCGTGTAGTGCCGGCCTTTTTGCGCAAGGTGGCCCTGGAGCCACCGACTCCAGCTACTTCCTAGTCACCTCAATGTGTGTGACGACGGAATCCCCAGCCTGACTTTCCGCACCCTGGGAATGGCCCGCCCATGCAGTCACTCCAATTTTTTCAGTTCAGCGCCATGCTGAGTTTGCGCCGGTAGGCGGATACCAACTGGGCCTGCGGGTCTTCCTGCACGCCGGCTTTGCCCAGCACCTCAATGCCCCCGGCAGTTTTACCCACACTGGTCGGGTCAACCTTGGGCTTGGGCGGGGTCAGCAGCTCCAGAATGGCGACAAAGGTCTTGCGGGGCACGGCGTCGTTCCAGGCCTTGTCGCGCATGATGATTTCCAGCAGTTCATCCATGGCGCCGGTCCAGTCGCCGCCGACCATCAGCACCCGGGCCTTGGCGAGTCGGGTGTCGAAGTCACGTTTGTTGGTGGCAATCAGGGCATCAAACTGCCCGGACGTCCAGGTGCCACGGTCATCCGTTACTACGAATTTGATAGCGTCCAGAAACTGGCCCAGCGCCTCGAAACGGATCTGGCGCGGAATAGCGGCCAGGGCTGGGGCCAGCGCGGCCTCGGCGTCGTCGAGCATGTCGTTTTCGATCAGCAGTTTGACGTAGTCGTAGCGCGCATCGTCGTTGCCGGGGTTGATGGTCAGCGCTTCGTGCAGCTTGTGCAGTGCGGCCTTGGGATCGCCTGCAGCCACCAGTGCTTGGGCGTCTTCGGCGTCGGCCTGGGCTTCCAGCGCGTCCTCGGAGGGCAGGTGCTTGTCCAGAAAGGCCTTGATCTGGCTCTCGGGAATCGCGCCCATGAAGCCGTCTGCCGGCTTACCGCCCATCATCAGCACGCAGGTGGGAATGCTGCGGATGCCAAAGGCCTGGCTGAGTTGCTGCTCCTGGTCGGAATCGATCTTGACCAGTTTGAAGCGGCCGTTGTACTCGGTTTCCACCTTTTCCAGCAGCGGTCCGATGACCTTGCAGGGGCCACACCAGGGGGCCCAGAAATCGACCAGAACGGGAACCTCGTGAGAGGCGGCGACGACTTCGGCTTCGAAGTTTTCAAGGGTAACGTTGATCATTTAGGGTAGCTGGGGGTGAAAAAGTAAAATTCAAACCATGAACATTCAAATTGGCGTCGTCATGGGTTCCAGCTCCGACTGGGACACCATGCAACATGCAGTGCAGATTCTCCAACAGTTTGGCATCGGTTTCGAGGCGAAGGTGGTTTCGGCCCACCGCATGCCTGACGACATGTTCGCCTACGCCGAAAGCGCGGCGCAGCGCGGCCTCAAGGCCATCATCGCTGGTGCTGGCGGCGCTGCCCACCTGCCGGGCATGCTGGCAGCCAAGACCACGGTGCCGGTGCTGGGTGTGCCGGTGCAGAGCAAGGCGCTGTCGGGCGTGGATTCGCTGCACAGCATCGTGCAGATGCCCAAGGGCATTCCGGTGGCCACCTTTGCCATTGGCCCGGCCGGTGCGGCCAATGCAGCGCTGTTTGCCATCGCCATGCTGGGCAACAACAACCTGGACCTGCGCCTGGAGCTCGAAGCCTTCCGCCGCGACCAGACCGAAGCTGCCCGCGCCATGGTGTTGCCGGTGACCGGATCGGCTGCATGATGGCGGATTTCCAACCGCTGGTTCCCGGCGCCGGTCCCGAGATCACCCTGGGCGTCATGGGCGGTGGTCAGCTAGGCCGCATGTTTGTGCATGCCGCGCAGCAAATGGGCTTTTTCACCGCCGTGCTGGACCCCGATGCGAACAGCCCGGCCGGACGCGTCAGCCATCACCACATCCAGACTGCCTACACCGACCCCGAGGGGCTGGCCAAGCTGGCCGCCGTGTCGTTTGCCATCACCACCGAGTTTGAGAACGTGCCCGCGCAGGCCCTGGTCGAACTGGCCAAGAGCCGCCCGGTGGCGCCTGCGGCTAGTGCCGTAGGCATTGCCCAGGACCGTGCGGCCGAGAAAGCCCACTTTGTGAACTGCGGTGTGCCTTGCGCGCCGTATGCCGTCATCGAGACGCCGGCACAGCTGGCTGCCGTGGCGGATAACCTGCTTCCAGGGATATTGAAAACCACCCGCATGGGCTACGACGGCAAGGGCCAGGTGCGCGTCACCACGCGTGCAGAGCTGGCTGCCGCATGGGACGGCCTGAAGCAGGTGCCCTGCGTGCTGGAAAAAATGCTGCCGCTCGCGCTGGAGTGCTCGGTGCTGGTGGCGCGCGGGTCGGATGGCAGCTGCGTCAACCTGCCGGTGCAGCGCAACCTGCACCGCGACGGTATCCTCGCGGTGACTGAGGTGTATGAAGGAAATCTGCCCGCAGCCCCCGCCGAACGTGCAGTAGCTGCTGCAAAATCCATAGCAAACGGCCTGCAGTACGTCGGCGTGCTGTGTGTGGAATTCTTCGTGCTGGACGAGTCCAACCCCGCTGCCGCCGGTCTGGGGGGGCTGGTGGTCAACGAGATGGCGCCGCGCCCGCACAACAGCGGCCACTACAGCATGGACGCCTGCGACCAGTCGCAGTTTGACCTGCAGGTGCGCACGCTCGCCGGCTTGCCGCTGGTGCAGCCGCGCCAGCACAGCCCGGCCATCATGCTCAACCTGCTGGGCGACATCTGGCCCGGTCAGGGCAGCCAGGACGGAGCACCGCCCTGGGCGCAGGTGCTGGCACTGCCCGGCACCCATCTGCACCTGTACGGCAAGTCCAAAGCCAGCAAGGGCCGCAAGATGGGCCACCTGAACATCACCGGCCCTACCGTCGAGCAGGTGCGCGCTACCGCATTGCAGGCCGCAAAAATTCTGGGCATCGCGGCCTTCTAGCCTTAGCATGGCGCCATGATTCTTTCCGCCTACCTGTTTGCCGACGGGGTCGAGCTTGCTCCTGATTCCATAGCTGCTTGTGCAGATGCCATAAGGGCTGGCGATCTGATTGGCTTGCCCACCGAGACGGTGTATGGCCTGGGCGCAGATGCCGACAATGCCAGCGCCGTGGCCAAGGTGTTTGCCGCCAAGGGCCGCCCGGCCGACCACCCGCTGATCGTGCATGTGGCCTCGTTCGACGGTGGCATGGCCGGCGTGGCGCACTTTGCAGAGCGGGTGCCGGCGTTTGCCCAGCAGCTCATGTCGGCCTTCTGGCCCGGCCCGCTCACCCTGATCCTGCCGCGCCGTGACGGCGTGGGCGCCGCTGCGGCGGGCGGACAGGCCAGCATTGGCCTGCGCTGCCCGGATCACCCGGTCGCCCAGGCGGTACTCTCCGCCCTGCGCAAACCGGCCGCTGGCCAGGACGTGGTCTGGGGCGTTGCCGCCCCCAGCGCCAACCGCTTTGGCCGCGTCAGCCCCACCACCGCAGCCCATGTGCAGAGCGAACTGGGTGATGTGTTGAAGGGTGCCTTGCTGATTCTGGACGGCGGCCCTTGTGAAGTGGGCATCGAGTCCACCATCATCGACTGCACCCGGGGCGCGCCAGTGCTGCTGCGCCCCGGGGCCATCACCGGCGCGCAGGTAGAGGCCGCGTGTGGTCGAAAATTGCTATCAAACGAGGAGCTGCTTGTGCAGGACCCGCAAGGGCTGGAGGCACAAAAGGCTTCAAAAGCCCCCAAGGCATCGGGCACCCTGGAGTCCCACTACGCGCCCAGCGCAACCGTGCGCTTGATGGATGCCAAGGCACTGCAGTCGGCACTGGACATGTTGGGCAATGCGCTGCCTGCAGGAGAATCCCGCGCCACCATCGCGGTCTACACCCGTACGGCCCTCAAGACTCAATCCAAACAAGTTTTGCTGCGCTCCATGCCCGGTGATGCATCGGTAACGGCCCATGAGTTGTTCTCTGTGCTGCGCGAGTTTGACGATGCCGGCGTCAAACTGATCTGGGTAGAAACACTCCCCGATGATGGTTCCTGGGACGGCGTGCGCGACCGCCTGAAACGGGCCAGCGCCTAAGTTCAACGCCTGAGATACCCTAACCCGCCCCCAGCCAAACGCGCAGCGAGCGCAACGACGCAGCGAGATCACTCTCCCTCGTGGTACCGCAACTTCATCACCAGAATCGAAGCCGCCAGTGAGGTGGTGATCAGGTTGGCAATGATGATGGGCCAGGCGCCCATCAGGATGCCGTA
>JAGWUS010000091.1 GCA_028868305.1 Burkholderiales bacterium | reverse complement strand
CCGCACTTCAAATTCGAGCTGGTGGTAGGCGGGCTCCATGTAGGTGCACAGCTGGTAGAAGGCCTTGTCGTGTGCACGTTCGCGCAGGTGGGCCAGCTCGTGCACCACGATCATCCGCAGGAACTCGGGCGGTGCGTCCTTGAACAGCGCCGCTATGCGGATTTCGCGCTTGGACTTGAGTCGGGAGCCCTGCACCCGTGACACCGTCGTGTGGGTGCCCAGCGCGTTTTGCACCACCTGCAGCTTGCTGTCATAGGCCACCTTGCTCAGTGGCTCGGCGCCTTTGAGAAACTGCGTCTTGAGAGCCTGCACATGGTCGTACAGGGCGCGGTCGGTGCGCAGGCCGTGGCCCTCGGGGTATTTGCGGGTCAGCCAGTCGCCCACCCGGTCGTCTTGCAACATCTGTGCAACCTGGGTGCGCGTGTCCTCCGGGTAACCGCGCAGATAGGGGAGATTCAAGATTCCCGTCGCAGGGCAGGGAACAGGATGATGTCGCGGATGCTGGCGCTGTCGGTCAGCAGCATCATCAGGCGGTCAATGCCGATGCCGCAGCCACCGGTGGGGGGCATGCCGTATTCCAGTGCACGCACAAAGTCGTGGTCGAAGTACATGGCCTCATCGTCACCATTGTCCTTGGCGGCCACCTGGGAGTGGAAGCGGGCGGCCTGATCCTCTGCGTCGTTCAACTCGGAGAAGCCGTTACCGAACTCGCGTCCGGTGATGTAGAGCTCGAAGCGCTCGGTCACGCCGGGCTTGGTATCGCTGGCGCGGGCCAGCGGTGAAATCTCGATCGGGTGCTCGCAGATGAAGGTGGGCTGCCACAGCTTTTCTTCCACCATCTCTTCAAAGTACATTACCTGCAGGCTGGCCAGGCTGCGGGTGGAGAGCTGGTGCTTGGCCTCGGTCATGCCGAGCTTGCGCAGGGCGTTGGTCAGCCAGACCGCGTCGTTCACGTTGTCACCCGCATCGGTGTACTTGGCAATGGCTTCCAGGATGGTCAGGCGGTCAAAGGGCTGGGACAGGTCGACCTCTTTGCCCTGGTAGGTCAGCAGCAGGCTGTCACCGGCCTTGATGGCAGCGTCACGCACGAGTTCTTCGGTAAAAGTCATCAGGTCCTGGTAGTTCCAGTAGGCCGCGTAGAACTCCATCATGGTGAACTCGGGGTTGTGGCGCACCGAGATGCCTTCGTTGCGGAAGTTGCGGTTGATCTCGAACACGCGGTCGAACCCGCCCACCACCAGGCGCTTGAGGTACAGCTCGGGCGCGATGCGCAAGAACATTTGCTGGTCCAGCGCGTTGTGGTGTGTGGTGAAAGGCTTGGCGTTGGCACCCCCGGGAATGGGGTGGAGCATGGGGGTTTCCACTTCCAGAAAACCATGCTGCACCATGAACTCGCGCAGACCACTCACCGCCTTGCTGCGGGCGACAAAGCGACGGCGGGTGTCTTCGTCGGTCATCAGATCGATATAGCGCTGGCGGTATTTGACTTCCTGGTCGTTGATGCCATGGAACTTGTCGGGCATGGGCCGCAGGCTTTTGGTGAGCAGTCGCATTTTCGAGGCGTGGAGGGACAGTTCGCCGGTCTTGGTCTTGAACACCACACCTTCCGCGGCCACGATGTCACCCAGATCCCAGTGCTTGAAGGATGCATAGACCTCTTCGCCCACGTCTTCGCGCTTGACGTAGATCTGGATACGGCCGGCACTGCTGCCAAACGACGCATCCTGCAGGGTGCAGAAACTGGCCTTGCCCATCACGCGCTTAAGCATCATGCGGCCTGCGACCTTGGCATGCGCGTTGATGGTGGCCAATTCTTCGGTGCTCTTGTGCTGGTAGTGGTCAAACAGCTGTTCGGCCTTGTGGCTGGGCTTGAAGTCGTTGGGGAAGGCCACGGCACCGCCATCGGCCTGGATCTGGCGTAGGGCCTTGAGCTTTTCGCGGCGCTCCTGGATCAGCTGGTTTTCGTCCTGGGGGGCTGGGGCGGCGGTAGGGTGGTCAGACATGGGCTGTAATTCTGCGGGCCAAAACCCTCGATTCTACGAGGGACGCCCCCCGTCGATCAGCGGCTATGATGCGCGGGCCTCACAAATTCAAAATCCATGCTCTACCAAATCGTCTCCCTGTTGCTGGAAGTGGCCGCTGGCCTGATCGCTGGCGTGTGCCTGTTGCGCCTGTATATGCAATACCAGCGCATCCCCTTGTCAACCCGCTCGGGCAACCCCATGGGCAAGTTCATCTTTGCCCTGACCGACTGGCTGGTGCTGCCCCTGCGACGCGTGGTGCCCGCCCTGGGGCGTTGGGACATGGCGAGCCTGGTGGCCGCGTTTCTGGTGCAGTTGGCACAGTTCTGCATTCTGTGGGTGCTGACCGGCATGGCGGCCAGTCTGGCGTCGGTGGCCGTGCTGGCGGTGTTTGGCCTGGTGCGTATGGCCATCTCTGGCCTGACCGGTCTGGTCATTGTGTACGCCATCCTGTCATGGGTACAAACCCAGTCCTACCTAGCCGATTTGCTCGAACGCCTGGTGATGCCGGTGTTGACTCCCATCCGGCGCGT
>JAGWUS010000064.1 GCA_028868305.1 Burkholderiales bacterium | reverse complement strand
CACCGGGAGAAACCTTCAAGGGTGTGAAAGTGGTGTCCACCCAGGGCGAGCAGGCGGTGATCGAAATAGCCGGCAAGCGGCATACCCTGCGTGTAGGCGATGCGCCAGCCAGCGTGGGTAGCGGTGGTGCAGGCGACGCCAGCGGCAACCGGGTGGTACTCAGCGCTGGCAGTGGCGGACACTTCTTCACCCAGGGACAAATCAACGGGCAGACCGTGCACCTGGTGGTGGACACCGGCGCTTCCCTCGTATCACTCAGCTTGGCTGATGCACAACGCATTGGACTGAAATACCAGAACGGCCAGCCCGTACACATCAGCACCGCCAATGGGGTCATTCCGGCCTGGCGGGTCAAACTGGCTTCTCTGCGCTTGGGTGACGTGGTGGTGTATGACGTGGACGCAGTCGTGTCCTCGGGTGCCATGCCGTATGTGCTGCTGGGCAACAGTTTCCTGTCACGCTTTCAAATGACCCGCACCAACGACCAGATGGTGCTGGACAAACGTTTTTAGCGTCCACCATGAGCACCCTGCGCGTTCGGGACGAAGACGAGTACGACGACCTTCTGGCCGAATGGTCCGACCTGGAGTCAGGCCTGGGCATCATTCTGGGCAGTCCGGAAAACACCCAGCAGTTTGCACACCGGGTGTTGCAGTACGACCGCTGGATGCAGGGTTTGCTGCAGCGCGATCCGGATGTGGGTTTGTACCTGCTCTTCCAGCTCGCCGGCAACTCGCCCGTGGGCTACAGCGCATCCCACGCGCTGGTGTGCGCTGTGCTCTGCCATCTGATTGCCTCCGAACTGGTGCTGCCGATACGAGAACGCGACAGCCTGGTACGTGCAGCGCTGACCATGAACATTGCCATGACCCGCATACAGGACGACCTGGCCACCCAAACCGAACGCCCCACGCCGGCGCAGCAGGATGCCATTCGCACCCACCCGGTCAAGGGCGCCATGATGCTGGGCAACCTGGGTGTGCAGGACGAGGACTGGCTGGACGTGGTTTCGCAACACCATGGCGACCTAGCGGAACGCGAAGACCTGCGCGCATTGCCGACCGGTCAACGTCTGACGCGCATTCTGAAAGTGGTGGACCGGTACGCCGCCATGATCAGTCCGCGGGTATCCCGTGCCGGACGAAGCGCGACCGATTCAGCACGCTCCATCTTGTCCGACAAAACGGACCCGGTGGGACAAACCCTGGTGCGGGCGGTGGGATTGTGTCCACCTGGCACCTATGTGCGCCTGGACAACGATGAACTGGCAGTGGTGCTACGGCGCAGCAGCAAGCCCAACCAGCCCTATGTGGCGATTGTGGGCAATGCGTCCGGTGAAATGTTCAGTGCGCCCAAACTGCATGGAACGGCGCAAGGCTACCCGCGCATCAAAGCGGCACTGGCCACCACCGCGATACAAACGCCCCTCAACCACTACATCATATTGCGGCTCAACGCCCAGTCTCCCCAGTCCTGATTCAGGGCTTTTTCTGTCCGAGGCGTGACTCGGTGCCCTTGATCAGGCGAGAAAGGTTTTCGCCATGGCGCCAGATCAGCAGCGCCGACATGACCACTATGCTGGTGAGAATGCGCGAATCCAGAAACCATGCGGCGCCATCACCAAAAAGGTAGTACACCGGTGCGAAAACGGCCGCAACCAGTGAAGCGAGCGACGAATACCGGAAGAAGTATGCAATCAGCAACCAGGTCACCACCGTGGCCAACCCCAGTACGCCGCTGATGCCCACCAGCACACCCAGCGCCGTGGCTACGCCCTTGCCGCCCACAAAGCGGAAGAACACCGGATACAGATGCCCCAGGAAAGCCGCCAGCCCCACCAGGGCCAGGGTCCCCTCTTCCAGACCATACGTTTTGCCATACCACTTGACCAGCACCACTGGCACCCAGCCCTTGATGGCGTCGAGCAGCAGCGTGACGATGGCAGCTGCTTTGGAGCCGGAGCGCAGCACATTGGTAGCACCGGGGTTTTTGCTGCCGTAGGTGCGCGGGTCGTTCAGGCCCATCACGCTGCTGACGATCACGGCAAACGACAAAGACCCCATCAGGTAAGCAGCCACGGTGGCCAGCACCGGGTAGAAAGCTTGCAATTCCAAAACCAGACTCCTTCAATCCAACAGCGCACACTGTACCGCTTTTGCACCCAGCAGCTGCACGCACGCGGCCGGCTCAATCTCTACCAGGTAACCCCGACGCCCGCCGTTGATCAGTATCTTCGGAATGTCCAGAATGCTTTTCTCGATGTATACCGGCATGGTTTTACGGGTGCCGAATGGCGAGGTTCCCCCCACCAGGTAACCGCTGTGGCGGTTGGCCACCTCAGGCTTGCAAGACTCTACCGACTTGGCGCCAATCTGTCGCGCCAGGTTCTTGGTCGATACCTTGCAGTTGCCATGCATAAGCACCACCAGCGGTTTGGCATCCTGGTCCTGCATGATCAGCGTCTTGACCACATGGAACGGGTCCCAGCCCAGCACCTGCGCACTGTGCTGGGCACCGCCATGCTCTATGTATTCGTAGGGGTGCTCGGTAAACGGCACTTTGCTGGCTTTCAGAAGCTGTGTTGCAGGGGTTTCGGAAACATGTTTGGCCATGGCAATACAAAGAAAATTCGCTGGATTATTATCTGCCCATGAGACACCCAACTGCTCTTTTCCTCTTAACCGCCATACCGAGTTTACTGACCACGTATGTCGATGCGCAAACCCTATTCGAGTGCAAAGACGCTTCAGAGAATGTTAGATTTTCGGATCGCGCCTGCACAGGCTTGGTTCGCGCTGTGCCTGCGCCGTCCGACCCTGTCAGTGCTGACAGCAAGGCTGCCAGTGATGCCCGGGTGCAAAACGACAAGGCACTTGCCAACAGGATAGAAGCAAACCGCCTCGCCACTGAACAGGCTGCCCGCGCAGCCCAGGACCAGCAGGTTCAGGCCTCCAAGGCTGCTGCCAGCAAAGTTGAGCAGGAACGCGCACAAAAGTCTTCCAGCACCAGCGCATTGCAGCCGTCCGGGTCGGTCTTTACACCACCCAACCAGTAGATCACTTTTGCAGGGTCGCTACCCGGTCGCCCGAGGCCAACTTGCTGGGCGGGTAGACAATCACCATTGCGCCTGGCTTCAGATCAGACTTGATCCACGCTTCCACGCCATTGCGTGCGATCACCTCCACCTCGCGCCGTTGCGCGCGCCCATCTTCCACCACAAACATGGCAGAGCGTGCCCCTACCGGAAACAGCGCGCTCACCGGCACCTTGAGGGCGTTGTCCACCACCTGCACCAGCACCCGCACTTCCACCTTGAAGCCATCACCCAGTGCGCGCCAGATCTCAGGCGCAGACGTGATGTCCAGAACCGCATTGACCCGCTGTTCCTCCACCCCCAGGGCAGATACCTTGGTGAAGGCTGCCGGCTCCACCAGTCGCACCCGGGCCTGCAAGGCGTTTGCACCACCCCAACCGGACAGCGTGGCCACCGTGCCAGGCGTGATCTGTGCCGCGTCTTCAGTCAATACATCCACCACCACTTCCATGCGGCTGGGGTCACCCAGCTCCACCAGTGGCGTGCCGGCCAGCACCACGCCCTCGCTCTGCTGGTTGACCTTGAGCACGGTGCCGGCAATCGGTGACTTGACCTCCCAGGCGCGTTGCTGGCGTCCTTCGGACCCGGGCGCGAACTGGCGCACGGCGATGCGCGACTGGTCCAGTTCATGGCGCGTGACGTGCTCGTCCTGCACGGCGCTCTCCAGTTCCTTCTCGCGCAGACGCACCGTCAGGCGGCCGGACTCGTATTGCGTGGGGGACACAAAGCCCTGCTTGGCCAGGGTCTCATTGCGCTTGAGGTCCGCCACCGCCTGGTCCAGCGCGGCTTTGGCCCGTTCGACATTGGCAACTGCACGTAGCAGCGCCGCTTCCATAGCACCGACACGTTCACGCTGCTCCTGCTGGGTGCGGGCATCGATCAGTGCGGAAGTGGCAGGCCACAGCATAGCCAGCACCGCCCCCTGCTCCACTACGTCACCCTGTTTAAGCGTGATGCGTGCCACACGCCCTGACAGCGGTGTGGACACCACAAACCGGTCGCGCAGCCGCGTCTTACCATCCTCCTGCACCGAGCGCTCAAAGCGACCCTGCGAAACAACCGCGGTTTCAACCTCCAAGGCCGATGGTGCAAAGGCCCACACCAGCAGGGCCAGTACAACAACGCCCCCCATAGCCATCCAGAGACGATTTTTTTTCATGCTCACTTCCCTCTTGTCATTCCCGTGTTTTCAGTACACCCACCAAATCCAGCGTGTCAATGCGCCGGCGCACGATCAGAGCGCTGACCACCCCTGCCAGCACCACGCAGATCGCTGCAGTGGCGTAGGTGGAAGGCTGGATCACGAAGGGGAAATAGAACTCGTCGGTCTTGATCATCTGCACAATCCCTCGGGCCAACCCGTAGCCGCCGAGCATGCCCAGCGGAATGGCCATGGCGATTTCCAACGCCAGCTCGCCCAGCAGAAACACGGATACCTCACCCCGTGTGAAGCCCAGCACCCGCAGGCTGGCCAGTTCCCATGCCCGCTCGGCCAGCGCAATGCGGGCATTGTTGTACACCACGCCTACCGCAATGATGGTGGCAAAGACCGTCAGAACCATGCTGAAGACCAGCACATTGCGTGCCGTGACGTCCTGGATATTGCGCTGCATCACCGATTTGCTCACAACCGCTGCCACGCGCGGCTGCTGCTTGAGTTGGTTGAGCAGCTCGGGCTCATGCCCCCTATCCACGGCGAGCGTGAAACTATTAACAACATCGCCCTCCTGCAGCAGGGCATTGAGCGCACGCCGTTCCATGTAGCCGGCCATGCCCATCATCTCTGCCACGGTACCTACCACCGGCACTTCCAGCACCTGGCGCTTGCCCTCCAGCAGTTCTACTCGCACGGTCTGACCCACCGTCAGGTGCAGCCGCTCGGCCAGCCTGTCGGTCACCAGCAGACCGTCACGCGGCGGCGGGTAGGTGCGCAGGTCCATGTCCACAATGCGGAACAGATCAGGCTCCGCCGCGCGCCCCTGCAGGGCACCTCGCCAGGTGCGGTGGCCATGTACCAGCCGCACCGGCACCGAGCGGAAGCCTTCCACCGCAGACACATGGGGCAAACGCGCCAGGTCGTGCGCCACGCGCGCGGGAGTGGCCTCGATCAGGCTGATGGACACATCACCACGCAACACGCGGTTGAACTGGGTTTTCATCAGTACATCGATGGCATCGCGCCAGAACAGTCCGGTGATCACGATGGCCATCGACACCGCAATACCAAACACCGTCAGGCCCGTACGCAAAGCGCGACGCTGCATGGTGCGCAACACCATGCGCGTAGCCGGCGAGAACCAGCGCTTGAGACCCCAGGCCTCGATGAACGATGGCTTGTAGACGCCTGGCGACGGCGGTCGCATGGCCTCGGCTGGCGCCATCTGCACCGTAGTGCGAATGGCATTCCAGGTTGCCAACAGGGCCGCCGCCATCGATACCGCCACAGCGGCAAAGGCCAGCGCAGGGCGCACACGGTAGCGCAACTCCGGAAAGCGGAACACATCGGCATAGTTGCCGGTAAACCAGTGCCCCATCAGCGCACCCATGCCCAGCCCCACCGCCACGCCCACCGTCACGATGACCAGCACCAGCTTGATGTAATGCGCCCCAATCATGCGGTTGTCATAGCCTAGCGCCTTGAGCGCGGCTATCTGCTCACGCTGGGTGGCAATCTGCCGGCCCAATACCACGTTGAGCAGGAACGCCGCCACTGCCAGAAAAATGCTGGGCAGCACGGTGCCCAGCACCCGCTGCTGCTTGATCTCGGAGTTCAGGATCATGTGCGACATCTGCTCGTCTCGCCCGTGCGCGCTGATGCCACCAAAAGGTGCCAGCACGCGGTTGAGGCTGTCGATCACCTGTCCCTCGCTGGCCTGCGGCGCCAGCCGCACACTCACCTGGTTGAAGGCGCCTTCCATGTTGTAGGCCGCGGCCAGCGCCCGCCGGTCCATCCAGAACACGCCGAAACCGCGCTGGTCGGGCGACCCACCCATGCCGGCAAAGATGTATTCGGGCGACAGCGCAATGCCCACAATCAGCATCGCCTCGCGCTTGCCATTAATCAGCGCATAGAGCTTGTCTCCCGGCTGCAGGCCTCGCGAGGCGGCAAAGCCTTCGGACACCAGCACCTCCAGCGCCCCGTTGTGCTGCGTCTCCAGCATGCGCCCGGCCCGCAGTGCCACCCGGTTGAGGCGCTGCGGCGTCCCCACGTCCAGACCGATGAGGCGGCCCACAATCGGGTCCGACACATTGGGAATGTCCACCGGAACAATCTGCGTGACCGATGTTTCCACGTGCGCTGCGCCGGGAATGTCTTCGAGCTGGCGCTCCAGAGACAGCGGTGCCCGCTTGAGCGTGGCAAACACATCGGCAAAGCGCGACTCGGTGTAGTACAGATCACGCGACCAGGACAGGGCGTCGTAGGCCGTGAAGCTGGTGATGAAGCCCGTCACCCCGCTGGCCACCACCAGCGCAATGGTGATGGCCTGACTCCACATCAGGCGCAGATCGCGCAGCAGTTTGCGGTCGAGGGCTTTCACCAGGACAGTTGGTTCGGATTGAGTTTGTGGGCGTTGATTTCCACCCGCTGGATGCGCCCGCCACCCAGGGACAGGATGCGGTCTGCCATGCCGGCAATGGCCGCGTTATGGGTGATGACGATGGTGGTGGTGCCGAGCTCTCGGTTAATGCGCTCGATGACTTCGAGCACCAGCTTGCCGGTCACATAGTCCAGCGCCCCGGTGGGCTCGTCACACAACAGCACCTCGGGCCGCTTCACAATGGCCCGCGCGATCGCCACGCGCTGCTGCTCGCCGCCCGAGAGCTGTGATGGGAAATGGTCCAGCCGGTCGGCCAACCCCACCATCTCCAGTGCCTCAACGGCGGGCATGGGGTCAAGGGCGATGTCGGTCACCAACTCCACGTTCTCGCGCACCGTCAGGCTGGGAATCAGGTTGTAGAACTGAAACACAAAGCCCACATGCTCGCGCCGGTAGCGGGTGAGTTCGGCATCGCTGGCGCCCGTAAGGTCGTGGTCGGCAAAGCGCGACACGCCCGTGCTGGGCCGGTCCAGCCCACCCAGAATGTTGAGCAACGTGGACTTTCCGCTGCCCGAGGGCCCCAGTAGCACGATGAATTCACCGCGATGGATAGTCAGGTCCACATCCACCAGAGCGTGCACCTGCACCTCACCCATCTGGTAGGTCTTGGACAGGCGCTCGGCAAAAAAAACAGGAACGACCGCCGCCTGCGCAGCACCGCCTGCTTGAGCCACCGTGTCCGGCATGACGTTACCCCCCCGGTCAACAAGCCGGGTCGCGCATCTCGGCGCGAATAGCATCGATCTGCTTGAGAACCTCGGGGGCCAGTGTGGTGCCCCAGGCATTGAGGTCTTCATCCAGTTGTACGACTGAAGTGACCCCAATGATGGTGCTGGCCACCTGCCACTTGGTGTAGCAGAACGCCAGGGCCATCTGCGACGGTGTCATGCCGTTCTCGCGCGCCAGCGCGTTGTAGCGTACGGCGGCGGCGAATGACTCCTTACGCCCCCAGCGCTGCTTGCGCACAGACTCGTATTTGGCAATGCGCGCTTCCCTAGGGGCGTCGGGGCCGTCAATACCGCTGACGTCGTACTTGCCAGTCAGCAGGCCAAAGGCCAGTGGTGAATACGCCAGCAGCGAGACACCCAGGTGGTGCATGGTTTCGTCCAGACCGTTTTCCAGCGCTCGGCTGACCAGGTTGTAGACGTTTTGCACCGTGGCCACACGCGGCAGGCCGTGTTGCTCGGCGAGGCGCACAAACTCGTGCACCCCAAACGGCGTTTCATTGGACAGGCCAATCGCGCGCACTTTGCCGGCCTTGACCAGGGTACCCAGCGCTTCCAGCTGAGCGTGCATGCTGGTCAGGGCCGGGTTGTCCCGGCTCGGGTCGTAGTACATGGCGCCGAACATGGGCACGTTGCGCGTGGGCCAGTGGATCTGGTAGAGGTCAATCACATCGGTCTTGAGGCGCTGCAAGCTGCCCTCGCAGGCGGAGATGATGTCAGCCGCCGTGAGATCGGGACTGCCGCCACGCACCCAGGGCATGCCGCGCGACGGGCCAGCGACCTTGGTGGCAATCACCAGCTTCTGGCGTGCGCCGGGGTTCTTTTCCAGCCAGTTGCCGATGATTTTTTCGGTGGCATTGAAGGTCTCGGCCTTGGGCGGCACTGCGTACATCTCGGCGGTATCGAGAAAGTTGACGCCGCGCTCCAGCGAGTGGCTCAGGATGGTGTGGGCCAGCGGCTCATTGACCTGTTCGCCAAAGGTCATGGTGCCCAGGCAGATGGGGGTGACGGAGAGGCCGCTGTGTCCGAGGGTGACTTGTTTCATGTTTCAAAGGTTTGTGGTGGGTTTCAGGGTCTATTTTGCGCTGTATATGTGTCACAACGACATGTCACAGCGGCAACATCGGGTTGAGGTGCCCCAGGTGGGTGCTGGGCACCAGGGGGTAGTGGTCTGCGCCTGGCAGGGCGTAGTGCCACCATTCGTGAGGAATATGCTCGAAACCTGCATCTTCCATGAGCATGAGCAGGTGCATGCGGTTGGCCTGTGCCTCAGGCGACACCTTGTCGCTGAAGTGGTGCGACAGCGCGGTCATGTCGTCAAAAGCGGTGCCCATGTCCAATTCCAGCCCGCGGGCGTCCATTAGCGTCAGGTCCACGGCCACGCCGCGGGTGTGGTTGGAGCCGATCGCCGGATCGGCCACATAGGCCTTGTCTGGCGCTGCGTCCCACAACAGCACCTGCGCCTCGTGCGGGCGAAAGGCATCAAAAATCTTGAGGCGCAGGCCCAGCGCGATCGCGGCCAGGGCCGCCTGGTGCAGGCACTTCTGGGCGTCGCGGTGCATCAGACATATCGGGCGGGCGTAGATCGGCTTGCCCGTGATGTTCTGCGGGGTGGCGTACACCAGGTCCAGCACGACGCCATGCGCCACCGGGTCCACCGTTACCAGGGGATGCGGCATGCCTTACTGCCCCCTGGCTCTGGCGCGCACCTCTTCCTGCAGGCGCAGCACGCGGCGTTGCACCTTGCCGGTGGTGGTCATGGGCAAGGCATCGACAAACTCGATCTCCTTGGGGTACTCGTACGGCGCCAGCAGACCCTTGACGTGGGCTTGCAGATCGCGGGTGAGATTTGCATGTAATTCGGCCATAGCCCCCGGATCACCTGCACAAGCAGCTACAAAATCAGGAGCAATCACCACATAGGCCTTGACCAGCGCACCCCGCTCCCGGTCAGGCTTGGGCACCACTGCGGCGTTGGCCACGGCCGGGTGCTTGACCAGGCAGTTCTCGATCTCGCCCGGGCCAATGCGGTAGCCCGCCGCCTTGAACACATCGTCGGACCGGCCCTGGTACCAAAGGTAACCTTCGGCGTCGCGCACGGCCAGATCACCGGTGCGGCACCACTCCCCTTCGCCATTTTTCCCGGTGAACTTGGCGCGGGTCGAGGCCTCGTTCTTCCAGTAGCCCAAAAAGAAAATCGGGTCCGGCTGGCCATTGGCGCCAAAGCGGTTCAGTGCCACATCCCCCGCCACGCCCACCGGGCATTCCTTGCCATCGTCATCAATCACCGCCACGCGGTGTCCGGGGTAGCCCATGCCCATGCTGCCGGGTTTGGAGGGCCACAGCGCATTGCAGTTGCCCACAATGTAGTTGATCTCGGTCTGGCCGAACATCTCGTTGGGTTGGACACCCAGTTGCTGCGCGCAGTAGTCAAACACCGCGTCGCCCACCGCCTCGCCCGCGCTCATGATGGCCTGCAGTTGCAGATTGAATTGCTTGCGCACCGTTCGCGATGTGGTGCCGGGGAAGGCCTTCATCATGGCCTTGAGTGCCGTGGGGAACAGGAAGGTGTGCGTCACACCGCAATCGCGCATCAATTCGAGTGCCGTCTGCGGGCTGAAACGTCCGTTGTAGGCCACGATGGGGCGGCCAAAGTACAGCGTGGGCAGCAACGCATCCATCAGCCCCCCGGTCCACGCCCAGTCGGCCGGAGACCAGAAGACGGCATCGCTGTAGCTGTTGTTCTTGCCGTCAAAACCAAACCAGTTCTGGCTGCACACAAAGCCGGTCAGGTTGCCGATCAGCGCCCGGTGCGGAATCAGTGCGCCTTTGGGGTTGCCGGTGGTGCCGCTGGTGTAAATCAGCACCGCAGGCTCGTCGGCGCGGGTGCGCACCGGCGTGAACAGGCCGCTGGCCTCCATCAGCGCGGTGCCCATCACCCGATCGGCACGGTTCAGAATATCGGCCACCGAGCCCACACCCATCACGCAGCGCAGCGCAGGGCAATGGTCGCGCGCCGTCTGCACACCATTCAGCGAAGCCACATCGCACAGGGCGACCACGGCTTCGCTGTCCTGCAGGCGGTATTCCAACGCCTCGGGGCCAAACAGCAGCGACAGCGGCATGGCCACCGCACCCATCTGTAGCACCGCCATGTAGGCCACTGCGGTCTCAAAGCACTGCGGCATGACGATGGCCACCCGGTCGCCACGCTGCACGCCCAGATCGGTCAGCACATTGGAGAGACGATTGGCCTGGGCCTGCAGCTCGGCATAGGTATGAAAATGGTCTCCAGCCCGCGTGGAATATTCACGGATAGCTACTCTTTTGCTAGCATCCAGCAACGCTGCCCAGCGGTTGCTGCACACCTCGGCCATGTTGAAATACTCGGGCACGTCCCAGCCAAAGCCGGCATGCAGGCTGGCATAGGCCGCAGGCAGATGGACGGTCTTCCTGGTTTTTTTGTCACTGGCTTGACTGACTTGCACGGGGTGCCTCCTTATGATTCTCCAAATGTACCAAGCCAAACGCCACTTTCGCAGCGAATTCGTGCCCATCCGCAACCTGCAGTACCACGTGCAGGTCTGGGGTCAGCCCTCCCCCGACAGGACACCGCTGGTGATGGTGCACGGCTGGATGGACGTGGCTGCCAGCTACCAGTTTGTGGTGGATGCCTTCCGCCAGGACCACTACGTCATCGCCCCCGACTGGCGGGGTTACGGCAAGACACCCGCCGGGGGGGCCGACAACTTCTGGTTTCCCGACTACCTGGCCGACCTCGACTTCCTGCTGGACCACTACGCCCCGAATACCCCGGTCAATCTGGTGGGCCACAGCATGGGCGGCAACATCGTCATGCTTTACGGCGGCGTGCGCCCCGAGCGTATTCGCGGCCTGGTCAACCTCGAAGGCTTTGGCATGCCCGCTACCTCGCCCGTGCAGGCACCCGGCCGCTATGCGAAGTGGATGGATGAACTCAAGGCTCTGCATCGCGGCGAGATGGATCTCAAAGCCTACGAAATGGTCAGCGGCGTCGCGCGGCGCCTGATGAAAACCAACGCGCGCCTGAGCGCCGACAAGGCCGAATGGCTGGCCCGCCACTGGGCTGCTGAAAACATCGACGGCAGTTGGAGCATCCTGGGTAACCCGGCACACAAAATCACCAACGCCAACCTGTACAGGGTGGACGAGGTGCTGGAAATCTACAAGCGCCTCACTATGCCGGTGCTGGCCGTGGAGGCATCCGACAACAGCCTGGACATGTGGTGGAAAGGCGCCTACACCCTGGCCCAGTACCACGAGCGCCTGAAAGTGGTGCCCGACGTGGAGATTGCCCGCATCGACGATGCCGGCCACATGATGCACCACGACCAGCCTGCTGTACTGGCAGCCCTGATCGAGCGCTTTATTGACTGATATCCGGCCGACCGTGGTAATGTTCTGGCTCATGCCTGCCCTTTTGCAGGCAATGGGAGTTTCATGCCAGCTCGCACCATGTCTCGCCTCGCCTTGACGGCCGTTGCCCTAGCCTCCACCAGTCCGGTGGTCTTCGCGCAGACCCAGGTTGTCAAGCCGCCCATCGCCCAGTACTGGATGGACATTTCCACCGTGTCCATGGCCGGGATGGATGGCATGCCGGGCCTGGGTACCCTGGCCGGCATGATGGGCGGCAAAAGTGGTGGTGTCGTCAATTCCGGCTTCGGTGCCACCAAAGGCATGTCGCCGGGCCGCTGGCTGGATCTGGCCGTGATGACCCAGCGCAAACCCGCTGGTACCCAGGCCACCCAGGCCATTCCCCCGGGTCAATCCATGGGCGCAAGCCTGACGCTGCTGCCGGTGGAGAACACAACCGCACAAGCCACAGGCGGGGTCAAGGACAGCTACGACGTGCCCGAGCAGCCCAAAGGCCGCATCCTGTTCTACTGGGGTTGCAGCGAAACGGTACGGGCGGGACAACCCAAAATACTTGATTTTTCTAGTGCGGGCGTACAGGAATACAGCAAATTCATGGTCGGGCGCGGTGTGCGCCAGCTCGGTGCCGCAGCCGTCCCGGGGAACGCCATTTGGCCCAATCCGCAAAACCGCCAGAGCGTACCCAAGGGCGCATCCCTGGTGGGACAGCACTCTGTCAGCGGTGATGGTCTGCCCGCCAGCCTGCAGTTTGCGGTACCGGCCGCGCAGGACATCATGCCTGCACTGGCGCTGGCCGCATCGGGAGGAGGCGGCAATGCCACCCATGTGAACTGGCCGTCCATTGCAACGGCCAGGGCTTACTTCCTCAATGCCATGGGGGGGAGCGATCAGGAGATGGTGATCTGGAGTTCCTCTGAAGTACCAGAGCCCGGCTGGGGCCTGATGGACTATCTGGGCAACACCAACCTGGACAAATGGCTGACGGAAAAGGTCCTCCTGCCCGCCACCCAGACGCAATGCGCCATTCCTGCAGGGATTTTTGCCAAAACCGATGGCGCCATGGTGCAGGGCATCGCCTACGGACAGGATTTGCACCTGGCGCACCCGCCCCGCCCCACAGATCGAAAGGTGGCCTGGGAACCGGAATGGACCGCCCAGATCCGCGTCAAATCCCTTGCCATGCTGCCGCTGGAGCAGGGCGGCGGTGCCAGCAAAATGGAGCCCCAAAAGCCCCTGATGCCAGCGATTCCAGGCCTGCCCGACATCGGTGGAGCGCTCAAAGGCCTGTTTGGAAGGTAGTTAGCCCCCACGCTCCGCCGCTGGCGCGGGTCGCTGCCCCCCAAGG
>JAGWUS010000063.1 GCA_028868305.1 Burkholderiales bacterium | reverse complement strand
CTTGGTGAGGACGGCGATGCCCAACCTCACCACCAACCCCAAGGTAAACATTCCGCCAATGATGGCAAGAAAGTGAGCGCCTGATGGCCCGCATTACCGCATCCGTTTACACCTCGCACGTGCCTGCCATCGGCGCGGCCCTGGACATGGGCAAGACCGGCGAGGACTACTGGAAGCCGCTGTTCGCCGGCTACGACTTCTCGAAGCAATGGATGAAGGACAACAAACCCGATCTGATCTTCCTCGTCTACAACGACCACGCCACGGCGTTCAGCCTGGACATGATTCCCACCTTTGCCATCGGCACCGCGGCGCAATACAAGCCGGCCGATGAAGGTTACGGTGCGCGTCCTGTGCCGGTGGTACAGGGCCATCCCGAGCTGGCTTCGCACATCGCGCAAAGCGTGATCCAGCAGGACTTTGACCTCACCATCGTCAACAAGATGGATGTCGACCATGGCCTGACGGTGCCGCTGTCTCTGATGTGTGGCGAGCTCGACCCGGTCAAGGATGCCTGGCCCTGCCCGGTGATTCCCTTCGCGGTCAACGTGGTGCAGTACCCGGTGCCCAGTGGCCAACGTTGCTTCAACCTCGGCAAGGCCATCCGCAAGGCGGTGGAGAGCTATGACGAAGACCTGAACGTTCACATCTGGGGCACCGGTGGCATGAGCCACCAACTGCAGGGCGCACGTGCCGGTCTGATCAACCGCGAGTGGGATAACGCATGGCTGGACAAGATGATTGCTGACCCCGCCGCCTGCGCCGCCATCCCGCACATCGACTATGTGCGTGAAGCGGGTTCTGAAGGCATTGAGCTGGTGATGTGGCTGATTGCCCGCGGTGCCATGTCCGATGTACCTTACAACGCTACAGATTTAATAGCTGCCCGTGCACATTCCGTGCGGGTCAAGCACCGTTTTTACCATGTACCTGCCAGCAACACGGCAGTGGGACACCTGATTCTGGAGAACCAATAATGTCTAAACCCATCAAAGTCGCACTCGCTGGCGCCGGTGCCTTCGGCATCAAGCACCTGGACGGCATCAAGAATATTGATGACGTCGAAGTGGTGTCTCTGATCAGCCGCGACCTGGAGAAGACCAAAGAGGTCGCCGTCAACTACGGCATCCGACACGTCACCACCGATTTGGCAGACAGCCTGGCGTTGCCGGATCTGGACGCCGTCATTCTGTGCACGCCTACTCAGATGCACGCCGAGCAGACGCTGGCTTGCCTGAAGGCGGGCAAGCACGTGCAGGTGGAGATTCCGCTGGCCGACAGCCTCAAGGGCGCGGAAGAAGTCGTGGCCTTGCAGAAGCAGACCGGGCTGGTGGCGATGTGCGGCCACACCCGCCGCTTCAACCCCAGCCACCAGTATGTGAACAACCAGATCACCGCGGGCAAGTTCAACATTCAGCAAATGGATGTGCAAACCTATTTCTTCCGCCGCACCAATACCAACGCGCTGGGCCAGGCGCGCAGCTGGACCGACCATCTGTTGTGGCATCATGCGGCCCACACCGTGGACCTGTTTGCCTACCAGTGCAACAGCCCCATCGTGCAGGCCAATGCCATCCAGGGGCCCATCCATCCGGTGCTGGGTATCGCCATGGACATGAGCATCCAGCTGAAAGCCGCCAATGGTGCCATTTGCACCTTGAGCCTGTCGTTCAACAACGATGGCCCGCTCGGCACCTTCTTCCGCTACATCGGTGACACCGCGACCTATATCGCGCGCTACGACGACCTGTTCACCGGCAAGGAAGAAAAGATCGACGTGTCGAAAGTGGCGGTGTCCATGAACGGCATTGAACTGCAGGACCGCGAGTTCTTTGCCGCCATCAAGGAGGGCCGTGAACCCAACTCCAGCGTGGCCCAGGTACTCAATTGCTACAAGGTGCTGCACCAGCTGGAGCAGCAGCTCAACGTCCAGAAATAGGCGCGTTCCGGTCTGCTGCAGCCGGGCCGGCAGGGCAGAAATTGCCCTATTCATTCCGAACTGATCCGCAGTCCCTTTGCGCAAGGCAAAATGGGAGCTGACTGCAATATTGTCGGCAGCTATGTGGGAGTGTGTTTCGAATGAACAGGAACAGGATTAGATCGGTCGCCTTTGTCGCGGCGCTTGCCAGCGCCGTCAGCGCCCGGGCGAACCATGCCTCCGCACTGACAGAGCAGGAGTTTCTGGACGAGATGCCGGTAGTCATCTCTGTGTCACGGTTGGCGCAGCGCCTGGATGAAACGCCCGGCGCAGTCACCATTCTGGACCGCGAGTTCATCCGCATGTCTGGAGCGCGTGATGTCGCTGACCTGTTGCGGTTGGTCCCCGGTTTTCAGACCACCACGTCTTTTGAAACCGATGCTCCGATCGTCACCTACCACGGCCGCGTGGACGATTGGGCAAATCGACTGCAGGTGCAGGTGGATGGTCGCTCGGTGTATTCGGGTCTATTGCAGGGCTCTGCAGGTCTGGGGCTGGAAACGCTTGCGCTGTCCGACATCGAGCGCGTCGAGGTATTTCGAGGTTCGAATTCTGCGGCTTATGGTGCGCGGGCTTTTTTGGGGGTGATCAATATCGTGTCCCGTGATGCCCGCCAGACCCTCGGGTCGCGGGTCAGCTTGACCGCCGGGCAAAACGGGGTGGCCGATGTGGGTGCCAGTCTGGGATGGGGGGATGATCCGGCGGCGTACCGCCTGTCCGTAGATTCACGTGGTGATGACGGCTTGCGCAAGACAGGAAGCGCACAGAACAGTTCTGGTCAGAACCGGGTAAACCGGGTCAATTTCGCCGGCGCAATATCGCTGGGCTCTGCGACAGAACTCAACCTGTATTCCGGATTGCTGGAAATCGAAGCTTACCGCGGCACCTTGGTGGCGGACCCTGGCAACCCGCAACGTTTGCGCTACATGGGGTCGGGTTTTTTGCAGGCGGACTGGCAGCGGGCTTTGAGTAGCGATGAAGACTTGAAGCTGGGTATCTCGTATACCCGCATCGAGAACCGAGATGGCTTCGTTTACCAGCTTGACGGCCCACCGCCTGGCACTTATCGCGGTATTACTATTTCCTTCGATGGCGTTGAAGAGAACTCGGCTGCGAGTTTGCAGTACACGCGTCGCTTCTCCAACGACTTGCGCATGGTAGCCGGCACCGAACTGCGCAGCGAGCAACTCGATTCCAGACCAGCGTTTGATCGTGCGGGCCGTACCGAGACCGATTTCACCCGCGTCTTTAGCAACCTGGAGTGGCGGCTCCACCTAAATTGGTTGCTTAACGTGGGGGCTATGTGGGAAGACACGAATTGGCTGAACCCGACATTGGCGCCGCGATGGATGTTGAACTGGACGCCGGTCCCGGGGCACACCCTGCGGGCTGGTGCTTCCACGGCCTTTCGCACTCCCAGCGCCTATGAAAATTTCGCAGATGTTGCGTACTACGATGTCAACGGTCAGAACCGCCTATCGGCTGTCTTGGGCAGCGGGCAACTTCGCCCGGAACGCATAGTGACCCAGGAGCTTGGGTATCTGTTTTACCTTGCAGGACGCACACTGACCGGCGATGTCCGGCTCTTTGAAGAACACATTTCCGATGGTGTCTCCTACACCGGGGATTTCCCTATGGTTTTTGTGAATTCTGAGGACTACCGCATTGCAGGGGGAGAGGTCGACCTTGTCTGGCGACCTAACTCGACGGTGCGCGTGGGCTTAAGTCATGCCGAGGCGGATGTCCACATCAACCAGTCGATCAACGCGTATCCGACGGCGTTCACGACACAATACGCGGTGCCGAAGAAGTCTGGAGCGCTCTCATTAATGCTGAACCTGTCTGGTGGGTACAGCGCCTCACTTATTTACTCACAGGCTGAACGTGTGGCACTGATGTCGGCTGCACGGCTGACATCCAGCCTGGAGCGCACCGATCTGCGACTGGCGAGGGCTTTTCGACTTGGTAAGTCGAAGGCCGAATTGGCCCTGACAGTGCAAAACCTGAACAATCCGTACCCTGATGGGGACCGGAAGTTCTATTTTGATTCTCGTGTCATGGTGACCTTTCGGGTAGAAAACTGACGGCCACTGCCCATGCGCCTTGTTGCCCGACTCTTTTTGCTGCTGACCCTGGCTTTCCTGGGGGAAGGTGCACGTGCCAGCGACGTGGTGGCTGTGTTGAGCGAGCGTGGTGCTAGCTACCGGGAGGCGCTGGATACCCTGGTTTCGGAACTGTGGCGCGCCGGACTGACGGTGTCCGACACAGATGTTCAAAACCCCACTGGCGTAGCGGCCACCTTGGCTTACCAGAACCCCAGGATGGTGGTGACACTGGGCTACGAATCCCTGCGCCAGGTGCTTGAGGGCGATTCTCGTATTCCCGTTGTCGCGGCACTGATTCCGCGCGCCGGGTTTGAGCGGCTGGTACGGGGTCGTCCATCTGCACGCCCGGTGGCGGCCCTTTACCTTGACCAGCCTGTCGCCCGCCAACTGGAACTAGTGCGTCTGGCGTTCGGTGCGGCCCGCCGGGTAGCGGTGATACTGGGGCCTGATTCATCAGGGCAGCAGGTACATCTTGCAGCAGCAGCGATTTCGCTGGGTTTAACCCTGCAGTCGGCTGAAGTAGGGCCATCGCGCACCGTTGCCAATGCGCTTGCTGAAGTGCTGGATGGTGCGGATGTGTTATTGGCCTTGCCGGATGGACAGGTCTACAACGCCACTACGGTCAGCAATGTGCTCATCACCAGTTACCGAGCCCATGTTCCGATGCTCGCGTTTTCGCCTGCCTACGTTCGTGCCGGAGCCACGCTGGCTTTGCATTCCACGCCAGTGCAGGTGGGGCAGCAGGTGGCACAGATGGTAAAACACTCCATCCAGTCCGGTCTCCTGTCGCCCAGCCAGTATCCGACCGACTTCTCGGTCACCATCAATGAGCGAGTGGCCCGGTCCCTGGATCTCGATCTCCACGCATCCCAGTTGACCGAACAGCTTAAGCGGACGGCTAGAAAGCCATGATGGGTGGATCAGTCAAGTCGCGCATGTTGGCGGTTGCCGTGCTTCCGGTGACGCTGGTGGTGCTTGGCATCGTGCTGGTGTTCTGGTTTGGTCGCTCGCAGGATATGAGCGAGGCCCATACCCAGCGCAGCCGATTGCTGGCACGGCAGGTGGCGCTTGCCAGCGAACTAGGGGTGTTTTCCGGGGATTTATCCACCCTGCAGGGCATCGTCAACGGTGTGCGGCGGGAGCCGGACGTGGTCAGCGCAGCGGTGTTTGACAGCGCGGGCGTACCGTTGGCATGGTCTGGTGAAAAGCGCAATGTGGCTATGTCCCACATGCTGGACCCGCAAGTGCAGCGACAACGCTCCGCATTGCAGATCGACGTGCTGAGCGAGTCAGTCGTGGCTACGACGCTGCCCATGGATGACTTGTTTTCTTCGACTGCGCAGGAGAAAACTCAAAAAGTCTTGGGCTATGTTGTGCTGGAGGTATCGCGCGCCAACCTGGTTCGCCAGGAACTGCACACCCTATGGCTGGCTTTGCTGCTTGGAGCCGTAGGCGTTCTGGGCGGAGTGCTATTGGCATTGCGTATGGGGCGCGGTGTGGTGGAGCCGGTGGAGCGGGTATCACGCATTGTGGAGCGCATCGGTCACGGTGATTTCTCGGCTATCCCACCGGTCAGTCCTGCAGACCCGTTTTACAACCTTCAGCTTGCGCTGAAGAACATGGCATTGCGACTTTCCTGGAGCCGTGACGAATTGGAGCAGCGGGTCGCCCATGCCACGCAGGAGCTGCTCGCCCGCAAGGAAGAGGCCGAACTGGCCACGCGTGCCAAGTCCCACTTTCTTGCTGCGGCCAGTCATGATCTGCGCCAACCCACCCATGCGCTGGGCCTGTTTGTGACCCGCCTTGGGCAGTTACCCATGGATGCCGAGGCACGGTCAGTGGTGGCCAACCTGGAAGTCTCTGTGTTGGCCATGCAGGACTTGCTGGACGGGCTGCTAGACCTTTCCCGGCTCGACGCCGGCAATATCACCACTACGGTAGCTCCGTTCTCCGTCGATGAAGTATTGCAGTCAGTCCGGGAGGTGCTAGCGCCGCTGGCCTCTCAAAAAGGGCTTCGGCTGCGCGTCCGCCTCAGTGGGCTGTGGGGTGTCAGCGATCTGTTTCTGTTAAAGCGCATGGTGCTGAATCTGGGCCAAAACGCGGTTCGCTACACCACGCATGGTGGCATCCTGCTGGCCGCTCGCCCAGTGGAGCAGGGGCGCAGTGTGCGCATTGACGTGTGGGACACGGGCATTGGCATTGAACAGGAGCATCGTGATGACGTTTTCAAGGAGTTTTTCCAGATCGGCAATCGCGCCCGAGACCGACGCCAGGGTCTGGGCCTGGGGTTGAGCATTGTCAAACGAAGCGCCGAATTGCTTGGGCACCAGGTTGAAGTGCGGTCCGTTCCGATGAGCGGCAGTCGGTTCTCCATCGTTCTGGCGCGCACCACGCGCCTGAATGTGGCGCTGCCACAGGAAGCTGCCCAGCCTGGTTTAGGAAACCATGAACTGGGTTTACGGGTGCTTCTGATAGAAGACGATCCGCTGGCCATGGAGTCGGTCGTCGGATTGCTTGACTCATGGGGCTGTGAGGTACTTGCCACCCGTTCGGCACAGGAAGCCTGTGCACTTATTGCAAGGGGCGTGCGCCCCGATGTCTTGCTAAGCGACTATCGGCTCGATGGCGATGCCAACGGGATTGATTGCATCGCCGCAGTTCGTGCCGCGCTGGGCACAACACTGCCCGCTTGCTTGGTCAGTGGGGACACTGATGCCAACTTGATGCAACGTGCCAGAAGCCTCGGGCTGACTTTGCTGCATAAGCCGGTGCGGCCTGCCAAGTTGCGCAGTCTCTTACGCAGTGTTGCGGCGCAATGAAGGGCGGTAGCCTTCCAGCATTGCCGCAGTAACGACTTGGGTACGGTTATGGGCATCGAAGTAGCGTAGGACAGCCGCCACATGGGTTTTGACGGTCTCTTCCGAGATGTACAGCCGGTCGCTGATTTCCTTGTTGGACATGCCATCCAGGATGCCCTGCAACACCAGTACCTGGCGGTGTGTGAGCTTGGGAAATCTATTGTTCGCCTGGGATGAACCCGACGGGTTCTCCGATTCAAAGACTTCGCCATCCAGAATCTTCTGGATGGCACCCAGCAACGCGTCATTGACCCCTGACTTCTGAATGTAGCCCGCGGCACCTGCCTTCACCGCGTGGTGCAGAATCCGCACATTGACCGAGCCTGACAACAGGACTACGGGCAATTCGGGGAAGCGGCTACGGAACACGGGCAATGCCTCAAGGCCATTCATGTCGGGCAGGTGGTAGTCGAGCAGCACCAGATCCAGATCGGGGTGTTCCACGGAAAGTTCGAAAGCCTGCGTGCAGGTTCCCGCTTGAAGGACTGTCACTTCGTCCGCTACCGCCTTGAGTACTTGGCTCAAGCCTTCACGAACCAAGGCATGGTCATCTACCACTAATATCTTTGCACTGCTCATGGAGTGAAGTATGGCCCAAATACACCTCAGTGCGCGCCCGCCGCTGCGTCTGCTGCCTGGCTGCCACCGGTTCTGCCGACCCGTACCGGGCGTGACAGCCAGACAAACGGGATCAGCAGCAAGAAGATGATGGCCGAGCCATAGAACACGTCGTTCGCGGCCAGCATGAAAGCCTGCTGGTCCACCATCCGGTTGATTTGGGATAGAGCTTGCTCGCTGCTGATGCCGGCCGCGCTGAAGCCTTGCAAGGCACTGGCGGTGGCGGAACTGCCCTGGTTCACCAGTTCAGCAAGCTGGGCGTGGTGCATGGCAGCACGGTCCTGCCAGATGGTGATGGCAATTGACGTACCGAACGATCCTCCCACCATGCGGGCGAAGCTGGACAAGCCAGAAGCCGACGGAATCTTTTCGGGAGGAATGCCCCCCAGGGTGATGCTGGTCAGCGGGATGAAGAAGAACGCGATGGCCACTCCCTGCACGATGGTGGGAATCATTACGGTGCCAAAGTTCGCCTGGGTGTTGAAATGCGAGCGCATGAACAGCACCAGCGAGAACACCACAAACGCAAAAGTTGTCAGCGCACGCGGATCGAACTTGGTCACGTTCTTGCCCACCACGGGCGAGAGGATGATTGCGAACAGACCCACAGGGGCCATTAACATGCCAGCCTGGGTGGAGGTGTAGCCCATGAACTGCTGCAACCACAGCGGCAGCAGCACCAGGTTGCCCATGAACAGGCTGTAGGCCACGGCCATGGCCACGGTACCGGTCCAGAAGTTGCGCAGCTTGAGCAGTTTGAGGTCCACCACCGGGTGGTCGTCTGTCAGCTCCCACGCAATGAAGAAGGCAAATCCGATGACGGCCACGATCCCCAGTCCGGTCACCTCGGCCGAGTGGAACCAGTCCAGTTCCTTCCCCTTGTCCAGCATGATCTGCAGGGAGCCCACGGCCAGCACCAGAAGGCCCAGGCCCACGGTATCGATGGGCAATTTGCGCGTTACCGTCTCCCGCTTGCGAAAGATGGTCCAGGTGATGAAGCCCGCCAGCAGCCCGACCGGGATGTTGATATAGAAGATCCAGCCCCAATGGGTGTGGTCCGTGATCCAGCCGCCCAGCAGCGGGCCCATGACCGGCGCCACCAGTGTGGTCATGGCCCACAGCGCCATGGCGATTCCCGCCATGGCCGGCGGATAGCTCGACAGCAGCAGCGCCTGGGCCAGCGGCATCATGGGGCCTGCGACAAAGCCCTGGGCCGCGCGCAAGCCGATTAGCACCGACATATTGGGCGCAAGCCCGCACAGCCACGAGGTCAGCACAAACAGCAGCACGCTGGTCACAAACAGGCGGACCTGCCCAAAACGCTGGGACAGCCAGCCGGTCAGCGGCAGGGAAATGGCATTGGCCACACCAAAGCTGGTGATCACCCAGGTGCCCTGGTTGGGGCTGACACCGAGGTCACCCGCAATGGCGGGAAGCGATACGTTGGCTATCGACGAGTCCAGCACATTCATGAACGTGGCGGCCGACAGGGCGATCGTGCCCCACATGCGGGCAGAGCCCTGCAGTGGTGGCAGTGGGGTGTAGGCAGGTGCGCTCATGGGATGGTGTGCGGTGCCGGATCAATGGCTGGTCTTGGCGGTGCGCCCGGCATTCTGGGCAATGACGCGGTTGACCTCGTCGGTCGCTTCCTTGTCCAGCGCGGCATAGACGGTGGTCTCTACCGTGGACGCAGGGCGCGGCGCATCGGCCAATGCCTTGCCGCTCTGGTCACTCACGTCGACGGTTGCTTCCATCGACAGGCCCACGCGCAGTGGGCTCTCGGCCAGCTGCTTGGGATCCAGCGCCACGCGCACCGGCACGCGCTGCACCACCTTGATCCAGTTGCCGGTGGCGTTCTGTGCCGGCAGCAGAGCAAACGCTGCACCGGTACCCACGCCCAGGCCGGCCACCATGCCTTTGTATTCCACCTTGCGGCCATACAGGTCAGCGGTCAATGTCACCGGCTGTCCAATGCGGATGTTGCGCAGTTGTACTTCCTTGAAGTTGGCATCGACCCACAGCTGGTTGAGCGCGATGACGGACATCAGCGGAGCGCCTGCGGCCACACGCTGTCCGAGTTGGACCGTGCGCTTGGCGACATAGCCATCCACCGGCGAGGGCAGGGCGGTGCGGTGCAAGGCCAGGTAGGCTTCGCGCACCTTGGCGGCGGCGGCCAGCACGCTGGGGTGCGATTCAATGCGGGTGCCATCGGTCAGCGACTGGTTGCTGGCGAGTTGTTCGCGGGCCGAAGCCACACCGGCCTGGGCGGCGGCCAGCGCGTTCTGCGCGGCGGCGACCTGGGACTGGGCGTGGTTGAGTTCTTCCTTGGACACAGCACCGTTGCCAGCCAGCGACTGGCGACGACTCAGGTCGTCGGTGGCACGGGCCAGGTCGTTGCGGGCCTTGGCGATGTCGGCTTCCCGCACAGTGATCTGCGCACCCAGCGTGCCGTTGTTGGCGTACAGCGTGCGCACCTGGCGCACCGCCTGGGCCAGATTGGCCTCGGCCTGGTCCAGCACCACTTTGGCGTCGGCAGGATCGAGTTGCACCAGCGGCTGGCCGGCCTTCACGAAATCGGTGTCGTCGGCCAGGATGGCGTCGACGGTGCCGCCAATCTGCGGCGTGATCTGGATCACGTTGCCCTGGACATAGGCGTTGTCGGTGGCTTCGAGTGAGCGGTTGGTGAACCACTCGTAGCCGCCCCAGGCCAGGCCGGCGCTCACGACCAGGGTGACGACCGTCAGGGCTTTCTTGCGGGCTGCGTTGGCAGGCTTGTCGATGGGGGTGGTTGGAGTTTGCGGTGCGTTCATGGTGCGGTCCGTTGGGCAACAGAAGAAAAGGGGGTGTTGGTGGGGTCGGTGTCGGCCTGAAAGCCGCCACCGAGGGCCCGGATGAGTTGGACCTGGGTGTCCAGGGCGCGGGCTGCCAGATCGACGGCCTGGCGCCGCTGCGCGAGCAAGGCGGTTTCGGCAGCCAGCACCTGCAGGTAGTTGCCCAGGCCCGCCTGGTAGCGCTGCACGGCAATGCTGTAGGCCGATTCGGCGGAGGCTTGCGCAGCGGCCTGCTCAGTCTGCTGTTTCGCAATGGCCTGGCTGGAGGTCAGCTGGTCTGCCACATCACGCACGGCATCCACTACGAGTGCGTTGTAGCTCTCGATGGCAGCCTCCACGTCAGCCGTCTTGCTTCGCAGGTTGGCGCGCAGGCGGCCGCCGTCAAACAGCGGTAGCCGGATGGCCGGGCCCATGGCCCACTGGTCGCTTCCGGTTTGCAGCAGCTTGTCGATGCCGATGCTGGAGAAGCCTGCCATCGCCACGAGGTTGATGTTGGGGTAGAACAGCGCCTTGGCATTGGCCGCGTCCTGTGTTGTGGCCTCGATGCGCCAGCGCGAGGCCGCAATGTCGGCCCGGCGTCCCAGCAGGCCGATCGGCATTGATGTGGGAAGTGCTATTTTTTTAATAGCAGTCTGTGAAGTAAATACGAGGGCTGTAAGCTTATTTTGCTGCAAAGTCAGGGCACCCAGGGCATTCAGGGCCAACGCTTTCTGCTCCTTGAGCGCCTCAATCTGCATGCGCGCATCCGGCAGTGCGCTTTCGCTTTGCTGCTGTTCCAGCTGGGTGTCCAGCCCGGCCTTCACGCGGTCCTGGACCAGCGCCAGGGTCTGGGTGCGCTGGTCCAGTGTGCGCTGGGCGACCTGCAACTGCGCCTCGATGCGGACCAGCGAAAAGTAGGTGCGCGCCACGTTGGCCGCCAGCAGCATGCGGGCGGCAGAAGCGTCCGCTTCGGCGGCACGTGCCTGGCCCACGGCGGCTTTAAGCGCTGCGCTATTCTTGCCAAACAAATCAAGTTCCCAACTGCCCGTGGCCTGCAGGGTCCCGGTGTCCAGCACCGCGCCGGCGACCGGGTAGGGGTACAGGCCTTTGGCCGTAAAGCGCTGGTGGGTCAGGTCCAGGCCAGCGCCGATTTGCGGCAGGCTGGCCGACGCGGCCAGATCACCCACCGCCTGGGCACGCGCCACACGGGCCTGCGCCAAGCGTAGATTCGGGTTGCTGGCCAGGGCCTGGTCGATCAACTGGTTGAGCTGGGCATCACCGAAACCGGTCCACCATGTGGCCTGCGGCAGGGCAGCAGCCTCCGTTGCACTGGGCGTGGGCAGCGATGTGGCGTCCACGGGCTTGGCTTGGGGCGCAATGCCGGAATAGTTGGCGCAGGCGCTCAGGGTGGCGAGTGCCACGGCACACAGTGCCAAGCGGGCCGGGGTGTGGGCTGGGGGGCTAGACTGCAAGGGTGTCTCCAGGCGCCGTTTTGGCGTTGTTCAAAATGCGACGCAGATAGCCTTTGAGGGCTTCAAATTCGTCGGCTGAAAATCCGGCCAGGTGCGCGTTCTGAACGCGGCTGAGCACCTCCGGAATCTCCCGCGCTGCTTGCTTGCCGGCTTCGGTCAGGGTGATGTTGACCACCCGGCGGTCTTCTTCCGAGCGGGTGCGTTTGCACAGGTTCTTGCTTTCCAGCCGGTCGAGCAGGCGGGTCATGGCGCCGGCATCGAGGTTGCTCTGGCGTGCCAGTTCGGCCACGGTGGTCGCCGAGCCGATATAGAGCTTGTAGATCGGGACCCACTGTGCGTTGGTGAGATCAGTGTGGGCCAGCTGGCGCTCGACTTCCTGCGCGACTGTGCCCAGGATCTGGCGCATCAGGTAGCCCATGCTGTCCTCCGGGTTGTAGCTTTCCGGGCAGTAAAACGTGGCGGGTGGCGATTGGGGTTTCATGGAGGCAAATATTAACTGCCTAGACAAACATTGTCAAGGCTGTTTTTGCCGTGGCAAGACCCGTGCCCTGCCTGCCTTCAGGAAATGGACTGGATCAATGCAGGTGTGAGGGTGGGGATCTGGTCGCCAATGTGGATCAGCGCTTGCAGCGCATCCGCACAGGCTTGGGCGGCTTCAGGGGATGCGGCATGCACCGTGGCCAGCGGGTCGCCTGCGTGCACACGCTGGCCGATCTGGGCAAAGCCCGTCATGCCCACCCGTGCATCGACGCCGTCGGAGGCCATGCGCCGGCCGCCGCCCAGTTGCACTACCTGCAGGCCGATGTCGCGGGTGGCCATGCCGGTGACCCAGCCGTCTCTGGTGGCCCGCACCAAGCAATGCGCGGGCGCAGCAGCCAGGTACTGGGCCGGGCGGTCACAGAAATCCGTGGGGCCACCCAGTGCGCTGACCATGCGCGCAAAGTGTTCCAGTGCCTGACCACTATCCAGCGCCCAATCGACCTGCTGCAGGGCCTGTGCCATGGCGGGGGCCAGTCCGCCCAACAGCAGCAGTTCTGCGCTGAGCGTACGTATGACCTCCAGCAGTCGGGATTCGCGGCGGGTGCCCTGCAAAAAGGCCACCGCTTCATGCACTTCTAGCGCATTGCCACAGGTGTCACCCAGCACCTGGCTCATGTCGGTGATCCAGGCGCGCGTGGGCAGCCCGGCCCCGTTGGCCACGGTGACCAGCGAGTGCGCGAGTTCTTCGGCCATCGCAGGTGCCTCGGCAAAAGCGCCGTTGCCCACCTTGACGTCCATGACCAGTGCCTGCAGACCCGCGGCGAGTTTTTTCGAGAGGATGCTGGCGGTGATCAGCGCCACCGATT
>JAGWUS010000062.1 GCA_028868305.1 Burkholderiales bacterium | reverse complement strand
GCAGCCATGGCTGCAGCGCTCACACCAAACTTCTCTTCGATGGCTTTCACCAGGTCGTTGAGTTCCATGACCGTCATGCTGTCCAGCGCGGTCAAAAATGCGTCTTTATCGAATGCCATTTTGATTTCCTAACAAGTTTGGTTACTACAGACAGGCAGCGATCACGCTGCGGCTGCCTCTGCGGGGGCAGCTTCTGCTGCGCCTGCGCCACGTTGCTCCGCCAGTGCGGCCAGCACACGGGCTGTACGCGAAATGGGGGATTGCATCAAGCCCAGCAACTGCGCCAACAACACTTCCTTGGAAGGGATGCTTGCGAGCTGTTTAACGCCGTTCACGTCCAGGACTTTTCCGCCATACGCACCAGCACGGATCACCAACTTGTCGTTGGTCTTCGCGAACTCGGCCACCACCTTGGCGGCAGCGACTGCGTCTTCAGAAAAGCCATAGATCAGGGGACCGGTCATCTGGTCCGACACGACTTCGAAGCTGCTACCAGCCACAGCGCGGCGAGCCAGGGTGTTTTTCAACACGCTCAGGGTCACACCGGCGCTACGGGCAGTAACACGCAACTTGGTCATGTCCGCAACCGTGATGCCGCGGTACTCCGCGATCACGAGCGTTTGAGCTTTAGCGGCGAGGCCGGTCACATCACTAATGACCGCTTCTTTCTCACTGCGATTAAGACTCAAGGTCTACTCCTTTAATTGCGCTTGGCAGCTAACGCCACCTTTACGCTCCACATTGCAGCGACCAACTGTTAACGAAACTTCTCAATTCCATCTGCAGCGGGATCGCCATCTGCGTTGGTCAGAGTCTTCAGGCGAACCTTCCACCCCCCGATTAAGTGCATTCATTGCACACCAACGGTCTTGGATGACCTGCAGCGATTTCTCAATCGCCACAGCCCACCACATTGAGCAGCTGCTACCAGCCACCCAAATCTCTTGCGATTACGCCGCGATGGTCTGAAGGTCTACACGAACCCCCACGCCCATGGTCGACGAAACAGCGACTTTCTTCAAATACACACCCTTGCTTGAAACGGGCTTGGCCTTGTTCAGCGCATCTACCAAGGCCGCCAGATTGCCCTGCAACTTGTCAGAGTCGAAGGAGCGGCGGCCAATGGTGCTATGCACAATACCGGCTTTGTCCACGCGGAACTGAACCTGGCCAGCTTTGGCATTCTTCACCGCCGTAGCCACATCAGGAGTCACGGTGCCAACCTTGGGGTTAGGCATCAGGCCACGTGGGCCGAGGATCTGGCCCAAAGTACCCACGACGCGCATGGCATCAGGAGCAGCAATTACCACGTCGAAAGGCATGTCACCTGCCTTGACCATGGCAGCCAGGTCGTCCATGCCGACAACATCAGCGCCAGCGGCCTTGGCTTCTTCCGCCTTGGCGCCCTGGGCGAACACCGCCACGCGTTTGGTCTTGCCAGTGCCATTGGGCAGCACTACGGCGCCACGCACCACCTGATCCGACTTCTTGGCATCAATGCCAAGTTGCACGGCCACATCAATGGACTCGTCGAACTTGGCGTTGGCGAATTCCTTCACCAGGCTGAGCGCATCGCCCAAAGGGTACAGCTTGTTGCTGTCGATCTTGCCAACTTGGGTCTTTTGTTTCTTGGTGAGCTTGGACATTTACACGCCCTCCACATTCACGCCCATGGAGCGGGCAGAACCAGCGATGGTACGAACAGCAGCATCCAGATCGGCGGCGTTCATGTCTTTCATCTTGGTCTTTGCAATTTCTTCGAGCTGGGCACGGGTAATCTTGCCGACCTTGTCCATGTGCGGACGGGCAGAGCCCTTGTCCAGCTTGATGGCCTTCTTGATCAAAACCGTTGCAGGCGGTGTCTTGATCACGAAAGTGAAGCTCTTGTCGGCAAATGCCGTGATCACCACAGGCAGTGGCAGCCCCGGCTCAACACCCTGGGTCTGCGCATTGAATGCCTTGCAGAATTCCATGATGTTCAGGCCACGCTGACCCAGTGCCGGGCCGATTGGGGGGGATGGATTGGCTTTACCAGCTGGCACTTGCAGCTTGATGAAACCAACGATTTTCTTCGCCATGATTTCTCCTTACGGGTAATAACGCCGGGACGCTGAACAATTCAGGCCACGGCTCCCCGGGGTAAACAACTCTACAAAAACCGTTCGCACCGAGTTGGAAAATGCGAACACAAAAAACATCAGGTTTTCTCGATCTGCGAGAACTCGAGCTCCACTGGCGTAGCCCGACCAAAAATAGTCACCGACACACGCACCTTGCTCTTCTCGTAGTTGACGTCTTCCACCGAACCATTGAAGTCGGTGAATGGGCCTTCCTTGACACGGACATACTCTCCCACCACAAACTCGACTTTGTGACGTGGCTTGTCCGTGCCCTCCTGCATCTGGTTCACGATCTTCATCACCTCGGCTTCCGAGATGGGTGCAGGGCGATTCTTGGCACCACCCACAAAGCCGGTCACCTTATTGGTGTGCTTGACCAGATGCCAAGTATCGTCGTCCATAACCATTTCCACCAGCACGTAGCCAGGGAAGAATTTTCGCTCTGTGGTCTTCTTCTGACCATTCTTGACTTCGACCACCTCTTCCATGGGAACGAGAATGCGGCCAAATTTACTCTCCATTCCGGAGCGTGCAATGCGCTCCAGAATGTTACGTTCAACTGCTTTCTCCATGCCCGAATAGGCATGCACGACATACCACCGCAGATCAGGGTTGGTCGAAGTTGCGACTGGCAACCCAGCAGAGGGGCTTGCTACGGCATCGGTCATTATTTCTTCCACCCCAGAATCAAATCGTAAAAGAGCCACTCAAGCGTCTTGTCCGTCAACCACAGAAACAAAGCCATGATCAGCACAAAACCAAAAACGTAGGCAGTAATCTGAATCGCCTCTTTGCGCTCGGGCCATACCACCTTCTTCACTTCACGCCAGGCATCGCGGCCGAAGGCAATCAGTTGGCGACCAGCCTCAGAGGTAAAGAGCAGCCCCACTGCAGCCACCAACCCCAACAACAGCACAGCCCACTGCAGCAATGGACCCTGCTTGCCCAAGAGGTAGAACGCTGCCAGCGCAGCCACCACCAAGACAGCAGAAGCCGCCAGCTTGGCTTTTTCAGCTCCGGTATTGACGGTTTGAACTTGTGTCGTGGCCATATTTCTCTTGTTTCGCGCGTTTTCTTCGATTCAAATCCAGCGACCCTCAAGACGCTGAAGCCCGCTACACCGTAGCGGGCTTTTTTTGCCACCTCTTGACTAAAGCCTGGTGGCAGGGGCAGTAGGAATCGAACCTACAACCTTCGGTTTTGGAGACCGACGCTCTGCCAATTGAGCTATACCCCTATGGCAAATTTCTTACGCGATGATTTTCGCCACCACGCCGGCGCCGACAGTACGACCACCTTCGCGGATGGCGAAGCGCAGGCCTTCTTCCATGGCGATGGGGTTGATCAGCTTGACGGTGATGGAGACGTTGTCACCAGGCATCACCATTTCCTTGCCTTCGGGCAACTCAATCGCTCCGGTAACGTCCGTGGTACGGAAGTAGAACTGGGGGCGGTAGTTGTTGAAGAAAGGGGTGTGGCGGCCGCCCTCGTCCTTGGACAATACATAGATCTCGCCAGTGAAGTGGGTGTGGGGCTTGATGGAGCCGGGTTTGCACAGCACCTGGCCGCGCTCGACTTCTTCGCGCTTGGTGCCGCGCAGCAGAATACCGACGTTGTCGCCTGCCTGGCCTTGATCCAGCAGCTTGCGGAACATTTCCACGCCGGTGCAGGTGGTCTTGAGGGTGGGCTTGATACCGACGATTTCGATTTCTTCACCGACCTTGATGATGCCGCGCTCGATACGACCGGTCACCACGGTGCCACGGCCAGAGATGGAGAACACGTCTTCCACAGGCATCAGGAAGGCGCCGTCCACGGCACGCTCGGGTGTGGGGATGTAGCTGTCCAGGGCGTCAGCGAGCTTCATGATGGCTTCTTCGCCCAGGGGACCCTTGTCGCCTTCCATGGCGAGCTTCGCAGAACCACGCACGATGGGGGTGTCGTCACCAGGGAAGTCGTACTTGGAGAGGAGCTCGCGCACTTCCATTTCGACCAGCTCGAGCAGTTCTTCGTCATCCACCATGTCGCATTTGTTCAGGAACACGATGATGTAGGGGACGCCCACCTGGCGGGCCAGCAGGATGTGCTCACGGGTCTGGGGCATGGGGCCGTCGGCTGCGGAGCAGACCAGGATCGCGCCGTCCATCTGGGCAGCGCCGGTGATCATGTTTTTCACATAGTCGGCGTGTCCGGGGCAGTCCACGTGGGCGTAGTGGCGGTTGGCGGTCTCGTACTCGACGTGGGCGGTGTTGATCGTAATACCGCGTGCTTTTTCTTCAGGTGCCGCGTCGATCTGGTCGTAGGCCTTGGCCAGGCCACCAAACTTGGCCGCCAGAATCGTGGTGATGGCCGCCGTCAGTGTGGTCTTGCCGTGGTCAACGTGGCCAATCGTGCCCACATTCACGTGGGGCTTGGTACGTGTGAATTTTTCTTTTCCCATTGTCAGACTCCGAAAAGTAATGAGTTCAAAGCATCAAAAATCTGGTGCCCTTTGCGGGAATCGGACCCGCGACCTCTCCCTTACCAAGGGAGTGCTCTACCACTGAGCCAAAAGGGCAAAATCTTTACAACCAACTTTTTACAAATCCAGCAACAAATCAACTGTGGAGCGGGGTAGGAGAATCGAACTCCTCGCTTTAGCTTGGAAGGCTAAGGTATTACCACTATACGAACCCCGCACAGGTTCGCCTTATCAGGCCACTAAACTCGTCTCAGTCAACTTATCACTGGTGGAGAGGGCTGGATTCGAACCAGCGTACTCGTAAGAGGGCAGATTTACAGTCTGCTGCCATTAACCACTCGGCCACCTCTCCTTTGGTGAACCCCGGATTATGCCATGAAGTTTTGGCCCTGTCATGACTCACAGTGCTGAATTTGCAATTTCGAGAGCCATTTCAACCCCAAAGCGATCCATCAGGATCCCGCAGCGAGTTGTACCCGCCATGCCCGCGCCCGGGAAAAGTGCCCGCATCCGATAAAGGGGACTGGCGGCCGCAAGGCAGACAGTGGCGACGGGTGGTTGGCGACAAGAACCAGGTGCCGCGATGCATCGATCAGCGCTCGCTTGCTTTGGGCGTGGGTGCCCCAAAGCATGAAAACCGTCGGCTGCGCCTTGTCAGACACCTCCCGGATGATGGCGTCCGTCAGTACTTCCCACCCCTTGCCGGCATGGCTGGCGGGTTGCCCCTCCTCCACCGTCAGGCAAGTGTTGAGCAGGAGCACTCCGTGGCGCGCCCACTTCACCAGGCTCCCCCCGGGCTGGGGAAATTCCGGGAAGGGTTCGCCCAGGTCGCGCTGGATTTCCTTGAAGATATTGCGCAATGAGGGCGGCAGGGCGACGCCCGGCGCCACCGAAAATGCCAGGCCTTCCGCCTGCCCTCGGCCATGGTAGGGGTCCTGCCCCAGAATCACGACCCGAACAGATTCGGGCGGCGTCAGATGCAGCGCCCGCAAGGGCTCCGGCGGAAACACCGTAGCACCGGCCTGCAGCCGTTGCCGCAAGAAATCGACCAGTTGCACACCTTTGGCCGACGCAAAAAAGCCGTCCACCAGAAGTTTCCAGCCGGGAGCAACCGGCCACAGGGCTGGATCCGCATGCAACAGGTGGTCCGCGGGCGATGGCAGCAGTGCGCCCAGCACCAATGGGTCCGCCATGGTTTTATCCGAACAGGGCTTCGAGCGCCTCACCCGGCTCCGGCGCCCGCATGAACGCCTCGCCCACCAGAAACGCGTTGACTCCAGCGGCGCCCATGCGCAGCACATCCTCGCGGGTATGAATGCCGCTTTCCGTCACCAGCAAGCGGTCGGCAGGCACCAGTGCCTTGAGCGTCAGGGTGGTGTCCAGCGACACCTCAAACGTCTTGAGGTTGCGGTTGTTGATGCCCACCAGCGACGTCTTGAGCCGCAGAGCACGCTCCAGCTCGGGAGCGTCATGCACCTCGACCAGTACCGCCATGTCCAGCCCCAGTGCGATGGCTTCCAGCTCTTGCATCTGCGCATCATCCAGGCAAGCGGCGATCAGCAGGATGCAGTCGGCGCCCATGGCGCGGGATTCATAGATCTGGTACGGGTCGACCATGAAATCCTTGCGCAGCACCGGCAGCTGGCAGGACGCACGGGCCTGTTTGAGGTAGTCCACCTCACCCTGGAAAAACTGTCTGTCGGTCAACACCGACAGACAGGCCGCGCCATGCTCGGCATAGCCCTGGGCGATGTCAGCCGGGATGAAATCCGCCCGAATGACACCTTTGGACGGGCTGGCCTTTTTGACTTCGGCAATCACGGCCGGTTTGCCCGCCGCAATTTTGGCGCGCAAGGCACCCACAAAGTCGCGGGTCAGCACACGCGACTCGGCATCGGCACGCACGACGTCCAGCGACTTGCGCTTTTTGGCCGCGGCCACCTCCTGGTGTTTGACCGCCACGATTTTTTCGAGAATGTCGCTCATGATGCTTCCTGGTTCGCCAGACGGCCAGACAGGGCCACCAGCGCGTCGAGCTTGGCCTTGGCCGCTCCTGATTCGATAGCTGCCTGTGCAAGCAGGATGCCGGCCTGCATGCTGCCGGTCACATTGGCCGCATACAAGGCGGCACCCGCGTTGAGCACCACGATATCTCTGGCGGCACCTGGCTGGTTATTCAGCACGCCCAGCAACATCACTCTGGAATCTTCTGCTGTCTGCACCTTGAGGGCGCGGTTGCTGGCCATGACCATGCCGAAGTCTTCGGGGTGAATTTCGTACTCGGTGATTTCACCGTTCTTCAATTCGCCCACCAGAGTCGCTGCCCCCAGGGACACTTCGTCCATGCCGTCGCGACCATAAACCACCAAGGCGTGTTCGGCCCCCAGACGCTGCAATGCCCGTACCTGGATACCAACCAGGTCCGCGTGGAAAACACCCATCAGAATATTGGGAGCGCTGGCCGGATTGGTCAATGGCCCCAGGATGTTGAAGATGGTCTTGATGCCCAGCTCGCGGCGGATGGGGGCCACATTCTTCATGGCCGGATGGTGATTGGGCGCAAACATGAAACCCACGCCCTGCTCAGCAATGCACCTGGCGATCGCCGCAGGCGACAGGTTGATGTTGATGCCCAGGGCCTCCATCACATCGGCGCTGCCACTCTTGCTGCTGACGCTGCGCCCGCCGTGCTTGCTGACTTTGGCACCTGCCGCCGCGGCCACGAACATGGAACAGGTAGAGATATTAAAGGTGTGCGATCCGTCGCCGCCCGTGCCCACGATGTCGACCAGATGGGTCTTGTCGGCCACGTTCACTTTGGTGGAAAACTCTCGCATTACCTGGGCGGCTGCAGTAATTTCGCCAATGGTTTCCTTCTTGACGCGCAAGCCGGTGATGAAGGCCGCCATCATGACGGGCGACATTTCCCCCGACATGATCTGGCGCATCAGGTGCAGCATTTCATCGTGGAAGATTTCGCGGTGTTCAATGGTGCGCTGCAGCGCTTCCTGGGCGGTAATCGGCATTTGTGGGCTCCTCAAGAATTGGGATTGTCAGTCAAGGCCAGTTTCAGGCCAAAGGCAATAAACATGGCACCCGCCATGCGATCCAGCCAGAGGAACACGCCCCCACGCTCCACCGCTTCGCGGGTCGCTGCCCCCCGAGGGGGTGCATTTTCACCTTGGGGCGGCCCGGCGGTGAAAACCTGCTCTACGCTCCGCATCAGCCAGGCGGCCAGCAGCGCCCAGCCGATGTTGATCCACATGCCGTTGAAGTTGAACAGCAGGCCCAGCAGCAGAAAAGCCAGCGACTTGTTGTCCATGGACGGGGCAATGAACTGCGGCAGAAACGCCAGAAAAAACAGCGCCACCTTGGGGTTGAGCGCGTTGGTCCAGAATCCGCGCAGGAAGATGGATTTGTAGTCGTTTTGGCGAAACCCCAAACCCAGGCCCGCAGCCCCCGTGGAATGTGCACGATCAGCTTCCAATTTAATAGCAGATTCAGCCTTCGACAGCAGCAGTCGCACCCCCACATAAACCAGGTACGCCGCCCCCAGCCACTTCAACACCGTGAAGGCCGTGGCAGACGCCACCATCAAGGCACTCACGCCCACGGTCGCCGCAAAGATGTGCACAAAGCAGCCTGCGGTGATGCCTAGCGCAGCCACCACACCCGCACGCGCGCCCCCACGCAAACCGTTGGAAACGATGTACAGCACGTCCGGCCCGGGCGTCAGGTTGAGCAGCAGCCCGGCGGCAATGAACAGCAGCAGTTGGTCAATCGGCATAGGACCCTCAATACACGCCAGTGGCGGAAGATGCCGGGGTCTGGCCGGCCGGTACTGCGAAAAACTGGCGAATGCAGGCTACAGCATGGTCAATGCCTGCCGCATCCACAAACACGATGTTGGTCTGCGCCGATCGCACAGGCGCGCCCAGCCCTTTGCTGAAGCACACCGACACGCTGTCAAAGTGGTTGGCAATGCGCCGGGCGCCGTCCAGGTGCGCAGCCAACCCGCGCGAACGTGCCAGGTCTGTAGCCTGTCGCAGGTAATCCATGGTCATGGGGTTGCCATTCCAGGTGTATTCCAGGCACAGCAAGCGGGTGCGGGCAGAGTGGCAATCGTCGGGCTTGATGGCCCCGGCAATGTTTTCCATCGCCTCGCGCATGGCGGGCGTGTGTCGGGTGACAGTGTCGCTGCACAAATCAACAATAGTGGTCAAATTGGCCTCCAGCCCTTATTTCATATGCACAAGCAGCTATACAAACGATAGCAAAAGCAGACGCCTTATTGCAGGAAGTTGCGCAGCATGGCATGGCCGTGCTCGGTGAGGATGCTCTCCGGGTGGAACTGCACCCCCTCCATGCGCACCGCGTGGTCCAGCCCCTTATGGCGCACGCCCATGATCTCGCCATCGTCGGTCCAGGCGGTGATGGACAGTTCTCTGGGGCAAGAGGCGCGCTCAATCGCCAGCGAGTGGTAGCGGTTGACGGTGAACTGGTCGGGCAGACCGGCAAATACGCCCTCCTGCGTGGTGCTGATGATGCTGGTTTTGCCGTGCATCAGCTCCTTGGCGCGAATGATCTTGCCACCCAGCGCCGCCCCAATGCTCTGGTGCCCAAGACACACGCCCAAAATCGGCAGCTTGCCCATGAAGTGCTGAATTGCCGCCACCGAAATACCCGCTTCTGCGGGAGAGCAGGGTCCGGGGGAAATTACCAGGCGATCAGGCTTGCGTGCAGCAATGCCTTCCAGTGTGATTTCATCGTTGCGGAACACCTCCACCTCAGCACCCAGCTCGCCAAAGTACTGGACGATGTTGTAGGTGAACGAGTCGTAGTTGTCCACCATCAAAAGTTTGATTTTTTGCGCCATGGTGATTACTCCAGTCCCTGTTCTACCAACTCTGCGGCACGCAGCAGCGCACGGGCTTTGTGCTCGGTCTCGGCCCACTCCAGCTCGGGCACACTATCGGCCACCACACCAGCTGCCGCCTGCACATACAGGGTCTGGTTCTTGATGATGCCGGTGCGGATGGCAATCGCCACATCCATATCGCCGGCGTAGCTCAAGTAACCACAGGCGCCACCGTAAATGCCACGCTTGGTCGGCTCCAGCTGGTCAATCAACTCCATGGCGTGCACCTTGGGCGCACCGGTCAGCGTGCCAGCCGGGAAGGTGGCCTTGAGTACGTCCATGCTGGTCATGCCGTCCAGCAGGGTGCCTTCCACATTGCTCACGATGTGCATCACATGGCTGTAGCGCTCCACGCAGAACGCATCGGTCACCTTGACCGTGCCGATCTGCGCGATGCGGCCAATGTCGTTGCGCGCCAGGTCAATCAGCATCACATGCTCGGCACGCTCCTTGGGGTCGTTGACCAGCTCATGCTCGGCGGCCTTGTCGAGTTCAGGCGTGGCGCCGCGCGGACGGGTGCCGGCCAGCGGGCGTATCGTCACCTTCGTGGAAGTTGTATGGTCCACCGTGACTTGCTCTTGCCGGACCAGAATCTCCGGCGATGCGCCCACAACATGGAAGTCGCTGCCCTTCCCGTCAGCACCGCTAAAGTTGTAGTAGTACATGTACGGGCTGGGGTTCAGCGAGCGCAGCGCCCGGTACAGACTCAGAGGCGACTCGGTGTAGCGCTTCTTGATGCGCTGACCCACCTGCACCTGCATGAAGTCGCCACCGGCAATCAGCTCCTTGGCGCGTTCCACGGCAGCGATGTAATCGGCCTTGGCAAAGTCGCGCTCTGCTGCATGGCCCTGCGTCGGCTTGACCACCGGGGCGCTGACCGCCGAGGCCAGCCGGCCTTTGAGTTCCGCCAGGCGGGCGTTACCGCGCGCAAAAGCCTCCGGCGTTGCAGGGTCCGCATACACCATCAGGTGCAGCTTGCCAGAGAGGTTGTCAATCACTGCCAATTCTTCGCACTGCAGCAGCAGGATGTCAGGCGTTCCCATCTCGTCGGGCGGGCAGCTGTGCTGCAGCTTTTTCTCGATGTAGCGCACCGCGTCGTAACCAAAGTAGCCGGCCAGCCCCCCGCAAAAGCGCGGCATGTCGGGCTGCAAAGCCACCTTGAAACGCTGCTGGTAGCTGGCAATAAAGTCCAGCGGGTTGGCACTGGACGTTTCCACCACCACGCCATCGGTCACCACCTCGGTGCGGGCCTGGTCGCCAAAACCACTGGCGCGCAGCAGGGTGCGGGCCGGTAGGCCGATGAAGCTGTAGCGGCCAAAGCGCTCACCACCCACCACCGACTCCAGCAAAAAGCTGTAAGGCGCCGGCTCGCTGAAAGCCGGGTGGCGCGCCAGTTTCAAATACAGGGACAGCGGTGTTTCCAGGTCGGCGAACGCCTGGGCGGTGAGGGGAATGCGGTTGTAACCTTGGGACGCCAGGGCCAGAAATTCGGATTCAGTCATTGCAGTACAAAGCCTTTTCGGGGGCGATTCGGGTGGTCAGACTTGCGCACATCGGTGCACAGGGTGCGGTAGCAAAAAGAGAGGAATTGCGCAGAGCTTCTGCGCGCCACACACTGCCGGGGTGCTAGCAGTGGGGCAAGACGCGCGTCAGGTGCGGGCAGACAAGGTACGCCAGGGCCAGGCTCCCCGGTCGCTACAACCCGTAATGCTGATGCGGTGAATGAACATGGCCCCAGTGTAGCAAACACGACAGCGCCCACTCGAAACTCCCGATACCCTACTGAACGAAGGCGGAAGAAAATCAAGTCTAAAGTCTTAAGCTAGCATAGCCGTTCTTTTTTGAAAGTTGCCCCATGAAACCTATTTCAATGCTGTTGACTGGATTCCTCACCCTGACACTGGGCACCGCCTCGCTGGCGGCCACCGAACTCGCGGGGGTCAAGGTGGAAGACACCGCAACCGTAGGGGGCACCAAGCTGCAGCTCAATGGCGCGGGCATCCGGTACAAGGGACCATTCAAGGTGTATGTGGGCGAACTCCACACCACCAAAAAGGTGGGGTCACTGGATGAACTGGTCGCCGCCCCCGGCCCCAAGCGCTTGACCATGACCTTCGTGCGGGAAATTGAAGCCGGGCCTTTTGGCAAGCTGCTGACCCGTGGCGTGGAAGACAACGTTCCCAAGACAGAACTCTCCAAGCTGGTACCTGGATTGATCCGCATGGGTGACATTTTCTCGGTCAACAAGGTACTGGTACCCGGCGAAACAGTCCTGCTGGACTGGATCCCGGGCACCGGCATGGTCATTACCGCCAAAGGCAAAGTACAGGGCGAGCCTTTCAAGGAACCTGAGTTCTACAAGGCCATCATGTCCATCTGGTTCGGTCCGGTGCCCGCCGACTTCAAGCTCAAGGATGCCATGCTGGGGATCAAATAAGCCGCTGACGCGGCAGCCTCACGCCGCCAGCGCCACGCGCATGGCGTCCACTACCGCCTTGTAGTCGGGTTTGCCAAAAATGGCGCTGCCGGCCACAAAGGTGTCGGCACCCGCATCAGCCACGCGGCGGATGTTGTCGGTCTTGACACCGCCATCCACTTCCAGGCGGATGTCCTTGCCGGTGGCGTCAATGCGCTTGCGCACGTCTTCGATCTTGCGCAGGGCCGAATCGATAAAGCTCTGGCCACCGAAGCCCGGGTTCACGCTCATGATCAGCACCAGGTCAATGTCGTCGATCACCCAGTCCAGCACGTCCAGCGGCTCGGCCGGGTTGAAGGTCAGCCCGGCCTTCACGCCCTTGCTCTTGATGGCCTGGATGCTGCGGTGCACATGGCCCGAAGCGTCGGGATGAAAGCTGATCAGATCGGCGCCTGCATCGGCAAACGCGCCAGCGAGCGCATCCACAGGAGAGATCATCAGGTGCACGTCGATCGGCACCGCCACGCCCGCAGCCGTTTTGGCATGGGGCTTCAGGGCCTGGCACACCATGGGGCCGAAGGTGAGGTTGGGCACATAGTGGTTGTCCATCACGTCAAAGTGAATCCAGTCGGCGCCCGCTGCAATGACGTTTTTCACCTCTTCGCCCAGGCGGGCAAAGTCGGCAGACAGGATGGAGGGGGCAATGCGGTAGGTCATGGCAGGGGCTTTCCGGTGGGGTTATCAGATGCTGCATTTTCGCAGGTAGGATGGCGCCCATGGCCAAGTACCAATTTACGGTGGAAGTCGTTCCCGAATACCTTCCCCACCAATCCGCGCCGGACGAGGGTCTGTACGTCTTTGCCTACACCATTACCATCACCAATACCGGTGATGTGACGGCGCAGCTGATTTCGCGCACATGGAACGTGAACGACGCCAACGGCCACACCGACAAGGTTAAGGGCCTGGGCGTGGTGGGCCAGCAGCCCCTGCTCAAACCCGGCCAGTCCTTCGAATACACCAGCGGCACGCGTCTGCACACGCCCACTGGCACCATGCATGGCAGCTTCTTCTGCGTAGCCGAAGATGGAGAGAAGTTCGACGCCGACATTCCCATGTTTGTGCTGGACGCCCTGAGCGGCCACGCCGGCACAGGTGGCGCACGCACGCTGCACTAAAACAATGCTGGCCCCCACGCTCCATGGGCGAATTTGAACTGATAGAGCGCTATTTCAGGCGCCCTGTGCAGCAGGCGGCACTCGGCATCGGAGACGATTGCGCGCTGTTGCAGCCGCAGTCCGGCATGCAGATGGCCATTTCCAGCGACATGCTGGTCAGCGGCCGCCACTTCTTCCCGGAGGTCGACCCGCGCACCCTGGGCCACAAGGCACTGGCAGTCAACCTCAGTGACCTGGCCGCCTGTGGTGCGCGCCCGCTGGCCTTCACCCTGGCACTGGCATTGCCCGAAGCACGCGCGGCCTGGCTGGAGCCGTTCTCGCAAGGCTTGCTGGCCCTGGCCGATGCACACGGCTGCGAACTCATTGGCGGCGACACCACGCAAGGCCCGCTGAACATTTGCATCACCGTGTTTGGCGAAGTCCCCACCGGGCAGGCCCTGCTGCGCAGCGGTGCCAGGGCGGGCGACGACATCTATGTGAGCGGCACGCTGGGCGACGCACGCTTGGCGCTGGACGCCCTGCAGGGCCAGATGGTGCTGC
>JAGWUS010000025.1 GCA_028868305.1 Burkholderiales bacterium | reverse complement strand
GGAGTTCTCCCGTCAAGGCATCTATACCGTGTCGTTCTTTGTCTTCTGGCTGGTCACCAGCCTCAGTGGTGCACTCACCACGCTGCTGGCCCTGTCACCCTTTGAAGTGAACCGCTGCCCATTGCCGCAAGACGATAGGCCAGATGGCTGCCCCAAACAGGGCGGCTGCTGATCAGCGCTGGCGCAGGGGCGTGAGCAGATCGGCCAGCCCGTTGTGGTCGATCTCGTGCATCAGCTGCAGCAGCCTGCCAATCTCGCCTTTCGGAAAGCCCTCGCGGGCAAACCAGGTCAGGTAGTTGCCGGGCAGATCGGCAATCAGGCGCCCCTGGTATTTGCCATAGGGCATGGTGCGGGTCACCAGCAACTGCAGGTCTTCGGGCTGCACCGCTAGCCCCCAGCGCGCTTGACGGTCATGCCTTGGGCGCGCAGCAACGCGATCACCTTGTCGCAGTGGTCGCCCTGCACTTCAATCACGCCGTCCTTCACCGTGCCGCCGGTGCCGCAAGCGGCCTTGAGCTGCTTGCCCAGCGCGGTGAGCGCGGCTGCGTCCAGCGCCACGCCCTTGACCAACGTGACGCCTTTGCCACCCCGGCCCTTGGTTTCGCGGCTGACGCGCACGATTCCGTCACCCACAGGCACAGCGGCCCGCGTCTTGCAAAGGCATTGGGCAACGGGCTGGCGGCAAACGGGGCACATGCGGCCGCTGTCGGTCGAATAGACCAGGCCGCCAGAAGAGGAGCGGGGTTTCATGGTGCTACGAATTTTATAGCTGCTGGTGCAGATTCCACGGGGGCTATGTGCCAAAATGACTCATTATTCATTCGTTTTCAGGATGCCTTATGTCCCGTCAAAGTGTATGGGCCACCAAAGTGGCCGGGCTGATTCAGGGCGGCAACGTACCAGCTGCGCTGGCGCAGATCAAGGTGGCCCCCACTGTCAAAGACCTGCAACAACTGCGCACCTTGCTCACCACCAGCGGCCTGATGGCCAAACACAAGATGGTGGATGAAGTGAGCGCCGAACAGCTCGCACTGCTGTCCGCCCCGCGGCTGCACCGCTCGCCCTGAACTCGGCTTACAGCACCGAGTCCATGGCCTGCATATAGGCCGGACTCACCATCAGCGCATCCCATTCCAGTGCGGGTACCTGGGGCAGCAGCGCCAGACGCCGCAGTTCGCTGGCTTCCAGCGGCTGCCACTGGCCCTTGAGCTGGGCCTCGGTCAGCCCCGCAATCAATGCATCCACCGGCGTGCCATCACCCAACGACTGGTTGCACAAAAGCACCAGGTCGCAGCCCGCGTTCAATGCGGTCACGGCCGCTTCGGTGTAGCTCACCTCGCGGCCATCAATCCGGCGCGCACCGGCCATGGACAGGTCATCACTGAAGATGGCGCCGCCAAAACCCATCTGACCACGCAATATGTCATTGAGCCATTTGCTGGAGAAACCCGCCGGGCGCGCATCCACCTTGGGGTAAATCACATGCGCTGGCATCACGCTGGTGGTGACGTTATTGAGCCAGCGGTAGGGCGCCGCATCGTCGGCCAGGATGGCCTTGAGGCTGCGCTTGTCCACCGGGATGTCGGTGTGCGAATCGGCCTTCACAAAGCCATGGCCAGGAAAATGCTTGCCGCAGTTGGCCATGCCACTTTGCAACAAGCCCTGCATCAGGCTCTTGGCGAGCAGACTCACCACGCGCGGGTCGCGGGCAAAAGCGCGATCGCCAATGACCGAACTTTCGCCATAGTCCAGGTCCAGCACCGGCGTGAAACTCAGGTCCACGCCACAGGCACGCAACTCGGCGCCCAGCACATAGCCGCAGGCGGTAGCGGCGTTGACGGCTTCCATGGGTTGGGTCAACCACTTCTCGCCCAGCGCACGCATGGGCGGCAGATGCGTGAAGCCATCGGTCCTGAAGCGCTGCACCCGCCCGCCTTCGTGGTCCACACAGATCAGCAGGTCGCGGCGCACCTTCCTGATGTCGGCACACAGGGCAGTGAGTTGCGCTCGGTCCTGCCAGTTGCGCGCAAACAGGATCAATCCACCCACCAGCGGATGCTTGAGGCGCTGGCGATCGGTTTTGGTCAGCGTCAAGCCGGCGATGTCGATGATGAGGGGGGCGTGTTGGGTCATGTTCGAATTCCTGATTGCTATCTATTTCGTAGCTGCTTGCGCATATTTTACGGGGGTCAGAGGTCAATATGAACCAAAAAGACGAAAGGCCGCATATAGCGGCCTTTCCATTTGGTGCATCTGGCGATTTCTCGCTTCCGCTTGTTAGCGTCCAGAGCGCATATCCCAATCGTGATAGAGCTTGTAGTGTAACGCGGTTCGAGTTACAAACGAGCGGTAAAAAATACAACAGGGAGGACTCAGCATGGCAACCATGCGCTACCGACTCGCGCTCGATTTGGGCACCACTTCATTGGGCTGGGCCATGGTCCGGCTCAACGCCGAGAACAATCCGTGCGCAATCATCAAAGCGGGGGTGCGTATCTTCTCGGATGGCCGCAATCCCAAGGACGGCTCCTCGCTGGCCGTGACCCGGCGTGAAGCGCGCGCCATGCGCCGCAGGCGCGACCGCCTGCTCAAACGCAAGGCGCGCATGACGCATACCCTGATTGCGCATGGATTTTTCCCATCGGACGAAACTGGCCGCAAGGCACTGGTCACGCTCAACCCCTATACCTTGCGCGCCAAGGGACTGGATGAGGCACTTACGCCAGCTGAGTTTGCCCGTGCACTCTTCCACATCAACCAGCGGCGTGGCTTCAAGAGCAACCGCAAGACAGACAAGGCAATGGGCGACAGGGGTGCGATGAAAAAGGCCATTGGCGCGCTCCAGCAGGCAATGACCTTGTACCCCATCGGACCGGATCGCAGGCCGCTTCCGTTCGATCAATTTGACTGGTTGAAGTGGGTGAGGCGTGAACTGCCTGAGACTCAAGGCAACAAGCCACGTACCGTGGGCGAACTACTGAACATGAGGTTCACAGACCCAACGGTACCGCAAGAACAGCGCAAAGTCCGAGCGCGAAACAACGGTCAAAAAGGCGGCAAGCTCGTTTACGACCTCTACATCGATCGCGCCATGATCGAGGCGGAATTCAATGCCCTGTGGTCCAGGCAAGCCGAACTCAATCCTGCCCAGTTCACCCCACAGGCCTGCAATGAACTGAAAGACGTACTGCTACACCAGCGCCCACTCAAGCCAGTCAAACCTGGACGCTGCACCCTGATGCCCGAGGAGGAGCGTGCCCCGTTGGCGCTGCCCAGCACGCAGCGCTTTCGCATGTACCAGGAGGTCAACAACCTGCGCATACTGCGTGAAGGGCTGAAGGAAGAAGCACTCTCTTTGCAGCAACGCGACGCCTTGGTCGCTGCACTTGAAACCAATAGCAAGCGCAGCTTCACGCAAATCAAGAAACTGCTGGGCATCGGTGGTGCGGTGCAATTCAACTTTGAAGACCCCAAGCGCCAGGAACTCAAAGGCAATACCACAAGCGCCATTTTGTCCAAAGACGACCACTTTGGTAACGCGTGGTTTGCGTTTGATGAAGCCAAGCAAGACACCATCGTGTTGCAACTCGTCAAGGAAGAAAACGAAGCCAAGCTGGTGCGGTGGCTACAAGATGAAACTGGTGTTGACGAGGCCCATGCAGAAGCGATTGCAAACGCCGCACTGCCCGAAGGCTACGGAAGCCTATGCGACCGGGCACTGGCGCGCATCCTGCCCGAACTACGCCGTGATGTGGTGACGTATGACAAGGCGGTGCTTGCTGCGGGCTTTGAGCACCATAGCCGCCTAACTGCAAATACCCCTATCGCAGACCGAACCTTCATCATTGAAACCATTGATCAAGCTACAGGCGAAATCAAACAGTTTCATGTGCATAAGGCACTTTCATACTACGGTGAATTTCTGCAGCGCCACGTGGGGTTTGGCTCTGGCAAGCCGGAAGATACGGATGAAAGACGATACGGAAAAATTGCCAACCCCACGGTTCACATTGGCTTGAACCAGGTGCGCTTGGTGGTGAATACACTGATCAAACGCTATGGACATCCAAGTGAAGTGATTGTGGAACTGGCGCGCGACCTCAAGCAAAGCAAAGACCACTCACAAAGCAGCGGTGAGCCCTATCGTGAAAAACCGGGCTGTTCATGCCAGCGCTGCGTCACCGCCCAGCAAGCAAACAACCAGCGCCGCAATGTGCGACTGCGCGCTGACATTGCGGGTGTGTTGAAAATCAGCCCCGAGCGTGTGCGCGTTGCTGATATTCAGAAAATGATTTTGTGGGAAGAGTTGAGCTTTGACCCGGCAGACCGCCGCTGCCCCTACTCCGGTGTACAGATCAGTGCGGCCATGTTGCTCAGTGAGCAAGTGGAAATTGAACACATCCTTCCATTCTCCGAGACACTGGACGACAGTCTCAACAACAAGACGGTGGCCATGCGTCAGGCCAACCGGGTGAAAGGCAACCGCACCCCGTGGCAGGCCCGCGGTGATTTGGAAGTGCAAGGTTGGGCTTATGCGGCCATGTTGGAACGCGCAGAGCAAATGCCCAAGGCCAAGCGCTACCGCTTTGGTGAAGACGGCTATGCACGCTGGCTCAAAGACGATGCAGGCTTCTTGGCCCGCGCCCTCAACGATACCCGCCACCTAAGCAAAGTGGCACGTGAATACCTCAGTCTGATTTGCCCACAAAATACCCGCGTCATTCCGGGGCGCATGACGGCCATGCTGCGCGCCAAATTTGGACTGAATGATGTGTTGGGTCTCAATGGCGAAAAAAACCGCAACGACCACCGCCACCATGCGGTGGATGCCTGCGTGATCGCCGTGACGGATCAAGGCCTGCTGCAACGCTTTGCACAAGCCAGCGCCAGTGCGCGGGAGCGGCAACTTAATCGCCTAGTGGAAGGCATGCCGCTACCCTGGCCCAACTACCGTGAGCACGTCATGCGGGCCGTTACCGGTATGGTCAAACGCAAAGATGAGAACGGCAATGACTTATGGGCGAAAGAGCAAGCTGGTATCTGGGTGAGCCACAAACCAGACCACGGTCACGAAGGCGCGATGCACAACGACACCGCCTACGGTTTGTTGGGTAATGGCCGTGTGAGCGTCCACAAAGTGGTGGATGGCAAGCGTGAACGGCTTGAAGACAACTTGAAAGTGATTGAATTCACCAATGCTAAAGCCGGCAACCGCCATGGCTTGCTGCCCAATGGAGAACCCCTTCCATACAAAGGCTACAAGGGTGACAGCAACTACTGCATTGAGATTGTTCGCAACGATAAGGGAAAATGGGAAGGTGAAGTGATCTCCACGTATGAGGCCTACCAATTGGTGCGCCAACATGGGCTGGCACGGCTGCGCCATCCCAAGCTAAGTGTGAGTGGGAAGCCGTTGGTGATGCGTTTGTCACTTGATGACTCAGTCCGACTAGAAATTGACGGTAGGCAACGCACTATGCGCGTTGCCACACTCAGCGGCAATGGGCAGGTCTTTATGGCTGACGCACCAGAGGCGAATGTAGATGCACGCAATCGCGACAAGAACAATCCTTTCACTTACGTATCGAAGATGGCCGGATCATTTCTAAAGGCCAAAGCCCGCCGAGTCACCATCTCCCCCATCGGCGAACTCCACGATCCTGGATTCAAGGAGTAAGCAGCATGATCGGTCGCATCGTAGAAGTGGCCGATGATCGTCGGCATCTGTTCATGCACCGTGGATTCATGGTGGTGCAGGACAGCGAGGGCGAGCGCAAAGAGCTTGGGCAAGTGCCACTGGACGACATTGCAGCCGTCATCGCCAATGCCCATGGGCTGAGCTACACCAACAACCTGTTGGTGGCCCTGTCCGAACGCGGTGCACCCTTCGTGCTGTGCGCAGCCAACCACAACGCCGTGGGAATGCTGCTGCCCATTGATGGCAACTTCGAGCAGGCTAAACGGATTGAAGCCCAGATAGCTGCCAGCCTGCCCACCCACAAGCGCTTGTGGGCTTCCGTGGTGCGCAGCAAGCTGGAGCAACAGGCCGCTGCGCTGGAGGCCACCGGTGCGCCCACCGCGCCACTCACGGCGTTGATCGGAAAAGTTAAGAGCGGTGATCCGGAGAATCTGGAAGCACAGGGCGCACAACGTTACTGGCGGTTACTGTTTGGTGACTCATTTCGGCGCGACCAAGATGGTGGTGGCGTCAACGGACTGCTCAATTACGGTTACACGGTATTGCGGGCCTGCACAGCGCGCTCCGTCATTGCGGCGGGCCTGCACCCCAGCATTGGTCTGCACCACAGCAATGACAACAACGCCATGCGCCTGGTGGACGACGTGATGGAGCCCTTCCGCCCGGTGATCGACCTGAAAGTGTGGCATCTGCGCCGCAACGGGGAAGACCAGGTAACGCCCGACACCAAGCGCGCCTTGGTACGCACTCTGTACGACGATATGCAAACCGACGCGGGCGCTACACCCGTCATGGTGTGCACACAAAAGCTGGCAACCTCGCTGGCGCAGGTCTATCTGGGAGAGCGTGACAAGTTGGACTTACCTCTACCAGGTTTGCCCATCGCCTTGGCCAATGCGCTACAAGATGAATAGCGGAAAACGCCCATGCTATCGGGATACCGACTGATGTGGATGGTGGTGATGTTCGATCTACCCGTGGTGGAGAAAGCCGAACGCAAGGCTGCCACAGAGTTTCGCAACACCTTGCTGGACATTGGTTTTGAGATGAGCCAGTTCAGCGTGTACATGCGCTTCTGCACCAGCGTAGCGCAGGTGGATACCTATTGCAAACGGGTGGAAAGTGCCTTGCCCGAAGGTGGAAAAGTGAATATCCTGCAGTTCACCGACAAGCAATACGAACGCATCGTCAGTTTTCACGGAAAGGCCAAACAACCTGCTAATAAAACGCCCGACCAATTCGATCTTTTCTAGCCAATGCGCACCGTTTTTCACAGCCCAAAAACGAAAAACCCCCTGACGAATCAAGGGGTTATCGCAGAGCGAGTCTAGACGATTGGGATATGCGCTCTGGCCGGAACTGTGCAGTCAATCATGGGTAATACGGGAGGAGTCTAGACGATTGGGATATGCGCTCTGGCCGGAACATGCGACAAAATGGGCCGCCATCGCGCAAGAGTCTAGACGATTGGGATATGCGCTCTGGCCGGAACGGCGTCACCTTCACGCCCAACAGCGGAACAAGTCTAGACGATTGGGATATGCGCTCTGGCCGGAACCGCATGCCTTGGCTCACCGTCGTCTGAATCAGTCTAGACGATTGGGATATGCGCTCTGGCCGGAACAAAACAGCGCGACACAGCATCGCTACCCCAAGTCTAGACGATTGGGATATGCGCTCTGGCCGGAACACCACCACCGGCTTCACGCTGAATGGCGGCAGTCTAGACGATTGGGATATGCGCTCTGGCCGGAACGCTGCTGACGAGCGCGTGATTCGCGCAGAAAGTCTAGACGATTGGGATATGCGCTCTGGCCGGAACGTGCCAGCCTTGCGAGCCTTTTAAAGGTCTAGTCTAGACGATTGGGATATGCGCTCTGGCCGGAACGAGCTTTCTCATGGTGGAGAAATACTTTTGAGTCTAGACGATTGGGATATGCGCTCTGGCCGGAACGAGGCTGAGTCGTATTCGCGTGATGTAAGTAGTCTAGACGATTGGGATATGCGCTCTGGCCGGAACCATTCATAGCACGGCTGAAGCCGCCCTATGAATGGTGGCGCCAAGCGCATTTGCTTATCAAAAGCAACCACGCTTCTCTTCCATTTGCTATCAATTTCGTAGCTGTTTGCGCATATTCTACGGGGTCTTTAGGCCTAATTATCTTTAAAAAGTGCAGCAAATACTGGTGAACATAGCGTCTGACCGATTAAACAACGCAACGGCGTTTGTCCAACGTGCACCCGCATTTACAGTCAATTTTGATTGCATTTGTAGTGTGCACTGAATAAAATACAGTGCACACTACAAATAGTTTTCATGCTTCGCAATATCACGCTAACCGCCGACGAAGAGCTGATCGCCCTGGCCCGCAAAAAGGCAGGCGCGGCGCAGTCTTCGCTGAATCTGGAATTTCGCAAATGGCTGGCCAGTTATGCCAGCGCCCAGGACGAAGCCGCCGTAGCGCGCTTTCGCGAGGTCATGCAGCAACTCGACAGCGTAGACGCGGGCCGCAGTTTTACACGCGACGAGATGAACGAACGTTGACCCACCGTGACCATGAGCACTCTCTTTTTCCTGGACACCAATGTCTTTGTCTACGCCCTGCTGGCCAGCGAGCCGCTCAAGAAGCAGCGCGCCCTGCAACTGGTGGAGCAGGCGCTGGCCACGCACACTGGCTGCACCAGCTACCAGACCATCCAGGAGTTTGCCAACGTCGCCACACGCAAGTTCGCCCAGCGCTTCACGGCCGAGCAATGTCAGCAATTCATCGCGGCCGCCATGCAGCCGATCAACCGGGTGGCCTCCAGTTTTGAACTGGTGCAAACCGCGCTGGAACTGCAAGCAGAGACTCGATACAGCTTTTACGACAGTCTGGTGCTTGCCTGTGCCCTGCAAGCCAATGCGGATGTGCTTTACACCGAAGATTTGCAGCACAACCAACTCGTCCGCAGCACACTGCGGATCGTGAATCCGTTTTTGGCCGTAGCCAACGCGGGCTGAGAAACCTGCCCTACTGCCGCTCCACTACGCAGAAGCTGGCGGCGTAGTCGGTTTCGTCGGTCACGGTGATGTGGGCGGTGAGCTGGCGTTCTTCAAACCACACCTTGAGGCCCCCGTGCAGCACGATTACCGGTGCGCCGCTGGGCAGCTTGGCCACTTCACACAGGCGCCAGGTCATGGGCATGCGCATCCCTAAGCCAATGGCTTTGCTGAAAGCTTCTTTGGCACTGAAACGGGTGGCCAGGTAGCGGATGCCACGCTCGGGCCAGCGGGCGCTGCGCTGTCGCCAGGTTTTCAACTCGGCTTCGCTGAGCACCCGTTCGGCAAACCGGTCGCCGTGTTTCTCCAGGCTGGTGCGGATGCGGCGCACATCGCAGATGTCGGTGCCGATGCCGTAGATCATGTGGCCAGACAATCCAGGTAAGCCTTGATGGTGGCGTCATAACCCAGCTCCAGCGCGTCCGAGATCAGCGCATGGCCAATGGACACTTCGGCCACGCCCGGCACGGCGCGCACAAAGGCGGCCAGGTTGTCGCGGTTGAGGTCGTGGCCGGCATTGACGCCCAGGCCCGCGTTCAGCGCAGCCTGTGCGGCGGCGGCGAAGCGGGCCAACTGTGCTTCCTGGTCCTGCGTGTCCCAGGCTGCGGCATAGGGTTCGGTGTAGAGCTCAATGCGGTCGGCGCCCACGGCTTTGGCCGCGGCCATGGCAGCAGGGTCGGCATCCATGAACAGGCTCACCCGCAGACCCAGGGCGTGCGCATCGTCAATCAGCGGCTTCAGTCGCGCCGCGTCCTGCGGAAAGGTCCAGCCGTGGTCGCTGGTGAACTGACCTTCGGAGTCGGGCACAAAGGTCACTTGGTGTACCGGCAGGCCACGCTGCCGCAGGTCGCGCACGCAGTCCATCAGGTTGTGGAAGGGATTGCCTTCGATGTTGTATTCGCGATCGGGCCAGGCCTTGAGCAATTCAGCCAGGTCCAGCACGTCCTGTGCGCGGATGTGGCGCGCGTCGGGCCGCGGATGCACCGTGATGCCCGCCGCACCGGCCAGCAAGCACAGCGTAGCCGCGCGGGTGACACTGGGGATGCCAAGGTGGCGCGTGTTGCGCACCAGAGCGACTTTGTTGAGGTTGACGGAGAGATGGGTTTGCATGGTGGGTAGGCCTTTCTACAGCGCCTGGATGTCGATCATCATCTGCCGCGTGCGCAGGGTTTTGACTCCGCAATGGTAGTGCAGCAGTGTGCGCAGCTGGGGTTTGAGTTCGGCCATCATGCCGGCACAGGCGCGCAGCGTGGTGGTAAAAGGCGCATTGTCCTGCAGCGCAGCCTGCAACCGCATCCACTGCGCACCGCTGAGACTGGTACGGTCATCGGCATGTGCCTGACGCAGTCCGCCCTCGGGCACCAGCACATAGCGAACATCGGGCTCCACCGGGGCCAGCGTCATGGTCTGCACATTGAGTTGGGGCAGGAAACCGATTTCGCGCAGCAACAGCAGTTCATAGGTGCGCAGGGTGGCCTGAAGGGCTTCGCCGTGCTCGCTGGCAATGATTTGCACCACGCGTGCGTAGATATCAAACAGCTCGGCATGGGGGTCATCCCGCGCCAGCAGCGTCATCAGCAGTTCATTGAGGTAGTAGCCCGAGAGCAACGCGTCACCGGTCGGCATAACGTGCCCGCCCTGCCATTCGGCACTCTTGAGCGTACGGATTTCGGCATCGCCACCAAACGCCATATGCAGGGGCTGCATGGGTAAGAGGATGGGCCGGAAGCTGGAGCTGGGCCGCTTGGCGCCCTTGGCCACCAGCGCGATGCGCCCGTAATGGCGGGTGAAGACTTCCAGAATCAGGCTGGACTCGCTCCAGTCGTAGCGGTGCAGCACATACGCGGGCTCGTCGGAGATGCGCTTGGTGGCCACTCGGCGTCTGAATTACTCGTAACCGAAGGAGCGAACGCGAGCCTCGTCATCGGCCCAACCGGAGCGCACTTTGACCCACAGCTCCAGAAACACCTTAGCGTTGACCAGCTTTTCCAGTTCGACCCGGGTTTCCATGCCGATGCGCTTGATGCGTTCGCCCTTGTCGCCGATCACCATGGCCTTGTGGCCGTCGCGCTCCACCACGATGGTGGCGGCAATGCGCAGCAGGCGCTTCTGGCCCTTCTTCTGCGGCGGCTCTTCCTCGAACTTGTCGATCACCACCGTGGAGGTGTAAGGCAACTCGTCACCGGTCAGGCGGAACAGCTTTTCGCGCACCAGTTCGCTCGCCAGGAACTTCTCGCTGCGGTCGGTCAACTCGTCTTCGGAGTACCACCAGGCCTGTTCGGGCAGGAATTTCTCGCAAATGCCCAGCAGACGCTCGATGTCTTTGGGATTCTTGGCTGACATGGGCACAAACTCGGCAAATGCGTGTTTGGTCTGCATGGTCTGCAGCCAGGGCGCAATGTCGCCACGGCGGTGCACGTTGTCGAGCTTGTTGGCAATCAGCAGCGTGGGGATGTCCTTGCCCATCAAAGCCAGCACGCGTGCGTCGGCCGGCGTGAAGCTGCCCGCTTCCACCACAAACAGAATCAAATCCACATCGGCCACCGCGCCGACTACGGTTTTGTTGAGCGACTTGTTCAGGGCATTGCCGTGCAAGGTCTGAAAACCGGGTGTATCGACAAACACAAACTGGGTCGCACCTTGCGTACGCATGCCGGTAATGCGGTGGCGCGTGGTCTGGGCCTTGCGCGAGGTGATGCTGATCTTTTGCCCCACCAGGGCATTGAGCAGCGTGGACTTGCCAACATTGGGCTTGCCCACAATGGCCACCAGACCACAGTGCTGCCCCTCGGATGCCGTACCCGATGCGGCGAGCTTTGGCGTGCTCTTGAGCAGGCCTTCGAGCATGGCATTCAGGTCTTCCTGGGGTTCAACATGCGCGTCTTTTTGACCTCCAGCCCCCGTGGAATCTGCAGGAGCAGCTATTTTTTTAGGAGCATTCATGACTTGGTTCTGGATTTAAGGGTTTGCAGCATGGCCGCTGCAGCAGACTGTTCACCTGCCCGGCGTGAGCCGCCGATGCCGCGCTCGCGCAGATGCAGTTCGGGAATCTCGCATTCCACATCGAAACTCTGCTTGTGGGCCGCGCCCAGGGTACCCACAACGGTGTAGACCGGCAGTTTCATTTTGCGCCCTTGCAGCCACTCCTGCAACTCGGTCTTGGGGTCCTTGCCAATGGCTTCCATTTGCGGGTTAATTTCTACCGCATTGAAAAGCCGGTGCACCAGCGCTTGCGCCTTGGCAAAGCCGGCATCCAGGTACACGGCACCGATAATAGCTTCCAGTGCGTCGGCCAGAATGGACGGTCGCTTTTGCCCCCCAGAGCGAACTTCACCCTCACCGAGCTTGATGACGTCGGGCAGTCCCAGATCAACGGCGAGTTGATGCAGGGTGTCCTGTTTGACCAGATTGGCGCGTACTCGGGACAGGTCCCCTTCGGGCAGGCTGCCCAGGCGGGAATACAGCAGGTCAGAAACCGCCAGGCTGAGAACCGAGTCGCCCAGAAATTCCAGCCGCTCGTAATGGTCTGAAGAAAAGCTCCGATGGGTCAGTGCACGTGACAACAGAGAGGGGTCGGAAAAATCGTGTTGCAGCCGCTGCTGCAACGCCACCAAAGCATCGGTCACGTTATTTGGATCGCCCTTGGTACTTGAGCACCAGGAAGGCTGGGCCAGCCAAGTGAATTTCACGCTGGTAACTGAAAGCCACGACAACCTTGTCGCCTTCCTTGGTGACTTCAATGTCTTTGCCGCTAATCGACTTGATGTCGTCAATGGAGGCCTGTTTGTCAAATATGTTGCGGACATCCACAACCGTGTTGCCTTCAGCCGCCTTTTGAACCGCCTTCTGAATGGCCTGCAATTCGATCACCGTGGGCACAATCTGCGCACCCACCACGCCAGCCATGGCCAACAGGGAGCCGACGACCACCAAGCCGATAAAGGTAATACCCTTCTGGCGCGATTTGCTTTGCATTGTCAACATCACTTCCCCTTTACTCAAACGAGCCGATTCGCTTCAGATTGCCAAAGTTCATCCAGACAAAGAACGCCTTGCCGACAATGTTCTTCTCGGGCACAAACCCCCAATAGCGGGAATCGAGCGAATTGTCGCGATTGTCGCCCATCATGAAGTAGTGCCCTTCGGGCACCTTGCAGGTCACGCCTTCAACGGTATAGCTGCAGGCACTGCGGCCTTCGAAATTGTCGGCACCTGGCACGAATGCGGGTCGTTCATCGTCGTTGAGCAAGCGATGCTTTCTGTCGCCCAGCGTTTCCTCATATTGCTTGAAATAGCGCATGGCGTCTTCATCGAAGAACTCGGGCAAAGCCGTGGTTTCCACGGGCTTTCCGTTAATGGTCAGACGCTTGTTCAGGTAGGCGACCGTGTCACCAGGCACTCCGACCACCCGCTTGATGTAGTCCAGACTGGGCTTGGGCGGATAACGAAACACCATGACGTCGCCGCGCTGGGGCTTTTTGCCTTCCGTGATCTTGGTATTGAGCACTGGTAGGCGCAGTCCGTAGGTGAATTTATTGACCAGAATAAGGTCACCCACCAGCAGGGTCGGGATCATGGAACCGGAGGGAATCTTAAATGGCTCGAACAAGAACGAGCGCATGAAAAATACGGCGATGATCACCGGGAACAGGCCCGCAGTCCAGTCCAGCCACCAGGGCTGCGCAAGGATGCGGTTCTTTGCTTCGACAATATTGCCATCTACCTGATCAATGCCCAGCTTGGCAAGCTCAGCGCGCCGCACCACGTCGCCCGCTTCCAACGCAGCGGCAGCCTCCTGGCGACCGGGCAGAAAGTAGAAACGCTCGGCCAGCCAGTAAATGCCGGTCACCACCGTGGCAAGGAATAGTAACAAGGCAAAGTTGCCTTCCACCAGACCAAAATACCATGAGGCTGCGTACAGGCCAAAGGCCGCTAGGATGGTTCCTGTAATCGCCTGCATCAGTCTTCCACCTGCAAAATGGCCAGGAACGCCTCTTGGGGCACCTCCACCGAACCGATCTGTTTCATGCGTTTCTTGCCTGCTTTCTGTTTTTCAAGGAGTTTTTTCTTGCGCGAAATATCACCGCCATAGCACTTGGCCAGCACATTCTTGCGCAAGGCTTTGATTGTCTCACGCGCAATGATGTTGGCCCCAATGGCGGCCTGAATGGCCACGTCATACATCTGACGGGAAATGATCTCCCGCATCTTGGACACGACCGCCCGGCCCCGGTACTGGCTCTGGCTGCGGTGCACGATGATGGACAGTGCATCCACCTTGTCGCCGTTGAGCAGGATATCGACCTTCACCACATCGGAAGCACGGAACTCCTTGAACTCGTAGTCCATGGAGGCATAACCCCGGCTCACGCTCTTGAGCTTGTCAAAGAAGTCCAGCACGATCTCGCCCAGTGGCATCTCATAGGTCAGCACGACCTGGCGGCCCTTGTAAGCCATATTCATCTGTACGCCACGCTTCTGATTAGCCAGGGTCATGACCACGCCCACATATTCCTGTGGCATGTAGAGGTGCACAGTAACGATGGGTTCCCGGATCTCGGCGGTCTTGCCAATCTCCGGCATCTTGGACGGGTTCTCGACCATGACCACTTCGCCATCGTTCTTGACCACCTGGTAGACCACGCTGGGGGCGGTGGTGATCAGATCCTGGTCGAACTCGCGCTCCAGACGCTCCTGCACGATTTCCATATGCAACAGGCCCAGGAAGCCGCAGCGAAAGCCAAAGCCCAGCGCCTGCGAGACTTCGGGCTCGTAATGCAGAGAGGCGTCGTTGAGCTTGAGCTTTTCAAGCGCATCGCGCAGCGAGTCATACTCACTGGCTTCGGTCGGGTACAGGCCAGCAAACACCTGCGGCTGGATTTCCTTAAAGCCGGGCAGTGGCTCGGTCGCAGTGGCAGCAGCCCCGCCCGTACCGGGTTTGATCAGTGTGACCGTATCGCCGACCTTGGCGGCCTGCAATTCCTTGATACCAGCAATGATGTATCCCACCTCACCCGCTTCCAGCGACTGGCGCGGCTGGTTGGCGGGGGTGAATACACCCAGGTTGTCCGCGTTGTACATTGCGCCAGACGCCATCATCTTGATGCGTTCGCCTTTGGCCAGACGGCCATCGACCACACGCACCAGCATCACGACACCCACAAAGCTGTCATACCAGCTGTCGATGATCATGGCGCGCAGGGGGCCATCAGGGTTGCCCTTAGGCGACGGAATCTTGGCAACAATAGCTTCCAGAATGTCATCGATGCCCAGCCCGGTTTTGGCAGAGCACACAATCGCGTCGGTCGCGTCGATGCCAATCACGTCCTCAATTTCGCTGCGTGCGTTTTCCGGGTCGGCATTGGGCAAGTCGATCTTGTTCAGTACCGGCAGCACTTCCACATTCAGATCGAGTGCGGTGTAGCAGTTGGCTACGGTTTGCGCTTCCACACCCTGCGATGCATCCACCACCAGCAGCGCACCTTCGCAAGCAGACAGCGACCGGCTCACTTCATAGGAGAAGTCCACATGCCCGGGCGTGTCAATCAGATTGAGGTTGTAGACCTGTCCATCCCTGGCCTTGTATTGAAGCGCTGCGGTCTGTGCCTTGATGGTTATCCCACGCTCTTTTTCGATATCCATCGAGTCCAGGACCTGCGCCTCCATCTCACGCGCTTCGAGTCCGCCACAACGTTGAATCAAACGGTCCGCCAGAGTGGATTTGCCATGGTCAATATGCGCAATGATCGAAAAATTTCTGATGTGATTCATCAACGAAGAGCTTCAAGTGATTGAATTAAAAAGGGCCGAGCAGAAAAAAGGGCGCGTCTGTTATGGACGCGCCCTGAACCAACATTCTTTTGGCAACTGCGAAAGTTGGAACTTCATTGTAGGCAAAAAGTCCCTGGTGCACAGCCCAAAAATTCGGTAAGACATGTCGTTGCGAGTCCACAACAGGAAACTTATACACAGCTTATAAACATTTAAAGTAGCAAAGCTTCTGGACAACTTGTGGGTGAACTGTGGATCGCCTATGGGACACCTAGCACCATCTCATATGATGGAGTTTGATGTCCTTCTTATACCCATAATGGACTGACGCAACCCCGTATTCTAACCAAAAAGGCAAGGCAGGCCTGGGAAGTTAGCGGTTGCATACATTTGATTCCCTGAACGGCATGTTCAAAAGATATTTTTATTGCATCCAAAAAACAACCCCAAATCCCAGCGGGCTTTGGGGTTGTCGGCGAGTCGACGTGTTAGCGATTGGGTCGAATCACGGCGTACTGAGTCCACTCCCCCCGGCGGAACAGCACGTTGAGTGGTTTGTTCTTGTCATACTTGGCAATGGCCGCCTCGAACTCCGCCACGCTCAGCACCTCAACGTTTCCTATCTGCACGATGATGTCACCTTCGCGCAAACCGGCACGCGCAGCAGCATCCACCGCTGCCTCGACTTTCACACCGCCTTTCATGGACAGTTCCTTTTTCTGCGCATCGGTGAGTTCACTCACCGCAAGGCCAAACGCCTGGCCCGCCGCCGAACCCTTGGGCTTGTCAGCACGATTGGGGGACTTGATGGCGACCTGTTTGTCGGCCTCCACTTCAGCCACGGTAACGGTCAAGTCTTTCGTGCTTCCACGGCGGAATACCGTAATCGTGCTGCGACTCCCCGGCTTGGTACCGCCGACAATACGCGGCAGGTCACTGGACTTGTCAATCGTCTTGCCATCGAATTTGGTAATGATGTCGCCCGCTTCCACACCCGCTTTTTCTGCAGGTCCACCCGCCTCCACCGCGCGTACCATGGCCCCAATGGGTTTACCTAGCCCGATGGACTCAGCAACATCCTTACTGACCTGATCAATCTGCACACCGATGCGCCCGCGCGAGACACGTCCTGCGCTGCGCAGTTGGTCACTGACGCGCACGGCCTCATCCATGGGAATGGCAAAGGAAATACCCATAAAACCACCCGAACGGGAATAGATCTGGCTGTTGATACCAACCACTTCGCCGCGCATATTGATCAGTGGCCCACCTGAATTGCCGGGGTTGATGGCAACGTCTGTCTGGATGAATGGCAGGTAATCACCCGTATCGCGCTGCTTGGCGCTCACAATGCCTGCAGTCACCGAGTTTTCCAGACCAAAGGGGGAGCCAATCGCCATCACCCATTCGCCCACACGCAGCCGACTGACATCGCCAACCTTGACAGCAGGCAGGCCACTGGCCTCGATCTTGACGACGGCCACGTCGGTCCGTTTATCCGTTCCTATGATTCTGGCTTTGAACTCGCGCTTGTCAGTCAGGGTGACCAGCACCTCATCGGCACCGTCCACCACATGGGCGTTGGTCATGATCAGGCCGTCTGTCGACAAAATAAAGCCGGAGCCCACTCCGCGCGGCTGTTCCTCGTCGGGTTGCGGTCGATTCTGCCGCGGAGCCTGCTTCGGAATGTTGGGAATCGGCAACCCAAAGCGCTTAAAGAAATCCAGCATGTCCTCTTCGCCTGGCGTCCCGCCCTGCTGCGAACGTGCACTGGCTTTTTCCATCGTGCGGATATTCACGACCGAAGGTCCGACCTGATCGACCAGATCGGTGAAATCCGGTAGTGCCCGGGTCTGCGCCACGGCCGACTGTACTGGGAGAATGGCCGTCAGTGCGGTAACTCCGACCGCAGCAGCCATCAGCAGGGTACGCAAAGGTTTCATTGTCAAAAGTTCCATAGTCAAAGTCCCAATTATCAAAAACCAGCCTGCGCTAGATGGCGGCTTATTTGCGGCGCTCAAGAGCCTGCGAAAAAATATTCAACGTTGCGGTCGGCACTTCGCCGACAGCGGTCACCCACCAACCATCTAGATGACGGGTTAGGGTGTGTGTGGCTCCGCCAAAATCGAAAGCACCTTCTCGAACATGCCTTCGGCTATCAAAAGGCTCGACGAACAGGGAAACGGTCGCCAGGCCATCCGAAAACATCCACTGCAAGGCCTGTGGGGCAGCTACCGATTCTGCAGCGGCTACAGCAACGGTACGCAAGTAGCAACCGACGGAATGAAAGCCCGGAACCAGACGACGCATGCTCCAGCCTTGCGCCTCCGGTGTGGTCTTCTGCACACTGGGGTTCTCGATGCGATAGCCCTCGGTAGCGCCCATCATCTGGCTCAGCTTGGCCATGCTGACCGGAGCGTCAAGATGCAGCTCAGAGAACGCAGCCTGCTCGATCACACGCCCACCAGAATCGAGTGTCTGCAATTGCACGACCAGTCCCGTGCGTTTTTCGCTCCACACCCGGTACCCATAGCGCGCACTGTCCTTGGGTATGAGTTGCAGCACATCGGCCTCCACGCCCACTACGCGCTCACTTCCGATGACCTTGAGCCCGTAAAACTCGCCCAGATTGGTATCGCTGGATTTAAGTAAATTGGGAAACAGCCCCAGCGATTCGCGGCTCTCGGCGATGGCCACCCGGGATTCTGGAAAGAAAGTGATCACCTGATCATTGCGGCGAAACGTCGAACGCGGAGGACCGCTGAGTGGCTCAACCCGCTCCATCTGCTGGGTACCATCGCAAACGTGCCAGATCTTTGCACTGGCGGTCTTGGCACCCGCTGACACAACAAATGTGCCGGTGTAAGCGCGCTGGCGCGATGCCTCATGCATGCGCAACAACCAGGCATTGACTGTTACCGGCTCTGCAGTGCTGACCTCACCAGCCATACCCACTGCGCCCCACATCAGCGTCATAACACCCAGTAGGAATCCGGCAAAGACCCGCGCAGCATTCACCGGGAAGACCTGTCAAAGGTTGCATTGCGCAGGAACCCCGACGGCATCTGCAGCGCCGAGTACCCACCAAGTTGCTGATGGGCCGCCATGAGCGCGTCAAGTTGAGGATCACGCAGCATGACCTGATCTTCTTGCCGGACATTGACAGCCTGTGTCACCGTGGGCCCCGGTGGGGCAGCCCCAGAAGCCTGCAATTGGGGGGAGGAAGAATAGTTCCACAGGCCAACGCCAATGACGGAAACTAGTACCGTCACGGTCACACCCGCAAGCCATTTCCAACGAAACACTTCCTCATTGGCGCTGTGGGTCACCGCCGACATTTCCATCCGTGGCAGTTGCGCTGCAGGCACGGGTTCGAGCGCAAGCTTTGACTGCAAACGCATGAAGAATTCCAAATCATGCGGGCCACTGGCCAAGTCCTCACTGCGCATCACATCACCAATCAGCTGGTAGACGTGCCAGGTGGACATCATCTCCGGGCTGGACTCCATCTCCGCCAACATGCCAGCCAGCCGCTCAGCACCCAGTTGGCCATCGACCAGCGCAGAAATCAGGGTTCCGGAATCATCAGTCTCGTGTTTCATCGCTCAAGTCCTTACCAGCGCTTGCCAGTCTGTTTTTCCAGCAAGGGTTTGACCCTGGCAGAGATCGCCTCCCGAGCCCGGAAGATCCGGGACCGCACCGTTCCGATCGGGCAATCCATGGCTGTAGCAATCTCTTCATAACTCAATCCTTCAATTTCGCGCAAGATCACCGCCTGCTTGAGGTCATCGGGCAGGGCGTCCATGGCAGCATTGACCACGGACGCGATTTCCTTGGCGGCCAGAACCGTTTCCGGAGTCTCGTCAGTGGTTGGTTCGTTTTTCTGCCAGGAAGTTTCATCCTCGTCGTCACCCGCGAGAAAGCTCTCGGTTACCGTAGGGTCCCGTTTGAGTTCAAGCAGGGCCTTCTTGGCAGTATTGACAGCAATCCGGTAAAGCCAGGTATAGAACTGTGCATCGCCACGAAACTGGTGTAGCGCACGGTAAGCCCGGATGAAGGTTTCCTGGGCGATATCGTCCACCAGATCCACATCACGCACCATGCGCCCGATGAGACGCTGAATGCGACGCTGGTATTTCAGGACCAGCAGTCCATAGGCATGCCGGTCACCAGCGTTTGCACGCTCCACCAAAAGTAAATCGGGATCCTGGCTTTGCTCACTCATGCAACCGTGTTCCCAGGTTCGGAAACCACCTTATCTGGTCGGCTGTACGCTGCCTGGCTGGCAATAACTGCGCGTCGCACCGCCAGCCATCGGGCATCATCCATATGGCCTTCAAGCCATAGCCATGCAACACGTCCCGATTCGCTGGTAATTTTCACCAGCATGAGACGCTGAAAATCAACTATCAAGGTCGTGTGGCGGACTGGAGCATCCAGAAACCCCGACCAAAGCCAATGCTGTCCGTCCCATTGCAAAATACCCGTAGCTGAGTGCAGCCACCCAGCAAATGCCAGACCCGTGAAAATAGGAATTATGAGGAATGCCACCCAGGGAAGCATTCCATCACCATGCGAATGCACCAGCAATACCGCTGTAGCCAGCGCCAGCCCGGACAGGGTGACAAGCAGCCACACATGCCACAAAGACCGGCCTAGGGTGTGGCGAACCGCCGGAGGCCGATGCATGCTTGTGCAAGAAAGTGAGGGATTAGCTCAAACGCGCTTGAAAACCAGGGTGCCGTTGGTACCACCAAAACCGAAGTTGTTCTTGACGGCTACATCAATGCGCACGTCGCGCGCGGTATTGGCGCAGTAGTCCAGATCGCACTCGGGATCCTGGTTAAAGATATTGATAGTCGGGGGGCTTTTCTGATGATGGATTGCCAGCACTGTGAACACCGACTCCAGACCGCCTGCACCGCCCAGCAAGTGGCCGGTCATGGATTTGGTGGAGTTAACCACAATCTTCCTGGCGTGATCGCCCAACGCGGCCTTGATGGCGTTGGTTTCGTTCAAGTCGCCCAGCGGCGTGGATGTACCGTGGGCGTTCAGGTATTGCACCTGGTCCGGATTGATACCTGCGTTGCGCATAGCGCCTACCATGGCACGACGCGGACCATCCATATTGGGGGCAGTCATGTGGCCGGCATCGGCGCTCATGCCAAAACCTGCCAGTTCTGCATAGATTTTTGCGCCGCGGGCTTTGGCATGTTCGTACTCTTCGAGCACCATCACTCCGCCACCTTCACCTAGCACAAAGCCGTCACGGTCCTTGTCCCAGGGTCGCGAAGCGGTCGCTGGATCGTCATTGCGTGTGCTCAGGGCGCGCATGGAGGCAAAGCCACCCATGCCCAACGGTGACACCGTTGCTTCAGAACCGCCCGCCACCATGACATCCGCGTCACCGTATTCGATCATCCGCCCAGCTTCGCCAATGCAATGCAGGCCTGTAGTACAGGCTGTCACGATGGCAATGTTCGGGCCCTTGAAGCCAAAACGCATGGACACGTGCCCGGCCGTCATATTGATGATGGAGGCGGGTACAAAAAACGGTGAAATACGGCGCGGCCCGCGGGAGACATATTCAGCGTGCGTATTTTCAATCAGCGGCAGACCACCGATTCCAGAACCGATGACACAGCCGATGCGTGTCGCCTCTTCCTCGCCCAGCGCGTCTCCTGTTTTCAAACCGGCATCGGCTACGGCTTGCGAGGCTGCGGCGATTCCATAGTGAATAAAGGTGTCCATGGTGCGTGCTTCCTTGGAGCCGATATACGACTCCAGATCGAAATCACGCACTTCACCTGCAATCTTGCAGGTGAAAGCGGACGAATCAAATTTGGTAATCGCGCCGATGCCCGACTTTCCAGCCAGAATATTCGACCACGCTTGAGCAACCGTATTTCCAACGGGGCTGACGCAACCCAAACCAGTGACTACTACGCGACGACGGGACATAGGCTAGCGGCCTCGATCAGGCTTTTTTGTGCGAGGTTGCGTAATCGATAGCGTTTTGCACGGTGGTAATTTTTTCCGCGTCTTCGTCTGGAATTTCAATCCCGAACTCGTCTTCCAACGCCATCACCAGTTCCACTGTGTCCAGAGAATCAGCGCCCAGATCGGCCACGAAGGCTTTTTCGTTGGTAACTTGAGACTCTTCAACGCCGAGTTGTTCAGCAATGATTTTTTTAACACGGACTTCGATATCGCTCATGGGTTCCCTCTAAGGGTTGTAAAAGAATCCGAGATTTTACCCGCGCTAGAGGTAAATCTCTAACCGGGTAGCCGAACGGACCAATCGGCTGAATTTTCCAACGGTGGCAAGCTTACATGGATTACATGTACATGCCGCCGTTGACGTGAATTTCCTGACCTGTGACATAGCCCGCCCCGGGAGAAGCCAGGAAGGCCACGGCATGCGCAATGTCAGCCGGCTTGCCCAGATGACCCAGTGGAATCTGGCCCAGCAGGGCTTTTTGCTGCTCTTCAGCCAGACCGGCCGTCATGTCAGTCTCGATGAAACCAGGGGCCACGCAGTTCACGGTGATATTGCGCGAGCCCAGTTCACGGGCCAGCGCACGCGTCATGCCTGCTACGCCCGCCTTGGCAGCCGCGTAGTTGGCCTGGCCAGGGTTGCCCGAAGCCCCCACCACCGAAGTGATGCTGATGATGCGGCCATAGCGCTGCTTCATCATGGAGCGCATCACCGCGCGGCTCATGCGGAACACGCCCTTGAGGTTGGTGTCAATGACAGCATCCCAGTCTTCGTCTTTCATGCGCATGGCCAGGGTGTCGCGGGTTATACCTGCGTTGTTTACCAGGATCTGCAGACCACCATGCTCTTTGACTATGGCATCCACCAGCGCTTCGCTAGCAGCAGCATCGGTCACGTTGAGCATGCGCCCACCACAGTCGGCAAAGGAAGCCAGCATTTCCCGGATTTTTGCGGCACCCGCATCGGTTGTCGCCGTACCAATGACCTTGACACCCTTGCGCGCCAATTCCAGGGCAATGGCGGCACCAATGCCGCGCGACGCGCCTGTCACCAGCGCCACCTGGCCTTCAAATTTCACTTCACTCATGCCAGAACTCCTTGTACCTCGGCCAGGGTCGCTGGATCAAACAAGGCCGCTCCCGTCAACTCGCTATCAATCCGCTTGACCATACCGGCCAGCACCTTGCCTGGCCCACATTCGACAATGTGCATCACCTCGCGCGCTTTGATGGCCTGCACGCACTCGACCCAGCGCACTGGACCAAAGGCCTGGCGGTACAGGGCGTCGCGAATACGATCCGCGTCAACTTCCACTGCTACATCGATATTGTTGATCAACGAAATCTCGGGCGTACCCAGTTCCAGTTCCTCCAGCCGCACGCGCAGTTTTTCTGCTGCCGGCTTCATCAGGCTGGAGTGGAACGGTGCGGACACCGGTAATGGCAACGCACGTTTGGCACCATTGGTTTTAAGCATCTCGCAAGCCTTATCCACGGCCGCCTTACTGCCGGCAATAACGGTCTGCATCGGGTCATTGAAATTGACGGCTTCGACGATTTCGGTGGAATTTGCACCAAAAGTCGCCGTCGCTTCTGCACAGCCAGCGATTACTTTCGAAGCATCCATGCCCAGAATCGCGGCCATGGCGCCCATGCCGACCGGAACCGCTTCCTGCATGGCTTGGGCCCGCAGTCGCACCAATGGTGCAGCCTGCGCCAGGGTCAGCACACCGGATGCCACCAGCGCCGAATATTCACCTAGCGAGTGTCCCGCCACCACGGCAGGCGCCACACCCACTTCCGACATCCACACCCGGTAAGCCGCTACACCTGCCACCAGCATCACCGGTTGGGTATTGGTGGTCAACGCCAGCGCTTCCTTGGGGCCTTCATGGATCAGCTTTGCCACGTCCTCACCCAGGGCATCAGACGCTTCACGGAGAACTTGCGCCACCACAGGATGGTCACACCAGGCGTCGAGCATGCCCACGGCCTGCGAGCCCTGCCCCGGAAATACAAAAGCGAACTGTTTCATACAAGAATTTTTAACTAAATTAGCCTTTGGCCTGCATCAGCATTGCACAAGGCGCTACAAATTCAGAAGCACTGCGCCCCAGGTAAAACCGCCGCCCACGCCTTCTAGCATGAGCGTTTCACCGGGTTTGACTTTACCGCTGCGCACGGCACTGTCCAGCGCCAGGGGAATGGACGCTGCCGACGTGTTGCCATGCTGATCGACCGTGACGACCACCTTGTCCATCGACATTTTCAGCTTGCGGGCGGTGCTTTGCATAATGCGGATGTTGGCCTGGTGTGGAATCAGCCAGTCAATGTCGGTCTCGGTCTTGCCTGCCTTGGCCAGCGCAGCGCGCGCCGCTTCCTCCAAAACGCCCACAGCGAGCTTAAAAACCGCCTGCCCATCCATCTTGAGCAAGGGATCGCCCATCACATTGCCTCCCGAAACATGGCCCGGCACACACAAGATGTCTACGTACTTGCCATCTGCGTGGATGTCACTGGCCAGAATCCCGGGAGTGTCGGACGCTTCCAGCACCACTGCGCCAGCGCCATCACCGAAAAGCACGCAAGTGGTACGGTCCTTGAAGTCGAGCAGCCTGGAAAACACTTCCGCCCCCACCACCAGCGCCTTACTGGCAATGCCGGTCTGAATCATGCTGTCGGCAACCGTCAGGGCGTACACAAATCCACTGCACACCGCCTGCACATCAAAGGCTGCACCACCTGCGGCGCCCAGTTTGTTCTGCAAAATACAAGCAGTAGAGGGAAAAACCATGTCGGGTGTCGACGTGGCCACAATGATCAGATCAATGTCTTTGGGAAGAAGCCCCGCCGCCGCCAGTGCGTTTTTGGCGGCTTCCAGCGCGAGATCGCTGCTGAAGACGCCCGGATCCACAAAGTGCCGTGCACGGATGCCAGTGCGCTCCACAATCCACTCGTCGGAAGACTCCACGCCTTGCGCCGCAAGTTGTGCAACCAGGTCGGCATTGGTCAAACGGCGTGGGGGCAGGTAACTGCCGGTGCCAGTAATGCGGGAATAGCGTCTCATGGATGAAGGGTCAGACACCCGCTCAGCTTACTGTGGCGCCTCTGCAACCAGCAAAGGTGCAGCGTGTGCAATGCGAACCTGAACGCGATCCAACAAGTTATTTCGGGCTGCATCATACGCCCGGTTCAGCGCGTTGCCGAAAGCCATGGTATCGGCCGATCCGTGGCTCTTGAATACCAGCCCCCGCAGACCCAGCAGGGCTGCACCGTTGTACCGACGATGATCAAAACGGCTTTTGAAGGCATTTAAAACCGAATAAGCAGCAATTGCTGCCATTTTGGTGAAAATGTTCTTGGAAAATTCAGCTTTAAGGAAGGTGCCAAACATGGTCGCCAGACCTTCGCTGGTCTTGAGTGCCACATTGCCGACGAAACCATCGCAGACCACGATGTCCACGTGGCCCTTAAAAATATCGTTACCTTCCACATTGCCATAAAAGTTCAAATCACCATTTTTAGCCGCAGATCGCAGCAATTCGCCGGCTTTTTTGATGATTTCGTTGCCCTTGATGACTTCCTCACCAATATTGAGCAAGCCCACTGAGGGCTGCTCTTCATTTTTTAGCACCGACACCAGGGCTGCACCCATGACTGCAAACTGGAGCAGGTGCTCAGCCGTGCAGTCCACATTGGCCCCGAGGTCCAGCACCGTAGTGGCGCCTCCGGTGGCATTGGGTATCTGGCCCGCAATGGCGGGGCGCTCGATACCGTCAAGCGTTTTCAGAACATAGCGGGAAATCGCCATTAACGCACCGGTGTTTCCGGCAGAAACGGCCGCTTGCGCTGCGCCGTCCTTGACCTGCTGAATCGCCACCCGCATGGAAGAATCCTTCTTTTTGCGCAAGGCAATTTCCAGGGGATCGTCCATGGTGACCACTTCACTGGCTGTCACGATGCGCGCGCGCGAATGGGAAAAACCGGCCAGTGCCTCGGGCAAGCCCACCAAGATCAACTGCGCATCGGCATGCGCGTCCAGAAACTGGCGACATGCCGGTAAAGTGACCTGGGGGCCGTGATCCCCCCCCATGCAGTCAACAGCAACAGTAATCATGCGAAATTCGTTCCAACGGGAGCCATAAATGACAAAAGCCCGTCGCTACAGGATCTGTAGCTTCGGGCTTTGCATGAATGCCTGGGGTCAGGCTTCTGATTTGGTCTTCAGCACCTTGCGGCCACGGTAAAAACCAGTGGGGCTAATGTGGTGACGCAAATGCGTTTCACCAGTAGTAGCTTCCACAGCAATACCTGGCACAACCAGAGCATTGTGCGAACGGTGCATACCGCGCTTGGAAGGTGACTTTTTGTTCTGTTGGACGGCCATTTTCGGCTCCTGGGCAAAGGTGTTGCACAGGCGGCAACACTGGTGGTTAGTGGAAATCGCGCTCGTGAATACACGCGAAGCCTCAAATTATAGCCCAAAGTGCCCTGTCTAGCCAAGACCCTTGTCTTTGATCTGCTGCAGCACCGCAAAAGGGTTTGACTTCTCGGCCGGCTCATCGGAAAAGTCTGCGTCCGCCGCGTGCAGTGTGACGGGTTTGGGGCACACATTGTGTTTGGGAACGGGTGGCATGGCCATCAGCAACTCGTCCTCCACCAGCTCCAACAGGTTGAAGGTCTTGGTCAGTACAAGCACATCCTCTTCGGACTCTTCGTCCTCAATCGCCGCCAGTTCCTCACTGGCGACAAAACGAAAATCCCGCTCGAATTTCACCAGCACATCGACCGGCCCCATGCAACGCTGGCAAATCAGCGGCAGGGTGGCCTGGGCACGCAGGCGAAGCCAAGGCTCATCCTGGCCGGCAGCATCCTGGCGCAGTTCACCCTGCACCTGGTAGCTCAGCAGAGTCTCGCCGCCCAGGCCGCTGGTTTCTTCCAACAGGCGCTCAAACCGCGCCAGACGCTCGTCGCCAGCATGGCTCTCGCCCGCATTGGCAAAAGCAGCCACATTCAGGCTGCGTGCTGCAAATTCATTTTTCATGTTCGCAGTGTAAGAGAATCACTCCATGACAGATACGACACAACGACCCCTCATTCTTGGCTCCACTTCCGCGTATCGGCGTGAGTTGCTGCAGCGGTTGCGCATCCCTTTTTCCGTGGAATCTCCCCACATTGATGAAACACCCCTGCCCGGGGAAGCTCCTGCGACGCTGGCCCGGCGCCTGGCATTGGCCAAAGCCCGAGCCGTCGCCCAGCGCCATCCCGGCAGCGTGGTGATTGGCTCCGACCAGGTTGCCGATCTGAACGGACAGCCGCTGGGCAAGCCCGGAACTCACGCGCGCGCCGTGGCGCAGTTGCAGCAGATGCGTGGCAAGACCGTGGTCTTTCAAACGGCAGTAGCCGTGGTGTGCGAGCAAAGTGGCTTCGTGCAGCAGGCGCTGGCGCCGGTGCAGGTGAAGTTTCGTGACCTGACCGACGCAGAAATTGAAGCCTATCTACAAGCAGAGCAGCCCTACGACTGCGCCGGCAGCGCCAAAAGTGAGGGCCTGGGCATTGCCCTGCTGGAAAACATTGACAACGACGATCCCACCGCGCTGGTGGGTCTGCCGCTGATTCGCACCAGCACCATGCTGCGCGCGGCCGGCATCCGTTTGCTGGGTAGCGCACTATGAGCGGCACCCTGTATCTGGTGCCTGCACCGCTGGACTATGGCTGTACGAGCATGAGCCCGCTGGCGCAATCCATGCCCGAAGGCACGCTCAAAGTCGCATCGAACCTGCAGCACTGGGTGTGCGAAAACGCCAAATCGACCCGCGCCTACCTCAAGCGCGTGGGGGAAAATCATCCACTGTGCGTGCCCCTGCAATCCATGCAGTTGCAGGAGTTGCCACGCGAGGTGCACAAAAAAGGCGACCACCTGGGCGACTTTGATGCCCGCCACCTGCTGAAGCCCGCGATGGACGGCTTTGATGTGGGACTGGTCAGCGAAGCCGGTATGCCCGCCGTGGCCGACCCGGGCTCCTCGGTGGTGCGTGCTGCCCACGACCTGGGCCTGCGCGTGGTTCCTCTGGTGGGGCCGGTATCACTGCTGCTGGCGCTGGCAGCCAGTGGTCTGAACGGCCAGAATTTTGCATTTGTGGGCTACGTCCCAAGCGGGCCCGATGAGCGGGCCAAGCGGCTACGCGAACTCGAATCCCTGGCGCTAAAAACCGGGCAAACCCAGCTCTTTATTGAAACGCCCTACCGCAACACCGCTATGCTGCAAACCCTGTTGCAGACCCTGCAGCACAACACCCGCCTGGCCACTGCCAGCGGGCTGACACTGGATTCCGCCCAGTGCCACAGCGACACTACAAAGCACTGGAAAAGCAAAGCATGGGCGCTGGACAACGCCACACCAACAGTGTTCGCTATTGGCAGGTAACCACCCTTTAGCGCAGACTGGGAAACGTTTTGAGTGTCAATGCGACACCTTGACCAATAGACGCACCAAAGCGCTTGACCAGCCGTTCAGCCACATTGTCGCGGCGGGTGTAGTCCACCAGTTCCTCGGCCTTGACCACTTCGCGGGCCACAAAATCGATATTGCCCAGTTGGTCTGCAAGCCCCATTTCAATGGCCTGCTGGCCGGTCCAGAACAGGCCACTGAAGGTCTCCGGTGTTTCTTTCAACCGTTTCCCGCGCCCGGTCTTCACCACGGTAATGAACTGCTGGTGAATCTGGTTCAGCATGGCCTGTGCAAAATCACGCTGCTTCTCGGTCTGGGGGCTGAAGGGGTCCAGAAAACCCTTGTTTTCCCCTGCCGTCATCAGGCGGCGCTCTACACCGAGCTTGTCCATCAGGCCGGTAAACCCGAAACCATCCATCAGCACACCAATGCTGCCCACAATACTGGCCTTGTCGACAAAAATTTTGTCCGCACCGGCGGCGATGTAATAGGCGGCCGATGCGCAGGTTTCTTCCACCACGGCGTAAATCGGCTTGTTGTACTTGGCCTTGAGGCGGTAGATTTCATCATTGATGATGCCTGCCTGTACCGGGCTGCCACCGGGCGAATTGATCAGAAGCACTACCGCTTTGGCACCCTCGTCTTCAAAAGCGCCGCGCATGGCCGCCACGATCAGCTCCGCACTGGCCTCGGAGCCCGAAGCGATTTCACCCTTGATTTCGACCACCGCCGTATGTGGCTTCGAAACATCGGCGTTTGTATTGCCGCGCTCCATGCCCATCCACACCAGTGCGGCCAGAAGGACCAGCCACGCCAGGCGAATGCCATTGCGCCAACGCCGGGCAGCCCGTTGCTCGTCAATCGCCGCCATGGCCAGCCTTTCGAGGGTCGAGCGCTCCCAGTTCGGAGTGTCGGAGGCTGCAGGAGTTGCTCCTTTTTTCATAGCTGCTTGTGCAATATCCACGGGGGCTTCAGGCATATTTGGCTCAATCATTTCAAAAATCCACAGGTTTTAGGTTATAGGCAGTATGCCAGTGCACCACGCCGTCTTCTTCACTGACCGCAATCTTGACCAGTCCACCGCGACATGGCCCACCCCTGCAGGCACCCGTGCTGGGGCTGTACATGGCGCCGTGGGTGGCGCAAATCAGGTAGTGGCCTGTCAGGTCAAAAAATCGGTTGGGCTGGTAGTCCATTTCCATGGGAACGTGGGAACAGCGATTCAGGTAGGCATGCACCTGGTTGGCATAGCGGATGGCGAAGGCATAGCAGGTCTGCCCGCAGTACACCACATCAAATGGCACAGCATCTCCACTGTTGACCAGATCCTGCGCATTGCACAGGGGAATGGGTCGGGACTCGAAATCGGCGTGCATGGCAGGCGTCCTCACCCGTTGCTGAGCAGCCAGTCGTGCAGATCGGCCACCGAATGCGCAATATGGCGCGGCTTCAAGTCTGCAAAAGCGGCTGGCGCGTGCGCTCCATAACTCACGCCCACACTCGCACAGCCAGCATTCAGCGCCAGTTGCAGATCGTGTGTGGTGTCGCCCACCATCAGTACCCGCTCAGCCGCTACGCCCAGTTCGGCCATCAGTTCGTGGAGCATGCGCGGGTGCGGTTTGCCCGCTGTCTCATCCGCGGTGCGCGAGGCGTGGAACACATCCTTAAGTTCGACCGCATGCAGCACCTCGTCGAGACCCCGGCGGCTCTTACCGGTGGCCACCGCCAGCAAATGGCCTTGCGCGCGCAGGTCCGCCAGCATCGCCAGCACCCCGGGAAACAGGCTGATGTCGTTCTGGTGCCGCATATAGTGGTGCTTGTAGCGTTCGCCGAGTTCAGGGTACTTGTCCTGCGGCACATCCGGCGCGGCGTGTGCCAGTGCCTGCATCAGACCCAGGCCAATGACGTAAGACGCCTCATGGTCACTGGGCACCGTGCCACCGACATCGCGCACCGCCAGCTGGATGCTGCGCGTGATGATGGCAGTCGAGTCAAACAAGGTGCCATCCCAGTCAAAGGCAATGAGATCGAACTGGCGGGCGCGTTGGCGTATCTTGGTGGTCATGGTGGTGTGGGCAGGGCGTGAAGGAGGAATTGCATGAGTTCGGGCGGCAGGTCAGCCTTGAGCTCCAGGGCCTCGCCGGTCACCGGATGTTTGCATTGCAGACGCCAGGCATGCAGAAACATGCGCTTGAGGGCACCGGCTCCAGTGGCGCGGAGCAGTAGTTTATTGACTTCAAAGTTGCCATATTTGTCGTCCCCCACAATCGGCATACCTTCGGACGCCAGGTGCACCCGGATCTGGTGGGTTCGGCCGGTCTTGATGGTGACTTCCAGAAACGAATAGGTTGTATTGGCCTCACGCACCTTGACCAGCGTCAAGGAAGGCATGCCATCCGGGTCGTCCTTGGCCACCACCTTGACGCGACGCTCGCCTTCCTCTCCACTCTTGCCCGGCAACAGGTATTTGTGCAGCGGCTTGTCCAGCACCTTTTTGTTGGCCGGCCAGTGGCCTAGCACCAACACCAGATACGTCTTGCCCGTTTCGCGTTCACGGAACTGGTTCTGCAGATTTTTCAGGGCACTGCGCTTTTTGGCAATCAGCAGGATGCCGCTGGTTTCGCGGTCCAGACGGTGCACCAGCTCCAGAAATTTGGCCTGCGGACGCGCCATACGCAATTGCTCGATCACGCCAAAACTCACCCCGGAGCCCCCATGCACCGCCACGCCCGCAGGCTTGTTGATGGCCAGAAAGCAGTCGTCTTCGAACAGGATGGGAAAGTCCTTGGCCGGGACAAAGCTACCCGTCTGCGCGGCCATGGCCTGGGATTTTTGCTCCGCGCGCTCAGACACCCGCACCGGCGGCAGCCGCACCACATCGCCCAATGCGAGACGGGTTTCGGCACTGGCCCGGCCCTTATTCACCCGCACCTCGCCACTGCGGATGATGCGGTAGACGTGGGTCTTGGGGACGCCTTTGAGATGACGCACCAGGTAATTGTCCAGGCGCTGCCCTGCCCCGTCTTCCTCGACAACCACGGATTTGACCTGGGCACTGGCGGGCACTGGATTGGCCCCTATAATGTGTTTCACTAGCGATGCGCTGTAAGTGGTTGATTTGTCTGGAGTTTAGTCCACAGTCCCTGCACTGCGCCGCTGGAAGGTCGATGCCGCCGTGTTGGTACACGGTTAACCCGACGATTTGAAACACTGAACCGGAATACCCAAAGTTTGCAGACGCTTTTGTCTGCGAACGGAATGAAGCGAGATGTTTGTGTTGTTGAGCCTGATCCATTTTTGCCTGCGGTGCGTTTTCGTGCCGTTTATTGGCATGGATTGGCCTGCAACCCCCGTCAAACGGGCGCGATCAGCTATTAATTTAATAGCAAATTCACAAACGCATCCCCTTGCTCCCCTCCACGCGCCCACGCTTCGACGCCTCGTTTGAGTCGAAGTTCTCCGGCAATTCCTCCTCGTTTCAGCTCGTCAGTTCAGGTGTCAATAGCCCGCTTTGGGCATGTACTTACTGATGAAGGACGCACTCCATGAAACGGATGCTGATCAACGCCACGCAAGCTGAAGAGCGCCGCCTGGCCATTGTCGACGGACAAAAACTCCTCGACTACGAAATCGAAATCGAAGGGCGCGAACAGCGCAAGGGCAATATCTACAAGGCCGTGGTGACCCGCGTCGAGCCATCGTTGGAAGCCTGCTTTGTGGACTACGGCGAAGACCGCCACGGTTTCCTGCCCTTCAAGGAAATCTCCAGGATGTACTTCAAGGAAGGCGTGTCGGCTTCGCAAGCGCGCATCCAGGACGTCATCAAGGAAGGCCAGGAACTGCTGGTCCAGGTCGAAAAAGAAGAGCGCGGCAACAAGGGTGCCGCCCTGACCACCTTTGTATCGCTGGCCGGCCGCTATGTGGTGCTGATGCCCAACAACCCCCGTGGCGGTGGCGTCAGCCGCCGCATCGAAGGCGAAGACCGCGCCGAGCTCAAGGAAAACATGGACCAGTTGGAATACCCCAACGGCATGTCCATCATCGCGCGCACCGCCGGCATCGGCCGCAGCGCCCCCGAGTTGCAGTGGGACCTGAACTACCTGCTCAAGCTGTGGACCGCCATCGACGGCGCTGCCAAGGGCGGCAAGGGCGCATTCCTGATTTACCAGGAATCTTCTCTGGTGATCCGCGCCATCCGTGACTACTTCAACCACGATATCGGCGACATCCTGATCGACACCGACGACGTGTACGAGCAGGCCCAACAGTTCATGGCCCACGTGATGCCCGAGCACGCTGCGCGTGTAAAGCGCTACCGTGACGATGCACCGCTATTCAGCCGCTTCCAGATCGAACACCAGATCGAATCCGCCTACGCCCGCACGGTGCAACTGCCCTCGGGCGGCGCCATCGTGATCGACCACACCGAAGCCTTGGTGTCGGTGGACGTGAACTCGGCCCGTGCCATCAAGGGCGGTGACATCGAGGAAACCGCGACCCGCACCAACCTGGAAGCCGCCGACGAAGTGGCCCGTCAGATGCGTTTGCGCGATCTGGGTGGCCTGATCGTCATCGACTTCATCGACATGGAAGAGTCCCGCAATCGCCGCGAAGTGGAAAGCCGCTTGCGCGACGCGCTGCGCCAGGACCGTGCCCGCGTGCAGTTCGGCACTATCTCCAAATTCGGTCTGATGGAAATGAGTCGGCAACGGTTACGGCCTGCGCTGAGTGAAGGCGCCTCCATTCCCTGCCCACGTTGTGGCGGCTCAGGCCACATCCGCGACACGGAAAGCTCTGCGCTGCAAATTCTGCGGATCATCCAAGAAGAGTCCCTCAAGGACAACACCGCCTCCGTGCTGTGCCAGGTGCCGGTCGATGTGGCTTCGTTCCTGTTGAACGAAAAGCGCACTGAAATTGCCAAGATCGAGCTCAAGCAGCGCATCAACGTGCTGATGGTGCCCAACAAGACGCTGGAAACGCCCAACTACAAGCTCGAGCGCCTGAAGCACGACGACCCGCGCCTGGACCACATCGAAGCCAGCTACAAGATGGCCGACGACATGGAAGAGGCCACCGGCGTGACCCGCCGCTCGCAAGAGCCGACCAACAAGCAAACCCCGGTCATCAAGGGTGTGTTGCCTGATGCACCCGCACCCATCGCTCCACCGAAACCTGAACCCGTCAAGGCCGTGGTCGCTCCGGTAGCAACCGCCCCCATAGCCAAGCCGGCTGAAAGCAAGGGCTTCTTCGGCTGGCTCAAGAACCTGTTTGGTGGTGAGGCAGCGCCCGCACCCGCCAAACCTGCCGCAGCCCCTGCCAAAACAGAAGAAAAGCGCGAAGGCCGTGACGCTGGCCGCACTGAAGGACGCAATGGCCGTGGTGGCCGGGATGGCAACCGCAACGGCGGACGTGGCCAGCGCGGCGAAGGCCGTGGCGAAGCGCGCCCAGAAGGACGTGAAGAAAACCGCAGTGAGGGCCGTGAAGGCAACCGCGGTGGTCGTGGCAGTCGCGGTGGACGTGGCCAGGGTGGCGAACGCCAGGGCGGAGCCCAGCGCGAGCGTTTTGATGCCGAAGGCAAACTACAAAACGTGGAAGGTCAGGAATCGGTTCAGGTGGACGCCGGCAACGAGCAGCGCCCAGAACGCGCACCCCGTGGCGATCGCGGTGAACGTGGTGAGCGCGGCGATCGCACCCCCCGCCAGGACCGTGCGCCCCGTGGCGAACGCTCCGACAATGCGGAACGCAACAACGAACCCCGCGCAGAAGCCGCAGCCGAAGCGTCCGTAGACGCCAACGGCCAGCCTCGTGAAGGGCGTGAGGGTCGCGGACGCGGTGGACGTGGTCGTCGCAATGAGCGTGGTCCCCGCCAGGACGACACCAGCGGCGCAGGCGCCGACGTCCAGCAAACCCAGCTCGGCTTTGCCGATACTGAAGACCAGGCCGCAGTAAGCGAGGGACAGGCACTCCCCGCCGCCGGCGAAAACGGTGAGTCCCGTGAAAAGCGTTCACGTGACCGTTATGGTCGTGAGCGCGGCCCGCGTCAGGACCAGGGTGTTCGCGCTGAAACCCCGGTAGAGCAGCAGGCAGCCCAGCCCGCCAGTGAGTCAGCCGCCGCACCTGCAGCCCAACCAGTTGCGTTGACCGCTGCGCCAGCACCGGCCGTGGCTAAAGCAGCCCCTGCGCCAGCTGCCATCGGCATGCCCAAGGTAACGGCGTTTGATCTGCCACTGCAAACCTTGCAGGAAATTGCGCAAGGCTCGGGACTGCAGTGGGTCAACAGCAATCCTGAACGCATTGCGGCAGTTCAGGCAGCGATCGCTGCCGAACCCAAGCCCGTGCATGTTCCCCGTGAGCGCCCCGCCCCCGCAGTGCTGGATGACCGCCCACTGGTGCTGGTGGAAACCAAGCGTGACCTGCGCAACATGACGCTGCCTTTCGAACAGGAAGAGCCGGTGTAAGAGCGACGGCCTCTGCCATCAGGGGCCTTACCAGAAAAAAAGGGGCACATGTGTGCCCCTTTCGCTTGCTGAACCGTCAGAAACTGCCGCCTTAAAACAGATCCACTGCCCCGGTCTGGGTCTCACCGTCAATCAGTGACTGGCGCAGCAGTTCGGCATGGCTAAACACCTTGTTATGGCCATGGTGCTGCGCGTATTCAACCGCGCGCTCTGCCCGCTCCAGCGCAGTGCTGGGAGAGTCATCGGCCGAAATGCGGGTAAAACCAGCGCTCGCGGTAATCCGCCCTACTTGAGGGAAGTTGAATTTCTCCATATTGCCGCGAAAGCGCTCGAACGCAGCCAGCACCAGCGCCTCATCGGGGCAGTGCATCAGCACCGCAAACTGTTCGCCGCCAAAGCGGTAGATGCGGTCGTAGGTACGGAAGGTGTTGTTCATGATGCGCGCTACCAGCAGCAGCACCTCTTCGGCGATCAGGTGACCGTTCTTGTTGCCCAGCACATCAAAGTTGTCCACGCTGACGGTGCCAAGCCAGTAGTTGGGCGGCACCCGGTGACGCCGTTCCTGACCAGGCTCCATGGCGGTTGACAGCGCGGACGTGCGCGACCCCCGGCCATCTTCCAACTCCTCAAGCACCGCGCTGTAAAAAGTGTCGTCGAGCGACTTGCGATTGAGCAGGCCTGTAAGTGCGTCACGGTCGCTGTAGGCCAGCAGCATGTACATGTTCCTGAAGACATGCAGCAGTGCGTCAATGGTGAGGAACTGTTCATGCGTCAGGGGTGAACCCGAATGCACTTCGACTACACCTTCATCGTCGTTGCGTGCGTCATTGAAGAGGGGCAGGTAGGTAATGCGCGGCCCGTCTTCACCAGCCCAGGCCACTTCCACCGTGGTGCGGTCCTGTACACAGTGCATCCGGTCCCTGTCGTATTCCAGCGGGCGCAGGGCATGGAAATCCACACGCAATGGATCGACCACTTTGCCTCCGCCGCGCGCATCCAGCGATGCAATATCCAGCCAGCGCTTGATGCCTTCTTCGCTGACCACACGGGCCATGACCACACGCTCGATCGGCAGCAGGCCAATGAGCGCTCTGGACAGCGTTAGTTCCAGTAAATCGCGATCGCGGTGGTCGGTGAGCTTGACCAAGTGTTCAATGAGCGTAGGCATGGACACATAATAGCCCCGAACCTCCGCCCCGTCACCTTGGGACAAGCCCCGCAGTGCTGCTTCAATCGGGCAGTTTCAGCGCCTGGCGATAGGCTTCGGTTGCGGCCACCATGTCCTGCCGCTGCTCTGCCATTTCAGCCAGGGCGCGCCAGGCATCCCGCTTGAGTCCGTTGTCCTGCAGCAGCGACAGCGACTGCTTGAGCAACTGCTGCGCCTTGCCCCACAGGCGCAAGCGCATGCAACTCACGCCTGCCAGATACTGCAATACCGCTTCGCGCGGATTGGCCATTTGTGCACTTTCGATACGCGCCAGCCATGTGCTGTCCGGCGCAGCATCCCCCTCGCCAAAACTCTGCTCCAGCACCCGAACGAGACGCACACGCTGGGCCGGAGCCAGTGCGCCACCACCAGACGTCGTCATGGTGGTCCACACGGGCAGCAACCATTGGCGAGCCAGCGCCGCTTCACCCTCCAGCATGAGCAGGCGTGCTGACGCTTCCATGGCGACATCGGGCATTTGCTGTTGCGTGCCGTCCAGTGCCTCCCACGCACGCTGCAACTGCACCGGATCATGCGCGGAACCCAGCAACTCAATGGCAAGGCCGCGCGAAATGCTTCTGCCAGCGCTCTCGGAAAAAGCGCGGTGCTTGGTCAGCAGACGCGCCACTTCCAGCGCCTGTCGACTCTGGCCGGCCAGGCGCGCCGCCTTGAATCGCAAACGCAGGGCCACGGTACGACGGGATGCGCCCTGCGGCAAATGGTTGAGCCATTCCAGGGCAGCGGAAGCATCTCTCTCATCGAGTGCCCAGCGGGCCGCACGCAATTGCACACCATCGCAAACATCCTGGGCGTCCCTATGCGATGCATGCTGCAACGCCTGCCTGAAATGCGCATCCCGCACCAACTTGTCCTGCAATGCATGCGCACTCTCGGCGGCCAGCAGATGGGTGACGGCACGCAAGCGACCCGCATAGGGCAGTGACTCACTGGAACTCGATACCGACTCCTCCAGAGACACCACCAACTCGGCTGACTTGCGCGCGCGAATGAATCGACCCGCAACCAGATGTGACAGGGAGTCGAGCAAGGCCGCGTACACCGCGCGCTCTTTCTGCTGCAAACGCCAGCGCCGTGCCTCATGGGGAAGGTTGAGCGTAGCGCTGATGGCGCGCAAGGCCAGGTGCAACACCACAAAAATGACCAGCAACACCAGCAACACCAGGTTCAGCGACAGGTCCACACGGTAGGGTGCCCAGAACAGGGTGACCGTTCCGGGGTTGCTACCCGCAAACAGCGCACTTGCAGCTGCAACCGCAAAAAGGGCCATGAGCCACAAAGCTGCCCGCATGGCTAGCGTCCAGCCGCCGCGGTTGCGAGCGCTGCCAGGGTTTCTTCCACACGTGGAACTTCCAGTGTCTTCATCTGGCCTTGCACCTGTTGCAGGAGCGCGGCAGCCGTCTGGGTCTTGCGCGAAGACGCATCAAAGTATTTGCCCAATGTGCGGCGCGCGGCAGACAGATCGGCCCGGGCGGAATCGATCTGGCGCGACAGCAGCCCCAGGCGGGCGTTGAGGAGCTTGAGTTTGAGGTTTTCGCGCAGAAAGAACGATTGCTCCGGAGACAGCATCGCTGCGTCCGGGTCTTCCACACGGCTAACCCGCACCAGACTGCGGACCTCTTCGCGCACCAACAGTCCCAGGCGTAACCACCAGGAAGAAACCGTCTCATCTGGCTGGCGCCGCAACTGCGGAACGCTGCGGGCAGCGCCTACTGCGTTGCCCAGGGGCAGTTCGTCCGCCAGAGACACCAGTTCATCGAGCTGGACCAGCAATGCCGGGGTATCAGCCAGCGCCGTGCCCTTGATACGCGCCACATCCCGCCCGATGGCGCGCTGCAACGGTGTCAATCGGGGCTGCGCCGCCCGGGCAATGCGCAACTCCGCGGTCTTGAGGGCTGCCAGCAGCGGCTCCACGCTGCCAGTCAGCTGAGCCTGTTGCTGCGCCAGACGCACCGCCGACTCGATATCCACCACCATGTTCTCGTCGCGCGAACGCGAAAGGCTCTGCATCAATTCTTCAAGCTGGGTGCGCTGCAGGGTCACCTCGCTCAGGCGGGCCTCGGTCACAGCCAGCTTGGCGGCCGTTTCCATCGCCAGTTCCTGCGCATGGCGCGCCGTGGCGCGAGCTTCGGTGGCCTGCGCCGTAGCATCTGCGCTCTGACGCGCCAGTTGCTCCTGGATGTTGCCGAGTTTCTGCCACACCAGAACACTTCCCAGCAGACCGCCTGCAGCAACCAGGCCAAGTGCCCACAACCAGCGGGGAGAGGCAGATTTTTGATCTGGCAAGGCAGCGGCTGGCAACTGCGCCGGCGCGGCAGAGGGAGTGTCGGAGGTAGCGCTGGCTGCCGTGTCGGAGTTCATTGGAGCGATTCTATCGAGGCCACCACTTCCCCCAGGAGCGGCCGTGACTCACAAACAACACCAAAACCCGCATCCCGCGCGGCCTGGGCGATGCGTGGATGGGTGGCCACTGCGCGGGCCTGGTGCCAGGACTGATGGGGCATCAGGGTTCGCAGATTGGCAATGGCCTCGGAACTGCTGAACAGCCACACCGAACCATCATTCGCAGCGGTGCGTGCCATGTCCAGTTCGGCAGGCCCCCATGCAGGAAGGGCCCGCTGGTAGGACACCACAAACTCCACGTGGCCACCACGAGACTGCACCCGTCGGGCAAACCAGTCCCGCCCGACTCCCTCCCCATGGTCTCCAGCCACACTGGCCGACCCTGCACCCCGCACGATCAACACACGGAAACCTGGCTGGACCTGGGCAGCCACCAGCGCCCACAGCGCTTCGGAATCAAACTGGCCGCCCTGGGCATCGGGTGCATCAATGCAGGCCGAATCCACGCCATTGCGCAGCAGTGCCGCCCGGCTGCCAGGTCCCGTCACAAATGCTCTCGTTTTAATAGCGTCTTGTGCATGCCATTCGGGGGCTGCAGACGGTTTCAGCTTGAAAAACTGATCTACTGCGTTGCCGCTGACGAACATGAGTGCGTCATACCGGTCCAGCGCGTTCCAGGCCTTGACCACCGCCTGCGGGTCGGACGGACCACCCACCACGATCAGGGGCAGCGCCACCGCATGCATACCGGATTCAGCCAGCGATGTGACCCAGCTACGCGCATCGCGCTCCGGTCGGGTCAGGATGACACGCATGGTCAGATGGCTTTACCGGTCGCCTTGTCCACGCCAGCCTGCAGCGCCGAAGCCACCTGTTCGCCCAGTTGAACGGCACTGGCGGTATCGCTCACCGATGCCAGCGCCTGGGTCTGCACCAGGGGCATCTGGCCTTCCGGATCCCCCCAGGCCGCGTTAATTTTCAGGGTATCACCGGAAAACACGGCGTGCGCCGCCAGCGGCATGGAACAGCTGCCGCCCATGACACGGCTTACCGCACGCTCAGCCGACACCGCTAGCCAGGTCAGCTGGTGCATCAGCGGCGCCAGCGCCGCCATCACATCCTCACGCCCAGTGCGGATCTCTATGCCCAAAGCGCCCTGCCCGGCCGCCGGCAACATCTGTTTCGGTGCAAAGATGTCGCGGATGCGGAACTCCAGGCCCAGACGCTTCAGACCCGCAGCGGCCAGCACAATGCCGTCGTACAGGCCCTCATCGAGCTTGCGCAGCCGGGTATCCAGGTTGCCCCGCAATGCCTCGATTTTCAAATCAGGTCGCAGCGCGCGCACCAGCGCCATGCGGCGCAAGCTGGAGGTACCGACCACCGCGCCCTGCGGCAATTCGGTCAGGCTCGCATATTTCGAAGAGACCCAGGCATCACGCGGGTCTTCGCGCTCCAGCACACAGGCCAGCGTGAAGCCAGGTGGCAGTTCCATGGGGACATCCTTGAGCGAATGCACGGCCAGGTCGGCACGACCTTCTTCCAGTGCCAACTCGAGTTCTTTCACAAACAGGCCTTTGCCGCCGACTTTGCTCAGGGCCCGGTCCAGAATCTGATCGCCCTGCGTCGTCATGCCCAACAGGGTGACTTGATGGCCCTGCTGCTCCAGCAGAGCTTTGACATGTTCGGCCTGCCAGAGGGCCAGCCGGCTTTCGCGCGTGGCGATGGTGAAATGTTGCACAGACGTAACCTGTCGGTAATCAAAAGTAGTCTCGAATGCTAGCATGGACCCCCATGAAAACCGCCTCCACCCCGACCCCCGCGAAACGCAGCAAAGACAACGAGCGCCCACTGGTGGAAGATATCCGCCTGCTGGGCCGGATTCTGGGCGACGTGATCCGCGAGCAGGAAGGTGTAGACGCCTATGAGCTGATCGAGCAGATTCGCAAACTGTCGGTGGCGTTCCGCCGGGATGCCGACCACGAGGCCGACAAGGCCCTCAAGAAACTGCTCAAAGGCCTGAGCGGTGACCAGACGGTGAGCGTGATCCGTTCCTTCACCTACTTCAGTCACCTGGCCAATCTGGCCGAGGACCGCCACCATATTCGCCGCCGCGAAATCCACGAACGCGCGGGCGATACCCAGGAGGGCAGCATCGAAGTCGCCATGTCCCGCCTGCGCTGGGCGGGCATTTCGCCCAAAACCATCTCCGGCACGCTGGCGCACAGCTATGTGTCCCCGGTGCTCACCGCCCACCCCACCGAAGTGCAGCGCAAGAGCATTCTGGATGCCGAGCGCGACATCGCCCAGCTGTTGACCGCCCGCGATGAACTCAAGTTGCGTGCAGCACTGAGCACCGGCAGGAAAGACGCCCTGTCACCGCGCGAACTGGCGGCCAATGAGGCCCACATGCGTGCCCGCGTCATGCAGCTGTGGCAAACCAGGCTGCTGCGCTTTTCCAAGCTGACCGTAGCCGATGAAATCGAGAATGCGCTGAGCTACTACGAATCTACCTTCCTGCGCGAGATCCCCAAGCTCTACGCCGATCTGGAAGAAAAACTGGGCAAGGAGCCGGTGCACAGCTTCCTGCGCATGGGCCAATGGATCGGAGGCGACCGCGATGGCAACCCCAACGTCAGTGCCCAGACCCTGGAATACGCGCTACGCCGCCAGGCCGAAGTAGCACTGCGCCACTACCTGACCGAAGTGCATTACCTCGGCAGCGAGTTGTCCATCTCCGCCATGCTCAGCGACATCAGTCCCGCAATGCAGGTGCTGGCCGACAGTTCCCCCGACCGCAACGAACACCGCAAGGATGAGCCCTACCGAAAAGCGCTGACTGGCGTGTATGCCCGCCTGGCTGCCACCCTCAAGGACCTGACCGGAACCGAAGCTGCGCGCCACGCCGTAGCGCCGCAAAATGCCTACCTCAAGGCCGAGGACTTCATTGCCGACCTGCGCACCATTGAGGCCTCGCTTCTGTCCAACCACGGTACCGCACTGGTCAGCCAGCGCCTGCATCCCCTGATTCGCGCCGTGGAGGTGTTTGGCTTTCATCTGGCCACTGTGGACTTGCGCCAGAGCTCGGACAAACACGAGGAAGTGGTGGCCGAGCTGCTGGCCACCGCACGCATTACGCCCAGCTACAGCCAGCTGGATGAAGCCGCCAAGCGCAGCCTGTTGATGGGCCTGCTCAACGACGCCCGTGCACTGCGGGTGCATGGGGCCCACTACAGCGCCCACACCGAGGGCGAACTGGCGATCTTTGCCATGGCCCGCGTCATGCTGGAGCGCTTTGGCAAGCAGTCCATCCGCCACTACATCATCAGCCACACCGAAACGGTCAGCGACCTGCTGGAAGTGCTGCTGCTGCAAAAAGAAGTGGGCCTGATGGAAGGAACCCTGGATGCGCAGGCGACCTGCGAGCTGATTGTGGTTCCCCTGTTTGAGACCATCGAAGACCTGCGCAACGCCGCACCCATCATGCGTGAGTTCTACGCCCTGCCCGGCGTGGCCAGACTGGTGCAGCGCAGTGGCGCCGAGCAGGACATCATGCTGGGCTACTCCGACAGCAACAAGGACGGCGGCATCTTCACCAGCAACTGGGAGCTGTACCGTGCCGAAATTGCGCTGGTGGAGTTGTTTGACAGCTTCTCGGCGTATGGCGCGAGCACCGCAGAGCCGCCCCAAGGTGCGGGGGCCCCCTCGGGGGGCAGTGCAGCACACCCAGTGGCAAACGTGGGGGCCATCAAACTTCGGATGTTCCACGGTCGCGGCGGCACCGTGGGTCGGGGCGGTGGTCCCAGCTATCAGGCCATTCTGGCGCAGCCCCCTGGCACCGTGCGCGGGCAGATCCGCCTGACCGAGCAGGGCGAGGTGATTGGCTCCAAATACGCCAACCCCGAGATCGGCCGGCGCAACCTGGAAACTCTGGTCGCTGCCACGCTCGAAGCCACCCTGCTGCAACCGACCAAATCCGCCACCCAGGCGTTTCTGGATGCCGCAGCCGAGTTGTCTCAAAACAGCATGGCGGCCTACCGCGCACTGGTCTATGACACCCCGGGCTTTACCGAATACTTTTTCAGTTCCACGCCCATCCGCGAGATTGCAGAACTCAACATTGGCTCGCGTCCTGCATCGCGCAAGGCATCGCAGAAAATTGAAGACCTGCGCGCCATTCCCTGGGGCTTCAGTTGGGGCCAGTGTCGCCTCACCTTGCCAGGCTGGTTTGGTTTTGGCAATGCGGTGCACACCTTCATCCATAGCGGAACGCCCGAGCATGCAAAAGAACGCACCGCGCTGCTGCAGAAGATGTACCGCCAGTGGCCCTTTTTCCGCACCCTGCTCTCCAACATGGACATGGTCATGGCCAAGAGCGATCTGGCGCTGGCCTCGCGCTATTCCGAACTGGTCGGTGACGCGCGCCTGCGCAAGAAGATTTTTTCTGCCATCGAAGTCGAGTGGCATGCCACAGCACACGCGCTGGCCACCATCACCGGGGAGAAACACCGCCTGGCCAACAACGCAGCCCTGCAGCGCTCCATACGCCACCGCTTTCCCTACATTGACCCCCTGCACCACCTGCAGGTGGAACTGGTACGCCGCTACCGCGAAGGCAAAGCCGATGAGCGGGTGCAGCGCGGTATCCACATCTCGATCAATGGCATTGCCGCGGGTTTGCGCAATACGGGCTGAGCGCTAACCCGCAATCAGCTCCCGAACCGTCGCCAGCTGGCGTCTGGAAACGGCCAGGGGTCCGTCCACGCCGTGCAGACACACGGCCCAGCCCTCACCCTCATCCGGGTCGAAATGTTTTTCCAGCGCGCGAATGGCGCGGCGGGCCACCAGTGCGTTGCGGTGAATGCGCACGAAGCTGTCGCCGTATTTTTCTTCCAGTTCGTTGAGGGAGCCATCGAGGATGTAGCTACGCTCCTGCGTGCGCACCGTGATGTATTTGAGCTCGGCCTTGAAATACACCACCTGGTGGAGCGGCACGCGTTCGGTACGGTTGCGGTCCTGGATGACCAGATACTCCAAACTGTCTGTTTTGGCCTCCAGCCCGCGTCGGGATTGCACAAAGCGCTCTACTTTTTGTAGCGCCACCTTCAGGCGCTCCAGGCGAACCGGCTTGGTCAGGTAGTCCACCGCTTCCAGCTCAAACGCCTGCACCGCATGTTCCGCATGGGCGGTCACAAAAATGATGGCCGGCAGATGGTCCAGCGAACGCATGGACTGCACCAGGGTCAGCCCGTCGGCACCCGGCATATGGATATCCAGCAACACCACATCAAAAGCCTGGCGCCGCAGGGCATCCATGGCCTGCACGGCGTTGGCGGCCTCAGCCTCCACCACGACGGCAGGCTCCGCACAATCGCCCAGCAAGGTGCGCATGCGGGAACGGGCCAGCACCTCGTCGTCCACGACCAGTGCGCGCAAGGGCGCGCCGGGCACCGCGGCTGTGGTCACAGAGGCACCTCCATACGAACCTGGTACACACCATCGCGCAGCCCGCTGCGAAACTGCCCCTGCACGTCGTGCAGCAGGGCCAGGCGTTCGCGTACATTGCGCAGCGCCACGCCGTTGCCCTGCTCGCCCGGCCCGGCCGGCACCGTATTGGTCACTTTGATCACCACGTTCGAGCCCCGGCGCGCCGTGGAAATTCTGACTTCCGCCCCGGAGGCACTGGGCTCCACCCCGTGGAGTACCGCGTTTTCCACCAGAGGCTGGAGTAACAGCGGAGGCAGCAGGGCGCTATCGGCCCTGGGATCCAGTGCCCATTGCACCCGCAAACGATCACCAAACCGGACCTGCTCTATATCTAGGTAGCGCCGTGCCAGAGTGATTTCCTCCGCAAGTGTGACCGACTCCCCCTGGTCAATCAGCGCGTGACGAAACAGATCGCTCAAATCCTCCAGCAAGGCCTCCGCCCGGGCGGGCTCGGCGCGCACCAGGGCAATGGCGCTGTTGAGGGTGTTGAACAGGAAGTGCGGCCGGATGCGCGACTGCAGTTCCGCCAGCCGGGCTGCGGTATTGGCGGGGGTTCTGCCCTTGGCCCGCATCACCAGAGCAGCGACCAGCACCGCCGACAACAGGCCGCCACCACTGGCACTGGCCACCCAGGGGGCCTGCGGCACCAGCCCCGATATCCACAGCAAGCCGCATCCATACAGTCCCGCTAGTGCGCCCAGGGCCACCGCCAGCAGGTACTGGACCGGCAAGGTGGTACGGGCCAGCCAGCGCTTGGACGCACAGCCCACCAGCAGCCAGGCCAGTGTGGCGGGCAAAGCACCACCTGTGACCAGCGACAGGCGCACGATCCAGTCCATATATCCCTGCACAAAAAACATCACCACCACGGCCACCGCCGCTTCCACGAACAGTACCGCGCGCAGCATGACGCCCATCTGGCAGGCGTCGAACACCAGCGCGCGCTGGGGCTGAACCTGTGTAGGCACAGAGTTCAGTTCCTGGAACGCCGATAATATTTGGGTGTCTTTCATGTTTCCCGGATTTTGACTCCAATCACTCCCCTGCAGCCCATGTCCCAAAACCAATTCGACAAAAAATCCCAGGCGTGGTCCGCGCTGTTCTCCGAGCCCATGAGCGATCTGGTCAAACGCTACACCTCCAGCGTGTTTTTTGACAAGCGCATGTGGCAGGCAGACATCACCGGTTCCCTCGCCCACGCCGACATGCTGGCGGCGCAGGGCATCATCAATGCCGCCGACCACGAGGCCATCAAGAGCGGTATGGCCACCATCTGGTCAGAAATCGAATCCGGCACGTTTGAATGGAAGCTGGACCTCGAAGACGTGCACCTCAACATCGAGGCGCGCCTGACCCAACTGGCAGGGGACGCCGGCAAGCGCCTGCACACCGGGCGCAGCCGCAATGACCAGGTGGCCACCGATGTGCGCCTGTGGCTGCGCAGCGAGCTGGACCTGATTGGCGCGCTGCTGGTAGACCTGCAGAAGTCGCTGGTCGACATTGCCGAGCACAACGTGGACGCCATCCTGCCCGGCTTCACCCACCTGCAGGTGGCGCAGCCGGTGAGCTTTGGCCACCACATGCTGGCCTATGTGGAAATGTTCAGCCGCGATGCCGAGCGCTTTGCGGAAGTGCGCCGCCGCACCAACCGCCTGCCTTTGGGCTCCGCCGCACTGGCGGGCACCAGCTACCCGCTGGACCGCGAGCGCGTCGCCCGCACCCTGGGCATGGTGGATGCAGCCGGCAACCCGCAGGTCTGCCAAAACAGCCTGGACGCGGTGAGCGACCGGGATTTCGCCATCGAGTTCACTGCCGCAGCATCGCTGTGCATGGTGCACATCAGCCGCATGAGTGAAGAGTTCATTTTGTGGATGAGCCAGAACTTTGGCTTCATCAAAATCGCCGATCGCTTCACCACCGGCAGCTCCATCATGCCGCAGAAGAAAAACCCTGACGTGCCCGAACTGGCGCGCGGCAAGACCGGCCGCGTGGTCGGCCACCTGATGGGCCTGATCACCCTGATGAAGGGTCAGCCCCTGGCGTACAACAAGGACAACCAGGAAGACAAGGAACCGCTGTTCGACACCGTGGACACACTCAAGGACACGCTGCGCATCTTCTCCGAGATGGTGGGCGGCCAGGTCAACCCCGCCACCGGCCAGAAGGAAGGCGGCATCACCATCAATCCCGCGCCCATGGAGGCCGCCGCCCTGAAGGGTTACGCCACCGCCACGGATCTGGCCGATTACCTGGTCAAAAAGGGCCTGCCCTTCCGCGACGCGCACGAGACCGTGGCCCACGCCGTGAAGGCGGCGCAATCCCACGCCTGCGATCTCTCCGAACTGCCCCTGGCCGTACTGCAGGGCTTCCACGCCAGCATTGACAAAGACGTGTACGCGTGCTTGAGCCTGCGCGGCTCACTCAATGCCCGCAATACACTGGGCGGTACCGCGCCAGCACAGGTCAAAGCGCAGGTGGCGCGGCACCGGGCACGTCTGGGCTGATACGCAGCTGCACCTTGCGGCATACCGCCAGGCCATCCGCAAAATTCAGGTTTTGCATCGCCACTTCCAATGCCTCCAGGTCTTCCCCCGACGCGGCGCTGATGGTGTCGCGGACTTCGGCAAACTTTTCAAGGGCTGCCATATCATCCGCTTCCAGCAAGGACACCAATTCGTTCAATGCGGACCGCACCGCCGAGGCATCAGCGGGGGTACTGGCCGCAGGAGCCGCGACATTGTCAATTTGTGCGATGACCTTCGCAAGGGCCTCCTGCGTCTCCCGCACTGCAGCGGCCAATTGCTCCAGTTCAGAAGCGGTCACACGCGACACATCGCCGTCTTTGCACAAGCGCTCGAGATGCGCCGCCTGGTCTGCCAACCGGTTCGCTCCCAGTGTTGACGCGGTGCCCTTGACCGTGTGAATGTGCATGGTCGCCTTGGGAAAATCCGTGGCAACGAGCTTCGAGAACTCGCTGTGCAACTGCGGTAGCGCTTTGGCAAAATCTTTCAAGGAACGAAGGTACAGACTCTGCAAACCACCCAGACGGGCCAAAGCGCCCTCCACATCCAGGCCGGTAGTGCCGTGTGGCTGGGAAGAAGGCAAAGCGTCAGCGCCAGGGACGGAAGCCACCACCTCCTGCCGTCCGGTAACTTTCAGCAGCAAGCGAACCAACTGTGCCAGATCGAATGGCTTGCCTACATGTTCATTCATGCCCACCGCCAGGCTAGCCTCCCGGTCGGTTGCCAGAGCGTTGGCCGTCATCGCCACAATCGGCAACTGGGTCAAGCCCAGCTGTTCGCGGATCATGGTGGTAGCGGCAAAACCATCCATAACCGGCATTTGCACGTCCATCAGCACCACATCAAACTGCGGGCTGGCCGCGGCTACTGCGTTGACACCCAAGCGACCGTTGGCGGCCAGAGACACCGTGGCCCCTTCGAACATTAGCAATTCCTCTGCCACCTGCTGGTTGATCAGGTTGTCCTCCACCACCAGGATGCGCATACCGGCCAAGCGTCGGTGGCTGCTACCAGCCCGCTTGGCCTGACGCAGCCGGAATTCTGAAGAAACCGTCGACAGTGCAGCTTCTTGCAGCATGGACGATGTGATGGGTTTGACCAAAAAAGCATTGAGCAAGTCCTGCTCTTCCTGCTTGCGCTGGGCCAGCGTTTCGCGGTTGTTGGCCGATGTCATCACGATGATCGGCTGGTGTGCGCCCTGATCAGCGCAGCGCTGGCGAATCCAGTGGGTAACATCCCAGCCATCCATGCCGGGCATCTGCCAGTCGACATAGACGACATCAAAAGGAAATTCGCCATCCGTCTGCCGGGACTTGATCTTGTCCTGGGCATCCCGTCCGCTGTAGGCCACTTCAGTAGGCCAGCCCCATGCCGTGGTCATCTGCAAGAGGATTCTGGCGGCGGTTTCGTTGTCGTCGATGATTAACACCCGCCGCGTGGCAAGGCTCGGCTGGCCAGGCTCGGCCAGTTCTCCGGCAACCGCATGCGCCAGCGGAAAATCCAGCACAAACGAGAAGGTACTGCCTGCACCCAGGACGCTGTTGAGCGCCAACTCGCCGCCCATCAGGTGCACCAGTCGTTGGCTGATGGCGAGGCCCAGACCTGTGCCGCCAAACCTGCGGCTGGTTGAGGCCTCTGCCTGCGAGAATCCTGCAAAAATATGGGCCTGATTCTCGGGAGCGATACCAATGCCCGAGTCCTTGACAGCGAATTCCACACGCACCCCCTGTGCATCCTGCGCCAGCACACGCAAGGCAATGATCACTTGCCCCGCCGGTGTGAACTTGATAGCGTTGCCCCCCAGGTTGATGAGCACCTGCTGCAAGCGCATGGCGTCGGCCTGCACCAGGTCTGGCAGCGCAGCATCAAGGTCGTACAGCACCTCCAAGCCCTTGGCCTTCACATTGGCAGACAGAATGACAGAAAGGTCCCGCATCAGGGTGCTGATCCGCATCGGCTGCGCGTCCAGCGTCATCTTTCCGGCTTCGACTTTGGAAAAGTCCAGAATGTCATTGATCAACCCCAGGAGCGACTTCGCAGCCCCATCTGCCTTGCTCACATAGTCTTGCTGGCGGGCGTTGAGACCGGTGGTTTGCACCAGTTGCAGCATGCCCAGGATCGCATTCATGGGCGTGCGAATTTCGTGGCTCATGTTTGCCAAAAACTGCGCCTTGCTCTTGGTAGCCTGCTCTGCATTCTCCCGGGCTTCTGTGAGTGAACGTTCGTATTCCTTGTGCTCGGTTATGTCCATGCGGATGGAGATGAATTTCTCGATTTGCCCGTCATTCCCGATGAACGGGGCGATCATGCTGTCCACCCAGTAGAGGGAACCGTTTTTGGCCCTGTTGCAGATTTGGCCCCGCCATGGCATGCCTGTGGAGATCACCGACCAGAAGTCTTTCCAGAAACTGTCAGGGTGAACGCCAGAGTTCACGATGCGGTGATCCGCTCCCACCAGTTCCTCCTCGGTATAGCCGCTGATGCGGCAAAACTGGTCATTCACCCGTGTAATCATGCCCTGGCCATCGGCCTCCGACACAATGGCATGCACATTGATGGTGTCCATCAGGGCCTGTGTCTCCATGAGTGCCGCGTTCAGTTGCATTCCACGGGATTTGAATTCGGTGATATCCGTCTCCACGGCCAGATAACCCGCATAGCTGCCATCCTCAGCGCGCAGCACCTGCAGATCCGAGTCCAGCCAGTAAGGGCGTCCCTCCCGGGTGCGGTGAAACACCTGCAAACGGACATCCTCCCCTTTGGCGAAAGCTTCTCGGATGCGGGAAAGCGCATCCGGGTCCGTCAGCTGCGTGCCCCGCACATCTGCAGCATTCCGGCCCAGGGCATCCTGGACGGGTATACCCGAGATACGCGAAAAAGCCTCGTTGACCCACTCAATATTGTTGTCTGCGTCCGCAATGATCACCGAGTTGTTGGTGAGTTGCACGGCCTTGGCCAGCTTGGTGCTTTGCTCGCGCAGGGAACGGGCCATGCTTTGAGCTCCCAATATGCCGCGGTTCAGGAGCCATACGGACATTGACAACAGCAGCGTCAGCAGCAAGCCCACCGCTCCCACGACCCAATGCCTTGCGTCTCCCAACGTGCTTTCAAATGCCGGTGTGGCACGCGCATGCAGAACGAAGCTACGCCCCCCAATGTCCAGTACCCTGGACTCTGACCACGATGACGGGAACTGATCCGTGTTCGCTGTGCGGTAAACCACCGGCGCCTGGGTGACGTCGGCCATGTTGTTTGTACTATCGCGAAGATCGAAAACCAGCAAGCCGTCCGTGTTCGATGCGGGACGTGCCATGAGATCATCAATCACCAGGGACGAATACAGCACCCTGTCCAGCGCCTGCTCGCGCAGCTCTTGGGTTGAGAGGTCGGCATCGCGCCGATACTGTGGCATCAGGTACAGAAAGCCCAGCTGGGTAATTCCATTGCGCGGCGTCAGATGGATGACACCGGACAGCGTTCGCTCTCCGGTTCGCACAGCCTGCGCCAGCGCGGCCTGCCGCACCGGTTCGGTGTTGGCATCCACCCCCAGAGACACAATGGCGTTGTCCTTGGAAACAATATAGTTCACCACATACATCTGGGGCTGCGCGCCCTGGGTTTTGATCGTGAAGTCCGGAACACCCTCTCGACGCTGCGCTGCTTCAAACTGTGCAAGTTCGGTCCGCGGCACCCGCTGCAACACGCCCATGCTGCGCACGCCAGGGAATTCCTGCGAAAAATCGCGTCCTTCCCAGAAAGATTGGAAAAAGCGCCGGTTCATAGTGGGCGTGGCCTGAAAAAAGCCGGCCATTCCGTTGAGCCCATCCAGGGGCTGCGCAAACTGGGCGCGCACATCGGCCTCAAGCCGTGTCACAAGGTTTTCGAAGCGTAACTTGCCATCCGACTGCACTTGGGCGTAGGTCCAATAGGTGGCTCCGCTCGAAGCCAGAATGCCCACAACTGCCGTTAACGCGGTCCAGGCCCGTGATCCAACCTCCGAATGCTGGAGAACTCGGTCATCCGAATGCGCTACAGCGCTAGACCGTGAGAACCGCCACAACAAAAGCGGTGCGGTGAAGACTGTCAACAACACGGTATCAAGAATCGATTTGAGCGTGTCCGACGCGTAGGGCGCCATCAGTGGCAAGAGCGTCATCAAAGCCGCCTCCACCGTGAAAATGATCAGCAGCGCCTCCAGGAGGAATCGCAGGGGTCGAAAATCTGTTTTTGACATGTTCTTAATGGGTTACGGTACCAGACATCAGGCACAGGCGCTACGCACGCTGACCTGGTCGGTCAAGCCTTCCAGCACCTTGATAAAGCCATACTGCTTGAGCGTCAGCATGCCGTCGCCGACTGCGCACTGGAACAGCTGCTCCACCGGTGAACGGGCCTGGATCAGTTTTTTGATGGCCGGTGTCGCCGACATCAATTCGTAAATGCCCACCCGGCCTTTATGCCCCGTGTGGTTGCACTTGTCGCAGCCCGGCGCGCTGTAAATCACCGGCGCCCCGTCACCTGCGCTGGCATAGCGCTGCTGCCATTGCGCAAGGACCTGGTCGGGTTGCAAAGAGGTGCCTTTGCAGTACTCATGGGCCATGGTTTCAATCTGGTCCGCAGAGTCTTCCACCGGCGCTTTGCAGTGCTTGCACAAGCGCCGGGCCAGCCGTTGGCTGAGCACGCCAATCAGCGCGTCTGAAAAACTGAAGGGATCCAGCCCCATGTCCAGCAGCCGCACGACGCTCTCGGGTGCACTGTTGGTGTGCAGGGTGGAAAGCACCAGGTGGCCGGTCAATGAGGCTTCAATGGCAATATGGGTGGTCTCGGCATCGCGCATTTCCCCCACCATGATGATGTCTGGGTCCGCACGCAGAAACGCCCGCATGGCAATCGCAAAGGTCAAGCCAGCGCGCGGCAGCATCTGGATCTGGCGCAGTCCGGGGTGGGTGATTTCTATCGGGTCCTCGGCGGTCCAGATCTTGTTCTCCGCAGTGTTGACTTCTGCCAGCAGCGAATGCAGCGTGGTCGTCTTGCCCGAGCCCGTCGGCCCGCACACCAGAATCAGGCCATAACTGCGGTGCACCATCTTCTTGAGTTCAGCGGCCAGTTCCGGGCTGAAGCCCAACTCATCCACCGGGATGGGTTTGCTGGACGCCAGCAGGCGCATCACCACATCTTCCAGCCCATTGGCGGTAGGCAGGCTGGCAACCCGCAATTCCAGCTTCACCGGAGAAAAGCGCGAAAAATCGATCTTGCCATCCAGCGGCTTGCGGTGCTCCGAGATGTCCATGTTGGACATGATCTTGAGCCTTGAGATCAGCGCGGACCGCATGGTGTAGGGCAATTTGAGGTATTCGGAGAGTACCCCGTCAATGCGGAACCGGATACGCGAAGGCTGCTCGTCCGGATAGGCTTCGACATGGATGTCCGATGCGCCCGCCCGGTGCGCGTCTTCAATCATCTTGTTGACCAGGCGCACCAGCACGGTATCGTTTTCGGACACCTGCTGGTCCCCGTGGGCATGCTGCTCGGAAACCGGTGCACTGGTGATCTGCTGCGAAAACTCTTCAATCTCCCTGTCCAGGGGCGCCAGGGACGACACCACTACCGCGTTGGCATACTCCGAAGCGATGTGCGCCGACAACTCTTCTGGATTGGCCAGCACCGGAACAATTTGCCGGTGGGTGGTATCGCGCAACTGGTCCAGATAGTCCGCATCCAGTGGGCTTTCCACCGCTACCACCAGCGTTTTTTCGGTCAGCATCAGGGGCAACACGTGGTGCTCGAACGCATAGGCCTTGGGCACCAGCGCGAGCACCTCGGGGTCAATCGCAAAATCGCGCAGAGTCACCAGAGGAATATTGAGCTGCTCACCGACTGCCTGCGTCAGGCGTGCGCGGCTCAGGGCGCCCAGCTCCACCAGAATGTCACCCATCCGGCTGTTCTTATCGCCGCTCAGGCGTAGCAGCGCAGCAGAAAGCTGGTCGCGGGAAACCAGCCCCTGGTCCATCAGGATATCGCCCAAGCGCACCGGCGTGTACACCGGCAGCAGGTCAGCCTCGGCCACCAGCTCAGCAGCTTCTGTCGGTCGGAATTCACCAAAATGCCGGTCTATGGCCGTCTGTCGGCGCCGGGATTGTTCGGCCAGCGCGATATCCACAGCCTCGGGTACCACGGCTTGAGAGTTCACCAGCTGATTGCCCAAGAGATCACCGATGCGGTAACCTTTGAGCGAACTGTCCGGTACAAAAATGCGCACGACGCGGTCACCATCGGTGGTGAGGTACACAAACAGGCCCTGCCGGCTTTTGACAAAGCCTTTGGTTTGCCCCTGCAGGTGCTCGCCATCCTGAAAATCCACGTGGAACGGCCTGGCCCCTGGCGTCACCGGACGACCGCCCGACTTTTCATACGCCCGGATCAGTTCGTCATCCGGTACAAGCGCGAGCGGCGCTATCAATTGCAGGCTTTTGATGGACGAGAGCCTTTGCGGCGCAGCTGTGTATTCGCCTTTGGCCTTGAAGCGGACTACCGAGGCTTCAGGATCAAAGCCCAGCAACTGCCCCATGCGCACGCCACCGCCCAGCGTAAACACCATGGCTTCCGCGAACTCGGGCTCGTCATGCGAGCCTGTTTCCTTGAAAAACGGTGGCAGTGGCCAGTTTTGCATGAATGGAAATATCAGTGCGCACGCGGCGGCATGCCGGCAGGCGGATTGGTATCGATCGCCAGATCACCCGTCTCCACGGTGGTGACGCCTGCCGCCAGCCGGATGCGCAAGGACAGGTCGGTGCGCGAGTCCGCGTTGTGCAGGGCTTCTTCTTGTGAAATTTGCCCGGTCACATACAGCTGGTACAGCGCCTGGTCAAAGGTGCACATACCCGCGCCCGAGCTGTGGCCCATGGCTTCCTTGATGGCCGCAATGTCGCCCTTGGCAATCAGATCGCTGATATAGGGGGACTGCACCATCACCTCCACCGCCGGCACCAGCTTCTGCTTCAGGCCCGGTATCAGGCGCTGCGACACCACGGCCGCCAGGTTGATGCTCAAGTCCAGCAACAGCTGGTGGTGGGCTTCTTCCGGGAAAAAGTTGATGATGCGGTCCATGGCCTGGTTGGCGTTATTGGCATGCAGGGTGGACAGGCACAGGTGCCCGGTCTCGGCATAGGCCACCGCCTGCTGCATCGTGTTTCTGTCCCGGATTTCGCCAATCATGATCACGTCCGGCGCCTCGCGCATGGCGTTTTTCAGAGCCGCTTCGTACGACACGGTATCAATTCCCACTTCACGCTGGTCCACAACCGAGTGTTTGTGCTCGTGCATGAACTCAATCGGGTCTTCAATCGTGAGAATGTGCCCGGTGGTCTGCTCATTGCGGAAATTGACCATGGCGGCCAGGGTGGTGGACTTGCCCGAACCGGTCGAGCCGGTCACCAGAATCAGGCCGCGCTTGAGCATCACCAATTGCTCCAGCACCGGCGGCAAGCCTAGCGCTGCCATGGGCGGAATTTTGGACTTGATATAGCGAATGACCATGCCGGTTTCACCACGCTGCATGAACACATTCACCCGGAACCGGCCAATACCCGAAGCCGAGATGGCCATATTGAGCTCCATGCGGCTCTCGAACTCGGCAATCTGCTTTTCGTTCATGACCGTGTAGGCCAGTTGCTTGACCTCGCCGGGCACCAGAGCGGGCATCTTGAGCGGGTGGGTAATGCCTTCGATTTTCACGTTCACCGGCGCTCCCACGCTGAAGAAGAGGTCCGACGCATTCTTCTCCACCATCAGCGTGAGAAATTTAAACACTTCCATGGTGCAGTCTCCAATTTCTGGCCATTATCACCGTGCTTGATCGGCATCTGTACTCTTCAGACTTCCGTTTTCTACCGGAGATTCCCCTATGCCCATCGCCGTCCAAAGTGGTTGCCACCTGCGGCAGGGCATACATGGCAATGGCTGGCATCTGGCAATTAATTTCAATCCCGAAACGACAGATTTCATGCGCCGTCCACACGCCTTTCCCCTAACATCGGGGCAACTTAGATGGAGACTTGTATGCCAGTGATTACCAACATCGAAGACCTGCGCGTTCTGGCGCAAAAGCGCGTACCGCGCATGTTCTACGACTACGCCGATTCCGGCAGCTGGACCGAGTCCACCTACCGCGCCAACTCCGACGATTTCCAGAAAATCAAGTTGCGCCAGCGCGTAGCCGTGAATATGGAAAACCGCAGCACTGCCACCGCCATGGTGGGGCAACAGGCCAAGATGCCGGTCAGCATTGCCCCGGTAGGCCTGTGCGGCATGCAGCATGCCGATGGCGAGATCAAGGCCGCCAAGGCGGCCGAAAAATTCGGCATTCCGTTCACTCTGTCCACCATGAGCATCTGCTCGATTGAAGATATCGCACAGAACACCAGCGCTCCCTTCTGGTTCCAGCTCTACATGATGCGCGACCGCAATGCCATGAAAAAGATGATCGGGCGGGCCCATGCCGCGCGCTGCAGCGCCCTGGTACTCACCCTCGATCTGCAGGTGATTG
>JAGWUS010000024.1 GCA_028868305.1 Burkholderiales bacterium | reverse complement strand
CCAACCGAGATCCCATCTCCACCATCTCGAGTGCCGCCTGCGGGCCGGTCATCATCACCTTGAGGTCGTAGCCGCCACTGAGGATGCCCGGCTGTCCGGTCACGATCACCACGGCCTTGTCCTGCTCGGCCTGGTCCAGTGCAAGGTTGAACGACGCCATCAGGTCGGGTGATATGGCGTTGACCTTGCCGTTGGCCAGGGTCAGTGTGGCAATGCCGTCATGCAGGCTGTATGTGACGAGTTCGGTCATGGTGCGGGCTTTCAAAGAATGGAGAATTGCTACTGATTTAATAGCTGCTTGTGCATATCAATAAAGGGCTGGAGGCTGGTTTGATGCTAATTTCCGCCAAACTCGTTGCCCAGTTCGGTGGCGCGCTTCCGGGCCGCAAACAGGGCTTTTTCAAACGCAGCCTTGATACCGCTTTCGTCCATGGAAGTGATGGCGGCATAGGTGGTGCCTCCCTTGGAGGTCACTTTGGCGCGCAGGGTTTCGGGTGGCTCGGTGGAGGCGCGGGCCAGTTCACCCGCGCCGATGAAGGTGGCCACGGCCAGCTGGTAGGCCTGCGCCCGGTCCAGGCCCATCTGCGCACCGGCGTCGGTCATGGCTTCCATGAAATAGAACATATAGGCCGGCCCCGAACCCGAAATGGCGGTCACCGCGTCCAGCTGCTCTTCAGCCGTTAGCCACAAAAAGGCGCCGGTGGTACCGATGACTTCACTGGCCCAGGCTTTGTCCGTGGCGGTGACCGCGGGGCGGGCAAACAGGGCGGTCATGCCCTTGCCAATCAGTGCGGGGGTGTTGGGCATGCTGCGGATGACCCGTTCGGTTCCCAGCCATGTGGCGATGCTGTCGCTGCGAATGCCCGCCGCCACGCTCACGTGCAGGGCCGTGGTGTTGTGGGCGCGCACCTGCAGGGCCGCTTCCTTGAAGGTCTGGGGTTTGACGGCCCACACCACCATGTCGGCAGACGCCAGAGTGGCGTTCGCTTCTGCCTGGGCGGTGAGGCCAAAGTCTTTCTGCAGGCGTTCGCGTGCCTCGGCCCAGGGTTCCACCACATCAATCTGGCCAGGCGCGTAGCCGTGGCGGATCAGGCCGCCGATGATGGCGCTGGCCATGTTGCCGCCACCGATGAACGCAATGCGTTTGCTCATGGTCAATCTTTCAGGTTCTGTGTCGAGCGTCCGAGTCTATCCAACGCAGGGCGCTGCTCCTGCGCAGGACATCAAAGAACGGTCTGGCGCACCGCATGCTCCCAGCGCTCCATCAGATCCTGCGCACGTTCGCTGGGCAGGGTCGGCAGGAATCGGCGTTCCGCCTTCCACAAATGGGTCAATTCATCGGTGTTCAGGTAGACGCCGGTGGTCAGGCCAGCGAGGTAGGCCGCTCCTAGTGCGGTGGTTTCGGTGATGGCCGGTCGTACCACCGGGATGCCCAGCAGGTCGGCCTGAAACTGCATCAGCAAATCGTTGACGCAGGCACCGCCGTCCACCCGCAGTTCAGACACCTGTGCGTCGCCAGCGCTGACGGCGTCACGACTCATGGCCTGCAACAGGGCAGCACTCTGGAAAGCGATGCTCTCCAGCGCAGCACGGGCTATGTGGGCGATCGTGGTGCCTCGGGTCAGACCTGTGATGGAGCCGCGTGCGTCGGGTTTCCAGTAGGGTGCGCCCAACCCGGTGAAAGCGGGTACCACGATCACCCCGCCCGAGTCGGGCACGCTTTGCGCCAGGCTCTGTACTTCGCCGCTGCCCTGAATGGCGTGCAGGCCATCGCGTAGCCACTGCACCACCGCACCGCCTACAAAGACGCTGCCTTCCAGCGCGAATTCGGTCGTGGCGGTTGGCTGCGCCGCACTGGTGGTGATGAGTCCGTTGTGTGAAGTCTGGAACTTGTGGCCCGTGTGCATCAGCATGAAGCATCCCGTGCCATAGGTGTTCTTCACCATGCCTGCCTTGAAGCAGGCCTGGCCAAACAGGGCACTTTGCTGGTCGCCAGCCACACCGCCAATGGGGATAGTGTTGCCCAGCAAGTGGGGCGCCACTTCGCCGAAGACCGAGGCAGAGGCCTGCACCCGGGGCATCAGGCTGGCGGGGATGTCCAGCGCGGCCAGCAGTTCCTCGTCCCACTGGTTGGTGTGGACGTTGAGCAGCATCGTGCGGGAGGCGTTGCTCACATCCGTGACGTGCTCCCGTCCTTCGGTGAGCTGCCAGATCAGCCAGCTGTCGATGGTGCCGAAGGCCAGCTCTCCGTGGGCTGCCTGGGCGCGGGCATCAGGCACGTGGTCCAGAATCCATTTGAGCTTGGTACCGGAAAAGTAGGCGTCCACCAGCAAGCCGGTTTTTTCGCGGATGGTATCGGCGAGGCCGCGCGCGCGCAGCTCTGCACAGGTGGGCTCGGCCCGACGGTCCTGCCAAACGATGGCGTGGTGGATGGGCTGGCCGGTCTTGCGGTTCCATACCACGGTGGTTTCACGTTGGTTGGTGATGCCCACGGCCCTCACCTGGTCTGCAGTGATGCCGGCTTTGTTCAGTGCCTCGCGTGCGGTGGCGAGCTGGATGCGCCAGATCTCCACTGCGTCGTGCTCCACCCAGCCAGGCTGTGGGTAGATCTGGGTCAGTTCCTTTTGCGCCATCGCCATGGTGTGACCGCTGGGGTCAAACACGATGCTGCGGGAGCTGGAAGTGCCTTGGTCGAGAGCAAGTAGGTAGGTCATGGCAATGGAATATCCAAATCAGGTGAGGGCGACATCCAGTCGCACCTGGGCATCGGCCAACAGTGTAAGGAATGGATCGGGAGGGGCTGCATCGGTAAATAGCCGGTCGATCTGGGAGAGCATGGCTACTTCCACCATGGCAGGGCGGTTGAATTTGCTGATGTCCGCAGCCAGCCAGACTTCTCGTGCGTGCGAAATGATGGTCTGCGCGACCTTCACTTCGCGGTAGTCGTAGTCGCGTAGCGTGCCATCGGACTCAATGCCCGAGATGCCGATGAGCGCCAGGTCCACCTTGAACTGGCGGATGAAATCCACGGCGGCTTCGCCGACGATGCCCTGATCGCGCCCACGCACCACGCCACCCACCACGATGACTTCGCAGCGGGGGTTGGTACTGAGAATGCTGGCCACATTCAGGTTGTTGGTGATCACCCGCAGGCCGCTGTGGTGCAGAAGGGCACGGGCAATGGCCTCGGTAGTGGTCCCGATGTTGAGGATCAGCGAGCAGTCGTTGGGCACTGCAGCGGCCACGGCGCGCGCAATGCGTGATTTGCCTTCGGCGTTCAGGCTTTCGCGCTGCTGGTGGGCGATGTTTTCCACGGTGGAGCTGGGTACCCGAACGCCACCGTGGAATCGCGCCAGCAGCCCTTCGTCGGCCAGGCGCTGCACATCACGCCGCACGGTTTGCAGGGTGACGCCCAAGGTATCGGCAAGTTGCTCCACTGTGACGGAGCCTTGTGCCTGGACCACGGAGAGCAGAGTCAGTTGTCTGGGGTTTGGGTTCATTGTGTGTTTGTACCCTGAATCTGCAGGGCGGCTTGACTGTAAAACGAATCAAAAAGAATATTTATAGGGTTATTACTGAGATAAAACGAATCAAAACGAACAATAATTCTCGAATTCGAAAATACTCACGGGGTCAAAACCCGGCAAGAAAAGGTGGCGTGATGCAGTTGAATCTGGAAGGCATCAGCAAGAAAGTAGGGCCGCAGACCTGGCTGTACGACATGAGCCTTGCACCGCGCAGTGGCGCTGTGACGGTATTGCTGGGCGCAACCCAGGCTGGCAAAACCAGTCTGATGCGAATCATGGCGGGGCTGGATGCGCCCACCGCCGGCGTGGTGCGTGTGGATGGCGTGGATGTGACCGGTATGCCCGTGCGCGAGCGAAATGTGGCCATGGTTTATCAGCAGTTCATCAACTACCCTTCGCTCAAGGTGCGCGACAACATTGCCTCTCCGCTGAAACTGCGCGGTGACCGGAATGTGGACCAGCGCGTGCGCGAGTTGGCCGAGAAACTGCACATCGAGATGTTTCTGGACCGCTATCCCGCAGAGCTGTCGGGCGGCCAGCAGCAGCGCGTCGCCCTGGCCCGTGCACTGGCCAAAGGCGCACCGCTGATGCTGCTGGATGAGCCGCTGGTGAATCTGGACTACAAGCTGCGCGAAGAGTTGCGCGACGAGTTGACCGCGCTGTTCGCCGCGGGGGACTCCACGGTGATTTACGCCACCACCGAACCCGGAGAAGCCCTGCTGCTGGGGGGGTACACCGCGGTGCTGGATGCTGGTGAACTGCTGCAGTATGGACCTACATCCGAAGTGTTTCATGCGCCCCAGTCCATCCCTGTAGCGCGTGCTTTCAGTGACCCGCCCATGAACCTGCTGGCTGCCAGCGCGGCAGCCACGGGTGTGCAACTGGCCCACGGACCGCACATCGAGCTGGCCCTGCCACCCACCAGGTCGGCCACGCTGACGGTCGGCATGCGTGCCAGCGCGTTGCGCGTGCGTGCTCAGGATGGCGATGCAACCCTGGTGGGCACGGTGGAACTGGCCGAGATTTCGGGTACCGACACTTTTGTGCACTTCGAAACGCCATTGGGTGAACTGGTGGCCCAGCTGACCGGTGTGCACCACTTCGATCTGGGGCAACCCGTCACTTTCTATTTCAATCCTGCGCAGGTCTATGTATTCGATGCACAGGGTAAGTTGTTGTTGGCCCCTGTGCGCGGCAAAGGACGTTGATATGGCACGCATAGAACTCGACCTGGCCCATGCCTACCGTCCGAACCCGCAACAGGACAGCGACTACGCCTTGCTGCCCTTGAAGATGACCTTTGAAGATGGTGGTGCCTACGCACTACTGGGGCCCTCGGGTTGTGGCAAGACCACATTGCTCAACATCATGTCGGGACTGGTAACACCTTCGCAGGGGACAGTGCGTTTCGACGGTCAGGACGTGACGCGTGCGACGCCGCAGGAACGCAATATTGCGCAGGTATTCCAGTTTCCGGTGATTTACGACACCATGACGGTGGCCGAGAACCTGGCTTTCCCGCTGCGCAACCGCAAGATGCCGGCCGACCAGATCAAAAAGCGCGTGGGTGCGATTGCAGAAATGCTGGAAATGAGCGGCCAGCTCAACCAGCGCGCCTCGGGGCTGGCGGCGGACGCCAAGCAAAAGATCTCCCTGGGCCGCGGCCTGGTGCGCCCGGATGTGTCGGCGGTGCTGTTTGACGAGCCACTGACCGTGATTGACCCGCATTTGAAATGGCAACTGCGGCGCAAACTCAAGCAGATCCACCACGAGCTCAAGCTCACGCTGATCTACGTCACCCACGACCAGGTGGAGGCTCTGACCTTTGCCGATCAGGTGGTGGTGATGACGCGCGGACGCGTCGTACAAGCGGGCTCGGCCGCCGACCTGTTTGAGCGGCCCAGCCACACCTTTGTCGGCCACTTCATCGGCTCACCTGGCATGAACTTTCTGCCCGGCAGCATGACGGCGGCGGGTTTTCACACTGCAGGCACCACCGTGGCAGCGCCCGCGGCACATGGCCTGCCGGACGGCGACTACAAGCTAGGCGTGCGGCCGGAATATGTCAGCCTGGCCGCTGCCAACGCCGAGGGCACCCTGCCTATGGCCGTGACCCAGGTGCAGGACGTGGGCACGCATGTGATTGTCAGCACCAAGCGCGAGGGCCACACCGTCAAGGCGCGTCTGTCGGCCAGCACTCTTTTGCCGGCGGTAGGCGATACCGTCTGGCTGCGGGTCATGGGCGAGCACACCTGCTTCTATCAAAACGAGGAGATCGTGGCATGAGCACTACGACCAAACCAGTCAACCAGAAAGCCTGGTTTTTGATTCTTCCGGTGCTGCTGTGCGTGGCCTTCTCGGCCATTCTGCCGTTGATGACGGTGGTGAACTATTCGGTGCAGGATATCATCTCGCCTGAGCGCCGCGTCTTTGTCGGCACCGAATGGTTTGCCGCCATCATGCGCGACGAGGAACTGCACGGCGCGCTATTGCGCCAACTGTCGTTCTCGCTGGCCGTGCTGGCGGTGGAGTTGCCGCTGGGCATTCTGCTGGCGCTCGCCATGCCGGCGCAGGGCTGGAAGTCGTCGGCCGTGCTGGTGATCGTGTCGCTGTCCTTGCTGATTCCCTGGAACGTGGTGGGCACCATCTGGCAGATTTTCGGGCGCACCGATATCGGCCTGATGGGCGCCGCCTTGCAGGGCATGGGCATTGAATACAGTTACACCGGCAATGCCACCCACGCCTGGCTCACCGTGCTCTTGATGGACGTGTGGCACTGGACGCCGCTGGTAGCCCTACTGGGCTATGCCGGTCTGCGCTCCATCCCCGACGCCTATTACCAGGCCGCCAGCATCGACGGGGCCAGCAAGCTCGATGTGTTCCGCTACGTGCAGCTGCCCAAGATGCGCGGCGTGCTGATGATTGCGGTGCTGCTGCGCTTCATGGACAGCTTCATGATTTATACGGAACCCTTTGTGCTCACCGGTGGCGGGCCGGGCAACGCCACCACCTTTTTGTCACAGTTCCTGACGCAAAAGGCGGTGGGGCAGTTTGACCTGGGCCCGGCGGCAGCCTTCTCGCTGATCTACTTCCTGATCATTTTGTTGCTGTGTTTTATCTTGTACAACTGGATGCAGCGCGTAGGCACCCAGGCGAAGGAGGGTGGTCATGAATAAGCCGAAATTCCAGAAGCGCACGCTGTTTCTGCTGGCTTACATACTGTTCGCCCTGTTGCCCATCTATTGGATGATCAACATGTCGTTCAAGACCAACAACGAGATCGTGGCCGGCTTCTCGCTACTCCCTGAGCACTTCACGTGGGCCAACTACCACACCATATTGACCGACCCGTCCTGGTACTCGGGCTACATCAACAGCCTGATTTACGTGGCCATCAACACGGTGATCTCCATCACCGTGGCGCTGCCGGCCGCCTATGCGTTTTCGCGCTACAGCTTTCTGGGCGACAAGCATGTGTTCTTCTGGCTGCTGACCAACCGCATGACGCCCCCGGCCGTGTTTCTGCTGCCGTTCTTTCAGCTCTACACCACCGTCGGCCTGATGGACACCCACTTGGCCGTGGCGCTGGCGCACCTGTTGTTCAACGTGCCACTGGCAGTGTGGATTCTGGAAGGCTTCATGAGTGGTATCCCGCGTGAGATTGACGAGACGGCGTATATCGACGGCTACAGCTTTCCGCGCTTCTTTATCCGCATCTACATCCCGCTGATCAAGGCCGGTGTCGGTGTGGCCGCCTTCTTCTGCTTCATGTTCAGCTGGGTGGAACTATTGCTGGCACGCACCCTGACCAGTGTGAATGCCAAGCCCATCGTGGCCATCATGACGCGCACGGTGTCGGCGTCTGGCATGGACTGGGCCACGCTGGCGGCGGCCGGCGTGCTGACCATCGTGCCTGGTGCCATCGTGATCTGGTTTGTCCGCAACTACATCGCCAAGGGTTTCGCGATGGGTCGTGTCTGAGTTGATAGGAATCTGCAATGTTTGAATGGATGGCCTGGACCACCCCGGTGGCCGTATTTTTTAGCTGCATCGGCCTGATGCTGGCCGGCATGACGGTGTGGGAGCGCAAATCCCCCACTACCCTGCGCAAGGGTTTCTTGCCGATGGAGACCACGCGCGGCGACCGCCTGTTCATCGGACTGCTGAGTGCGGCCTATGTGAACCTGGCCTTTGTCGGCATCAGCGCCCGTCTGATGGAGTGGATGAATCTGGAGACCGAGCCTTCCATCTGGATCAGCTTTGTCCTGTCCATGGCCTTGCTGGGCCTAGTCATGCGCAAAGGCTGAACGTTTTCGCAAGCAGCCGCTCATAACCCCCTGGAGCAGCTGCATTTTCAAAACAGGGGTTTAACAGACCGAGGAGATTGACAATGAAACTGAAGTATTCCGTGTTGGCAGTGGCGCTGGCTTGCGTAGCAGGCGGGGCGGCGTGGGCCGATGAGGCCGCCGCCAAAAAGTGGATTGACAGCGAATTCCAGCCTTCCACCCTGAGCAAGGACCAGCAGGCTACTGAAATGAAGTGGTTCATTGAGGCCGCCAAAAAGTTGAAGGCGCTCGGCGTGAACGAAATCAGCACGGTTTCGGAAACGCTGACGGTACACGAGTACGAATCCAAAACATTGGCCAAGGCCTTTGAGGAAATCACCGGCATCAAGGTCAAGCACGACATCATCCAGGAAGGCGATGTGGTCGAGAAGTTGCAAACCTCCATGCAGTCAGGCAAGTCGATTTACGACGGCTGGATCAGCGACTCCGATCTGATCGGCACCCATTACCGCTATGGCAAGATCCTGAATCTGACCGACTACATGACAGGCAAGGGCAAGGACTACACCAACCCCGGCCTGGACATCAAGGACTTCATCGGCACCAGCTTCACGACCGCTCCGGACGGCAAGCTGTACCAGTTGCCGACGCAGCAGTTTGCCAATCTGTACTGGTTCCGCGCCGACCTGTTCGAGAAGCCCGAGCTCAAAGCCAAGTTCAAGGCTAAATACGGCTATGACCTGGGCGTGCCGCTGAACTGGAGCGCCTACGAAGATATCGCCGCCTTCTTCAGTGAAGACGTCAAGACCATCGACGGCAAGCCCATCTATGGCCACATGGACTACGGCAAAAAGGACCCCTCGTTGGGCTGGCGCTTTACCGATGCCTGGCTGTCCATGGCCGGTACCGCTGACATCGGCATTCCCAACGGCAAGCCGGTGGATGAGTGGGGCATTCGCGTCTCGGCCGATGGCTGCACACCCCAGGGCGCATCCGTCTCGCGCGGTGGTGCGACCAATTCGCCCGCAGCTGTGTACGCTTTGACCAAGTACATAGACTGGATGAAGAAGTACGCACCCAAGGAAGCCACCGGCATGACCTTTGGTGAGGCCGGCCCGGTACCGGCCCAAGGCCAGATCGCCCAGCAGATCTTTTGGTACACCGCCTTTACCGCCGACATGGTGAAGCCCGGGCTGCCCGTGGTGAATGCCGACGGTACGCCCAAGTGGCGTATGGCCCCTGGACCCAATGGCCCATACTGGAAGCAAGGCATGCAGAACGGCTACCAGGACGTGGGCTCTTGGACTTTCTTCAAGGACCATGACGCCAACAAGGTTGCTGCTGCCTGGCTGTATGCCCAGTTTGTGACCAGCAAGACCGTGTCGCTGAAGAAGTCCACCGTGGGTCTGACCTTTATCCGTGACAGCGACATCCGCTCCGAGACCATGACCAAGATGGCGCCCAAGCTCGGTGGCCTGGTTGAGTTCTACCGCAGCCCGGCCCGTGTGGCCTGGACGCCCACGGGTACCAACGTGCCGGATTACCCCAAGCTGGCACAGCTGTGGTGGAAGAACGTGGCGGTTGCTGTGACGGGTGAAAAGACGCCGCAGGCCGCCATGGACAACCTGGCCGAAGAAATGGATGCTGTGATGGGCCGTCTGGAGCGCTCCGGCATGGCGGTCTGCCCACCCAAGCTCAACCCCAAGAGCAGTCCTGACAAGTGGCTGAGCGATAAGGGTGCACCATGGAAGAAGCTGGCCAACGAAAAGCCCCAGGGCCAGACCATCGCCTATGAAACCCTGTTGAACGCCTGGAAGGCCGGCAAGGTACGTTAATTGCAACGGACTTGGCAGTAGCTGGGACGGCGGTGGCGCGTGTGCTCTACCGCCGCCTCACGCGGGGGCCTAGTTCAGGTTCCCGCTTCTCCCATCAATTGACTGAAATGTAAAACCCGATATGGCCTCTGTCGCACCGCTGCAAACCACGCGCCAGGATCTGTTGGCGCGCCTGGGCGAGGACCGGGTCTACGACCTCGCCGTAGTGGGTGGCGGCGCCACCGGACTGGGCGTTGCCCTGGATGCGGCTGCCCGTGGGCTCAAGGTGGTGCTGGTGGAGTCGCACGATTTTGCCAAAGGCACATCGTCGCGCGCGACCAAGCTGGTGCACGGCGGCGTGCGCTACCTGGCGCAGGGAAATATCGGCCTGGTGCGTGAAGCCCTGCATGAGCGCACCACGCTGCTGCACAACGCGCCGCATCTGGCGCAACCCCTGGCGTTTGTGATGCCGTCCTACCAGTGGTGGGAAATGCCCTTCTATGGCGTGGGGTTGGTGGCTTACGACCTGCTGGCGGGCAAGGCGGGGCTGGGAAAGACCCAATTCCTGGGCCCTCAGGCCACGCAGAGGCTGCTGCCAGCGGCGTTGTCTGCGGGTCTGAAGGGCGGGGTGATGTATTGGGATGGGCAGTTCAACGATGCGCGTCTGGCTCTGGCACTGGCGCGCACCGCAGCAAGCCGTGGTGCCCTGCTGGTGAACTACTGCAAGGCGACCGATTTGTTGTTTGAAAGTGGCCAGGTCGCCGGGCTGGTCTGTGAAGACACCCTTGGGGGGCACACCTATTCCATTCGCACACGCTGTGTGGTGAATGCGGCGGGTGTATGGGTTGATGCCTTGCGTGAACTGGATGGCAGGGCCAATGCGAACGATGGCCGCCACCCTACCAAACCCATGGTCGCTCCAAGCCAGGGTGTACACATCGTGGTCGATCGCGAGTTTCTGGGGGGTGATACGGCGCTGATGGTACCCAAGACAGCCGATGGGCGTGTGCTGTTTGCCGTGCCCTGGCTGGGCAAGGTGATTCTGGGGACCACTGACACGCCTCGCCATGACCTGCCGCGGGAGCCTCTTGCCTATGCGGACGAAGTAGCTTTCATCCTCAAGGAGTCAGCGCGCTACCTGCGACGGGCGCCGACCGCACGCGATATTAAAAGCATCTGGGTGGGGCTGCGTCCGCTGGTCAAACCCCAGACGGACGATGGGGAAGGCACAAAGGGCCTAAGCCGGGAGCACACGGTGCTGGTGAGCCGCAGCGGGCTTGTCACGGTCACGGGAGGCAAATGGACAACCTACCGCGCCATGGCGGAGGATGTACTGGAGCAGTGCGCGGACAAGAGACTGATTTCAGGAGGTAATTCTGGGGTGACTGCTCACATGCAGCTGCTTGGTGCGACCGAAGCCGGGACGCCGGTTCAGGGTATCAACCTGCCGGAGGGGCTGCATTCCTACGGGGTCGAGCAGTCATGGGTGCAGGCGCTGCCAGGTAACGACCGCTGGCTGTGCCCTACATTAAATGAGGCCATGGTGCGTTTCGCTGCCCGCCATGAATATGCGGTCACCGTAGAAGATATGCTGGCGCGCCGCTCGCGCCTGCTCTTTTTGGATGCTGCGCTGGCGGCTACTTTAGCTCCTGCCGTGGCAGAAATCCTGCAGCAGGAGACAGGTTTGCCTCCGCAGACGGAGGCATTTCTCGCTCTGGCACGGCAGTATTTGCACAGTCCCGTTGAAAAATGTTGACGTCCCCTTAAAACGGGGGCATAATAATGGGCTTCGCTTGAAAAAGCTGAAGGTTCTGCCCAAATGAATGGCGTGCAAGTGGTTTGTGCGGCAAACAGCGGGCCCAAGACTGATTTGTTGTGGTGTTTGCCGGTTTGGTGAATGTTGCATCAGGTGCAAGTTGGGAATAATGAAATGATCCAAACTGAATCTCGACTGGAAGTTGCCGACAACACCGGCGCGAAATCTGTCCTCTGCATCAAGGTGCTGGGCGGGTCTAAGCGTCGCTATGCAAGTGTTGGCGACATCATCAAAGTTAGCATCAAAGAAGCTGCTCCCCGTGGTCGCGTCAAAAAAGGCGAGATCTACAGTGCTGTGGTGGTTCGTACTGCCAAGGGCATCCGCCGTGGCGACGGTTCTTTGGTGAAATTCGATGGCAACGCAGCAGTGTTGCTTAACGCCAAATTGGAGCCTATCGGCACCCGTATCTTTGGACCAGTGACGCGCGAACTGCGTACTGAAAAGTTCATGAAGATCGTGTCACTGGCTCCTGAAGTTTTGTAAGGACCCGCCATGAACAAGATTCGCAAAGGCGACGAAGTCATCGTTATCGCAGGTCGCGATAAGGGTAAGCGCGGGAAAATTTCCTTGCGCAAAGACGACTCCCATGTGGTAGTCGAGGGCATTAACCTGGTGAAGAAGCACACCAAGCCAAACCCCATGAAGGGCACAACCGGCGGCATCGTTGAAAAGACCATGCCTATTCACCAATCCAATGTGGCAATTTTCAACGCCGCAACTGGCAAGGCGGACCGTGTTGGTATCAAGGTGCTGGCTGACGGCAAACGCGTTCGCGTTTACAAGTCCAGCGGCGAAGAAATCAAGGTGGCATAAGCATGGCACGTCTTCAACAACATTACCGCGAAAAAGTGGCTCCCGAGTTGAAAGCCAAGTTTGGCTACACCTCGCCCATGCAGGTACCCCGTCTGACCAAGATCACGCTCAACATGGGTGTGAGTGAGGCGGTCGCCGACAAAAAGGTGATGGACCACGCTGTAAGCGACCTGACCAAGATTGCTGGCCAGAAGCCTGTTGTGACCAAGTCCAAGAAGGCTATCGCCGGTTTCAAGATCCGCGAAGACCAGGCGATTGGTTGCATGGTGACGCTGCGTGGCGTCCAAATGTACGAGTTCCTGGATCGTTTCGTAACCGTGGCTTTGCCCCGCGTCCGCGACTTCCGTGGTATTTCTGGTCGTGCATTCGATGGCCGTGGCAACTACAACATCGGCGTCAAAGAGCAGATCATTTTTCCTGAGATTGAATATGACAAGGTTGACACCTTGCGCGGCCTCAATATCAGCATCACCACAACGGCCAAGACCGACGAAGAGTGCAAGGCACTGCTCGCTGGCTTCCGTTTCCCGTTCAAGAACTGAGGTGACCTGTGGCTAAAATGGCTTTAATCGAGCGCGAGCTCAAACGTGACAAGTTGGCTGCCAAGTACGCTAAGAAATATGCGGAATTGAAAGCCATCGCTGGTGATGCAAAGCGGTCTGACGAAGAGCGCGCCGCGGCCCGTCTGGGTCTGCAAAAGCTGCCCCGCAACGCAAACCCCACTCGCCAGCGTAACCGCTGCTCCATCACGGGCCGTCCCCGTGGAACGTTCCAGCACTTCGGTCTGGGTCGTGCGAAGATTCGTGAAATGGCCTTTGCCGGTGAGATCCCCGGCATCGTCAAGGCCAGCTGGTAAGCGGCAGGAGAAACTAATATGAGTATGAGTGATCCCATCGCCGACCTGTTGACACGCATCCGCAATGCGCAAATGGTCGCCAAGACAACGGTACTGGTGCCCTCTTCCAAAGTGAAGGTTGCGATTGCCCAGGTGTTGAAAGACGAAGGCTACATCGACGGTTTCAAGGTTTCCACCGAAGGTGGCAAGGCCGAATTGGAAATCGCCCTTAAATATTACGCCGGCAAGCCCGTGATTGAGCGCATCGAGCGCGTGAGCCGCCCTGGCCTGCGTGTTTACCGCGGCAGCGATGCCATCCCTCAGGTCCAGAATGGACTGGGCGTGGCCATCGTGACGACCCCCAAGGGTGTAATGACTGATCGCAAAGCGCGCGCTACCGGTGTCGGCGGCGAAGTTCTTTGCTACGTCGCTTAACGGCACATTAGGAGTAATTACAAATGTCCCGCGTAGGCAAACTTCCTGTAAACGTCCCCGCTGGTGTGGATGTGTCCATCAAAGAAGACCAGATCAGTGTCAAAGGCACTGGCGGTACTCTGCAGTTGGCGCAAAACAGCCTGGTGAGGATTGCAAATGATGCTGGCAAACTGAGCTTTCAGCCTGCCAATGAGTCCCGCGAAGCGGATGCCATGAGTGGCACCATGCGTCAGCTGGTGAACAACATGGTGGTCGGTGTGACCAAGGGCTTCGAAAAGAAGCTGAACCTGATCGGCGTGGGTTACAAGGCCCAGGCCACTGGAACCAAGTTGAACCTGGCTGTAGGTTATTCGCATCCTGTCAACGTTGATATGCCTGCTGGCATCACCGTGGCGACCCCCACTCCTACAGAAATCCTGATCAAGGGTGCTGACCGTCAGCGCGTTGGTCAGATTGCTGCTGAGATTCGTGCTATTCGTCCCCCCGAGCCTTACAAGGGCAAGGGGATCCGCTATGCGGACGAGAAGATCACGATCAAAGAAACCAAGAAGAAATAAGGAACTGCAACATGTTGACCAAAAAAGAGCAACGTCTTCGCAGAGCCCGTCAGACGCGCATCCGCATTGCGACGCAAGGCGTGGCACGTTTGACCGTGACCCGTACCAATCTGCACATTTACGCCAGTGTTATCTCTGGCGACGGCGGCAAGGTTCTGGCTGCCGCATCAACTGCGGAGGCTGATGTTCGCAAGACCCTGGGTGGTTCTGGCAAGGGCGGCAACGTCGCTGCTGCACAGATCATTGGCAAGCGCGTGGCCGAGAAGGCCAAGGCAGCTGGCGTTGAAAAAGTTGCGTTTGACCGCTCCGGTTTTGCGTACCACGGCCGCGTTAAAGCGCTGGCAGATGCCGCTCGTGAAGCTGGCTTGCAGTTCTAAGCAGATCGGAAAAAAAGATGGCTAAAGTTCAAGCAAAAATGCAAGGTAAGGCCGAGGGTCCTGAGGACGGTCTGCGCGAAAAAATGATCGCGATCAATCGTGTTACCAAAGTGGTAAAGGGTGGCCGTATTCTCGGTTTCGCAGCCTTGACCGTGGTGGGTGATGGAGATGGTCGCATAGGTATGGGCAAGGGTAAGTCCAAAGAGGTGCCAGCTGCTGTGCAGAAGGCCATGGAGGAAGCTCGCCGCAACATGCTGAAGGTGTCTTTGAAGAACGGCACCATTCACCACAAGGTGATGGGTCACCACGGCGCAGCTAGCGTTATGATGGCGCCGGCCCCCAAGGGTACCGGCATCATTGCAGGCGGTCCTATGCGCGCAGTGTTCGAAGTGGTTGGTATTACCGACATCGTGGCCAAGAGCCATGGTTCTACCAATCCCTACAACATGGTTCGCGCCACGTTGGACGCACTGTCTGTGTCTACCACTCCAGCTGAAGTTGCTGCCAAGCGCGGCAAGTCAGTTGAAGAGATCTTCGCTTAAAACGGAGAATTCGCCATGACAACACAACAAATGGTCAAAGTCCAATTGGTGCGTAGCCCGATTGGTACTAAAGAATCCCACCGCGCCACAGTTCGTGGCCTGGGACTTCGCAAAATGGGAAGTGTCAGCGAGTTGCAGGATACGCCTGCAGTGCGCGGCATGATCAACAAGATCAGCTATCTGGTCAGAGTGCTTTAAGAGGTTGATGATGGAACTCAATGGCATTAAGCCAGCAGACGGCGCTAAACACGCAAAACGTCGCGTTGGTCGCGGTATTGGATCTGGCCTGGGTAAAACGGCTGGCCGTGGTCACAAGGGTCAAAAGTCGCGCTCCGGTGGCTACCACAAGGTGGGCTTCGAAGGTGGCCAGATGCCTATGCATCGCCGTCTGCCCAAGCGTGGTTTCAAGTCGCACTTGCTGCAATTCAACGCTGAAGTCACCTTGACTGCTCTGGACGCGTTGGGCGTGACCGAGGCGGATATGCTGACTTTGAAGCAACTGGGTGCAGTGTCCGAAAAAGCCAAGGTCGTGAAAGTGATTAACACTGGCACGGTTACAAAAGCTGTCAAGCTCACCGGTATCGGTGCGACCGCTGGTGCGAAGGCTGCGATTGAAGCTGCCGGCGGCAGCGTTGCCTGATTTGCTGACGAGAGATATTTGTGGCAACTAACGCAGCGCAAATTGCGAACTCCGGGAAATTCGGCGACTTGCGTCGTCGTCTCGTTTTTTTGCTCCTGGCATTGGTGGTGTACCGGGTCGGTGCGCATATTCCGGTGCCGGGAATTGATCCTGCGCAGCTTCAGCAATTGTTTAAAGGCCAGCAGGGTGGCATATTGAGCTTGTTCAATATGTTTTCCGGTGGTGCACTGTCCCGATTCACGGTGTTTGCTCTGGGTATCATGCCGTACATCTCGGCGTCGATCATCATGCAATTGCTGACGTATGTCCTGCCTACTTTCGAGCAATTGAAGAAGGAAGGCGAAGCCGGACGTCGCAAGATTACTCAGTACACTCGTTACGGTACATTGGGTTTGGCCTTGTTCCAGTCGCTGGGCATTGCGATGGCTTTGGAGTCTTCTGCTGGTCTTGTCATTGCCCCAGGGTTTGGCTTTCGCATGACTTCAGTGGTCACCCTGACTGCAGGCACCATGTTTCTGATGTGGTTGGGTGAGCAAATCACCGAGCGCGGCCTGGGTAACGGTATCTCGATACTGATTTTTGGTGGTATTGCGGCGGGTCTGCCCAATGCCATCGGCGGATTGCTCGAACTGGTGCGCACTGGTGCGATGAGCATCATTGTGTCTCTTTTGATTGTGGTACTGGTGGCGCTGGTAACTTACTTTGTGGTTTTTGTTGAGCGCGGACAGCGAAAGATTCTCGTGAATTACGCCAGACGCCAGGTGGGCAACAAGGTGTATGGCGGGCAGTCGTCGCACTTGCCTTTGAAGTTGAATATGGCTGGTGTGATTCCTCCAATTTTCGCTTCGTCGATCATTCTGTTGCCGGCTACAATTGCCAATTGGTTTAGCGCCGGTGATTCCATGCGGTGGTTGAAAGACATTGCCAGCACATTGAGTCCAGGGCAGCCGGTGTATGTGATGCTGTATGCCACTGCGATAGTGTTTTTCTGTTTTTTCTATACGGCACTGGTATTCAACAGCCGTGAAACGGCAGACAACCTGAAGAAGAGCGGCGCGTTTATCCCGGGTATTCGCCCTGGGGACAATACGGCCAAGTACATTGACAAGATTTTGTTGCGCCTTACTTTGGCGGGTGCGATTTACATCACCTTTGTGTGTCTGTTGCCTGAATTCTTGATTTTGAAGTACAACGTGCCATTCTATTTTGGTGGCACTTCACTTCTGATTATTGTGGTGGTAACAATGGATTTCATGGCCCAGGTACAAAACTACCTGATGTCTCAGCAGTATGAGTCCCTGTTAAAGAAGGCAAATTTTAAGTCTTCCTAACTCGCTTGATGAGATGGCTAAGGACGATGTAATTCAACTTCAGGGTGAGATCCTGGAAAACCTGCCTAACGCGACGTTCCGCGTGAAGCTTGAAAATGGACATGTGGTTTTGGGGCACATTTCCGGAAAGATGCGAATGCATTACATCCGGATTCTCCCTGGCGACAAGGTCACAGTGGAAATGACGCCGTACGATCTGAGTCGTGCGCGAATAGTGTTTAGAGCAAAGTAATAGCGCATGTTCCGCGCGAATCAAAGTCGGAACGGAGCGAGAAGTTTTAGGAGAGAAAAATGAAAGTTTCGGCTTCGGTCAAGAAAATTTGCCGTAACTGCAAAGTTATCCGTCGCAAGGGCGTCGTGCGCGTGATCTGCACAGATCCACGCCACAAGCAGCGTCAGGGTTAATTGCAAGAGTTTTAGAGGACGAAAATGGCACGTATCGCTGGCATCAACATTCCGCCGCATCAACATTCCGAAATCGGCTTGACAGCCATTTTTGGTATTGGCCGCACGCGCGCTCGCAAAATTTGCGAAGCTTGTGGCATTGCTTATTCCAAGAAGGTCAAGGACTTGACCGACGGTGATCTGGAAAAAATCCGAGACCAGATTGCTGCGTTCACCATCGAGGGTGATCTGCGTCGTGAAACGACCATGAACATCAAGCGTTTGATGGACATTGGATGCTATCGCGGATTCCGTCATCGCCGTGGTCTGCCCATGCGCGGTCAGCGTACCCGTACCAACGCACGCACACGCAAAGGCCCGCGTAAGGCTGCTGCGTCCCTGAAGAAATAATTGGGATTGAGAGACCACTATGGCAAAAGCTCCCGCAAATAACGCAGCACAACGCGTTCGCAAGAAAGTTCGCAAGAACGTAGCCGATGGCATTGCACACGTTCATGCTTCTTTCAACAACACGATCATCACCATCACCGATCGGCAGGGCAATGCGTTGTCTTGGGCTTCGTCTGGTGGTCAAGGTTTCAAGGGTTCACGTAAGTCGACTCCGTTTGCTGCTCAGGTAGCATCCGAAGTGGCTGGTCGTGCTGCTTTGGAACAAGGCATCAAGAACCTGGACGTTGAGATCAAGGGCCCTGGCCCTGGACGTGAGTCCTCCGTTCGAGCCTTGGCTGCATTGGGTATTCGGATCAACATGATTGCTGACGTGACCCCTGTGCCCCATAACGGTTGCCGCCCTCAGAAGCGCCGCCGTATTTAACTTATCAACAAGCCCACCGCCATCAACCTTTGGTTGATGGCTCCCGCATTTTTGTGCGGCAGATGACATAAAGGAAGTTCAAGTGGCACGCTATCTCGGCCCCAAGGCCAAACTATCTCGCCGTGAAGGCACTGACCTGTTCCTCAAGAGCGCGCGTCGCTCGATTGGTGACAAGGCCAAATTTGATTCCAAGCCTGGTCAGCATGGTCGCACTTCTGGTGCCCGCACTTCTGACTACGGTCTGCAACTGCGGGAAAAGCAGAAGGTCAAGCGCATGTACGGTGTGCTGGAAAAGCAGTTCCGTCGTTACTTTGAAGAGGCAGACCGCCGCAAAGGAAACACGGGTTCCAACCTGTTGCTGTTGCTGGAATCCCGCCTTGACAATGTCGTTTACCGCATGGGCTTTGGTTCTACACGTGCCGAAGCGCGTCAGTTGGTTTCCCACAAGGCGATCACCGTGAATGGCAGCTCTGTCAACATCCCGTCTTACATGGTTAAGGCCGGTGATGTAGTTGCTTTGCGCGAAAAGTCAAAGAGGCAGAATCGCGTGGTCGAAGCTCTGCAATTGGCGCAGCAAGTAGGCATGCCTGCTTGGGTGGAGGTGAATGCGGACAAGGCCGAAGGTACTTTCAAAGCAGTACCTGACCGCGACCAGTTTGGCGCTGACATTAACGAATCGTTGATTGTCGAGTTGTATTCGCGCTAATCCCGTTTGAATCGTTGAAATCGTTCCCTCAAAGTGTTTACCCGCTTTGAGGGTGCTTCACCAGCCTTACCGATGTAACGAGTCGGGGGTATTGAGAGGAAGTCTGAATGCAGAACAGTTTGCTGAAACCAAAATCCATTAGCGTAGAGCAACTTGGTCCTAACCGGGCCAAGGTGGCACTGGAGCCCTTCGAACGTGGCTACGGACACACGCTGGGCAATGCCCTGCGTCGCGTGCTGTTGTCTTCAATGCCCGGATTCGCGGCTACTGAGGTGACGATTGCAGGAGTGCTTCACGAGTACTCTTCCATTGACGGTGTTCAGGAGGATGTAGTCAATATCCTGCTGAATCTCAAGGGTGTGGTGTTCAAGCTGCATAACCGAGAAGAAGTGACCCTGAGCTTGCGCAAGGATGTAGAAGGTGTTGTAACGGCCGCTGATATTCAGACGCCGCATGATGTTGAGATCATCAATCCTGGTCACGTCATTGCTACTTTGTCTCACGGTGGCAAGCTGGATATGCAGATCAAAGTCGAGAAGGGCCGTGGTTATGTCCCGGGTACCATGCGTCGTCATGCTGACGAGCCTAACAAATCCATTGGACGCATCGTTTTGGATGCATCGTTCTCGCCTGTCAAGCGCGTGAGCTATACCGTCGAGAGTGCCCGGGTTGAGCAACGCACCGACCTTGACAAACTGGTTGTCGAAATCGAAACCAATGGTGCAGTCAGTGCTGAAGATGCAGTTCGTGCCTCTGCCAAGATACTGGTAGAGCAACTCGCAGTCTTTGCACAGCTCGAAGGCAGTGAGTTGGCGGCGTTTGATGCCCCCGCTCCTCGCGGCAGCGCGCAATTCGACCCGATTCTGTTGCGCCCTGTGGATGAGTTGGAACTCACGGTTCGTTCTGCAAACTGCCTCAAGGCCGAGAATATTTACTACATTGGTGACCTGATCCAGCGGACCGAAAATGAGTTGCTCAAGACCCCCAACCTGGGGCGCAAGTCGCTCAACGAAATCAAAGAAGTGCTTGCTTCCCGTGGTCTGACCTTGGGCATGAAGCTCGAGAGCTGGCCACCTGCAGCGTTAGAGAAACGTTAATTTTTGAGAGCCCCGTCAAGGGGTTCCGTGCCACGGGCAGTACCTGATACGGCTGTCTGTTAAACAACTGAAGGAAAGCAAAATGCGTCACGGACACGGACTACGTAAACTGAATCGCACAACATCGCACCGTTTAGCCATGTTGCGCAACATGATGAATTCTTTGATTGAGCATGAAGTCATCAAGACCACAGTGCCCAAGGCCAAGGAATTGCGTCGCGTCATTGAACCCATGATTACTCTGTCAAAGGAAGCTACCGTTGCGAACCGTCGCCTGGCTTTTGATCGCCTGCGTGATCGTGATAGCGTGACCAAGCTGTTCAATGAACTCGGACCACGTTTCAAGGCCCGTCCTGGTGGTTACACACGAATTTTGAAAATGGGTTTCCGCGTTGGGGACAATGCGCCCATGGCTTTGGTTGAACTGGTTGATCGTGCTGCAGAAGTAGTTGCTGCAGAAGACGCACCAGCAGCATAAGTAGGTTACAATACTCAACTTGACGCGGAGTGGAGCAGCCTGGTAGCTCGTTGGGCTCATAACCCAAAGGTCGTTAGTTCAAATCTAGCCTCCGCAACCAATAAAGACGTGAGATTCCACGACAGCAAAGGCTTACTTCGGTGGGCCTTTTTTGTTTGTAGCCCCAAAATAGCCCATCTGTAGCCCACGCGTGCCCCAGCATTTTTGCCAACGACGGTTGTGGCCATTTATTGAATGCATGACCTATTTGGAACGATTCAAAGGCTGGGTGCACTGCTTAAAGCGGGACGTTATGGCCGTCTACTTTGCGGCGCGTGACAAGAGAACCCCCTTTTATGTGAGAGTCCTGGCACTTGCGGTGGCGGCCTATGCACTTAGTCCGGTTGACTTGATACCTGATTTCATACCGGTTGTCGGCTATCTGGACGACTGGGTTGTTGTTCCCCTTGGTGTGCTGCTGGTCGTTCGCTTGCTGCCCCCAGGAGTTTTAATCACCTCGCGCGAAAAGGCAAATGCGCTTATTGCCCGTCCCAAGAGCTATATAGCAGCGCTATTCATTGGTGGCGTTTGGGTGTGCAGCATGACAGGGGCCACATACTGGTGGCTGTACCGATAAAAGACAGCCTGACCAAGCTTTCAGCGGCAAGTTTGGCGACTCAATGTCCGGTAAACCGGGCCGGTCTTCGCTCCACAAAAGCACGTATGCCCTCGGCCGCGTCTTTCGAGTTTGCCAGTACCCGCTGGGTTTCGATGAATTCGGAAACGGCGACTATGGAACCATGTTCCACGGCCTTTAGCGTGTTGAGTCGCGTGGCCACCACCGCGGCGGGTGCCTGTTCGGAGATCGTCCGGGCGATGCGCAGGGCTGCCGCAAGTTCTTCGCCGGCTGGCACGAGCTTCTGGACGAAGTTCAATCGGTAGGCCTCAGCGCTGTCAAACTCGTCGCCTGTCAGCAGATGCAGCATGGCGTTACCAAGCCCTGCACGTTCGGCCATGCGCAGCGTGGCACCACCGGTTGGCATGATGCAGCGCTTGACTTCCAATTGCGCGAAGCGGCAGTTGTCTGCGGCTACCACGATATCGGCTCCCAGCATCAGCTCGATGCCAACGGTGAAGGTGATGCCCTTAACGGCCACGACCATGGGTTTGGTGCGGCGACGGTATCCCGGCAGTCCCAGGTCATGGGGCTCCACCAGACCTTCGGGAACGGCCTTCTTTCCCGCGCGCATCAACGGTGCGCAGGCTGGCAGGTCCAGCCCTGCAGTGAAGTGGTCGCCTGCCGCGCACAACACGCCGACGCGCAGCGAAGGATCATCATCGAGTCGCGTATAGGCTTCAGCCAACTGGCGGAACATTCCGGGTGTGAAACCATTGCGTTTGGAGGGCCGGTTGATACCGACCAGCAGCATGTGGTCGCGGACCTCGGTGTCAATTGCACCTTCCGGGAGTTCTGCAGAAAAGTTCATTCTTGGACTTTCAGTACATGGATTGCAACAGGCCACAATGTAGGGTCACCCAGCAGTTCAGCTTGTCACAATAGTGGCTTCCTTCAACAAAGTGAATTGCAATGGCTGAAATACACAGCGTACGAGCGCGACTTGAGAAGCCCGTTTTCGAATATCCACTTTAGGTGGGCCCTGACGTCAGGCAGTCCAAAGTAGTGGTCTCTGGCGTCCACTGGATCTGGATGCCGTTGCCCGTGGCCCTCAATCACATTTATGTGTGGGCCATTGAGGATGGGGAAGGCTGGAAACTGTTGACACCGGGATGCGAACGGATGAAACCTAGGCAGCCTGGTGCAGTCTGTTCGCAAACGCCAAAGACTGCGTGCCTGGATTACTTGCTCTCTCTGGGCGGGATCCGATGCCCTCTGGATGCAGTTGGGGAAATTCGTTACCAGACGGTGCCTGCGACAGAGTGGGCCCGAACCGCTGGATGGGCGCTGGCGGATACCGGTACAGACCCGGGAATCCGCACGGTAAAATCGCACCATGAGTAAACCACCTAGCAAGACAGCAATTCTGGAAGATGGACTGCGTTACAAATCGAAGGTCGGTGGATCCCCCTTTGCCACCGCATCCGATCCGGGCAAGGCCACCATGTCCTGTTTCCTTTGCGGAAAGCATAGACCACGCTCGGAAATGATGACCCGCAAGCTCGTGGGTAAATCCCAGGCTGTGTGCGCGCCCAAGTGCCAATAGATGCGCCAGGCCCTACGGGGCTGATATAAGCAGCTATAAAAACGGGAGTAATCTGCTCCCGAGTCTTACAGCCAGCCGCGCGCTTTGACGTCTTCCAGTGTGGCATCCAGGCATTTGCGTATCAATGCAATCATGCCGTCAATCTGTTCACGGGTAATAACGAAAGGTGGCGCAATGATCATGCGGTCGCCCACGTGGCGCATGATCATGCCGTTACTGAACATGTGGCCGCGGCATACCAGACCTACGTGCTCGTCCGCTCCGAAGCGTTCCATGGTCGCCTTATTCTTGACCAGAAGCAAGCCTGCCATGAGCCCCAGAGAGTTGGAAATCCCAACCAAAGGGTGATCGACCAATGCCTCGAACTTTTCCTTGAGATACGGACCTACATCATCGTGGATACGGCTTACCAGCTTTTCGCGCTTCAAAATGGCAATGTTTTCCAGTGCCACTGCGCAGGTTACAGGATGGCCTGAATAGGTGAAGCCGTGGTTGAAATCGCCGCCTTTCTCGATCAGGACCTGCGCCACGCGATCGCCGACGAGGACACCACCGAGCGGCAGATATCCGGAGGTCACGCCCTTGGCAAATGTGATGAGGTCAGGCTGGTAGCCCAGGGTCTGGCAGCCAAACCACTGGCCCGTGCGGCCAAAGCCACAAATAACTTCGTCCGACACCAGCAAAACGTCGTATTTCCTGCAGATGCGCTGGATTTCAGGCCAGTACGTCTTTGGGGGAATGATCACGCCACCGGCACCTTGCACAGGTTCGCCGATAAACGCCCCCACCTTGTCTGCGCCAATGCTCAGAATCTTGTCTTCAAGCCACCGGGCTGCCTTCAGACCAAACTCGTCCTCGGTCATGCCTTTGCCATGCTCGAAATAGTAGGGTTGCTCAATGTGCGTAATGCCCTGAATTGGCAGATCGCCCTGCTCGTGCATGTACTTCATGCCGCCCAGCGAAGCGCCACACACGGTTGAGCCATGGTAGGCATTGTTGCGCGCGATGATGGTTTTCTTCTGGGGCTGGTTCTGCAAATCCCAGTAGCGACGCACCATACGGAAGATGGTGTCATTTCCCTCGGAGCCTGAACCGGTGAAGAAGACGTGGTGAAAGCCCTCAGGCGCGATTTCAACAATGGCTTTTGCCAGTTCAACAGCCGGCAGGTTAGTGGTGTTGAAGAAGCTGTTGTAGTAGGGCAGCACATTCATCTGCTTGTAGGCGGTCTCTGCAAGCTCCGTGCGGCCATAGCCCACATTGACGCACCACAGGCCGGACATGCCATCAAGAATCTTCTTGCCTTCCGAATCCCAAACGTAAATGCCGTCGCCTTTCACGATCACACGGGCGCCCTTGGCCGATAGTTCCTTGGTGTCAGTGAAAGGATGCATGTAGTTCGCCGAGTCCATTGCCTGGACGGCACGTGTATCAACACCCGCAACTACGGTCTCTGCGTTCATTTGGCATGTTCCTTTATCAAAATGGATTCGCCGGGCGTCGCCTGTGCCCGGGCTCGAATCATGATAAGAGTCTATCGGCCAGTGGCCCCATAACTGGGGCCACTTTGGCTAGATCGATGATGCCAGTTCGCTGGGCAGGGCGATCTTTTGATCGGTACTGAACTGGTAGTCGCGGAAGATGTGTTCCGCCGACAACTCCTGGTAGCTCCCATCTGCCAAGCGCCGCGTAGTGTCCTTGAGACGGTAGGTCATGCTGCCGCAGGTCCAGCAGTTGTAGTTGCGCATGTGCGTGCACAGACAGGTCTTGTCCATCACGGAAATGTTCTTTCCATCAGGGTGCAGCGCAATCTGCTGGTTGTAGGCGTTAATGTAGGCGCAACCGCCTGAACCATCCAGCAGGTAGCCATAGGCCTCGCAATTGGGGCGAATTCCGGAGCCAATGGCCGGCGTATTGCGCAGCATGCGCATGGGGTACCCGGTCGGCGAGACGGTATTGACAATGATGTCTTCTTCGCTGGCCAGGAAGTATTCCTGCTTGACCTTGGAGGGCAGACCACATTCCCTGGCGACAGTGAAGCGGGTGGCAACCTGCAGTGCTGCGGCACCCAGTTCCAGAAAAGACACCGCGTCTGATCCAGTGAAGATGCCACCCGCAGCAATCAATGGGATGTCCAGTTGCTCCGTTTTGAGGAACTGCGCAATTTCACCCACGATGGTTGCCAGGTCGTATTGGGCCCAATCCATGCCGAATCCAAGGTGCCCACCCGCCAATGGCCCTTCAATGACCACAAAATCGGGCAGCCGGTCCAGACGCGCTGTCTTGCGCAGAAACAGCTGCAAGGCCCGCACAGACGAGACGATGATGCCCAGTTTGGCGTCCCGGAAGCGGGGGTGATCGGCCATCAGGGCAAATGAACCCAGATGCAGACCGGCACTGAGGGTGATGCCGTCAATGCCCGCGTCCAGGGCGGAGTTCAGCCGCACCTGAAGGGTTTCCCTGGGCCCATTCATGGTCAGCTTTTCCATGCAGTTGATGAAAATCAGGCCTTCGCCGCGTTTGGCTTCCATGGTGTGGCCCACATGCAGCTTGGTAGCCTCTGCCAGCCGGCCCAGGTCGAACTGCACCACGCTCTTGTCTGAATTGTCAATGTTGTGCTTGTAGAACTTCGTCTTTTCCTTGACGAACTCAGTGTCGAAACGACGGTCCGACACGTCCTGCACCATGGCGTCGGAAATGTGTCCAATACCTCCCAGCCGGGCGGCTTCCAGTGCCAGCTCAGCAGTGGAAATGTCCACGCCCATGCCCCCAATGAGCAGCGGCACATATTCCTTTTTCCCGAACTTCAGCCGGAAATCATCAACTCGTTTCATCGCTATCCCCTTTGCCGCAAGTATTAACCAAACAGGCTGAAATTTTCACCAGAAAACAGGAATTGCCTTTACGCAAGGTCAAAATATTGCTTTGTTTGCGCTGTAATCATGGAGTCATGTTTAGGTACCAGACTATTCCCGTAACCGCATTCCAGCAAAATTGCTCACTGGTCTGGTGTGATCAGACCCTGCAGGCTGCGGTGATCGATCCCGGCGGTGATCTGGATCTGGTGCTGGCGCAGGTGGACAGGCTTGGCCTCACGCTGCATGCAATCTGGCTTACACACGCCCATATTGACCATGCGGGTGCTGCGGGCACACTGGCACACAAGCTGGCTTTGCCCATTATTGGGCCGCACAAAGGCGACCAGTTCTGGATTGACGGATTGCCTGAACAGAGTGCGATGTTTGGTTTCCCGCCTGCCCAGACTTTCACGCCCACGCGCTGGCTGCAGGATGGTGATACGTTGCAAGTAGGCAATAGCACGCTGACGGTCCACCATTGTCCCGGGCACACCCCCGGGCATGTGGTCTTCCATTCCAGTGATGCTGGCAGGGCTTTTGTTGGCGATGTTCTTTTCGCTGGTTCCATTGGACGGACCGATTTTCCGCAGGGCGATCTCGATACGCTGTTGGCGAGTATCCGGAACCGGTTGTGGCCGATGGGGGATGAAACGGTCTTCATTCCGGGACATGGCCCGGAAAGCACGTTTGGCCGTGAGCGGCGCACAAATCCCTACGTAGCAGACAACTGAGGACGCATTCAGCCAGCCCTGCACAGCAAACCCAGACATGCCCATGCCAAAAAGATATTCACTGTCGACCAAGCTGGTGGTCATTGGCGCCATTCTGCTCATTGTGGCCCTTACGTCGATCGGGCTGACTCTCTGGGTTACCTGGCAGCTTGAAGGTGGCGCAGCGGCTGTCAATGAGGCCGGACGCATGCGCATGCAGTCCTGGCGGCTTGCCAGCACCGCGCAGGCAGAGCATTCCGCCGAACCGGTATTGGATCTGGTCCGGAAGTTTGACGACAGCCTTGCGCTTCTGAAAACGGGTGATCCTGGCCGGCCGCTGTTCGTGCCATGGGACGATAACGTGCGTGCACGGTTCGATCAGGTCAGTGCACTGTGGGCGCAGCAGCGAACGCAGTGGACGGGCACAAAGCCGCCATCGGCCGGGGAGGCGTTGCAGGCGACTAGCCGATTTGTGGATGCCATTGATGGACTGGTGTCGGCAATTGAGCAACAACTCTCGCGCCTGACGGCCGTACTCAATCTTTTCCAGTTCGTGATGATGGCGCTGGCCATTGCCGGGGCCGTGGTGATGCTGTACACAGGCTATCTTTACGTCATCAATCCGCTGGACAACCTGCAGCAGGGATTGCGAAAGATCGAATCAGGAGATTTTTCCACACGCATCGAAGTAGAGACCCGCGATGAGTTCGGCGAAGTGGCGCTGGGTTTTAACGGGATGGCCGGCAAACTGCAGACCATGTATGACGGTCTGGAGGCACAGGTTGAAGCCAAGACGCGGCGCATAGAGGCACAGCGCGCAAGAATTGAAACGCTTTACGAGGTCAGCGCATTTCTGGCGAGTGCGAACACCATTCAGGAATTGTCGCGGGGATTTGCACAGCGGGTGCGCAAGGTGCTCAATGCGGATGCAGTGGCGGTGCGATGGTCGGACGAAGCCAATCAGCGCTACCTCATGTTGGCTTCAGATTGCTTCCCCGCTGACATGGTGGAAGAAGAAAGAAGCCTGTTGGCGGGCGCCTGTGCCTGTGGGAGCCTCAAGCCTGACGCGCGTACCCGGGTGATTCCCATTCACAACCACGAAGCGGCTCCCATGCGCAACTGCGTGCGCGCGGGATACGAAAGTGTGGTGAGCGTACCCGTGCGTCTGCAGCAACGTTTGATCGGTGAAATCGACCTGTTTTTTCGCAGCACGCTACAGCTGACACCGGATGAAGTGGAACTGCTTGACGCACTGGCGAGCCATCTGGCCAGTGCACTGGAAGGCTTGCGCGCCGCAGCGCTGGAGCGCGAGGCGGCTGTGGGTGAGGAACGGGCGCTTCTGGCGCGGGAATTGCATGACTCCATTGCGCAGTCCCTCGCGTTTTTAAAGATTCAAGTGCAATTGCTGCGCAGTGCATCGCAGAAAGCCCAGGCCGAACAGGTCCAGACAGCGCTGGATGAGCTGGATGCGGGTTTGCGTGAGAGCATTGGCGACGTACGTGAGTTGCTCGTGCATTTCCGTACGCGCACGAATACCGACGATATTGAAGCTGCACTGCAGGAAACACTGCAGAAGTTCAAGCAGCAGACCGGATTGCCCACGCTGTTGCAGATCAGGGGCGAAGGTCTGCCGTTGCCGGCCGATGTGCAGGTGCAGGTTTTGCACGTCGTGCAGGAAGCCTTGTCCAATGTGCGAAAACATGCGCAGGCGACCCACGTCAACCTGGAGGTCATCAAGGGGTCGCAATGGAGCTTTGTGGTGCGGGATAACGGGCGGGGCTTTTTGGTAAGCAGGGAACATGGTGAGACCCATGTGGGCATGAAGATCATGCATGAGCGGGCAGCCCGTATTGGCGCACAGGTAGATGTGGTGTCAGCGCCAGAGCAGGGAACCACGGTGACCCTGACGCTGCCGGTACACCCCGTTTCAGGAAGCAGCGTGGGTACCGCAGGGCTCAATCTTGAATCCCTTTCAGCGCAGACTGGTTCCACCTGACAATAGCGGGCATGAAAAGTACCAAGCTCCTTGTCGTTGATGACCACACCCTGTTCCGTCGTGGCCTGATCGCACTTCTTTCGCAGGATGATCGTCTGGAGGTCGTGGGGGAGGCCGGAGATATTGGAGAGGCACTGCGCGGTGTGGCCCAGACTGTCCCGGACCTGGTGCTTCTGGATAACCACCTCCCAGGTGTCCGGGGTGTGGACGGTATTGCAGCACTGAAGGACGCATGTCCAGGTGCGAGGATATTGATGCTGACGGTCAGTGAGAACGAAGCTGATCTGGTGGCCGCCATGCGGGCCGGTGCCGATGGCTATCTTCTCAAGACGGTGGAGTCGGATCAGCTATGTGACTCCATCATCAAAGTCATGGCCGGGGAGAGCGTGATCAGCCCGGAAATGATGACCAAGTTTGTGACCGCGTTTCGATCCAGGGCACGGGATACAAAACCAGACAATGATCATGTGTCGAATGGAACCGCAGAGCCGGAAGATCCCACTTTGGAGTCTCTCTCATCGCGGGAGCGCGAGATCCTGGCATTGATCGCACGCGGTGACAGCAACAAGCTCATCGCGCGGGAGCTCGATATCGCTGAAACCACGGTCAAAGTTCATGTGCAGCATATATTTCGCAAGCTGAACCTGACTTCGCGGGTACAAGTGGCCGTATATGCGGCTGCGCGTGGCCTCGGTTGATGCAAATCAACCTGCAAGCGTATTCCCGGGGCACTACTACTTAAGAACTAGCCGCCCGCGGCCCGACTAGTTCTTTCGGGATGCGCATCGCGTTCCAAAGGTGGATGTTCAGTTCCACCGGAAAAGCTGACAGTCATGCCATATCTCTGGAGAAAGAAATATGGCCTCAGATCTCGGAAATTCAAGAAAAGCCTGGTCGGTGCTGATTGTCAGCACGCTGGCGTTCACCGTGTGTTTCATGGTGTGGATGATGTTCGGCGTGATCGGTATTCCGATCAAAAAAATGCTGAATCTGAATTCCACCCAGTTTGGACTGCTGATGGCCACACCGGTACTGACCGGTTCGCTGATTCGCGTCCCGCTGGGTATCTGGACGGATCGGTATGGTGGCCGCATTGTCATGGCCGTGTTGATGGCCCTCACTGTGCCGGCCATCTGGATGATGAGCTATGCCACCGAGTTCTGGCACTTTCTGACCATTGGTTTGTTTGTGGGCCTGGCGGGAGGTTCGTTCTCGGTCGGTACACCCTATGTGGCGCGCTGGTTCCCCAAGAACCGCCAGGGCACAGCGATGGGCATTTATGGTGCCGGCAATTCGGGATCGGCTGTCAATAAATTTGTAGCCCCCGTGATCCTGGTGGCCTTTGGCTGGACCATGGTGCCGCAGGTCTACGCAGCGATCATGCTGGGGACGCTGGTCCTGTTCTGGTTTTTCAGCTACAGCGATCCCAAGCACCTGGTGCCCAACACGGTCAGCTTTGCCGATCAGATGAAGGCACTGAAAGACCCCAAGGTCATCAAATACTGCCAGTACTACAGCATTGTGTTCGGCGGGTATGTTGCACTGGCACTGTGGATGGTGCAGTACTACGTTGGCGAGTTCGGTCTGGATATTCGCGTCGCTGCGTTACTGGCCGCCTGCTTCTCTCTTCCAGGGGGTGTATTGCGCGCTTTTGGCGGCATTCTCGCTGACAAATATGGTGCGCACAGCGTGACATGGTGGGTGATGTGGGTGTGCTGGATCTGCCTGTTCGTACTGTCTTACCCCCAGACCGATTTCACCATCGCTACGGTGAATGGACCCGTCACCTATCACATCGGTCTGAATGTCTACTTGTTTACCGTGCTGATGTTCATCCTCGGTATTGCGATGGCATTCGGCAAAGCCAGTGTCTTCAAATACATCAGCGACGACTATTCGCACAACATCGGCGCTATCAGTGGAATCGTCGGTCTGGCCGGTGGACTGGGCGGATTTGTGCTGCCCATCATGTTCGGCGCGCTAATGGATTTGACAGGCATTCGCTCCAGTGCATTCATGCTGATGTACGGCGTGGTGTGGGTGTCCCTGATCTGGATGTACTGGACCGAAGTCCGCGGCACCGAGCTCATGGGCAAGAACGCCAAAAACTTCTCTCTCCAAAACTAAACCGGCCCAACCCCTGGAGTCATCATCATGAGTGAACAAACCTTTTCCAAAGCGGACATCGCCGATTGGCGTCCCGAAGATAACGCTTTCTGGGCGTCCACTGGCAGTAAGGTGGCCTATCGCAACCTCTGGATTTCCATTCCCAACCTGCTGGTCGGCTTTGCCGTGTGGGGCATGTGGGGCATCATCACGGTGCAGATGCTGAACCTGGGCTTCCCGTTCAAGCCCGCTGACATGTTCAGCCTGACGGCCATTGCCGGCCTGATGGGCGCCACGCTGCGCATTCCAGCATCGTTTTTCATCAAGCTCTCGGGTGGACGCAACACCATCTTCCTGACGTCTGCACTGCTGATGGTGCCGGCTATCTGGACCGGCATTGCGCTGCAGGACAAGAACACGCCGTTGTGGGTGTTCCAGGCCTGTGCCTTCCTCAGCGGCATCGGTGGCGGCAATTTCGCCTGCTCCATGTCCAACATCTCCAGTTTCTTTCCCAAGCGCCTGCAGGGCACTGGGCTGGGCCTCAATGCGGGTCTGGGAAATTTCGGTGTGACCACCATGCAGGTCCTCATTCCGCTGGTGATGACGGTCGGCCTGTTTGGCAGCGCTGCCGGTGGCTCCATGGTGCTGCTCAAAGACAGTGGCTGGATTCTGGGCAAGATCGTGGCGGGCACGCCCACCTTCATCCAGAACGCGGGCTTCATCTGGGCCGCCATCCTGTTGCCTCTGGTCATTGCCGCGTGGTTTGGCATGAACAACCTGTTGACACTGTCGCCCAACTACGGTGGTACGCTGGCCGCCTTTGCAAAGATTCTCTACCTGTGGGGCATCACCTGCCTGGTCGGCGCTTTGGGACTGTACCTGTACCTGCCAGCACCTACAGGACTGGGTCTGCTCAATATGTGGGTGGCATTGCCCCTGATCATCGTGACCGTACTGCTGGTTATGAAGCTCGCCGCATTTGGCGAAATGAAAGCCAACATCGGCAACCAGTACGCCATCTTCAAGAACAAGCACACCTGGGCGCTGACGCTGTTGTATATCGTGACCTTCGGCTCGTTCATCGGTTTCTCGATGGCGCTGCCCCTGTCCATTACCGTGATTTTTGGCATCAGCCACGTGCCTGACGCAGCCGGCGTCATGCAGCACACGCTTAAAAACCCGAACGCCCCCTCGGCACTCACCTATGCCTGGATTGGTCCCTTTGTGGGCGCCCTGATCCGCCCCGTGGGTGGATGGATTTCTGACAAGGTGGGCGGCTCCATCGTGACCCAGGTGATCTCTGCCGTGATGGTGGTGGCTTCCGGCGCCGTGGGCTACGTGATGATGCAGGCCTATGGCTCCGCTACACCCGAGCAGCATTTCTCCACCTTCATGTGGCTGTTCGTGCTGCTGTTTGCCGCCAGCGGCATTGGCAACGGTTCCACCTTCCGCACCATCGGGGTGATCTTTGACCGCCAGCAAACCGGCCCGGTGCTGGGCTGGACCTCCGCTGTCGCTGCCTATGGCGCTTTCATCGCTCCGGTGGTGATCGGTGCCCAGATCAAGGCCGGCACGCCACAGTTCGCGATGTACGGCTTCGCCATTTTCTATGCGCTGTGCCTGGTGCTTAACTGGTGGTTCTATCTGCGCGCGGGTTCGGAAATCAAGAACCCCTGAGTTGCCATGGATGCTACTTAATTGATAGCTACTTGCGCACATTCCATAAGGGCTAGAGCCCTATTTGTATCCTAATTTTGTTCACAGAGGTTTCCTTATGAGCCACTTTCTAGACCGACTCAGCCACTTCTCGGCGCCCAAAGAAACGTTTTCTGGCGACCACGGCATCACCACCGGCGAAGACCGTACCTGGGAAGATGCCTACCGTGACCGTTGGGCCCACGACAAGATCGTGCGCAGCACCCACGGGGTGAACTGCACCGGGTCCTGCTCCTGGAAGATCTATGTCAAGGGCGGTATCGTCACCTGGGAAACCCAGCAGACCGATTACCCCCGTACCCGCGACGACCTGCCCAACCACGAACCCCGCGGCTGCGCCCGCGGAGCATCCTATTCCTGGTACCTCTACAGCGCCAACCGCGTCAAGTACCCGATGGTGCGCGGCAAGCTGCTGCAACAGTGGCGTGCGGCATTGACCACGGCCAAGAGCCCGGTCGACGCCTGGGCCAATCTGGTGGAGAACAACCAGGCGCGCAGCGAGTGGCAAAAGCAGCGCGGTCTGGGGGGCTTTGTGCGCAGCACCTGGGACGAGGTCAACCAGCTGATTGCCAGTGCCAACGTCTACACCGCCAAGAAATACGGCCCTGACCGCGTGATCGGCTTCTCGCCCATTCCTGCCATGTCCATGGTCAGCTACGCCGCCGGTAGCCGCTACCTGTCGCTGATCGGTGGCGTGTGCATGAGCTTTTACGACTGGTATTGCGATCTGCCCCCTGCCAGTCCGCAAATCTGGGGTGAGCAGACCGACGTGCCCGAGTCGGCTGACTGGTATAACTCCAACTTCATCATCGCCTGGGGCTCCAACGTGCCGCAGACACGCACCCCCGATGCCCACTTCTTTACCGAAGTGCGTTACAAGGGTGCCAAGACGGTGGCTATCACACCGGATTACTCTGAAGTCGCCAAACTGGCCGACCTGTGGATGCACCCCAAGCAGGGCACCGATGCGGCCGTGGCCATGGCCATGGGCCATGTCATCCTGAAAGAGTTCTACTTCAACTACGACAAGCGACGGGCCGCCCCTAGCGCGGAGCTCCCCCCCGGGGGGACGGACGCCGATAGGCAGCCTAGGGGGCTTAATGCAAGTGCCTACTTTGACGACTACGTGCGCCGCTACACCGATATGCCCAACCTGGTGCAACTCGAAGAGCGTACTCTGCCGGACGGCCGCAAAGTGATGGTGCCCGGCCACTACCTGCGCGCCAGCGATTTCAATGGCAAGCTTGGTCAGGACAACAACCCCGAGTGGAAAACCGTTGCGATCGACGAAAACGACAAGATCGTTTTGCCCAATGGCTCCATTGGCTTCCGCTGGGGTGCCGAAGGCCGTGCTGACATGGGCAAGTGGAATCTGGAAAACAAGGAAGCCCGCGGCGACGCAGAAGTCAAGCTCAAGCTCAGCCTGATGGAAGGTGCGACACCTGACTACGAAGTGGGCGACGTTGGCTTCCCGTATTTCGGCGGTATCGATACCCCCAACTTCAGCGCCAACAAGCAGGGTGAAGCGGTGGATGACGTGCTGGTACGCAAAGTGCCGGTGCGCCGCATCAAGCTCGGCAAGGCCGGTGAAGAGCGCTACGCATTGGTTGCTACCGTGTTTGACCTGACGGTCGCCAACTACGGCGTGGCACGTGGATTGCCCGGCGAGAACGCAGCACAAAGCTTTGACGAAGACACCCCCTACACCCCAGCATGGCAAGAGAAGATCACCGGCGTCAAGCGTGATCAGGTGATTGCCGTGGCCCGTCAGTTTGCCGACAACGCTGATAAGACCCGTGGCAAGTCCATGGTCATCATCGGCGCGGCCATGAACCACTGGTACCACAGCGACATGAACTACCGCGGCATCATCAACATGCTGATGATGTGCGGCTGTATCGGCCAGAGCGGTGGCGGCTGGGCCCACTATGTGGGCCAGGAAAAACTGCGGCCCCAGACCGGCTGGACCGCGCTGGCGTTTGCGCTGGACTGGGTGCGCCCACCCCGCCAGATGAACTCCACCAGCTTTTTCTACGCGCACACCGACCAGTGGCGTTATGAAAAACTGGGGGTTGAGGAGATTCTCTCGCCGCTTGCCGATAAGTCTAAATTTTGCGGGAGCCTGATCGACTACAACGTGCGCGCCGAGCGCATGGGCTGGCTGCCTAGCGCGCCGCAATTGGAGACCAACTCCATGCAGGTCGTGAAAGATGCTCAGGCGGCGGGCATGGACGCAAAAGACTATGTGGTCAAGTCCCTGAAAGACGGCTCCCTGAAGATGAGTTGCGAAGACCCCGACAACCCCAAGAACTGGCCACGCAACATGTTCGTCTGGCGCTCCAACCTGCTGGGCTCCAGCGGCAAGGGGCACGAGTACTTCCTCAAGCATTTGCTGGGTACCACCAACGGCGTGCAGGGCAAAGACCTGGGTGCCGAAGAAGCCAAACCGACCGAAGTGCAGTGGCACGACAAGGCCCCCGAAGGCAAGCTGGACCTGTTGGTGACGCTGGACTTCCGCATGAGCACCACCTGTCTGTACTCGGACATCGTGCTGCCCACTGCTACCTGGTACGAGAAGAACGACCTCAACACCAGCGACATGCACCCCTTCATCCATCCGCTATCCACCGCGGTCGACCCTGCATGGCAGAGCCGCAGCGACTGGGAAATCTACAAAGGCTTTGCCAAGGCCTACAGCGAGGTGTGCGTGGGCCACCTGGGTGTCGAGAAAGAAGTAGTGCTGACACCGCTGATGCACGACACACCGGCCGAGTTGGCCCAGGCCTTTGACGTCAAGGAGTGGAAGAAGGGCGAGGTCGACCTCATCCCAGGCAAGACTGCGCCCACCATTGCGGTCATCGAGCGGGACTACCCCAACACTTTTGCACGCTTCACAGCGCTGGGCCCACTGATGGAAAAGGCTGGCAACGGCGGCAAGGGCATTGGCTGGAACACCCAGACCGAAGTACAGCAACTGCAAAGCCTCAATGGCAAAGTGCACACCGAAGGCGTGGCCTTTGGGCTGGCGAGGATCGTCACCGATATCGATGCTGCCGAAGTGATTCTGCAACTGGCGCCCGAGACCAATGGCCATGTGGCCGTCAAGGCCTGGGAGGCGCTGTCCAAGATCACGGGGCGCGACCACACCCACTTGGCCATCCACCGCGAAGACGAAAAAATCCGTTTCCGTGATGTGCAGGCGCAGCCACGCAAGATCATCTCCAGCCCGACCTGGAGCGGTATTGAGAGTGAAACCGTGTCCTACAACGCCGGTTACACCAATGTGCATGAGTTGATCCCATGGCGCACCCTGACCGGTCGCCAGCACTTCTACCTGGATCACCCATGGATGGTGGCTTTCGGTGAAGGGCTGAGCTCGTACCGTCCGCCGGTCGACCTGAAGGCGGTGGTGGGTATCAAGGACCGCAAGCCCAATGGCAACAAGGAAATTTCTCTGAACTTTATTACGCCGCACCAGAAGTGGGGCATCCACTCCACTTACACGGACAACCTGATCATGCTGACGCTCAGCCGTGGTGGTCCGTGCGTCTGGCTCAGTGAAGACGATGCCAAAGAGGCGGGCATTGTTGACAACGACTGGATTGAATTGTTCAACACCAACGGCGCCATTGCGGCCCGCGCGGTGGTGAGTCAGCGGGTGAATCCGGGCATGGTCATGATGTACCACGCACAGGAAAAAATCATCAACACGCCCGGTGCCGAGATCACTGGCACCCGTGGTGGTATCCACAACTCGGTGACCCGCATCACAACCAAGCCTACGCACATGATCGGTGGCTATGCCCAGTTCAGCTACGGCTTCAACTACTACGGAACCATCGGCACCAACCGCGATGAATTTGTGGTGGTGCGCAAGATGCGCAAGATCGACTGGCTCGATGGCGAGTCTGCAACGCCCACCATTCAGGCCTAAGAAGGAGCACACAACATGAAAGTACGCGCGCAAATCGCCATGGTGCTGAACCTGGACAAGTGCATTGGATGCCACACCTGTTCAGTCACCTGCAAAAACGTCTGGACCAGCCGGCCCGGCATGGAATACGCCTGGTTCAACAACGTGGAAACCAAGCCCGGCATCGGTTACCCCAAGGACTGGGAAAACCAGGACAAGTGGAATGGTGGCTGGGTTCGCAAAGCCGATGGTTCCATCGAGCCCCGGCAAGGTGGCAAGTGGAAGTTGCTCATGCGCATCTTCTCCAATCCCAACATGCCGCAGATTGACGACTACTACGAGCCGTTTACTTTCGACTACGACCACCTGCAATCGGCGCCCGAGGTCAAGGCGGCTCCTACAGCCCGGCCCCGCAGCCTGATTACCGGCAAGCGCATGGAGAAGATTGAGTGGGGCCCCAATTGGGAAGAGATTCTCGGCGGCGAGTTCTCCAAGCGCAGCAAGGACGCCAACCTGGCGAACTTTGACCAGGTGCAAAAAGAGATGGTGGGCCAGTTCGAGAACACCTTCATGATGTACCTGCCACGCCTGTGCGAGCACTGCCTGAATCCCGCGTGCGTGGCATCCTGCCCCTCGGGCTCGATCTACAAGCGCGAAGACGACGGCATTGTGCTGATCGACCAGGACAAGTGCCGCGGCTGGCGCATGTGCGTGTCGGGCTGCCCCTACAAGAAGATTTACTACAACTGGAAGTCAGGCAAGGCCGAGAAGTGCATCTTCTGCTACCCACGTATTGAAGCGGGTCAGCCCACGGTGTGTTCCGAAACCTGTGTGGGCCGTATCCGTTACCTGGGCGTGGTGCTGTACGACGCCGATCGCATTCAGGAAGCGGCCAGCGTGCCCGATGACAAGGATCTGTACCAGGCGCAACTGGACATCTTCCTGAACCCGAACGATCCTGAGGTGATTGCCCAGGCGCGTAAAGATGGTATTCCCGACGCCTGGATGGCCGGGGCCCGCAACAGCCCGGTCTACAAGATGGCCGTGGAGTGGAAAGTGGCGTTGCCGCTGCACCCCGAATACCGTACCTTGCCCATGGTCTGGTATGTGCCACCGCTTTCGCCCATTACGTCCGCTGCGAATGCAGGACACATCGGCGTGAACGGCGAGATTCCAGACATCGCCCAGATGCGCATTCCAGTGCAGTACCTGGCCAATCTGTTGACCGCAGGCGACACTGCTCCCGTGGTGAAAGCCCTGGAGCGCATGCTGGCCATGCGCGCCTACCAGCGCAGCAAGCATGTGGACCAGGTGCAGAACCTGGCCGTGCTGGAGCAAACCGGTCTCTCTGTGGCTGAGGTTGAGGAGATGTACCAGATCATGGCCATTGCCAACTACGAAGACCGCTTCGTGATCCCCACCTCGCACCGCGAGTATGCAGAGAACGCCTTCGACTTACGCGGCGGCTGCGGCTTCTCGTTTGGCAATGGATGCTCGGACGGCGCCTCGGAAACCAGTCTGTTCGGCGGCACCAAAGCCCGGACGATTCCCATCAAGTCCATGGTCTGAGCACAAGGAGAACGGCATGAAAGACAACCGCTATACCTTGCGGGCACTTGCACAACTCCTGGGCTATCCCAGCCAGGCGTTGCGGGACCATATGCCAGAGCTGCTGGCCGCCATTGACAATGAGGCCGTTGTGCCTGCAGCGCGGCGTGAGGAACTGCATGCACTGGCTGCAGACATCCTGCGCCAGAACCCCATGGACGTTGAGTCCCGCTACGTCGAGACTTTTGACCGTGGCCGCGCCACGTCGCTGCATATGTTCGAGCATGTGCACGGTGATTCGCGCGACCGTGGTCCCGCCATGGTGGATCTGGCGCAGACCTATGAAAAGGCCGGCTTGTTCCTGTCGCCCGAAGAACTGCCGGACCATCTGTGTGTGGTGCTGGAGTTTGCCTCCACCCAGCCGCCCAAGCTGGCGCAAGAATTTCTGGGTGAGATGGCCCATATCCTGACCACGATCTTCAGTGCCCTGCTGAAGCGCAACAGCCCCTATGCAGCTGTGGTGGCTGCGGTACTGGAGCTGACGGGGCAGCGTGTGGAAGCCGTGCCGTTTGAAGCCGATGAGGCACTGGACGATGCCTGGCAGGAGCCCGAAGCCTTTGACGGCTGCAGCACCAAGGGTCAGGCCCGCCCCGGCGACCCCCAACCCATCCACATTGTTCGTAAAAATGCTTCCAAGCAAGGAGTAACAGCATGAGTTACCTTGACAACTTCCTCTTTGGGTACTACCCCTACATCTGCCTCAGCATCTTTTTGCTGGGCAGCCTGATGCGCTTTGACCGGGATCAATACACCTGGAAGAGCGATTCCTCGCAACTGCTGCGGGTGGGACAACTGCGACTGGGCAGTAACCTGTTCCATGTGGGGGTACTGTTCCTGTTCTTTGGGCATACCTTCGGCATGCTGACACCGCACTTCATGTACGAGCACTTCATCAGTGCAGGTTCAAAGCAGGTCGTGGCCATGGTGTCGGGGGGGCTGTTTGGGCTGCTGGGCTTCCTGGGCGTGACCATTCTGTTACACCGCCGCCTGAGTGATGATCGCATCCGCACCAACTCCAAGACCAGCGACATCGTGTTGCTGGTCTTGCTGTGGCTGCAATTGGCGCTGGGCCTGGCAACCATCCCGCTGTCCGCCCAGCACCTGGACGGCAGCATGATGATGCGACTGGCAGAATGGGCGCAGCGTATCGTGACTTTCCGCACCGGTGCACCCGAACTGCTGGCCGAGGCCGGCTTCGTCTTCAAGATGCATATGTTCCTGGGTATGTCGATCTTCCTGATCTTCCCGTTCACCCGTCTGGTGCATGTCTGGAGTGGGTTTGGCGCTGCCGCCTATCTGGTGCGTCCGTACCAGGTGGTCCGCAGCCGCCGCATCGGGCTGACCGAGCAGCAGCCCATGAGCCGCACGCAGACCACATTGCGTTAAGCAGGGAGAGGCCATGACCGCATCACCCATGTCCACCATCACCGGCTGTGGCAGCAGTTCCTGCCAGTGCGCCGCGGCGGCGGCAGAGTTGGCCGCACCGATGGCCAGTATCAACGGCATCACTTTGCACCCGCCTGGCAAAAGACCGGACATTGCAGAACTGCGTGAACTGGCCTATGGGGAGTTGCTCCGCCAGCAGGCGGTCAAGCAAGGCCTGCTGCCCCGCCACACCGGTTTGATGGCGCCCGAGCTGGGCGAGGAACAGCGCAAGGTCATTGAGGCCATGGTGGATCGGGTTGTGGAGAGCCCTCAGCCCACCGAGGAGGAGTGCGCGCGCTTCTTTGAAGCCAGCAAGGCGCAGTATGTGGTGGGGCAGGCGCTGCATGTTCGCCACATCCTCTTTGCTGTGACTCCCGGCGTCAATGTGCACGCGCTCACCGTGCATGCAGAGAAGGCGCTGTTGAGCCTGCTGGGCAAGGATGTGCCGGAAACACGCTTTGCACAACTGGCCAGTGAACTCTCCAACTGCCCCACCAGCACCCAGGGCGGAGACCTCGGCTGGATCGGGCCGGACGACTGTGCTCCCGAGTTGGCGAATGAGCTGTTTCACCAGAAGCACTCCAGTTGGGGCATGGGCGTGCATCCCCGCCTCATTCATACCCGTTTTGGCTTCCACATCATTGAGGTGCTGGGCCGGCGCAAGGGCAAGCAGCTGGAATACGCGGAGGTCCGGGAACGGGTGGCTGCGCAGCTTGCCATGCAGTCGCGCGCCAAAGCGCTGCATCAGTACATGAGCCTGCTGGCGGGCGATGCGCTGGTGGAAGGTGTGGAATTGGAATCTGCCGATACACCGCTGGTGCAATGACCGACAAAGACGCCGCGCCTGACGAACTGCTGTTGCGGCTGCGGCGCTTTCATTCGGATTACTTTCCCCTGCACCAGCAGCGGTTTCAGGATCTGGTCACCGAGGGGCAGCACCCCAAGACGCTGTTCATTGGCTGCTCCGATTCCCGCCTGGTTCCCTACCTGCTCACCGGGGCGGGTCCGGGGGAGTTGTTCATTGTCCGCAATGTAGGTGCTTTTGTACCGCCTTACGACGGTTCACACGGCCTGCATGGCACCATGGCTGCTATCGAATTTGCAGTACTCAGCCTGAAGGTGGAGCGCATCATCGTGTGCGGGCACAGCCATTGTGGTGCGATTCGCGTTGCCTATGAAGGCGCCCCCGATGAGGCCGTGGCCCTCAAGCAATGGCTCAAACTGGCCGATGAGGCCTTGCTGCCGGTGCAGCCCGGCCCGGAGGCCCTGCGCCGGACCGAGCAGCGCGCGGTCGTCTTGCAGTTGGAGCGGCTTATGGCCTACCCTATGGTTCGCAGGGAGGTCGAGGCGGGAAATCTCACCTTGCACGGCTGGCATTACGTCATTGAGGATGGTGAAATCCATGTTTTCGATGCCCAGAAAGGCGATTTTGTCGCGGCCTCCCTGGCCGATAACAGTGGCACCGGACCTTACCAACCCTATGTGGAGTACGACGGACAGATACTCTGCGACTAGGGTGTTCAATCTTTTGATGAATGGCCTTTTTTCATGAAGCGCGATAAACCACCCGTCTCTCTGGCCCAATTGCCATCCCAGCCCATCAGCGACGATGTGCTGAAAGAGAAGTACCTCAAATCTGGGGAGACCAGCGCAGAAGATGTCTACCGACGCGTGGCGAGGGCACTGGCCAGTGCGGAGGCGCCGTCCCAGCGTGAGCGCTACGAGGCGCTGTTTCTGGACAACCTGCGGATGGGCGCCATCGGTGCTGGGCGCATCATGAGTGCCGCAGGCACCTCCATTCAGGCCACCCTGATCAACTGTTTTGTGCAGCCCGTGGGTGACTGCATTCAGGGGGTGGATGATGATGGCTATCCCGGCATCTACGAAGCGCTGCGCGAGGCGGCTGAGACCATGCGCCGGGGCGGTGGGGTGGGGTATGACTTTTCCCGCATCCGTCCGCGTGGAGCCGAAGTCAAGGGTACTGCCTCCATGGCCTCCGGTCCGTGCAGTTATATCAATGTGTTCGACCAGTCCTGTTCCACCGTGGAGAGCGCGGGTGCGCGCCGTGGTGCCCAGATGGGCGTTTTGCGCATTGACCATCCGGATGTGCAGGAATTCATTACGGCCAAACGCACGCCAGGGCGCTGGAACAATTTCAATGTGTCGATCGGTGTTTCTGATGCGTTCATGTGCGCGGTGGACGACGACCAGCCGTGGGAGCTGGTGCACCGGGCGAAGCCGGGCGCATCGCTGCTGGCCCAGGGGGCCAGCCAGCGTGCAGATGGAATGTGGGTGTACCAGACCCTGTCCGCGCGTGATTTGTGGGATACGGTCATGCGTTCGACCTATGACTTTGCCGAGCCTGGCATTCTCTTTCTGGACCACATCAACCAGGACAACAACCTCTCCTACTGCGAGGACATATCGGCCACCAATCCCTGTGGCGAACAGCCATTGCCACCCTACGGTTGCTGTGATCTGGGCCCTGTCATCCTGACGCGGTTTGTCCGTAATCCGTTTGGGGTGACCGGCGAGGCCGCCTTCGACTTTGAGGCATTTGCCCGTGCAGTGACCACCCAGGTGCGTGCACTGGACAACGTGCTGGACGTCACTTTCTGGCCCTTGCCGCAGCAGCGCGCCGAAGCCGCCGCCAAGCGTCGCATTGGCGTGGGCTTCACCGGTATGGGCAATGCACTGACCATGCTGTGCCTGCGTTACGACGCACCGGAAGGGCGTGACATGGCGGTGCGCATTGCAACCTGCATGCGTGATGCCGCCTATGCCGCGTCGGTCGCACTGGCGCAGGAAAAGGGCAGTTTCCCGAAGTTTGATGTGGACGGCTACCTGGCCAGTGGAACCTTTGCCAGCCGCCTGCCCCAGGCCCTGCAGCAAGCCATCCGGACCCACGGCATTCGTAACAGCCATCTGCTCTCGATTGCCCCCACGGGTACGGTGAGCCTGGCATTTGCCGACAACGCGTCCAACGGAATTGAGCCGGCTTTCTCCTGGATGTACCGCCGCAAGAAGCGCGAGGCAGACGGCAGCACCAGCGAATATGCCGTGGAAGACCATGCCTGGCGCGTGTACCGGGAACTCGGTGGCGATGTCGACAAGCTGCCGGACTATTTTGTGTCGGCGCTGAGCATGTCGGCCGCCAGCCACATTGCCATGATGGAAGCGGTGCAGCCTTTGGTGGATACCGCCATTTCCAAAACAGTGAATGTGCCGGCGGACTACCCGTACGACGATTTCAAGGGGCTGTACCAGCAGGCCTGGCGCGCCCGGCTCAAGGGGCTGGCAACCTACCGGCCCAACACCATCCTGGGTTCGGTGCTGGATACAGGTTCGCCCAAGGTGGAATCTGCTCCTGAAATGATAGCTGCTTGTGCAGATCCCATGCGGGCTGTGATTGAAAAACGTCCCAAGGGCGCTTTGCAGGCGGTGGCGGAGAAGATCGAGTACTGGACCCAGGAAGGCCACAAGACCCTGTACCTGGTGGTCTCCTTCCTGCCTTTGCCGTCGGCCGATGGCAAAGGCACGGTGCAGCGTGCGATTGAATTCTTTATGCCCCTGGGGCAAAGCGGTGAGTCGCAGCAATGGATTACCTCCAGCATGCGGTTGCTGTCGCTGGCCGCTCGCGGCGGTTTCCTGGAGCGTGCATTGCGTGACATGCGCAAGGTCGCGTGGGACCGTGGGCCGGTGCGTCTGGGTACCTACCAGAAGGCGGATGGCACCCGGGTGCCGCTGTGGCACGACTCCGAGGTGGCAGCCATTGCCTATGCCATTCAGCACATCATCGACCAGCGCAACAGTGCGCCTGCGGCGGCCCCTGCTACACCCGTGGTCAACGAAGCCGATCTGGTGGCCATGCCGCCGGCCATGATGGGCAAGAAGTGTTCGGAGTGCGGTGCCCACGCCATGATCCGCAAGGACGGGTGCGACTATTGCACCCAGTGCGGGCACATGGGAAGTTGCGGATGACATCGCGCTGGCAGGCCCGTCACTTGCTGGATGCACCGCACCGGTTGTCATTCTTTCTGGCCTTGTGCGTGCTTGTGTTTGCCAGTGCCTGGTGGGCGCTTGTGCAACTGGACCGGCTTGGCGTCGGGTGGGGGCTCAGGTATGTCGTATCCCCCACGCTGATGCATTCCGCCCTGATGACTTTTGGCTTTATGCCCTTGCTGTTTTCAGGTTTTCTTTTTACGGCAGGCCCCAAATGGTTGGGGATGCGACCTGTGCCCGTGTCCCGGCTCGTGGTTCCACTGGGCTTGCAGGCCGCGGGCTGGATGCTGTGGGTGGCCGGCGGCCATCTGGGGCTAGGTCTGGCTGTCGTTGGCGTGGTACTGGCCTGGGTGGGGCTGGCATGGATTCAGTGGCTGTTCTGGCGCCTGCTGATGGCCAGCGTGGTACCGGACCGGTTGCACGCTACGGTGATTGCCGTGGCCGGGCTGGTGGGGGTGGTAGCGCTTGGTGCCGTCATCGTCTCCTTGCTGCGCGATGGCGGTGAGATGGCGCGCCTGTGGGTACTCACGGGACTCTGGGGCTTTATTGTTGCGACCTACGTTGCTGTGGCCCATCGCATGATTCCATTCTTCACCGCGAGCGCTGTGCCAATGCTGCGCGCCTGGCGACCCAACTGGATTCTGGGGGTGCTGCTGGCTGCAACCGTGCTGGAGGTTCTCTTAGCGTGGGCCGAGTGGTCGGGCATCAGCACCGGACCGGCCAGCCGGGTCTGGATGCTGTTGCGTGGTCTGCTGGAACTCGCCATCGGCAGCGTGATCGTCTGGCTGGCCTTTGTGTGGGGCATGGTGCAAAGCCTGAAAATCCGTTTGCTGGCTATGTTGCATGTGGGCTTTGTCTGGCTGGGCATTGCCTTTGTGCTGGCCGGCTTGTCGCAGTTGCTGGGCTTTCACGCAGGAACGCCCTTTCTGGGCTTGGGGACGCTGCATGCGCTGACGATGGGTTTCTTAGGATCCATCATGATGGCCATGGTCACCCGCGTGTCCAGCGGCCACAGCGGGCGCCCGCTGGTGGCCGACAACCTGGTCTGGCGTGCGTTCTGGGTTTTGCAACTGGCGGTTGTATTGCGTATCGTTGGCGCCGTTCCGGGTACGCCCGTCTGGCTAATGGCCGGTGTGGCCCTGCTGTGGTTGGGCGTGGTGCTGGCCTGGGGGGGCCGCATGCTGGGGTGGTATGGTCACCTGCGTGCAGACGGTCAACCCGGGTAAAGTGTGGCTCACCATGTCTGATTTTCCGTCTCTCGTCGCAACCCTGATGCAGTCCCGTCAGACCATACTTCCCAAGCGGCTGATGGCGCCGGGCCCCGACGCGTCCCAGCTGGAAATGATTCTGGCCGCTGCTGCTACCGCCCCCGACCACGGCCAGCTGATGCCCTGGCGGTTTGTCATCGTGCCGGTCGAGGCGCGGGCCCTGCTGGCAGAGCAGTTTGCCAGCGCATTGCTGGCGCGTGATGCCGGGGCATTGCCCGAACAGGTGGAGCAGGCGCGGGAGAAGGCTTTTCGTTCGCCCTTGCTGATGCTCGCAGTGGTGGACGGTTCCCGCGGCGATCCAGATGTGGATTTGCTGGAGCGCATGGTCTCCACCGGGTGCGCTATCCAGAACATGCTGCTGATGGCCACCGCAATGGGCTATGGCTCGGCGCTCACCAGTGGCAAAGCATTGAAAGCGCAAGGCCTGAGAGAGTTGTTTGCCCTGCAGGCGCAGGACTATGCTTTGTGCTTTATCAGCATAGGGACCGTGCAGTCCCGCAAGGCCCAGCGCGCCCGCCCGTTGCCTGCTGATTACGTAACCCACCTGACGGGACGCCATGGCGTTGCCGCCGGCGGACCTTTCCCTGAAGCGGATACCCGATGAATATCGAAAATTTCAATGACCTCTTGCAAGCGGCGCGTACACAACCGGCAGCGCAGCGATTGCTGTTTGTGTTTGTCGGTGTGGAACTGCCAGACGACGCCACGCCCGAGCAGCGTGCGCACTTTGAAGCTGGACACGGCGGTGCCCTGGTACCCCTGATGTGCGTGGACAAGACGCCCGAAGAACTGGATTCGTTTGAGGTACTCGCGCAGGAGGCCAGCCAGTTCGGGCAACCGTGGGCACTGGTGTTTGCGGCGGCCCTGTCGGGTGTCGGGCGCAATGCGCCGACCAGCGCAGACGCCGACAAGCCACTGCAGGCCATGGTGGAAGCCATCAAACAGGGGAACATGGCTGCCTATGTTCCCTTTGATGCCCATGGACAAGCGGTTCATTTAGGTTGACTGGCGGTTATGGCAATGGCGTCCGGGCATAGAGGTTTTCCAGGCTTTGATTCGCCCGCAGCGGGCTTCGAGGCTCCCTTCGAGATGCTGGAAGCCTGTCACCAGCGTGTGCTGCGTACTCTGGGCCTTCTGGAGCGCCTGCAGGCGCATGTGCAGACACACGGATGTGACCAGCAGGCCCGCCAGGCCGCCACGGATGTCATGCGTTACTTTGATGTGGCGGCACCCCTGCATCACCAGGATGAAGAAATCCATGTGTTTCCGGCGGTGCTGGCGGGTGGCGACACTGCTCTGGCGTCCGCAGTTCAGCAGTTGATGGAGCAGCATCGCCAGATGGAGACACGATGGGCTGCATTGCGCACCGTGTTGACCAGCCTGGTCTCTTGCCAGGAGGGGACCCCGCAGCCTTTTGCTGCATTGCGGCGGGATGCCGTCGAGAAATTCGTGGCCATGTACGGCGCGCATATTCGTCTGGAAGAGGACGTGGTGTATCCTGCCGCAAAAAATTTGCTGAATTCAGTTCAGGAGGGTGCCATGGGTGCCGATATGGGTATGAGACGCGGTGCGAATATACGCCCGCCTGGCAATGCCTAGGGAGACAGGTATGGGATTTGGGGATTTGAAAATAGGTGTCCGTATGGGTGCCGGGTTTGGCTTGGTCATCGCCATGATGCTGATCATGGTCGTGGTGAGTGTGGTGCGATTTGGCGATATTGGCGAGATCAATGACCGCATCATTGAGAAAGATTGGGTCAAGGCCGAGGCGACCAATGTGATCAACGCTACCACGCGGGCCAATGCACGGCGCACCATGGAGCTGGTGATTGCCACCAGTCCTGAGCAGATTGCCCGCATCAAAAGTGAAATCGAGGTCAACAAGAAAACCATTTCCACCGCTCTCGATACCCTGGACAAGCTGATTTACCTGCCGGAAGGTAAGGCCTTTCTGGGCAAGCTCAAGGCGGCACGCGCTGCCTATGTGGTGTCCTTCAGCAAGGTCGGAAAGCTGGTCGAAGACGGCAAGCGGGACGATGCCGTTGCACTGTTGAATGCGGAAACCCTGCCGGCCCTCGATGCCTTGCAGGCGCCGATCAACGGACTCAACGAATTGCAACGCAAGATTGTGGTTGACAGCAGTGCCGAACTCAAAAGCAAAACGGCGGGTGCCCGTACCTTGCTGATAGTTCTGGGGGGGCTTGGGTTGGTGGTGGGGGGAGCTTTTTCATACTGGCTGACGACGGCAATAACCCGGCCCATCCATGAGGCGGTGCGCATGGCCAAAACGGTAGCGTCGGGTGACCTTACTGGACAGGTCACGCCCCGCACAAAGGACGAAACAGGTGAACTTATTGCCGCACTGCAGGACATGAATGACAGTCTGGTCAACATCGTTCATCAGGTCCGTAATGGCGCAGACAGCATGGCAACGGCCACCAGCCAGATTGCCGCAGGTAACCTGGATCTGTCTTCGCGCACCGAGGAGCAGGCCAGCGCGCTGGAACAGACAGCTGCCTCCATGGAAGAACTTGCAGAGCACGTTAAACAGACCTTTGAAAGCGGGCGCCACGCCAACCAGTTGGCGGACACTGCCGCAGAAGTGGCGGTCCGCGGTGGCACGGTTGTGGCGCAGGTGGTGCATACCATGGAGGCCATCAATGCGTCGTCGGGCAAGATTGCCGACATCATCGGCCTGATCGACGGCATTGCTTTTCAGACCAACATTCTTGCCCTCAACGCAGCAGTCGAGGCGGCGCGTGCTGGTGAACAGGGGCGCGGTTTTGCGGTGGTGGCCAGCGAGGTACGCAGCCTGGCGGGGCGGTCGGCCGCAGCGGCGAAGGAAATCAAGGACCTGATTGGCGCGTCGGTAACCAACGTCAGTGAAGGTTGCAAGCTGGTCGAGCAGGCGGGCAGCACCATGGACGAAATCGTGGTGGGCGTGCGTCGCGTTGCCGACCTCATGCGTGAGGTCACGGTGGCAAGCCAGGACCAGGCGTCCGGTATCGAACAGGTCAACCAGGCCGTGGGGCAGATGGACCAGGTAACGCAGCAGAACGCCGCTCTGGTGGAAGAGGCTGCGGCGGCAGCGCAGTCACTGGAGCAGCAGGCCAAGTCGCTGCTGCATACGGTCAGCGTGTTTCATCTGGGCGATGGCTCCAGCCGCTCGCGTGCGCTGGCCCAGCCCGCCTGAGCAGGGACTGAAGTTCTTTAGCGCCAGTGTGGCGGTGGTGGATGGTAACCATGACCACGGCCCCAGCGTATGTCACGGTAACCAAATCCCAGGTCGATCGCGATGGGCGCATACAGGGGCTGCGGGTAGTAATACGGGTAAAACTGGCGCGTAACAATGACGGATGTTGCCGGCTGTATGTAGATGGGTGACTGATGAAGCGGTGCGGGACCAGAAATGGTCCCCTGAGCGTTGGCCCCAACCGGGGCAACCTGCAGTGCGATCGTGGCCCCGGGGTCATTGGGCATCTGGACGGCATATTGCTTTCCAGCGTACTCATAAACGACGTTGTAGGCTACCGTACGGTTCTCAAAGAAAGTTTGCATCCCGCAGCGTTGCACTGACTGTATTTGCGTGTCGGGAGTGCCTTCAATGCGGTCGCCCACCACTGCGCCGCCAATGGCGCCAATGACCGTTGCCGCAGCGCGGCCAGGTCCGTGTCCGGCGGCGCTTCCCAGTGCGCCACCCGCAATGGCCCCCAATGCGGCACCAGCGCCCGACTTGGGCGGCTGAACTTCCACCTGTTCGGTGGTGCAGACCTGGCGGGGTACGCCCACCTGTTGCATCACAGGGGTGGAAGAAATCACCCGACCCATATCCTGGGCCGTGGCGAACCCCCATACACACAGCATGGGCAACAGCAAGAATCGCTTATTCATGGGCACATGTTCCAGAAGGAAATGAATGGGTTGTCACCACCGTAGGCAGACACCTTGTCTGCCACTAACGGTTCGTGGCACCGAAATGGCTGACATGGGGGCAAAAAGCGGGTGAACTTTACATTTGTGTCCGGGTTTTCTGGTGAAATTGGCGCCACCCTGCTCCGCGAAAGTAAACCATGGCCTTCCCACTTGATTCCGACACCGTATCGCATGGCATCCAGCTGGCGGTTGCCCCCGTATTTCTGCTTACTGCTGTCGCCGGAATGATTGGTGCAGTGGCCAACCGCCTGGCCCGTATCATTGACCGTGCCAGGGTGCTGGAAGAGCGTGTCAAGGGCGAGTTGTCAACCGCTGACATGTCCATTGCACAGACCGAGTTGCGCGATTTGCGTACACGCGGGAAGTTGGCCAATACGAGCATTGGCTTGCTGACGCTGTGCGCCTTTCTGATCGGTGCCACCATCGTCATTCTCTTTCTGGGGGAAACCATTGAACTCCCGATGCAGCGCTTCTCGGTAGCGACCTTCCTGGGTGGAGTAGCCTGCTTCATGCTCGCGTTGGCCTGTTTCATGACGGAAACCATGATTGCCACCCGCATACTGAACTTCGGACGGAAGCGCCGTTAGCCTGCGCACCTGCAACCTTACGGCTTACTGCTTTTTTCGACTTGCACCACGCAATCGTAGAAGGTGGGGCCACGGCCCATGTCGGTAAGATTCTGGCTGGTGAGCTCATTGACATTGCGTCCATCCAGACCTAGCTTGCGCCACCAGATACCCAGTCCATGGACTACGCCGGCGCGTGCCCGGTCGCTCACCCGCGCAGTGCACCGATAGCTGCCGCGGGGGTTGAAGACTCGCACCACGTCCCCGGATGCAATGCCGCGCTCGCTCGCGTCCTGAACGGATATTTCCAGGAGCGGCGCGCCTTCGATGTCGCGCAGGCTTTTTACATTGACAAACGTGGAGTTCAGGAAGTTGCGTGCGGGGGGGGAAATAAAAGCCAGGGGGTAGCTTGTGCCCGTCCTTGGCACCTCGTGGTTGGGCACATAACCCGGCAACCCGTCCAGCCCCTGCTGCTCCAGGCGTGCGCTGAAGAACTCACATTTACCGGACGGTGTCGGAAAACCGCCCTTTGCAAATGGCGCATCTTCTACCGGCAGTGGAACGAAGCCATCGCGCTGAAGGGCGGAAAAATCCACGTTACTGCCAAACGCGCTTTGGCACAGGGTGAGATCGTCGTCGGCGAAACAGGAGTCTGTGAAATCCATATGCCGCGCCAGCCCCCGAAAGATCTCTGTGTTGGGCCGGGCTTGTCCAAGGGGAGCGATGGAGGGGCGGTTGAGCAGAACGTCTGTGTGGCCATAACTGGTATGTATGTCCCAATGCTCAAGCTGGGTGGTCGCGGGCAGCACATAGTCGGCGTAATCCGCCGTATCGGTCAAAAAGTGCTCCAGAACAACGGTGAACAGGTCTTCCCGTGCAAACCCCGCTACCACTTTGGACGACTCGGGCGCCACGGCCACCGGGTTGCTGTTGTAGACAAGCACCGCTTCAATGGCCGGGCCGAAAGTCTCGCTGGACTTGCGCAGCAAATCGTCACCGATGGTGACCATGTTGATGGTGCGCGCCGTCTTTCCTGCGCGCAGGTCCGGGCGTTGCAATGCCGCCTTGTCGACAGAAAATGTCCCCGAGCTTGACAGCAACACCCCACCCGCCCGGTGGCGCCAGGCTCCCGTGAGTGCAGGCAGACATGCAATCGCGCGCACGGCGTTGCCACCGCCGTGCACCCGTTGCAATCCATAGTTCATCCGGATGGCTGCCGGCTCACCACGAACGCCGGCCATTCCGTAATCCCGGGCCAGTGCACAGATCTGCTCTGGCGATACGCCGCAGATGGCGGCGGCACGCTCCGGGGACCATTCCAGCGCTCTTTGCCGCAGCTGTTCCCAGCCGGTGGTAAACCGGTCGATGTAATCGTGGTCTAGCCAGTCGTGCACGATCAGTTCGTGCATCATGGCCAGCGCCAGCGCGCCGTCTGTGCCGGGCAGCAGTGCAATGTGTTCGTGGCATTTTTCGGCAGTTTCGGTGCGCCGGGGATCAATGCAGATGACCCTTGCGCCATTGCGCTTGGCGGTTTGCACATGGCGCCAGAAGTGCAGGTTGCTGCCAATCGAATTGCTGCCCCAGATCACTATGAGTTTGGATTCAGCAAAGAATTGCACCCGCATCCCAAGCTTGCCCCCCAGCGTCTGCGTCAAGCCTTCACCGCCTGCCGAGGCGCAAATGGTGTAGTCCAGTTGCGAGGCCCCCAATTTGTTGAAAAACCGCGCAGCCATGCTCTCGCCCTGCACCTGGCCCATGGTGCCGGCATAGCTGTAGGGCAGTATGCGTTCGGGCCCACGCGGCCCCTGGCTTGCAATGGCTTTGAGGCGGGAGGCGATGTCTTGCAGGGCAACATCCCAGCTGACCGTTTCAAACTGGCCCGACCCCTTGGGCCCCACACGGCGCAGGGGCTGCAGGATGCGCTCGGGGTGGTAGGTGCGCTCCGGGTAGCGTGACACTTTGGTGCACAGCGCGCCGTGCGTCGCAGGGTGGTTTGCATTGCCATGCACCTTGATGGCAATGCCATTGCGCACGGTGGTGACCATGGAGCAGGTATCCGGGCAATCATGCGGGCAGGCGCCGAGTACTTCAGTGGTTTCGTCGTCGCCAGTTTCGTGGGAATTTGTCATGCTGGTAATGGTAAACCTGCAGCGCCATAATGACCGGATGAACCTGATTGAAGCCATTGTTTTCAATGCGCCAGATGTCGCTGCCCTGCGGCGCGATCTGCATGCGCATCCTGAGTTATGTTTCAGCGAGGTGCGGACTTCGGATGTGGTGGCGGCCAAGCTGACGGAGTGGGGTATTCCCATTCACAGGGGGCTCGGGACCACGGGGGTCGTGGGTGTCGTCAAGGCGGGCAGTTCCCGGCGTGCCATCGCATTGCGGGCCGATATGGATGCTCTTCCCATGCAGGAGTTCAACACCTTCAGCCATGCCAGCCAGTATCCGGGCAAGATGCATGCCTGCGGGCACGATGGGCACACCGCCATGCTGCTTGCGGCTGCGCAGTATCTGGCGACCGAGCGCAACTTCGATGGCACCGTCTACCTGATCTTTCAGCCGGCCGAAGAAGGCGGAGGGGGCGCGCGGGAAATGATCCAGGACGGCCTGTTCGAGAAGTTTCCGGTGGAGGCGGTCTTTGGCATGCACAACTGGCCAGGCGACGAAGTGGGGCATTTTGCAGTGAGTGCCGGCCCCGTGATGGCATCGAGCAATGAATTCACCATCACCATCCGTGGTAAGGGCGGACATGCCGCCATGCCGCACAACGCATTGGATCCTGTACCGGTGGCCTGCCAGATGGTGCAGGCCTTCCAGACCATCATCAGCCGCAATGCCAAGCCAATTGATGCTGGCGTGATTTCGGTCACCATGATCCACGCGGGTGAAGCTACCAATGTCATTCCCGACAGTTGCGAATTGCGCGGAACGGTGCGCACTTTCACGGTGGAACTGCTGGACATGATTGAGCGCCGCATGCGCGAAGTGGCAACGCACACTGCGGCAGCCTATGGCGCACAGTGTGAATTCGCGTTCAACCGCAACTATCCGCCCACGATCAACTCGGCGCCCGAGGCGGAATTTGCGCGAAAGGTGATGGCTGGCATCGTGGGTGAAGCCAATGTGGGGCCACAGGAACCCACCATGGGGGCCGAAGATTTTTCTTACATGCTGATGGCGAAGCCGGGTTGCTACTGCTTTATTTCGAATGGCAATGGTGCCCATCGGGAGTCGGGCCATGGTGGCGGCCCCTGCATGCTGCACAACCCGAGCTACGATTTCAATGACACACTGATTCCGCTGGGGGCGACTTATTGGGTCAGGCTGGTGGAGTCCTGGCTGGCAAGGGGGACGGGATAACGATCAGGGTGGATAGGGTCGAGCGCATGCGGGCACCTGGCAATCGCCGATCCCTCGCATGACACGAGCGGTCAGTTGCTGGGTCTTTAAGCATGTGTCTCAGGTGGCAAAGCGATGCTTGGCCATTTGCAGCAGGCCATCAAAGATCAGGTTATCGACCAGTTCGAACGGTCGTGTCATGCTGGGTGCCATTTTCCATCCGGCACCACCGGTCATGATGCATTTGGGTTCTGCCTTGCAGTGCGCGCGCACATGCTGCACCATGCACTCCACTGCGCCGGCGATGGCGTAGGTGCCGCCGCTGGTGAGCGCATCGCTGGTGTTGGTGGGGAACTCTTTGACTTCACCGGTCGGCACGTGCAGTCCGGCCGTGCCAGACTCCAGTGCCCGCAGCATGATCCCGTGGCCCGGCAGAATAAAGCCTCCCAGAAACTTGCCCGAGGTATCCACCGCTTCCACCGTTACCGCGGTGCCCACCATGACCACCACCATAGGGCGCGCAGGACCCTGGGCCAGCATGCGATGGTAGGCACCAATCATGGCGACCCAACGGTCTGCTCCCAGCCGGGCCGGATGGTCATAGCCATTGCGCAGACCGGCCTCCGCGTCAGATGCAACCACCCATTGCGGGGCAACATCCCATTGTTCCATCTGGTCCTGTACACGTCGCTTGACGGCATCGCCGGCCACAATGCAGCCCAACACCTTGGTGGGGGGCTGCATATTGCTCCAGGGCCCCTCCGCCAGGCGGTCAATGTTTTCCAGAAACTCTGCGCCGTGGTGTAACAGTGTTGCGTCGGGGTTGGGGCTGTCGTACTGCGCCCATTTGAGTCGCGTGTTGCCGATATCCAGTGCAAGAAAGGTCATGCTGCATTACCCTTGGCGCCATGGCAGGCCGCGCATGCGCCAGCCACCCTTGTTGCCGCGGTGGGCATGTGCATCCGGATCGCCCTCAAAACCTTCCAGAATGTTGTAAGCCTGCAGGCCGAGTTCGGTTGCGCGTTTGGCGGCGGCGATGGATCGCACGCCGCTGCGGCACAGGAGTACGACTTTTTCCCCGGCGGGTACCGCTGCCTGAATGGCGGTATCAAATGCAGGGTTCATGGCCATGCCCGGCCACTGCTTCCAGGCGATAGCGACAGCCCCTGGAATGAATCCGACCCATTCGCGTTCGGCATCAGTGCGTACGTCCACCAGTACCGCCTCACCGGCCTGCCACCAGGCGTAGGCAAGTGCGGCCGACACATCCCCTGCGTAGCCTGCAGCGTCTCGCAGGGTTTGGGAGCCCGCGCCCCCCGCATCGTGGCGCACCCCTGATGTCAGGTTGGCAGGCACAGCTTCATCAATGCGCCGGGGTTTGGGCAGGTGCAGGGCTTCCATGATGGCGCTGAATTCGGCCAGTGTTTTTCCGGCCACCCGCGCGTTGCCAGACTTCTCTGCGCCAATGGTCGAGTGGGTCCGTCCGTGGTAGTCGTGGCCGGGCCAGACGGTCGTCTCGTCGGGCAGCTTGAACAGGATTTGCGTCAGGCTGTGGTACATGGCCTCGGAGCTGCCACTCTGGAAATCGGTGCGCCCACAGCCGTTGATCAGCAGTGTGTCACCCGTGAATACATGGGTGTGCCAGACGAAGCTCATGCTCCCGGCGGTGTGGCCAGGGGTATCCAGTGCCCTGATGTTTTCGGTACCGAATGCCAGGGTGTCGCCGTCGGTCAGTTGCACCGCCGCGGTGAGAATCCCGCAGCCCTGCGGCGCTGCTGTCCTGGCGCCGGTGTGTTCTGCCAGCAGGCCTGCGCTGGTGATGTGGTCGGCATGGGCATGTGTCTCCACGGTCCACAGCAACCTCAGGCTGTTCTGGCGCAGCACCGCCAGGTCGCGCTCCAACTGGTCGTCTACGGGGTCAATGATGAGCGCCTCACGCGATTGTTCATCAAATAGAACATAGGTGTAAGTGCTGGAAGCGGGATCAAATAGCTGTATGGGTTGCATGGCGGGGCTGGTCCGTGGACAGGTAATAAAGCGTAAGCACGCCTTGCCACTGTACTGGATTTGCCCGACCCCCGGGCCTTGCCGCAGGTCAAGCGTTTGGAGTGTTGACCAGATGGGTCCACTTCTGCGTGCTGCCTGCGGATTCCAGCACTTTCTCGATGAAATACACGCCGCGTGCACCGTCTTCTGCGCGCGGGTAGTCCGCGGCCAGCGGGTCGGCCGCCACGCCCTGCAGGCGTGCGCGGATATCGGCCGCTACGCCCAGGTAGACGTTGGCAAAGGCCTCGATAAACCCTTCGGGGTGACCCGAGGGTAGGCGAGAGGCGCGCACGGCCGATTCGCACATGCCGGCTGAGGCGCGTGTGATGGTGCGTGTCGGGCCTTCCAGCGGCGCGTGCAGCAACTGGTTGGGGTTCTCCTGGCACCAGACCAGGCTGCCCCCCGTGCCACTCACGCGCAGGCGCAGGTCGTTCTCGCTGCCGGTGCAAATTTGTGAGGCGATCAGTACACCGCGCGCGCCACCTTGCAGGCGCAGCAACAGGTTGCCGTCATCGTCCAGCATGCGGCCTGCGCCCATGGTGCTCAGATCCGCACACAGCGCTTCGATCTTCAGCCCTGTCACCGTGCTCAGCAGGTTCTCGGCGTGCGAGCCAATGTCGCCCATTGCGCCTGCAGCGCCACTCAGCGCCGGGTCCACGCGCCAGGCGGCCTGCTTGCTGCCGCTG
>JAGWUS010000023.1 GCA_028868305.1 Burkholderiales bacterium | reverse complement strand
CCATCTTGCCCGCCACCATATCGAACTTGAACAGGCGGCATTCGAGCGGGCCATTCCACATCGGCACGCGTCGTGACTCCTTGAGGCGCATCTTGCCGGGGAGTTTAAGGTCGGGCGTGAGCACCCAGGCCGTCCAGCCTGAGAAGTTTTTTTTCCAGTGCGTGGCCAGCTGGCTGAAGAATTCGCCGCCGTCTTCGGTCTGGGCAATCTCGCGCTGGCCAAAACGGGCCTGCGCACCCTCACCCGCGACCCCACCAATACCGATGCGCTCGCCATAGGGTGGGTTCAGCACCATCACACCGCCACCCTCGATGGGCGGCATGCGCTGCAAGGCGTCGCCACCACGGAACTCGATGACGTCGGCCACACCGGCGCGCTCGGCATTGCGCTGCGCAAAGTCCACCATGCGGTGCGACACATCGCTGCCATAGATCAATGCTTTCTGGCCCGGTTCGGGCTTGACCACCGCGTCCGCCGCCTCCTGCTTGATAGCGGCCCACACATGGGGTTGAAACGGCACGTATTTCTCAAACGCGAAATGGCGCAACGAACCCGGCGCGATATTGCAAGCAATCTGCGCGGCCTCAATGGCAATCGTGCCGCTGCCGCAGCAGGGGTCATACAGGGGTTGCAGATCGTCGTCGCCATCGGCCCAGCCACTGGCGGCAATCATGGCCGCAGCCAGGGTTTCCTTCAGCGGCGCATCGCCCTTGTCCTCGCGCCAGCCGCGCTTGAACAGCGGTTCGCCCGAGGTGTCGATGTACAGCGAGCAGGTGTCGGTGGTCAGATGGGCATAAATGCGCACATCGGGCCACTGGGTATTGACGTCGGGGCGCACACCGTGGGCCTTGTCGCGGAAACGGTCGCACACCGCATCCTTGATCTTGAGCGCTGCAAAATTCAGGCTGGTCAGCGGGCTGTGCTGCGCGGTTACTTCGACCTTGATGCTCTGCTTGGGCGTGAACCAGATCTCCCAGGCCACCTCCTTGGCCGCGCGGTACAGGTCCTGCTCGTTGCGGTAGTCGGTGTACGACAGCTGCACCAGCACGCGTTGGGCCAGACGGCAGTGCAGGTTCAGGCGCATCGCGTCACGCCAGGACGCACGCGCCATCACGCCGCCACGGCGGGTCAGCAGGTCTTCACCCATCAGACCTGTGAGGTTGTGCACCTCGTGCGCCAGGTAGTCCTCCACGCCAGCGGCGCAGGGCAGGAAAAGTTGAAGCTGGTTCATAGGAGGTTCATAGCGCCTTACGCAGTGAGGCGGGGGCAATCTTCAAGCCCTCGCGGTATTTCGCCACGGTACGCCGGGCACACTCAATGCCCTGCTCCTTGAGCATGTCGGAAATCTGGTTATCGCTCAAGGGCTTTTTCGGGCTCTCCGAGGCGATGAACTGCTTGATCAGCGCGCGCACCGCAGTGCTCGACGCGTTGCCACCCGACTCGGTCCCAAGTCCGGAACCGAAGAAATATTTGAGCTCGAACGTGCCGAACGGCGTGGCCATGTACTTGGCGGTGGTCACCCGGCTGATGGTGGACTCGTGCAACCCCAACTCATCGGCGATCTCGCGCAGTACCAGCGGGCGCATGGCCAGTTCGCCGTGGATGAAAAAGCTCTTCTGGCGCTCCACAATCGCGGTGCTGACGCGCAGGATGGTGTCAAAACGCTGCTGGATGTTCTTGATGAACCACCGCGCTTCCTGCAGGCGCTGCTGCAGCATGGCATGGCTGCCACTGTCCTTGCCCCCGCGGTGGTTGCGCAGCACGTTGGCGTAAATGTCATGCACCCGCAGGCGCGGCATCACATCCGGGTTCAGGCGCACCTGAAACTTCGGCTGCTGGCCGGGTCGGGTCGGCCCCACCTGCACCACCAGCACATCAGGCACCACGATGTTGCGCTCCACATCGATGAAGCGCCGGCCCGGTTTGGGCTCCAGCCGGCCAATCAGGGCAATGGCCTCGCGCACCAGTGCGTCGCTGCCCACCCCCAGCTGCACCAGGCGCTTGATATCACGACGTGCCAGCAGTTCCATCGGCTGGCGGCAAATGGCCAGCGCGACCTGCAACATCTCGGTATCGTCCTGGCTGGCGTGGCGCAAGTGCTCGCTGATTTGCAGACACAGGCACTCGCCCAGGTTTCGCGCCCCCACGCCCACTGGCTCCAGGCTGTGCAACAGGCCCAGGGCCACCGTGAAGTGGTGCATCAGTTCGTCCAGTTGCTCTTCATCGGCGGGGTTGAGACTGCGCGCCAGGTCTTCCAGCGGATCTTCCAGATAGCCGTCGTCGTTGAGCGACTCGATCAGAAAGCGCAATGCTGCAGCATCTTCGGGACTCGATCGCAGGCTCAATGCCTGACGGTGCAGGTGAACCTGCAGTGATTCCGTGGTACGGGCCAGCTCGGTGGCGTCCTTGTCCTCGTCGTCGCCCAGGTTGTTGGCGTGCGCCTTGGCGTCGCCGCCCCACTCGCCATCGTCGGGGGCGGTCTCGGTGGTGCCGTCACCCTCCCAACTGGGGCCTGCGTCGCCCGAAAGGGGGGTAACTTCATCATTATTCTGGTCACCAACCCCCGTGGATATTGCATAGTCAGCTACTAAATTAGGAGCAAACTCAGCATCCCGATCGTTCTCACTGACCGCGACATCCGCCTGGTCCAGGCCAAAATCCTCCCGCTCGGCACGCTCTTCTGCAATTTCCAGAAACGGGTTCTCGTCGAGCATCTGCTCGACTTCCTGGCTCAGCTCCAGCGTGGAGAGTTGCAGCAAGCGGATCGACTGCTGCAGTTGCGGCGTAAGCGTCAGATGCTGCGAAACGCGCAATGAAAGACCAGGCTTCATCACATCCTAAAGTGCTCGCCCAGGTACACGCGGCGCACCTCGGCGTTGTCAACGATCTCGGCAGGCGTTCCCTGCGCCAGCACGGTACCGTCACTGATGATGAAGGCGTGGTCGCAGATGCCCAGGGTTTCGCGCACGTTGTGGTCGGTAATCAAAACGCCGATGCCACGGGCCTTGAGGAAATTGATGATGCGCTGGATTTCAATGACCGCAATAGGGTCGATCCCGGCAAACGGTTCGTCCAGCAGAATAAATCGCGGGTTGGTGGCCAGTGCACGGGCAATTTCCACCCGGCGCCGCTCGCCACCCGACAGCGCCAGCGCAGGCGAGTCCCGCAAGTGATCGACGCGCAGTTCCTGCAGCAACTCGGTTAGACGCACCTCAATCTCGGCGTCCTTGAGTGGCTTGCCGGCCTCATTGCGCTGCAGTTCCAGAACCGCGCGCACGTTGTCCTCCACATTGAGCTTGCGGAAAATGGATGCTTCCTGCGGCAGGTAGCCCAGCCCCAGACGCGCACGTCGGTGAATCGGCATGTGTTCAATGCTCTGGCCATCGATGTTGATGTCGCCGGCACTCGCCCGCAATAGGCCCACAATCATGTAAAACGAGGTGGTTTTGCCGGCGCCATTGGGGCCCAGCAGCCCCACCACCTCACCCGTGTGCACGGTCAGCGACACGTCCTTGACCACCTGGCGCTTGCCATAAAACTTCTGCAGATGCCGGGCTTCCAGGCTTCCCGGTTTGAACTCCGTCACTTCGACGCTCCACCCAGGGTTGTGGTCTGGCGCAAAGTGGTCGCAGACGATGCGGGAGCCGTAGCCCCCGAAGTCCCTTCGGATTTGGGCGTCAGCATGGCCCGCACACGCCCAGCAGGCGCTCCAGCCACTCCCGTAGGGCCTTTGCTTGCATTGCCGTCGACAGAAAACTTGTCGGTGAGGTTCTCGTACAGGATGACGCCACCGGTAATTTCATCGGCCAGTGCGGTCCCGCGCAGCCGCCGCAACTGGGCCTTGCCGGTGAATTTGACGGTATCGGCCTTGCCGTCGTATTCGATGACTTCGGCCTCGCCCTCGATGTACTCATCCAGCCCTTCGCGCTTCTGCCGGTAAAAAGCCAGGGACTGCTGCGCACCGGTGACCGTGCCGAATTGGAAACCATCCGGGTCTTGCCGTACTTCGATCCGCCCCCCTCGAATCTGGATGGTGCCTTTGGTCAGCACCACACGCCCGGTAAAAACGCTCACTTGCTTAAGGTCGTCGTACCGCAGGCTGTCGGCCTCGATATTCATAGGCTTGTTGCGGTCGGCATTTTCAGCCAGCGCAAAACCTGCGGCGCCAGCCAAAGCCAGCGCAATCCAGGTGGAAATAAGGGGGTTTTTCATAAAGGCACGAAACTTGCTGACAGAGGGCTTCGGTCATTGTACCGAGCCACTGCAACAATTCGTGCCTGGATACGCCGCGGCGGGCGTATTTATTGCTTTAAGGCGTACTTCAGCGACCTGCGCGTACGTCGGCCATAAGGGATTCGGTGACCTGCAATGCCCGTTCCATGCTACGTGCCAGCGAGCCATCGGTGTAAAAACGGCCAGCGATACCCAGCGCTGGCACGCCTTCCACCCGGTACTCGTTCTGCAATTTGGCGGCGCGCGACGATTTGGTGGCCGTGCTGAAGGAATTGAACTGCTCCACAAACTTCGCACGGTCCACGCCCTGGCGGGCCACCCATTCAATGATGGCATCGGCCTTGGTCAGGTTCAGCCTCTCCACATGAATGGCCGCAAACACTTTGGCGTGCAACTTGTCCACCAGACCCATGGCGTCGAGCGCATAGTACAGGCGCTGCTGCGGCACAAAGTCGTCACGGAATGCCACCGGAGCACGGTGAAACACCACATCCTTGGGCAGCTTTTTCACCCAGGCTTCCAGCGCAGGTTCAAACGCATTGCAATGGGGGCAGCTGTACCAGAAGAACTCCACCACCTCGATCTTGCCGGCAGGCGCATCGACCGGCGCCCGGGCATCCAGAACCTGGTAATCCGTCCCGGCAACGGGCCTGGCCGACTGGGCCAAGGTAGCGACGGGCGCCAGAGAAGACAGCATGGCTACACCTGTGGCAGCCCGGGAAAAATCGCGACGTTTCATGGGTTCAGAATCTCCAAATAGACGGGTCGGACCGTTGCCAGCCCATAAAGTTCCTGCAAGACACTTCAGCGCTGGACGCGCACCAGGGCGGTATCCAGCCCGGCCTTGTCGAGTTTTTCCTTGGCACGCTCGCCGTCTTCCTTCTTCTCGAACGGCCCCACGCGCACCCGGTAGACCATGCGGCCCGACTGCTCGCGCTCGGATACCTTGGACTCAATGCCACTGAGGGACAGTTTGGCTCTGTGGGTCTCTGCGTCTTCCGGCGTACGGAATGCCCCCACCTGCACGTAGTACACGAAGGGCTCCGCATCGGCGGCAGCCGCTTTGGCCTTGGCCAGATCGCCCAGCGGATCGGCAGACACTGCGGGTTTGGATTCCGCATTCTTGTCCGCCGGCTTGGCCTCTTCTTTGGCGGCAGGTTTGCCAGCCACAGGCTCAGCGGGCGTGGCCGGCTGCACCGCCTTGGCGGGGTTCTTGCCGTACAGGGGGGCGTTGGGATCCCAGTCCTTGTTTTTCTTGGCCTCGGCGGCATCCTGCTCTGCGGAGCGGCTCTGCCCCTTGTTCACAAAGGGCACCGGCACTTTGGTGACGTACACCGCCACGGCCAGGGCTGCCGCCAGTCCGACTACCACTCCAATGATGAACCCCAGAAAAGTTCCGCCGCGCTGATGCTTCATGCCAGATGTCTCGCTGCTTGTTAAAACCATGGATTACATTTTTTGCGGGGCACTCACGCCCAGCACTGCCAGGCCATTGTGCAACACCTGCGCCGTGGCGGCGACCAGGGCCAGCCGGGCGAGCTTGACCGCCTCATCGTCCACCAGAATGCGCTCGGCATCGTAGTAGCTGTGGTAGCTGGCGGCGAGTTCGCGCAGGTAAAAAGTCACATCATGCGGCGCAAAATCCACGGTTGCAGCCGTCAGCATGTCAGGGTACTTGGCCAGCAGCAGCATGAGCGCCTGGGCCTGCGGGCTCTGCAGCGCAGACAGGTCCACGCCCTGCAAATTGGCCACATCACCGCCCCAGGTCGCCAGCACCGAACAGATGCGCGCATGCGCGTACTGCACGTAGTACACCGGGTTGTCGTTGTTTTTGGCCACCGCCAGGTCCACGTCGAAGGTGTACTCGGTATCGGGCTTGCGGGACAGCAGGAAAAAACGCACCGCATCCTTGCTGGTCCATTCGATCAGGTCGCGCAGCGTCACATAGCTGCCCGCGCGCTTGCTGATCTTGACTTCTTCGCCACCTTTGACCACGCGCACCATGGTGTGCAGCACATAGTCCGGGTAACCCTGCGGAATGCCCACACCGGCCGCCTGTAGGCCGGCGCGCACCCGGGCAATGGTGCCGTGGTGGTCGGTGCCCTGGATGTTGACGACCTTGGTGAAACCGCGCTCCCACTTGCTGATGTGGTAGGCCACATCCGGCACAAAGTAGGTGTAGCTACCGTCGCCCTTGCGCATCACACGGTCCTTGTCGTCCCCATAGTCGGTGGACTTGAGCCACAGCGCGCCGTCGTGCTCGTAGGTCTTGCCGGCATCGCGCAGCTTTTGCACAGCTGCGTCCACGCGGCCGCTGGTGTACAGACTCGACTCCAGATAGTAGTTGTCAAACTTCACCGAGAACGCCTTGAGGTCCAGGTCCTGCTCGTGGCGAAGGTAGGCCACGGCAAACAGGCGAATATCGTCCAGCGCATCCACATCGCCACTGGCGGTGAATTCGCGGTCGTCGGAATGCACCGTCTTCTTGGCCAGATAGTCGCTGGCGATGTCGGCAATGTAGTCGCCGTTGTAGGCCGCTTCGGGCCACTCGGCGTCACCAGGCTTGAAGCCTTTGGCGCGCAACTGGGTGGAATTGGCCAGGGTACTGATCTGCACGCCGGCATCGTTGTAATAAAACTCACGGTACACATCCCAACCCTGGGTCTGGAACAGGTTGCAAATGGCGTCGCCCAGCGCCGCCTGGCGGCCGTGGCCCACGTGCAGTGGCCCGGTGGGGTTGGCGGACACAAATTCCACCAGCATGCGCTGGCCATTGTCGGCCTGCATGCCAAAGCGTGCACCTGCCTCCAGCACCTCACGCACGATCTGCTGCTTGGCTGCAGGCTTGAGGCGGATATTGATAAAGCCGGGACCGGCGATCTCCACGGCCTCCACCCACGCCACAAAAGCCGGCTGGGCCAGCATGGCGGTGCGCAGGGCTTCGGCCAGCTGGCGCGGATTGAGCTTGAGCGGCTTGGCCAGCTGCATGGCGGCGGTGGTCGCCAAGTCGCCATGGGCAGCCACTTTGGGGGATTCAAACGCGGCTTTGGCGCCGGCACCGGGGGAAAGCGTTTCCAGGCAGGCGGCCAGCGCCTGCAGAAGTTCAGTTTTGACAGAGAGCATGGGGGCTGATTTTACGGGTGCGCCGCCACCGGGGTCATCCGCATTGCCAGTACGTGCGTTATGTGCTGGAATCCATCCGCGGATTCGCACCGCAAGTTTGTATGACTGTCACATTTTCTGAAGGACACAACATGAAGAAATTGATTTCCCTGCTGGCCCTGGGTCTGACGATGGCCGTAGGCGTGGCCCACGCTGCCGACGAAAAAGCACCCACCGCGCAGCAAGGCAAGATGAAGACCTGCAATGTGGAAGCCAAGGACAAAAAAGGCGACGAGCGCAAGGCCTTTATGAAGGAATGCCTGAGTGCCAAGCCGGCCGCACCTGTGACGCAGCAAAGCAAGATGAAGACCTGCAATGTCGAGGCCAAAGACATGAAAGGCGACGAGCGCAAGAAGTTCATGAGCGAGTGCCTGAAGAAGTAATTCTTTCCGCCCCAGAAGAACCGGCCGCGTTGCGAGCCGGTTTTTTTATGTATCCGAAGTGCGTAAGGCAGTGGAATTGTCGGCATCGTCGATATGCCGAAGTGGAATGTTCACTCTTTGCTGTCCTGTCCTGCTGGACTATCCCTGTGCGACAAGGGGTAGGCATCGGCCACATAACCGGGGCCCTTCATCACCACCACAATGGCGCATCCGATTGCGAGGGTCAGCACCATGGTCCAGTGAAAAACCACAACGCCCCAAACCACATAACTGGCCGTCAACAGCCAACGCGCATGCCTGGCACTGGACTCCGGGTTCAGCCCCCAATCAAGCGCCACCCAAAGTAGCGCAGGCACCAGTGTCCCGACCAACGCGATGAGCGGGAGCTTGCGCCAGATGCGCCATTCCAAGCCGCTTGCTGCGCGCCGGGAGCCTTCCAGTCTATTCAGCCAGTTCATGGAAATTACAGGTTACCACTTTGCGCAATACAGCATCACCTTCCGAGCTACTCGGCGCTCTGCAATACCAGCCCCTCGCGCTCCGCGACCATTTGAAGCGCATGCTCAAACAACGCCCGTGCCGGTCCGGCCAGCGCGTGACGGGATTGAACATCGCGTTTAATTGCTGGCGTATGTCAACACAACCCTGGAGTGCCCTATGAAAACAAGGACCCCAATCCTTGCGAACAACCGACGCGCGTTCATGATGCAGGCCATCGTCGGCTGCACTGCTGTGGACAGCGCTTGGGCCAAGGAGGGCCGAATGCCCCGCGGACTTTTGCCAATATTGCCATGACGACGCTCTTCCCATCGGGATACCGGGCGCTTGTGGTGGGTGCAAGTGGTGCCATCGGGCATGCCTTTGTAAACGCTTTGCAACTGGACCCGCAGTGCACTCACGTTGAAATGGTGTCCCGATCGCAAGACAGCCGGTTCGATCTGCTGGACACCGCCAGCCTGGCAGCGCAAGCAAAGGCAAGCGCTGGCGCAGGGCCTTACCGCCTGATCGTTGATGCAACGGGTGCGCTGACAATTGATGGCGTTGGACCCGAAAAGTCATTGGCAGCAGTGCAGCCCGATGTCCTCGCCAAATCGTATGCGCTGAATGCGATTGCCCCCCTGATGGTGCTACGCCAGTTTGCACCTTTGCTGGCGCCTGGGCCAAGCATTTACGCGAAACTGTCCGCGCGCGTGGGGAGCATCACCGACAACCACATGGGCGGCTGGTACGGTTACCGCGCCTCCAAGGCGGCACTGAACATGCTGTTGCAGACTGCAGCGATCGAACTGCAGCGCAAACAGCCCGAGCTGCGGGTGGTCGCATTGCAGCCAGGTACAGTGCGCTCAAATTTGTCGCGGCCGTTTGCTGCAAGTGTTGCCAAGCTGCTGGAGCCGTCCGAGTCAGTGACCGGGATGTTGGCGGCATTGCAGGGCCTAACCGTCCGCAAGGGCGCACACTTTGTGGACTACCAGGGTAACGACATACCCTGGTGAGCCAGAACCACCCAGTGCCCTTATGACATTGGCACGACTCTGCCGACACACTGGCATGCTGGGTTTGGTATTCGCTGCGCTGCTAAGGAGTCCGCTTTGCGCGCAAACGTGGTGTGCAAATTGGCGCCGTCTGGCACTCTGAATGGTGCCGTACCCGGCTGCCTGTCTAGCTGGCCTTTCCTGCACTGCCTTTCGGCAAGGTGCGGCCTGAACCTGCGTTTAACTCCTTCTTTGGTAGCCCCGGAATCGAAACCTTACAAACATCCGAGGCCCGCAGACTCCTGCTGGGCTGGAATGGCCCAGGTACTTTGGTGGTGGCGACACATCAGGTCAACATTACGGCACTGGCCGGGGTGGTACCGCAATCTGGCGAGGGGGTTGTGTTGCAACCGGACGGCGCCATGCTCTTTGTCAAAGACACCGTGCTGCCGTGAGGTTTTTCTAAGCGTTGTGCGCGTTGGCAAGCGGGTTTGACCCCACCACCGCGAGAAACTGGTGCTATAGCGATTCGCACGACTCCACCATGCGACGCCGACGTCGGAGAAGTCACCACCCAGGGGTGCATGCGCCACACATCGCGGCCTTTGATCAGTGCCGCACCGGGCGCCGTCGAGTGCGTTGCGGGTACGCGCATAAGCATCGGGGTTGACGGCGGCAAGTCGCGCCTGGGCAGCTTGCAGCGCGGGCTCAAAATTGTGCAGCGCGGTGTGCGGCGGCTTGCACGGCGATGGCATCACGCGCCTGCGCGTCCAGCCGGTTCAGGTTCTTGAGCTGCATGGCCATGCGTGGATTTTTCTTCAGCAGTGGCTCGTGGCGCTTCAAAAAGTCCCAGTACAGCGTGGTGAACGGGCAGGCGTTTTCCCCGATCGATTGCGCTGGATCGTACTGGCAGCCTTTGCAGTGGTTGCTCATCCGCTGGATGTATTTACCACTGGCCACGTAGGGCTTGCTGGCCATGACACCGCCATCTGCATATTGGCCCATACCCACTGTGTTGGGAAGTTCTACCCACTCCACCGCGTCCACATACACACTGAGGTACCAGGCATGCACTGCTTGCGGCTTGACCCCCAGCAGCAGGGCATAGAGCCCGGTCACCATCAGACGCTGGATATGGTGGGCGTAACCGTGGTCCAGTGTCTGCTGGATAGCGTCTTTCAGGCAAGCCATATCGGTTTCGCCAGTCCAGTACCAAGCGGGTAGGTCTACTTGCGCATCCAGTGCGTTGTGCTCCAGGTACTGGGGCATCTGGGTCCAATAAATACCGCGCACGTATTCGCGCCAGCCCAAAATTTGGCGGATGAACCCTTCCGCCGCCGCCAGCGGCACCAGGCCTGCCCGGTAAGCGTCTTCAGCGGCCTGCACCACTTCCCTTGGGTTCAACAGTTTGAGATTCAGCGCACAGCTCAGGTGCGAGTGGTAGAGCCAGGGCTCGCCCGACCACATGGCGTCTTCATACTGGCCAAACAGGGGCAGGCGCTGTTCGACAAACGCCTTCAACGCAGCCAACGCTTGCGCCCGAGTAACCGGCCAGCCAAAGCTGCCCAGTGTGCCCGGGTGGTCTGCGAAGTGCGTGTTCACCAAGGCAATGACTTCCTGGGTGATGGCATCGGGTGCAAAGCGCGTAGGCTGTGGAACGTTTTGCGGACCGGCTTTGCCAAACGACTCGCGGTTGTCTTCATCAAAATTCCACTGCCCACCCACCGGCTCTTTGCCATCCATCAAGATGCCGTGCTTTTGGCGCATAGGTCGGTACCAGTACTCCAGGCGCAGTTGTTTACGGCCTTTTGCAAACTCCGCGAAGTCGCGCACTGTGCTGAAAAAATGGGTGTCGTCGCGCACCTCCAAAGGCAACTTGTGCCTGGCCGCTACCGCACGCAGGCTTTGCAGTACACGCCAATCCCCGGGCGCAGTCATCAACAAGCCCGAGGGTCGCAGTTGCTTAAGGGCGTGGTCCAGTTCCAGCGTCAGGGTGCCACGGTTGTCGGCATCGTCCAGTTGGGTGTACGCCAGTGGCATACCCTGCCAGCGCAAGTAATCCGCGAAATGGCGCATGGCGCTGATAAACACAGCAATGCGCTGCTTGGCCGACCACACATGCGTGGACTCTTCTCTCACCTCGGCCATCCACACCACATCCTGCGCTGCATCAAAGTCTTGCAGCGCAGATGACTCTGCATCGAGCTGGTCGCCCAGCACAATAACCAGATTGCGCACGGTGGCTGGGTTCGATTTGGTTTTGGTCATGGAATTTTCTTATTGTTTTTTTTGGCCCGACAGACATCCGAGCAGTACAACACCGACTCCCAGTTTTTAGCCCACGCCTTGCGCCAGGTCATCGTGCGACCACACACAGCGCAGCGCTTGCTGGGCAAGGATTGCTTGTTGCCTTTGAAATCGCTTTTCATGTTCAGGGTTTTTACAATTCAGGCAAACAGGTCGCCCTGCGCACGGGGCGTGGGGGGTTCCTCCACCTTGCGCCGCTGACCGGAGGGTGGCAAGCCACTCTTGCGGGAACCGTGGCGTGCTTGCACTGCGCCTGCCTCCTCCCGTGCCTCCTGAGTTTGGCGCAGCCCATACATCCGGTCTTTGGCGGCTTTTATCGCCGCCTTGTCATCCACTACAGGGCGCGGGTAGTCCACGCCAATCATGCAACCGGCCATGTGCTGCAAACTCTCATCCATCTTCCACGGCGCTGCCAGATAAGGCAGAGGCACCCGGGCGAGTTCGGGTATCCAGCGGCGGATAAACAGGCCCTCCGGATCCTGGTCTTGCGCCTGCTTGGTGGGGGAATACATGCGCAGCGTGTTGATACCGGTGGTACCGCTTTGCATCTGCATCTGACTCCAGTGAATGCCGGGTTCGTAGTCCAGAAACTGGCGGGCCAAAAACAGGCCGGTTTGGCGCCAGTGCAACCACAGGTGGTAACTGGCAAAGCTCACCAACATGGCCCGCATCCGAAAGTTGAGCCAGCCGGTTGCGATCAGCGAACGCATGCACGCGTCCACCATGGGGTAGCCGGTGCGGCCCTCGCACCACGCAGAAAAATAGTGGTCGTTGAAGTCGTTCTCGCGCAGCCCGTCGCACACACGGGCAAAGTTGTGAAACTCTATGTTGGGCTCGTCTTCGAGCTTTTGCATGAAGTGGCAGTGCCATCGCAGTCGCCCGGCAAAACCGCGCAGCGAATAAGCCAGCGCGCGGTCGGGCGCGCTACCGATGGCTACTTCGGTGGCCTGGTGTACGGTGCGCATTGACAGGGTGCCAAACGCAAGATGCGGGCTCAAACGGCTACAGCCCTCCTCAGCACTCAAGGGGCTGGAAAGTGCCTTGCGGTAGTCGTAGCCGCGCACTTGCAAGAAACTTTTGAGCGTTTGCCGTGCAGCCTTCTCGCCAGGAGGCTGCAGTTTTTTACCGTGCGGCATCAATCCCAGACTGGACAGGGTGGGTAGCGCGGGTTGGTCGAGGGTTACTGCTGCAACAAATTTACCGTCCAGCAAGTGCAACGGTGCATCCATCCGGGCCTGCCAGCGCTGTGCCCAGCCGCTACGGCTGCGCAAACGGCGCACCACGCCAGTCTGGGTGAACTCCTGCCAGGCAATGCGCGACGCCTTGCACCAGGCCACCACCTGCAGATCGCGTCCATACGACCAGCCGGGGCCCGTTTCTTCGTGGCTCAGCAGGTGGGTGAAAGCGACCTCGTTGTGCAGTTGGGTGAGCACCTGCACAGCCGAGCCGACTCGCACCAGCAGCGGCATGCCACGCACTGCCAGTGCAGCCCGCAGTTCGGTCAGGCAAGCCAGTACAAAGTCGACATGGCTACCATCGCACTCCGGGCTGTGCAACCATTCAGGTTCGATGACAAACAATGCCAGCGCATCATCATGTGCAAGTGCAGCAACCAGCGGCGCGTGGTCGTGCACCCGCAAGTCGCGCTTGAACCAGACCAGAACTCGGCGTGCTGTCATATGGGCACCTTAGGCGTATTTCCACTCAGGCAGAATTTTGCCGGGTTGCCCAAGACGCAGCACCTTGGCAGGTCATTTCTGCCACCAACTCAGACGTACGACAACACTACCCCGCAGAAAAGCGAAAAGCCCACCCAGTGGTTCAACCGGAACGCCTTGAAACAGCCCTCGCGGGAACGGTCCCGGATCAGGGTGGCGTGCCACACGACCTGCGCCAGCGCCGCTGCCACGCCCAACCACCAGCCCCAGCGGTGCACCAGCGGCGCAATCACCCAGGACCAGATCACCAGGTGCAGCACATAGAACGCCAACACCGCAGGCACATCCCATCGGCCCAGGGTGATGGCCGATGTTTTCATGCCGATGCGCAGGTCGTCATCGCGGTCCACCATGGCGTATTCGGTGTCATAGGCCAGTACCCAGAACAGATTGCCCACCAGCAGCACCCAGGCCTGCACCGGTATGTCCGCCCGCACCGCAGCGTAGGCCATGGGGATTCCAAAGCTGAACGCGATGCCCAGCACCGCTTGCGGCATGGACACAAAGCGCTTGGCATAGGGGTAGGCCAGCGACACCGCCAGCGCGGCGAATGACCAGGCCACAGTGTGGTCGTTGGTCGTCAACACCAGGCCAAACGCTGCCAGCGCCAGCACGGCCCCCACAACCAGCGCCTCGCGCACCGACACCGCACCACGGGTTACCGGGCGCTGCGCGGTGCGTTTGACGTGGCGGTCAAACTCCCGGTCGGCCACATCGTTGATACAGCAGCCCGCGCTGCGCATCAGGATGGTGCCGAGGGTAAAAACCAGAATCAGATGCCACCCCGGAAACCCACCTGCAGCCAGCCACAGCGCACTGAGCGATGGCCACAGCAGCAGCAGCCAGCCCGCAGGGCGATTCCAGCGGATCAGATCAAGGTACAGGGAAAAACGTTCGGTCACGAATTTGCTATTTATTTGATAGCTGCTTGCGCAATATGCACGCGGGCTTGCAGCCAATTTTGTTAAAAATTACGAGAGGCGCGTCACCCCGGGCAATTCGCAGCTGTAAATGGCGTTGCGCAAAGCGGCGATGGCCTCATACCGCGTAAAGCTGCGCCGCCATGCCAGCACAACGCGCCGGGTGGGCGGAGATGCACCTTTGCCATCCTGCACCGGCAGGTATTTGACATAGGCATCTTCGTGCCGGCGTTTTTTATTTTCCAGGGACTCCCGCGGAACGCTCAGGCGCGGCACCAGGGTAATGCCCATACCCGCGGCCACCATGTACTTGATGGTCTCCAGCGACGAGCCTTCAAAGCTCTTGCGTATGCCCTCCGCATCGCTGGAAAAACGGGCGAACTCCGGGCAGACTTCGAGCACGTGGTCACGAAAACAATGGCCTGTGCCCAACAGCAGCATGGTTTCACGCTTGAGCTCTTCGGTCGTCACGCTGTCCTGCTGGGCCAGCGGGTGGTTCATGGGAACCGCTGCATAAAAAGGCTCGTCGTACAGTTGGGCCACCGCTAGGCCCGTGTCCGGAAACGGCTCGGCCAATATGGCACAGTCAATCTCGCCGGTACGCAGCATCTCCAGCAGCTTGACCGTGAAATTTTCCTGCAACATCAAGGGCATCTGCGGCGAATGGGTGATGACCTGGCGCACCAGATCCGGCAGCAAATAGGGCGCAATGGTGTAGATCACCCCGAGTTTCAAGGGCCCCGCCAGGGGGTCTTTGCCGCGCTTGGCAATATCCTTGATGTTCGACGCCTGCTCCAGCACGCTTTGTGCCTGGCGCACGATTTCTTCGCCCAACGGGGTCACCGCCACTTCATTCGCACTGCGCTCAAAGAGCTTTACGTCGAGCTCTTCCTCCAGCTTTTTCACCGCCACCGACAGAGTGGGCTGCGACACAAAGCAGGCTTCCGCCGCTTTGCCAAAGTGCCGCTCACGCGCCACCGCGACAATATATTTGAGTTCGGTGAGAGTCATAGCGCGATTGTCCTGTCTGGAAGAATAGTCTAAAGCTTGGGCCCGGCGGCTGCTCGCATTTCGTCGCGCAGGATTTCCATGCGCTCCTTCCAGGCGCGGCGCTCGTCGGGTGGCAAGCCCTTGAGAATCCGAAACCGGCGCAACTCGGGCTCGTCTGCGCTCCAGTAGTCATCGCGCACGCCCACCTCCAGTTCGCCCCCCAGCGAGGCAATTGACGCGCCCGCCAGGGTGGTATGAATGGTCCGCCCATCCGAATGCAGGGTAATGCGCCCTGTCGGATCCAGGTCCACGAACCAGAGCACGCCGCCCTTCTCGTTGAGTCCGATTTCACTGGAGGATCCAGAAAACCCTGCCGCCCTGCGCCATTGGGCCACCTGCTGGTCGGGCGTCAGCTTCTCTTTGGATGACTCCGGGGGAGTCGCCGCCACGTCGGCGGTCTGGCGTTCCAATGCCTCCAGCTCGGCTTTGCGCTGCGCAGCGATGCGCTGCTCCAGCTTCTCTACCCAGACGCGCAACTGCCCGGCAAACGCAGAAAATTGCACCGCGACCGGTGCAGGCACCCTGTCCACGCGCACCTCCGAGCGCTGGCCGCCGGTCTTGCTCTGCGCCGCCAAGGCAATCTCATCCGCGGCATGGAACATCACCACGCAGGTCCCCTGCGCTGCGCCAGGCTTGACCTCGATCCGCAACCCGGGCGCTGGCAGTTTCACCTCCACAGCGCCTTCCTGGACCTGCAAATCCTCTTCATCCAGCCGCTGATGGCTGTAATGGCCGTGGCGCGCCTGCACCACCAGCTGCTCCTTGCCACGGTGCGCCTCCACCGACCACCCGTGTGCCACGAAGCGCAGCACGCCGCCGTCTTGCGTGACATGGGTCTTGAGCAGATGGGCGTGGTACTCCACCCAGCCGAACCAGGCCAGAACCACCAGCACAGCAGCCCCCAGAAGCCAACCCAGGGGAATATCAAAAGGATTCAGCATCATGTCGTCACCCACTCAGGCTTTCAGGAACTCCGCTTTGCCACCCAGCCAGCGTTGCACGTGTTTCTCCGCCAGATGCGGATGGTGGTCCAGCATCATCGGGGCTTCTTTGCGGGCCCATTCCAGCAGCGCCGTGTCAGTGGCCAGATTGGCGAAACGCAGCATGGCTTCCCCCGACTGGCGGGCCCCAAGGAATTCACCGGGGCCACGAATCTCCAAATCACGCCGGGCAATCTCAAAGCCGTCATTGGTCTCTAGCATGGCCTTGAGCCGCTCGCGCGCCGCCTCACCCAGCCGTGGCGCATCGCCGGTGGAGTACAGCAGCACGCAGGCCGAGGCCGCAGCGCCCCGGCCCACGCGGCCACGCAGCTGGTGCAGCTGGCTCAGGCCAAAACGCTCGGCATGTTCAATCACCATCAGCGAGGCGTTGGGCACATCAACGCCCACCTCAATCACCGTCGTACTCGCCAGCACCGCGATGTGCCCCTGGGTGAAGGCGGTCATCACGGCCTTCTTCTCGTCGGGCGGCATGCGCGAGTGCAGCAGTCCGACCTGGGCTGTTTCACCATTGGGCATCTTCACATCACTTAAGGCTTCAGCCAGTTCGGCATGGGTTTGCGTAGCATTGCTCAAATCCAGCGCTTCGCTCTCTTCAATCAGCGGGCACACCCAGTACACCTGGCGCCCCTGGGCAATCTGGGCGTGGATGCGTTCGATCACCTCGTCGCGCCGCGCTTCGTTCAACACCTTGGTAACGATGGGCGTGCGCCCAGGGGGCAGCTCGTCCAGGGTGGACACGTCCAGATCGGCGTAATAGCTCATCGCCAGCGTGCGGGGAATCGGCGTGGCCGTCATCATCAACAAATGGGGTTCCACCCCCGTTGCGGACTCACTGCGTGTAGCCGCCTCCCCCCTCAAGGGGGCGACACCCTGCGGCCCGGCGGAGCCGGTTCCGCGGTGTCCCTGAGACGGATCCAACTCCCCCTCTATGGTGGTCATCTTCTTGCGCAGTGCCAGGCGCTGTGCCACGCCAAAGCGGTGCTGCTCGTCGATCACCGCCAGCGCCAGGTTCTTGAAATGCACTTTCTCCTGAATCACCGCGTGCGTGCCCACCACCAGCTTGGCCTCGCCACTTTCGATCAGCGCCAGCATGGCGCGACGCTCCTTCGCCTTTTGCGTACCCGTCAGCCAGGCAGTGGTGATGCCCAAAGGTTCGAGCCACCCAATGAGCTTGCGGAAATGCTGCTCGGCCAAAATTTCGGTTGGTGCCATCAGGGCGCACTGCCAGCCTGCATCCATGCAGATGGCAGCAGCCAGCGCCGCCACCACGGTCTTGCCGGCGCCCACATCCCCCTGCAAAAGCCGGTGCATGGGCGTATGGCGGGCCATGTCATTGGCAATCTCCGCACTCACGCGGCGCTGCGCGGCAGTCAGCGCAAACGGCAGCACTGCCAGCAGGCGCTGGTGCAGGGAGTCTTTGGGCTCCGGCAAAGGCAGTTGCAAGACCGGGGCGCGCAGCGATGCCCGGGAGCGGCGGCTCTGCAATTGCGAAATCTGCTGTGCCAGCAACTCTTCGGCCTTGAGCCGCTGCCATGCCGGGTGGCTGTGGTCCTGCAAGGTGTCGAGCGACACATCCGGTGTCGGGTGGTGCAAAAACTGTAGCGCCTGACGCAGTGTCCACAAGGGGTAATGGCCAATTCCTTTGTCAAGAACACTTAGATCGCCGGGCGCAAAGGTATCCGACAGTTCTGCCTGCGCCAACCCGGCCAGCACCGCCTTGCGCAGGTAGGGTTGGGGCAGGCCGGCCACTGTGGGATACACCGGCGTCAACGCCGTGGGCAGATCACCGCCGGCCGTCTTGAAGGCTGGGTGCAACATGGTGCGGCCCAAAAAACCGCCCTTGACCTCACCGCGCACCCGGATGCGGTTGCCCACGGCCAGTGCCTTCTGTTGCGAGGGGTAGAAGCTGAAGAACCGCAGGGTACAGGTCTCGGTGCCGTCATCCACCGTCACCACCAGCTGGCGCCGGGGCCGGTAGCTCACTTCGCAGTCCATCACCCGTGCTTCGATCTGCACGGTGTCGCCATCGCGGGCATCGCGCAGCTTGGTGATACGCGTTTCGTCCTCATAGCGCAGTGGAAGGTGCAAGGCCAGATCAATATCGCGCTTGAGGCCAAGTTTCTCCAGCGCCTTTTGAGGAGCAGAGGATTGCAAGGGCTTGAGCGGGGGAGCGGGCATGCAGCCATTGTGCCGTGCGTTTGGGTCTGGATTTCATTGCTACCAACCTGCTCAAGACCGACTACGCCAAGCGGAAGGGCTTCGCGCTGGCTTTGGGTTCATGCAGCTGAAAAACTCAAAGAAATCCATACCCAAACCGTTGGCGATGACCTCAATGGCGTTGAGGGAGGGGTTGTCAATAACAAAAAAAGTGCTCACACCGCCTGACGCACGGCGCGTACTGCTTCCACCGCAATAGCAAGCGCCTGCTCTTCGCTTAACTGGCTGGACAAGCGGGCTTTGCGCACCAGGTCTTTCGCCTGCTCACGCGACTTGATGTCGTAAAAATCCAGGCTTTCATCGATCAACTGCCCGATAGTCTTGTCTCGCTGGGCCGCAGCTTCCTTGAGCGCACGGTAGCGCGACTCAGACAGGGTAATGGTTAAACGGCTCATAGCCCCTCTCACATTGATGTTTCAACGTCAATATGTAACTCACAAGCCTGTGTAACACAACCGTCTGCGACAATCATCCCTTTTTTCACTTGGAACGGGCCTGTCCAGCCCTCAAGCAGTATGACTACCTCCTCCCCCAGTGCGGCTCGCACTTACACCCTGAGCGACTTTGATTTCGCACTCCCCGAGCACCTGATTGCCCAGCACCCCGCTGCCGAACGCAGCGGCTCGCGCCTGCTCGATGGTCGCCAGAGCCCGCCGGTCGACAGCATCTTCCGCGATCTGCCCACGCTTCTGAAAGCCGGCGACCTGCTGGTGTTCAATGACACCAAGGTCATCAACGCCCGACTGTTTGGCGAAAAGGCGACGGGCGGCAAGGTGGAGTTGCTGATCGAGCGCGTACTCGGTGGCAACCAGGTCGCGGCACATATGCGGGTGAGCAAAAAGCCCGACGTGGGTACCACCATCAAACTCACGTGCGCGCCCGACCACACCGACGGCCTGTGCGCCACCTTACTGGGCCGCTGGCCCAATGCAGAAGGTCCGTTGTACCGCTTTGTATTGAGCAACGACGCTGGTGATACGCCCTACACCCTGATGGAGCGCCACGGCCATGTGCCGTTGCCACCCTACATCACCCACACCGACTCGGAAGAAGACGCCCGGCGCTACCAGACCGTATTTGCCAAAAACCCCGGAGCCGTGGCTGCACCCACGGCGGCACTGCATTTTGACGAAGTGCTGTTTGCACAACTGGATGCTTTTGGGCTGCAGCGTGCGCATGTGACGCTGCATGTGGGCGCGGGCACCTTTCAGCCGGTCAAAACCGAGAACCTGGCCGAGCACCAGATGCACAGCGAGTGGTATAACGTGCCTATTGCCGCCCAACAAGCGATTGCAGACTGCAAGGCGCGCGGGGGCCGTGTGGTGGCGGTAGGGACCACCACGGTACGCACACTGGAGAGCTGGGCCCGGAGCGGCAAAACCAGTGGTGACACCAACATCTTCATCACGCCGGGGTTTGAATTCAAACTGATCGATGTGCTGGTCACCAACTTCCATCTACCCAAGTCGAGCCTGATGATGCTGGTGAGCGCGTTTGCGGGTTACGACCACATCATGGCGCTGTACCGCAAAGCGATTGCCCACGAATACCGTTTCTTCAGTTACGGCGACGCCATGCTGCTGGAGCGGCAGGGCTAAGCCAAGCCTAGAAAGGCGTCGAGCTGCCAGGCCGCAGCTTGGAGGTCAGGCTTGAAGACACCGCATCCAGCGTTTCATACAGACCGCTGGCGATTTCGACGCCCATGTCCGATTCAAGCTGCGCATAAATGGCTTCAATCTGCGGGGCGAACCGGGCCGCCAGTCGCTTCCCTTTGGGGGACGCAGAAACCAGCACCCTGCGTTGATCGCTGGCAAATGGTTTGCGCTTGACCAGGCCCAAGTCTTCCATGCGCGCAAGAATCCCCACCAGACTGGGGCTGGAAAGACAACACACTTCAACCAGTTGCCGCGGCTCCAGCGGTCCTTCGCTCAGCAATGCCCGCAGAACACGCCACTGTTGCTCCGTCACCCCTGCCTCATTCAGCATGGGTCTGAAACGCGCCATGACGAGTTCACGAACCTGCAGTAGCACCAATGGCAGATTGCGGTGGGTGAGTGGAACTTTAGGCATCGGCATGGTGGCAATTATTAAACATCTTTGCTCCATTGACTTGCTCACATATAAACAATCATAATTGCTAATATATGAACGTAATCCACTTTCAATCCGCTGAAGCCTCTGGAATATGACTATGGTTGCCGAAACCGGATTTGGATTTTCACCCTGGAAACTCTCCGGGACGGTCTATGGCGCCTTGCTGAATCACGCGCCGCAGCTCAGTGCCCTGGGGGAGACCGTGAATGCAGCGCCCTACAAGGCTGCGCCACGATTCCCTGTCTTGCAGGTACGCCCCCGCAATACCGTGTGTTTTTCAGGTTCAGTCGTTGCCATTCCAGCGCTCCCGGGCGTGCTGGAAATAGGAGTTTCGTTAGGCATCGTCATCAGCCAGGTGGCGTGCCGGGTGTCGGCAACCGATGCGCCCCATGTGATTGCCGGCTATCTGATTGCGGCAGAACTGGGTCTACCCTGTGAGAGCCACTACCGGCCGGCAGTCCGACTCAAGGCGCGCGACGGGTTTACCGTACTGGGTTCGGTCATTGCCGCGCAGCAGATAGCGGACCCCAATGCACTGAAGGCCAGCGTTGCAGTGGATGGCGCAGAAGTGTCCACCCTGACGACAGGTGATCGCGTACGTCCTGTTGCAGAATTGATTGCCGCCGTCACCGAATTCATGACCTTGCAACCCGGAGACGTATTACTCCTGGGTGCCAGCACGCCAGCGCCGCGGGTCCGGCCGGGGCAGACGGTCAGAATTACGATGGAAGGGCTGGGTTGCCTGGAGTTCTCCCTGAAACCGGAAACCACTGCACCTTCGGCGCCCGAGCAAGTCAAGACAACCCCCGACAGCACCACGCCCACCGCACGCGTGGTGTACGGTGGAGCCATCCACACAGCAACACCGCATCCTTTGGGCTTGCGGCTAGAAGATGGCAGAACTCTCCCGGAACACGCGGTCCAATGGCTTCCCCCTTTTGAGGTTGGGACCATCCTGGCGCTCGGCCTTAACTATGCCGATCACTTGAAGGAACTGAGCAAGGAGCTCACCGTCACCGCTAAAGATGAGCCGCTGGTGTTCCTGAAAGGCCCTGGCACGCTGGTGGGGCACCGTGGCATGACGTGCAGACCGGCGGAGGTGCAGTTTATGCATTACGAGTGCGAATTGGCTGTCGTCATCGGGAAGACGGCCCGAAACGTCCAGCGGGCGCAGGCCATGGACCATGTAGCTGGCTACACCGTCTGCAATGACTATGCCTTCCGGGACTATCTGGAAAACTGGTATCGCCCTAATCTTCGCGTCAAAAATCGGGACAGCGCTACCGCACTAGGCCCCTGGTTCGTACCTGCCTCGGCTATCCCCAATCCCCACAATCTCGCCTTGCGAACGCGGGTCAATGGACAACTGACCCAGCAGGGAAGCACGGCCAATATGGTCAATGACATCCCTGCGCTCGTTGAATACCTCAGTTCCTTCATGACATTGCAGGCCGGAGACGTCATCCTGACAGGCACCCCTGAAGGGGTGGTTAATGTCAACGCAGGAGACAAAGTCGTCTGCGAGATAGAAGGCATCGGCCGCCTCACCAACACTATCGTCGGCGAAAGCCCCTAGGAAGCAGTCCACACCATGCGTATCGACCATTTGATCAACGGCAAATCCGTACCCGGCCAGCAGTACTTTGCAACCCTCAACCCTGCCACGCAGGAGGTGTTGGCCGAGGTGGCACAAGGTGGCGGTTCGGAGGTCCATGCTGCGGTACAAGCCGCCAAAGAGGCATTCCCGGGGTGGGCTGGTCTGGCTGCCCCAGATCGCGCAAAAAAGATCCGCGCCCTCGGTGAGCTTATTGCCCGACACGTACCCGAAATCGCCGAAACCGAAACCCGGGACACCGGGCAGGTCATTGCCCAAACCGGCAAGCAGCTCGTGCCAAGGGCGGCAGACAACTTCAGCTACTTTGCCGAGATGTGCGTGCGTGTGGACGGTCACACCTACCCGACCCCTACCCACCTGAACTACACCCTGTTTCACCCGGTGGGAGTGTGTGCCCTCATCAGTCCGTGGAATGTTCCGTTCATGACCGCCACCTGGAAGGTCGCGCCCTGCCTGGCGTTTGGCAATACGGCCGTGCTCAAGATGAGTGAGTTGTCCCCACTGACCGCGGCGCGGCTGGGCGAGCTGGCACTCGAAGCAGGCATTCCCGCTGGAGTCCTCAACATCGTGCACGGGTTTGGCAAGGAAGCCGGTGAACCCTTGTGCGCCCACCCGGACGTACGTGCCATCTCATTCACTGGCTCCACCGCTACCGGCAACCGCATCGTCCAAGCGGCGGGCCTCAAGAAATTCAGCATGGAGCTCGGCGGCAAAAGCCCTTTTGTCATCTTTGCCGACGCCGATCTGGATCGCGCCCTAGACGCGGCGATTTTCATGATCTTCAGCAACAACGGCGAGCGCTGTACCGCCGGCAGCCGTATCCTGGTGCAAAAGAGCATCTATGCCGAATTTGCCGCGAAGTTTGCCGAGCGCGCCAAACGCATCACTGTGGGCGACCCGCTGAATGAGAAGACCATCATCGGCCCCATGATCAGTCAGGGCCATCTCGCCAAGGTGCGAAGCTATATCGAACTCGGATCCAGGGAAGGCGCCACACTGCTTTGCGGTGGTCTGGAGACGCCGGATCTGCCAACGCATTTGCAAAAGGGCAACTTCGTCAACCCCACTGTTTTTGCCGATGTGGACAACCGCATGCGGATTGCACAGGAAGAGATTTTTGGTCCAGTGGCCTGTCTGATTCCTTTTGACGACGAAGCAGATGCCATTCGCGTGGCCAACGACATTTCCTATGGCTTGTCGAGCTACGTCTGGACCGAAAACATCGGCAAGGCCCACCGCGTGGCCGCCGCTGTGGAGGCTGGCATGTGCTTCGTCAACAGCCAGAATGTGCGTGATTTGCGCCAGCCCTTTGGCGGCACCAAAGCCAGCGGCACTGGCCGCGAGGGCGGCACCTGGAGTTACGAGGTATTTCTGGAACCCAAGAACATCGCGGTGTCCATGGGCTCCCACCACATTCCTCACTGGGGTATTTGAACCATGGGCAAACTTGCACTCGTTGGGAAAGTAACGCACGTTCCTTCCATGTACCTGAGCGAACTGGACGGACCGCGCAAGGGATCACGCCAGGATGCGATTGACGGCCACATAGAAATCGGTCGCCGCTGCAGAGCGCTGGGCGTGGACACCATTGTGGTGTTTGATACCCACTGGCTGGTCAATGCTAATTACCACCTCAACTGTGCCCCCCATTTCAAGGGCAATTACACCAGCAATGAGCTACCACACTTCATTGCCAACATGCCCTTTGAATGCCCGGGCAACCCAGCATTGGGAAAGCTGTTGGCCCAAACCTGCAATGCGTTTGGCGTAGAAACCCTGGCGCATCACGCTACCACGCTGGATCCGGAATACGGCACGCTGGTACCCATGCGCTACATGAACCCGGACCAGCACTTCAAGGCAATTTCGGTCTCGGCCCTGTGCACGGTGCACTATTTGAACGACAGTGCGCGACTCGGCTGGGCCATGCGCCAGGCCGTAGAAAAACACTACGACGGTACGGTGGCATTCCTGGCCAGTGGCTCCCTCAGCCATCGATTTGCACAGAACGGGCTGGCGCCCGAGTACGGCTTCAAAATATGGAGTCCGTTTTTAGAGCAGTTGGATCGGCGTGTGATCGAGATGTGGGAAACAGCCCAATGGAAAGACTTCTGCGCGATGCTGCCTGAGTACGCCAGCAAGGGGCACGGCGAAGGCTTCATGCACGATACCGCCATGATGCTGGGTGCCTTGGGCTGGAGTGAGTACCAGGGCAAGGCTGAAATCATCACTCCCTATTTCGGTGCCTCCGGTACGGGTCAATTGAATGCCGTTTTTCCAGTAACAGAAGTGCATGGAACTCACATACCCGCTGCACAGGCATCGACTGCCGATGGATACACGTCCGTCAGTACACGACTCTGAAACGACGCGTCCCATGCCACACCTTGTCATCCTCTACACACCCAACCTGGACCGTCCCGTTGATCAGGGCGGCACCGACATGCAGGCCCTGTGCCGGGCACTGGCAGACACCATGCTGAAACAACGGGACGAGGCGCAGGCGCTCGTTTTTCCTGCTGGAGGAATCCGGGTGCTGGCCTACCCTGCAGCGCACTATGCCGTGGCGGACGGTGGCAGGGCCGGAGAAGCGGCAGGACGTGGCAACGACTACGCGTTTGTCTACCTCAACTTGCGCATGGGCCGCGGACGTAGCGCCCTGGTACATCAGAGCGTGGGGTGTGCACTGGAAGCTACGGCCCAGGCCCATTTCGCCCCACTGCTCCAAGAACGTCTGATTGGCATCACCCTGCAAATTGATGAAGGACATGAAGTTTTTGACGCAAAAAACAGCTCCCTGCATCCCCTCTTCAAGAAAGACTGACCCCGTGCTGAGCAACGACCAAATTCAGATGCTTGCCAGCGAATTGCAGCAAAGCCAGGCAAGCCGCGTGCAGGTAGAACACTTCAGCAAGTGCTTCCCTGGCATGACCATTGAAGACGGATACCGGATCAGCCGAGCCTGGGTGCAGCAGCAAATTGCCGATGGTGCCCGGGTCATCGGCCACAAGATCGGCCTGACCAGCCGGGCCATGCAAATAAGCAGCCAGATCACCGAGCCGGACTACGGCACCTTGCTGGATTACATGCGCTACGACTGCACCGCATCCGGGGTTCTGGACATCCCTGCCGATCGATTTATTGCACCCCGGGTCGAGGTCGAGCTGGCCTTTGTACTCAAGGCCCCGTTGCGAGGCCCCCATGTCAATGTGGAGCAGGTGCTGGCAGCCACCGACTACGTCACGCCCGCCATTGAAATCATCGACGCGCGCATTGAGCAGTTTGACCGGCATACCAAAGCCATGCGCAAGGTCTTTGACACCATCAGCGACAACGCAGCCAACGCAGGCATCGTTCTTGGCGGCAAGCGGGTGGCACCTGCGCAGGTGGACTTGCCGTGGTGTGGCGCCATCTTGCGACAGAACGGCGTGGTCGAGGAAACCGGCCTGGCAGCCGGCGTGCAGGGCAATCCTGCCATTGGCATTGCTTGGCTGGCCAATAAGCTGGCGCCCTGGGGTGAATCGCTGCAGACCGGACACATCGTGCTGGCGGGCTCATTCACCCGGCCGGTTATCGCCCAAAAAGGCGACCTGTTTGAAGTCGACTACGGCGCGCTGGGTGTCTTGCGATTCCGCTTTGTTTGAAACAACCTGATTCAAGGATTCCACCATGAGCCATGCATTTCTGCGACCCGCGCGGTTTACCGAAGCGGAATGGGATGCCCGGGTACAGCTGGCCGCCTGCTACCGTGTGTTTGCCCACCTGGGCTGGGAAGAGTTGATCTACAACCACATCTCGGTGCGTGTGCCGGGGGAAGCGAACCACTTCCTGATCAACCCCTTTGGCCTGCACTACAGCGAAGTAACCGCCTCCAATCTGGTCAAGGTCGACATCAGTGGCAACCTGATCGGCCACAGTGACTGGCCCATCAATCCGGCAGGCTTCACGTTTCATAGTGCCATTCATGCAACGCTGCCGGACGCCCATTGCGTGATGCACCTACACACCACACCGACGATGGCCGTCTGTTGCCTCCAAGAAGGGCTTTCGTATACCAATTTCTATGCCGCGCAGCTCTATGGCCAGGTGGCCTACCATGCGTTTGAGGGGATCACCGTGCGCCTGGACGAAGGCCAGCGCATTCTGGCTTCTTCCGGCGGGAAACCGGTCTTGCTGCTGCGCAACCATGGCCCGGTGGTGATGGGGCGCACGTTGGCGCAGGCTTTCAACCTGATGTGGCTGGTCCAGCGTGCATGCGAAGTGCAGGTGACCTCGCAACCCATGGGCGCATTGCAGGCCATCAGCGAAGAGGCCCTGCAGGCCTGCGTGCGCGATTCACTGAACTTCAATCCCCAATTTGGCGCCGGAGAAGATTCGTATGCCGCCATGCAACGGCTCGTTGACCGCATGGACCCAGGCTACCGCGCATGAGTACCCCCATGGAAATTCGCAAAGTTGCCGTCGTTGGCGTTGGGGCGATCGGCGGGGTGTTTCTCGGATGGCTGGGTAGCCGCCTCCAACCCGCTCGTATTCAACTTTCGGCGCTGGCACGCGGTGAGACCTTGCGCACCCTGCGTACACAGGGATTGATCTGGGTCGATGCCGATGGTGTGGGACAGCAGGTGCGTGTCAACGCCAGCGACACCCATACGGACATCGGCCCGCAAGATCTGATTATTGTCTCCGTCAAGGGGCCGTCCATGCCCCAGGTGGCACAGTCGCTGGGCTCCATGCTGGCGCCCCATACCTTGGTGCTGGTGGCTATGAACGGTGTGCCATGGTGGTTCTTTGATGGGCTGCCGGGTGAATGTTCGGGTCTGCAGCTTCAAACGGTAGATCCTGCTGGCATCACCTCAGCGGCACTGCCCACATCCCAAGTGCTGGGGTGCGTGGTACATGTGAGCGCCACCGCACCGCAACCCGCACGCATCGAGCGCATCAGGAACAACCAACTTATTCTTGGCGAACCTGGTGGAGGCATCACCGCACGTGTCACTGCAGTCGCGTCGCTCCTGGAAGACGCAGGGTTTCAGGTGCAGCAAAGTGAACGCATCCAGCGCGATCTGTGGTTCAAACTCTGGGGCAACATGACCATGAACCCGGTCTCGGCATTGACCGGAGCGACCTGCGACCGCATTCTGGACGACCCCCTGGTCCGGTCCTTCTGCAGTGCCGTCATGCTCGAAGCCCAGGCGATTGGGCAACGGATAGGCTGCGGCATCGACCAGACCCCCGAAGACCGGCACGCCATAACCCGCAGTCTGGGCGCGTTCAAAACCTCGATGCTTCAGGATGTGCTGGCCGATCGGCCCATTGAACTGGATGCACTGGTGGGGTCGGTGCGAGAAATTGGCCAGCACCTGGGACTGGCCACCCCGTCCATCGACGCGCTGTTCGGATTGACCCGACTGATGGCGCGCAGCAAAGGCCTGTACCCGGAGTAACCATGCAGATTCCTCAAAACCGTTTTCGCGACGCGCTGCGCGCTGGCAAACCCCAAATTGGCTGCTGGGTTGGCTTCGCTGATGCCGGAATTGCAGAAGCACTGGCGCCCTGCGGCTTTGACTGGCTACTGCTGGACGCGGAGCATGGCCCCAACACACCACGTACGGTTCTGGAGCAATTGCGCGCTCTAGCACCCTACCCTGCGCACGCCATCGTACGCCCTGTAGAGACCAGCGTAGCCCTGGTGAAGCAGTACCTTGATGTGGGAGCCCAGACATTGCTCCTCCCCATGGTGGACACCCAGGAGCAGGCTGCGCTGATGGTGCGTGCCATGCGCTACGCCCCTGAAGGAATCCGCGGTATGGGAGCTGCGTTGGCGCGTGCCTCGCGCTGGAATCAGGTGGATGACTACGTTAACCAGGCCAACGCGCAAATGTGTCTGCTGGTGCAGGCAGAGACTACCCTGGCAATTCGCAACCTCCAATCTATCGCCGAAACAGAGGGCGTCGATGGCGTCTTTTTTGGGCCAGCCGATTTATCCGCCAGCATGGGCTACCGGGGCCAGCCGAGCCATCCGGCAGTGCAGGAAACCATTTTGCAAGGCATCGCAACCGTCAATGCCGCTGGAAAGGCCGCTGGTATTCTGGCCACCGATGCCACACTTGCGCGCATATACCTGGATGCTGGGGCTCTCTTTGTTGCCGTAGGCGTGGACACCCAATTGCTGGTGCGTGCTGCAACGGCACTGGCTACACAGTTCAAGCTTCCCACAGCCAGCGCCACTGTTCCGAGTCAAACCAGCTACTGAACTCGCGTGTCCCTAAAATCGGGACCATGCTCAAATTCGACCTGCTTGCCACCGACCCCGACAGCCACGCCCGCCGCGGAACGCTCACGCTGAACCATGGCGTGGTGCAAACCCCCATCTTCATGCCGGTGGGCACCTATGGCACGGTCAAGGGCGTCATGCCGCGCAGCCTGCACGATATGGGCGCGCAAATCATCCTGGGCAACACCTTCCACCTGTGGATGCGCCCCGGGCTGGACGTGATGCAGGGCTTTGGTGGCCTGCACCAGTTCGAGCAATGGAACAAACCCATCCTCACCGACTCGGGTGGCTTCCAGGTGTGGAGCCTGGGCGCCATGCGCAAGATCACCGAACAGGGTGTGCACTTTGCCAGCCCCGTGAATGGCGACAAGCTGTTCATGTCGCCCGAGGTGAGCATGCAGATCCAGACCACGCTGAACTCCGACATCGTGATGCAGCTCGACGAATGCACGCCCTACTACCAGGGCGACAAGTCGGCAGGTCACATCACCACCGAGCGCGAAGCCCGCACCTCCATGGAAATGAGCCTGCGCTGGGCCAAGCGTTCACAAGACGAGTTTGTGCGGTTGAACAACCCCAACGCGCTATTCGGCATTGTGCAGGGCGGCATGTTCGAGAGCCTGCGTGAGGAGTCGCTGGCGGCGCTGGTGGCCATGGACTTACCCGGTTACGCCGTGGGCGGCGTGAGTGTGGGCGAGCCCAAGGATGAGATGCTGCGCATCATGGCGCATACCCCGCATCTGCTACCCGCGCACAAGCCGCGCTACCTGATGGGTGTGGGTACACCCGAAGACCTGGTCCAAGGGGTTGCCGAGGGCGTTGACATGTTTGACTGCGTGATGCCCACCCGCAACGCGCGCAATGGCACCATCTTCACCCGCTATGGCGACCTGAAACTGCGCAACGCGCGCCACAAAACCGACCACCAACCACTGGACAGTACCTGCACCTGCTACGCGTGCGCCGGAACTTCCGGGGTGAGTTGGGACAACGGTGGCCGCGACGGCTTCAGCCGCGCCTACCTCCATCACCTGGACCGCTGCGGGGAAATGCTGGGCCCCATGCTGGCCACGGTTCACAACCTGCACTACTACCTGAACCTGATGAGCGAGGTGCGCGCATCGCTGGACACCGGCAGTTTTGCCGCTTTCCGCGCCCGTTTCAAAGAAGAAAGGTCCCGCGGCATCTAGACGAGTCCGATTTGACCTAAAAAGTCTCCCACTCCTCATCGCCGCCTGCGGCCGCCGGTTTGGGCTGGACTTTGGGTGCCGCAGGCTTTGCGACCTGGGTAGACAAAACCGGCGGACTGGTACGCGCGGCGGAGGCCGGTGCACGTGCTGCAGCACCTTTGGGAATGCCCGCACCACGCCGCTCCACACCCTGGTGCGGCGTGCTTTTGGGAAGGGTGGAACGGACCTGCGCCCGGGGCATGGCCGTGCCGGACTCGCCGCCCGCGAGCTTGAACGATGCCACCACCTGCACCAGTTCATTGGCCTGGCTCTTGAGGCTGCTGGCCGCGGCGGCCATCTGCTCCACCAGTGCGGCGTTCTGCTGGGTGGTCTGGTCCATCTGTCCTACAGCTTCGCCGACCTGGGCAACGCCCAGGGACTGTTCGCTGCTGGCCGCACTGATCTCACCCATGATGTCAGTGACACGGCGGATGGCGCTGACCACTTCGGTCATGGTGGCGCCGGCCTTGTCGACCAGGGCGGTGCCCTGCTCCACCCGCTCCACACTGGCGCCTATCAGCGCCTTGATTTCCTTGGCAGCTTCGGCAGAACGACCGGCCAGGCTGCGTACTTCGCTTGCCACTACCGCAAAGCCGCGGCCCTGCTCGCCGGCTCGGGCGGCTTCGACCGCCGCATTCAGGGCCAGGATGTTGGTCTGGAAGGCAATGCCGTCAATCACGCTGATGATGTCGGAAATCTTGCGGCTCGATTCGTTGATGCCTTTCATGGTATCTACCACCTGGGCCACGACTTCACCGCCCTGGATTGCCACGCTGGAGGCGCTTTGGGCGAGCTGGTTGGCCTGGCGGGCAGCGTCCGCATTCTGTTTGACGGTGGAGCCGAGTTCTTCCATGCTGGCCGCGGTTTCTTCCAGGGCGCTGGCCTGCTGTTCGGTGCGGGCTGACAGGTCGTGGTTGCCCTGGGCAATTTCGGCGGAGGCGGTGGCTACGCTTTCGGAACCGGTACGTACGGTGGAAACCACCTTGACCAATCCTTCCTGCATGACTTTGAGTTGCGCCATCAGACTGCTGGTATCCCCGCTGGCCAGATCAACGTGCGCGGTCATGTCGCCCAGAGAAACGCGGTGCGCCAGTTCTGCGGCAGCCCCAGGCTCGCCACCCAGCTGCCTGGTGATCGAGCGGGTAACCAGCCACCCCAAGACACCGGCCAACGCAATCACCAGCACGTCAGCAATAATTAAAACAGTTCGGGTGAACTTGTAGCTTGCATCGGACTGCCTGAACTGCGCCTGATCAATCTCCACCTGCAACACCAGCGCTTCATCCACCGCTTGCTGGAACTTCACAATCGCGGGGTTGGCTTCGCTAAGCAACGTCGCGACGGCAAGACTTTTTTGGCCATTCATGGCCATATCCACGACCCTGTCACTGGGCTCAACCGACGCAATGCGCGCCGCATCCACCTTGGCCCTTTGCGCCAGCATCTTTTCATCTGCTGGCGTTTTCTGAAGTGCAGCCCAAGCTTCAGCATAATCGGCACGCGCCTTTTTGAGCTTGGCGAGTTCAGTCTCCTGATCGGATGTGTCGGTCTGCAAAATGAGGTTGCGCAAAACCAGGGACGCCCTGTGCACCGAGCTGGCCATGTCATTGAAGTACTTGGTCTGGGCATTGTTTTCCTGCAAGATATCTTCCAGATCGGTCTGGGAGGCAGCCATTCTGTTAATCGAGAAGACCGAAGTCAGCAGAACCATGAGCAGCACCGCTCCGAACGCCATGGCCAGACGGTGGGCCACTTTCATATTGCCGAAACTCATACGCAACCCCAAAAAAATCGTGTCCACCATCATAGCCACTGCTAAGCGGGGACATGCACACAAGCCATCCTCGTTTGATGAGGATCAAACGGGGCTGGTTTGCCTTGCCAGAGTAAACCCGAGACCACACAATGCGGGAGCACGTTGGTGACTCGTGACTCGGATCACTTGCTGGCTGGCGCGCTATATGCACCCATAGCGCCTGTGTGCATTCTGGAAGCGCCGGTCAGTCGGTGAAGACCGTCAGCACGCCGGTATAACCATACACATGGTGGTGGGCAATTTCGCCCCCCGCAAAAAACCCCACCAAGGGAACATCGCCCAGCGCACGGCGCACCAGCTGCATTTCGGCGTTGGGGCCACCAAAGTGCTGGCCGCCCCGCCCAGTGCAGCTCACATACACGGCCCCGGCAATACGCCGTGCAGGGTGCGGCGCAGCGTCCAATTCCGCCGCGTGCAGTGCGTGCGCCGTTTCCACGGGCAGCTCCTGCGGCTCCAGTTCTTCGCGGATTTCTGCACACACCCGCATCAGGTCGGCACGCGCAGCCTGCACATTGCGCCGACAAAAAGTCAACTGCGTGCCCACCTCCACGGTAGAGGCCACAGCCACACCGCGATGCCCGGGGTCCAGACCGATAATGTGGCGCACCGTAACCTCGTCACCAAAATTTCCGGAATGGTGCAAGCCACCAGCCGGGCGCATGTCATCGTCGGCCCGCACCAGGCCCACTAACGTGGCACGCACCACCGCCAGCGCCTCCTGGGGGCGGTCCAGCGAAATACCCAGATCACGCAGCATCACGTCCAGCGCAGGCTCTCCATCCAGGCGAATTGCCAGATTGTGGTTAGCCTCGGTCACCGTGCGCACGGCAGACACCGGCATGCAACCCTGGGTGACTCTGGACACCAGGCCCACGCCCGGCCCAAAAGCCACGCCACTCAAGCCCCCACTGAATACGCCACTGGCCGCGCCGTGTCCGCGAATGTTGCCGCTGCCTCCAACCGCAAATTGCAGACTCTGGGTTCGGCTGGACGCAATGCCGCCAAACACATAACCGGAATCGGTACGTGCCGCCATTTCGTCCACCAGTTCGGCAAGGTCCACCGTGCTGCCATCGGCATGCACAAGGGCGGTATGCGCCTCAAACCCCATACCCAATGGAGCCACGCCAGAAAAAATCCGGTATTGGTCACAAGGCAACTCCAGCAGCATCAAGGCCATGGCAGGTTCGTCCCAGTACTCCACGTTACTGGAAACAATGCCTACTCCCACCGTACCGGACCAATCCGTTACCAGCGGCAGCTCTGCTTGCAGGTGCGCCAGAATATCCTGCGCATGGCCCGCGTAGTGGTCGGTGATATAGAGCAATGCCAGGGTGGGAGAGGAAGCGTACCCATGCAGCGCCATTTGTGCACGCACCTGCGCCAGGACCAACGCAGCGGCCATGGGCCATTGCGGATGGGTGGCGTGACCGTATGGAAAAAGTTGCATGAACGGCCAAGCCCCTGGACGTGTGGCCGCGCCTAACGGCCTGCAGTTTTCCGCGCGGCAGTCTTACGGGCAGTGGCACGCTTGGCTACCGCTTTTTTTCCAGCTGCCGTGGCAGTCTTGAGCGCGTCTTTGGCCATGCCCGTGGCCATGTTCTTGGTCATATCCATGGCGGTTCTGGCGGTAGCCTCTTTGATGGCGCCCGCAGCGATCTGCTGAAACTGCTGCGTAAGTGAACCCCACAGGTTCAAGGGATCTACCAGGCCGGCAACCCCCACAGAGGCCTTGCTGCCGCCCTTGGCTGATTTTGCGGTTTTTGGCTCAGTGTCTTCATCCTTGTGGCCGGTTGCCACATCGGAAATGGTTTTGGCCGTATTGGCAGCCTTTTCCGTCACTTTCTGCACGCCGGAATACACAGAGTCCGCGGCCTTGAGCTTGAGGGCATTGGCCACATCGCCCAGATTGAAATTCATGCCCTTCAGTGTGGCCAGGGTCATCTTCTGCACCTCAAGAGCCTGAATCGTGGCCCCCAGTGCCCGCGAGTTCTGTTCCAGCCAGAAGTGCACCGCCTTGAGTTCGTCGATGCGTTTTTCCAATTCTTCCACATTCAGGGTGGGCGCCACCCAGTTGCCCAGATTGGGCATCTGAGGAATGTTGCTGGTGGCCCCTTTGGCAAGATTCTGCAAAAAATCGAATCCGGGAACAAACTTGCCAAAACCGCTGGTGTCCGAATCGCTCATGGTGTCTCCAAAAGGATGTAGTTGCCGTTACTGTACTCCTTCTGGGCGGTCCGCAAAACGTCAGCCAGAGCGTCAAAGCAGATGCCGGCCTGGCTGGATTGAATGCAGCGAAAAGCGCATTCAGTGTTTGTGCTCAGCCATAGGCGCCACGGTTTTAACGGGAACCTGGAGCTCGGCTTTGCTTTCGACACCCTTGGCATCCTTGAACACCAGCGTCAGCGGAATGCTGGCGTCCTTTTGCAAAGGCGCCTTGAGGTCCATCAGCATCACATGGTAGCCACCGGGCTTGAGTTCCACCGTTTTGCCGGCGGGCAAATCCAGGCCGTGGACGGCGCGCATTTTCATGACGTCGCCTTCCATGGCCATCTCGTGTACTTCGGTCACACCGGCCACAGAAGATGCAACTGAGACCAGACGTGAACCATCTTTCGCGGTGAGTTTCATGAACGCACCGCTTGCCTTCTGGCCTTGCACTGTGGCGCGGGCCCAGGCGTCTTTCACTTCCACGTTCTGGGCGAACACGGGGGCTGCCAGCGTTGCAGCCAACAGGGCCGAAATCAGAGCAAGTTTTTTCATGGGTTTTCCTCGGGGTTAAAAAAGGGGTTAGTGGGCGTGATAAACCAGCTGATTTTCAGAATGGCCTCGGCATAACGGATACCGCGGGTTTCGTTGGGCTCAGCCAGCTTGTTCGGCATGAAAAAGCCGGCCAGCCCATATGTAAATTGCATATGCAGCTATATATTTTGTAGCAAGTTGGGGTTTTCATGACGCTTACCAAACTGAGTTTTCAAAGACAGGACTGCACTTGAAACGGGAAGCCTCACGCGACATGCACGCGCAAAGCGACTCTGACGCAGAGTCGCTTTGCTACCCGAACCTCAGAGAAGAGGAGGTCCGCGCGCAGACAGTGGAGAGGCTGTACGCCAAACCACAAAGGCAGCCTGAACAGGCTGCAGTTCGAAAGTCAGGGAAGGAGGGCGCAGCACCGGGCTGCCCGTCAATGCTGGCGGTGTATTGAGCGCCAGACACAGCACACAATCCAGGCTGTGGTGAACCGGGGGCGCCAGTTCTTCCCCGCCCGAACCGACCAGCTTCATCACGCCCGTGGCAGAACACACCAAAGTAGCGGATTGCGGATTAACAACGGGCGCCGCGATGGCAACAGCCAGTGACAATACAAACCACGCCAGCACAAAACGGGCAACGATTCTGGATTGACGGAGGGCTTGCAAAAGCAGCATGGGCGGATTATCCGCCACATCCACGGCCGTACCAAAGCTTGACCTCAGTCAAAGACAGCCTTGGCACAGCCGCGCATGATGAAGCTCATAATTCCTTACCTTCCTTTGACTGACAACCTTATGACCAAGCTCGACACCACCCCCTTCAAAGCTCAACTTATGGCGCAACGCGCTTCCCTGCTGGGTCAGTTGGCGACGCTGCGAGGCGGCGACGTGACGCGTGCCGAGGCGTCCGCGGAGCACTTTTCCCGGCGTGAAGATTCGCAAGCCCAGACCACAACGGAACGTGAACTGGAACTGACACTGGACTCACGCGAAACTGGCGAACTGGATGCGGTGGAAGCCGCACTCAAACGCATCGAAGCTGGCACCTACGGCGAATGCACCGACTGCGGAATCCACATTCCTGCGGCACGCCTGCAGGCAACACCCGAAGCCCCACGCTGCATCCACTGCCAGGAAAAGGCCGAAAAAACCTGACCGGTAGATGGCGGTGCGAGGGCTGGTATTCTGCGCACATGCGCAGCCTTTTCCATTTCGCCTTCAACGTCACTGACCTGGACACCGCACGCCACTTCTACGGTGGCGTATTGGGTTGCGTCGAAGGGCGCAGCACCGCAACCTGGGTGGATTTTGATTTTTTTGGCCACCAGCTTTCCTTGCACCTGGGTACGCCTTTTCCCACCGCCAATACCGGCCATGTAGGCGACCATCTGGTCCCCATGCCGCACTTTGGCCTGGTGCTGGCCCAGCCCGACTGGCAAACCCTGGCACAACGTCTCAAAGATGCGGGTACGGTCTTTGTGCTGGAGCCGCAACTGCGTTTTGCCGGCCAGCCCGGTGAGCAATGGACCATGTTTTTTCTGGACCCGTTTGGTAACCCGATTGAGATCAAGGGATTTGCCTCACTGGACACGGTGTACGCCACATGATGAACTACACATTTCTGTCAGCCACCATTCTGCTGGTGCTGATTACCGATCCGATTGGCAACATTCCCATCTTTGCCAATGCGCTCAAACACGTATCCCCCCAGCGACGCCCCTGGGTGATCCTGCGTGAAATTGCCATTGCATTCGGACTGCTGCTGACGTTCATGTTTGTGGGCGAGAGTTTTCTGCGGGTGATGAACCTGAGCGAGCTGGCACTGCAAATTGGTGGTGGCGTGATCCTGTTTCTGATTGCACTGCGCATGGTGTTTCCCCCGCTGCCACGGCCGGATACAGAACAGCTACAGGAACCCCTCATCGTTCCGCTGGCGGTTCCCGCGATTGCCGGCCCATCAGCTCTGGCGACGGTGTTGCTGCTGGTATCGCAACAGCCCGACAAGCGCATGGAATGGATAGGCGCGCTGTGCGTCACCATGGCTATCAGCGCCATCGTTCTGGTGTCGGCCGAGCGGATTCAGCGCATCATTGGCGACCGACTGGTGACTGCAGTGGAACGGCTGATGGGACTGGTACTGGTGTCGGTGGCGATTGAAATGATGCTGCGCGGCATCAAGACCTTCGCATTGCAACTGGCCAGGGGTTAAACCCTCACCAGCGGCACCACATCCTGTTCAATCGCACCAAACACGCTCTGGCCATCGCGGCCCTTCATCTCGATGCGGATGGTGTCGCCGTATTTCATGAATTCGGTTCCGGGCTGGCCGTCCTGAATGGTTTCCATGGCGCGCTTTTCGGCGATACAGCTGTATCCGTTGGGCCAATCGGTTCGGCCCTTTTTCTCCACCCCCTTGTTGCTCACGGTGCCCGAGCCAATGATGGAACCGGCGCGCACATTGCGGGTCTTGCACAGGTGCGCAATCAGCTGGCCGAAATGGAAGGTCATCTCCGGACCGGCGTCGCACATACCCACCTTGCGGCCATTCCAGGTGCTTTGCAGCGGCAAGTGCACCCGGCCCTTGGCCCAGGCGTCCCCCAGTTCATCGGGTGTCACCGCCACCGGGCTGAAAGCCGTGGCGGGCTTGCTTTGCACAAAGCCGAAGCCCTTGGCCAGCTCGTCGGGGATGAGGTTGCGCAGGCTCACATCGTTAACCAGCATCAGCAGCCGGATGCCATCGAGCGCCCGATCGGCCGTGCAGCCCATGGGAATGTCGCCGGTGACGACCGCCACCTCGGCCTCGAAGTCGATGCCGAATGCTTCGCTGGCGCACACGATGGGGTCCTGGCCGCCAATGAAGTCGTCGCTACCGCCCTGGTACATCAGAGGATCAGTGTAAAAGCTGGCCGGCACCTCGGCGCCACGCGCCTTGCGCACCAGTTCCACATGGTTGATGTAGGCAGACCCGTCGGCCCACTGGTAGGCCCGCGGCAGTGGCGCCATGCACTGCGCAGGGTCAAACGGAAATACGTGACGCGCCCGGCCCGCGTTGAGGGCGTCATACACGTCCTGCAGCTGGGGCGAGAGGTAATTCCAGTCGTCCAGCACCTGCTGCAGGCGATTGGCAATGTTGGAGGCGTAGGCCGCCTGGGTCAAATCGCGCGAGACCACCACCAACTGGCCATCGCGGGAACCGTCTTTGTAGCTTGCAAATTTCATGCTGGCATTTTCGCGCCTTTTGTCGCCCTGGCTTACACTGAAAGCGTTTAGTGCAGTAGATCGCTACGCCAGTCCTTCCATGCCCCCCCAACTGCAACCCCACACACGCGCCACCGCCACGCCCGGCAAGTCAGTGCGCAGCCTGGCGCTGGTCACTGCGTTGGTGCTTCTGGCACATTGGGGGCTGCTGCACGGCCTTCCGCTGGCGGTAGCCTCTTTTCAGGGCCGCAACCCCGCCATGACCCCGGTGATCGATCGCTCCTTCACCACCCGAACCATCCTGCTGGAAGCACCTGTGATGCCCGCACCCGCACCTGCGCCTGCGCCTGCGCCTGCGGTGCGCCCGCCCAGGCCTGCAGCCGTACAACCGCTACTGAGCAGCACGCCAGATTTTGAATCAAATACGACTCCAGCCCCCACAGAAACTGCACAAGCAGCTACAAATTCAATAGCGGAAGTACCTCCACCTACCCCTCCTTCAAATGACCAGGATGTGCAGCTGGCGGCTGCCAGCACCGCCAATGCAGTGGCTACGGGCCTACCCGAAGCCCAGGAGCTCCAGAACTATGCTTTTCCCGGCTCGGTGCGTCTGAAATACGACGTCAAGATCGAATACCGGGGTATTCCGCTGACTTACAGCGGTGAGCTGCTTTGGCTGCAGGACGGCAAGACGTATGACGCACGCATGGAAATCAGCCTGGGCCTTTTGGGCTCGGTGGTGCAGACCAGCAAAGGGCAGCTTGGCGTGCACGGACTGGAGCCGATCCGGTTCAGCGACAAGCGTCGCAGCGAAGTGGCAGCCCACTTTGAGCGCAGCCGCGGCATTGTCGTTTTCAGTGCCAACACCCCCGACGCGCCCCTTCTGCCCGGCGCCCAGGACCAGTTGAGCGTGCTGATCCAGCTGGCATCCATGGTAGGCGGCGCTCCCAACCGGTTTGTAGAAGGGATGCAGATACCCATGCAGTCCGTCGGACCGCGCTCATCAGAATCCTGGACCTTCACTGTGGGCGGCAGAGAAACATTGACTCTGCCAGGTGGCCCTGTCCAGTCTTTGAAACTGTCACGCCCTGCTGCCAATGAGTACGCACAACGTGCGGAAATCTGGCTGGCACCGGACATGGGCTATATGCCCGTTCGCATCCGTCTGACAGAAGCCAACGGCGACATCGCCGACCAGCAATGGGTTTCTACGCAAAAACCCTGATGTTTTCCTCCCACACCGGGTTTTGCTGTTAGTCTTGAAACTGGATGAACCGCTCCAACATGCATTGCACCTAAGGACACCCTGCCGCCATGCAAACACTTTACGATTCCGACACCTACTCAGTGACCCATATGCTGGCTAACGCGGACACACATAGCCTGCATCCATCGGGCGCCAGCAAAAGCGAGCAAGTACTCACAAACACCTCTACCCTGATGCGTCACGGGTTCGAAATTGTGGACAAGCGTTCGGGCAAAGAAGTGTATCTGGATGGTTCCTGGGCAGAACTGTTCCAGAAGCACATTCAGGCCTGGCAGGTCAACACCCCCACCCAGGAAGAGGTGGAGGACACCCTGGAGCAATACGCCGAGCTGGCCCAGAACCCGGTCGTGGTGCACTGACTACCACCTCACTGAACGCGGCCACGCCAGTGGAGGCTGGCGCATGGCTTGACCTGATTGCCATGGCGTTGGTCCAGGCCAGTTCCCGCTTGCTGCGACAATTCGGGCACTATGAGTCAGACTTACATCCTTACCCTGTCCTGCCCTGACCGCCTTGGGCTGGTCCACGCCGTCTCCGGTTTTCTGCTGGAGCGTGGCGGCAATATTGAAGAAGCCGCCCAGTACAACGACCCAGACACCGGCCTGTTTTTCATGCGGGTGCAGTTTAAGTGCAGCCAGCTCACGCACGCAGACTTGCAAACCCAGTTGCGCATGTTCGCTACGCCCTACCAAATGCAGTGGAGCCTGCACGCCACGGCGCAATCGATGCGCACCGTGCTGCTGGTGAGCAAGGAAGGACACTGCCTCAACGACCTGCTGTTCCGCTGGAAAAGCGGTCTGCTGCCCATCGATATCCGCGCCATCATTTCCAACCACCGAGACTTCTACCAGTTGGCCGCCAGTTACAACGTGCCGTTCCACCACATTGCGGTTACGGCCGCCACCAAGGCACTGGTCGAGACCAAACAGCTGGAAATCATTGACGCCGAAGGTGCCGAACTGGTCGTACTGGCACGCTACATGCAGATCCTGAGCGACGACATGTGCCGCAAGCTCGCCGGCCGCGCCATCAACATCCACCACAGCTTCCTGCCCAGCTTCAAGGGCGCCAAGCCGTACTACCAGGCACACGATCGGGGCGTGAAACTGATTGGCGCCACGGCCCACTACGTGACAGCAGATCTCGACGAAGGCCCCATCATCGAGCAGGATGTGGCCCGGGTCGACCACAGCAAGACGGTAGACGACCTCACCACCCAGGGCCGCGACACCGAGAGCCAGGTGCTGGCCCGCGCAGTCAAGTGGCACAGCGAGCACCGGGTGCTGCTCAACGGCCACAAAACGGTCATCTTTAAATAATCAAGCCGCCTTGGCCGGTGCGGTCACGCCCATCTGGTCTAGCGCCGCAGCCAGATGGCCCACGCTGCGGTCGATGTTGTGCAGCTTTTCAAGACCAAACAAGCCCACCCGGAAGGTGGAAAAGTCGGCCGGCTCGTCGCACTGCAGCGGCACGCCAGCAGCGGTTTGCAGGCCCAGCGCCAGGAACTTCTTGCTGTTCTGCATGCCGGGGTCGGTGGTATAGCTCACCACAACCCCCGGCGCCTTGAATCCTTCGGCCGCCACACTGACAATGCCACGGCTCTCGAACAGTACACGCACCTTGCGGCCCAGTTCGATCTGCTCGGCGCGTACCTTTTCGAAGCCGTAGGCGCGAGTTTCTTCCATCACATCGCGCAGGCGGGCCAGGGCGTCGGTCGGCATGGTGGTGTGGTAGGCATGACCGCCGCCTTCAAAGGCTTCCATGATCTGCAACCACTTCCTGAGGTCGCAAGCGAAACTGGTGCTCGTGGTACCGTCGATGGCCTTGCGGGCACGTTCGCTGAGCATCACCATGGCACAGGCAGGCGAACCACTCCAGCCCTTTTGCGGCGCACTCACCAGCACGTCCACACCAGTAGCTTCCATGTTGACCCACATGGCGCCCGAGGCAATGCAGTCGAGCACGAACAATCCACCCACTTCGTGCGTGGCGTCCGCCACCTTGCGCAGGTAATCGTCGGGCAGGATCATGCCGGCGGCGGTCTCCACATGGGGCGCAAACACCACATCGGGCTTTTTCGCGCGGATGGTGGCGACCACTTCGTCCACCGGACAGGGAACCCAGGACGCCTGTGCGCTGTCGCCCACGCGGCGTGCCTTGAGCACCGTGGACTCGGCAGGAATGCTTCCCATGTCGAAAATCTGCGTCCAGCGGTAGCTGAACCAGCCATTGCGGATGACCAGCGCTTTTTTGCCCGTTGCGAACTGGCGCGCCACGGCTTCCATGCCAAAGGTACCGCTACCGGGCACCAGCACCGCCGACGGAGCGTGGTACACCTCTTTCAGAATGCGCGAGATGTCCTTCATCACGCCCTGGAAGCGCTGCGACATGTGGTTCAGTGCGCGGTCGGTGTATACCACCGAGAATTCAAGCAACCCGTCCGGGTCGACGTTGGACAACAGGCCTGGCATAAACAGCTCCAGAAATCGTAGTAATCAGGACCCGCAGACTAGCACGCCTTGCGGATTAGTGCGACAGGGCCATCCCCATGGCCTCACCCAGTACCACAGGCTTGACCGGCGCCCACTGGGCGTTGAACTCCAGCGTGTTCTGCGGGAACAGCATCACCACCGTGGAGCCCAACAGGAAGCGGCCCATTTCCTCGCCCTGGCGCAGCGCCACCTTGCCAGCGTCGTAATGCCACTCAGTCACCTGCGGCAGACGGGGCGGATTGACCTGCCCGTGCCAGACCGTGGCCATGCTACCCACGATGGTGGCACCCACCAGAGTCATTACCCACGGGCCACGCTCGGAGTCAAACACGCACACCACCCGCTCGTTGCGGGCAAACAGGCCCGGCACGCCGCGGGCAGTGGTGGGATTGACCGAAAACAGGTCGCCCGGAACGTAGATCATGCGGCGCAAAACGCCGTCGCACGGCATGTGGATGCGGTGGTAATCCCGCGGACTCAGGTACACGGTGGCAAAACTGCCGTTCTCAAACGCAGCCGCCAGCATGGCATCGCCACCCACCAGTGCCGTGGTGCTGTAGTGGTGGCCCTTGGCCTGAAAAATCTGGCTTTTCTGGATCGCCCCAAACTGGCTGATGGCGCCATCCACCGGGCAGATGAAGTCTGCTGCGGCCAGCGGGCGCGCACCGACTTTCAAGGGGCGCGTAAAAAATTCATTGAAGGTGGGGTAGCTACTGATGTCCGGATTGGCCGCCTCAAGCATGTTGACCTTGTAGCGCTTGACAAACCAACGAATGAACGCAGTCGTCGTGGCACCAAGGCGTGCGCCTGCCAACTTTCCTGCCAATGCAGTCAATGCTTTTTTGGGGAGCAGATACTGCGGCAAGACCGCAAGGGTGTCGGACATGGAAGCTCCCACAAGAGGCACATAAGGGGAAACAGGGGGCACACCCCCGAGGGCCGCGAATTATAGTGGGGGCATGACCGTCGCACGCATCCCTCCCATCCAGTGTCTGTTGACCTTTGAAGCACTGGCGCGCCTGCGTAGCGTGACGCTGACATCCGAGGAACTGTGCGTCACCCCCAGCGCGGTGAGCCACCGGGTCAAGCAACTGGAACAGATCATCGGCACCAAGCTGTTTGGACGCGCCGACTTTTCTCTCACGGTGGAGGGCAGTGAATACCTGGCCCATGTGCGCGAAGGTCTGGCCACCCTGCAGAAATTTCCCACATCGGCCGCAACTCCGGGCAAACGCAAGCTGCGCCTGGCAGTCACCCCCACATTTTCCCGATCCATCCTGATCCCGCGCCTGCGCCAGTTCACCGACGTCTACCCGGAAATCGACCTCACGCTGCAGGTCTCCATTCCCCTGCTGGACGTGGTGGCCGAGGACGCCGACCTAATAGTGCGCTTTGGGGCCGGCCGCTATGCCGACCTGGAATACATCTGTCTGATCAAGGACGTGGTCACCCCCATGGCATCTCCGGCCTTTGTGCGCGAACATGGCCCCTTCGAATCCCCGCAGGACCTGCAAAACCTGCCCCTTCTGCGCAGCCCGCTGGAGCCCTGGCGTACCTGGTTTGCCGCCAACGGACAGGACTGGCCCGAGCCCTCTGAAGGTTCGCAGTTCAACGACATCGGTCTGATGTGCGATGGCGCTGCCGCCGGCATGGGTATAGGCCTGATCCGGCTGAAGCTGGGAGCACCCTGGCTGGAGAACGGCTCGCTGGTGCGGCTTTATGAGAACGATGTGCCCAGCCCCCATGCCCATTACCTGTGCTGGCGCACCGGTGCAATGGATCGATGGGAAGTGGCCGCTTTCGCCGACTGGTTGAAGAAATCGGTGGGTTGAAGCAAAGTTTTTTCACGCCAACGGCCCGCCAATTGCCGTACAGTTTTACCCACCCTTGTAGAGCCACGACCATGAACGCACCCGTAACCACCGATGTCAGCAACTTGCTACAAAAAACGGAGCAGCTTGCGCATATTTTGCGAGGGCTGGAGCCACATTTGCCTCCACATGCGCTGCTGTACCAGACCGAAGACACCATACCCTACGAGTGCGACGGCCTAACGGCCTATCGCGCCCGCCCACTGCTCGTGGCCCTGCCCGAAACCGAGGCCCAGGTGGCTGCGGTGCTCAAGGTTTGCCATGCGCTGAACGTGCCCGTGGTGGCCCGTGGTGCCGGTACTGGGCTGTCGGGCGGTGCTATGCCCAACCCCTTGGGCGTGACACTGTCGCTGGCCAAGTTCAACCGCATTCTCAAGATTGACAAGCGCAGCCGCACGGCCACAGTACAGTGTGGCGTGCGCAACCTCGCCATCAGTGAGGCCGCGGCGCCCTACGGCCTGTACTACGCACCCGACCCCAGCAGCCAGATTGCCTGCACCATCGGTGGCAACGTGGCCGAAAACTCCGGCGGCGTGCACTGCCTCAAATACGGTCTGACCCTGCACAACATCGTCAAGGTGCGTGGCTTCACCATGGAAGGCGAACCCATCGCGTTTGGCAGCGATGCGCTCGACCAGCCAGGCTATGACCTGCTCAGCATCGTGGTGGGCAGCGAAGGCATGCTAGCCGTCACCACCGAGGTGACCGTCAAACTGGTACCCAAACCGCAACTGGCTCGCTGCATCATGGCCAGCTTCGACGACATGCGCAAAGCAGGCGACGCGGTCGCTTCCGTCATTGCCGCCGGCATCATCCCGGCCGGGCTGGAGATGATGGACAAGCCCATGACCGCGGCGGTGGAAGACTTTGTGCACGCGGGCTACGACCTGACGGCCGAGGCCATCCTGCTGTGCGAAAGCGATGGCACCCCCGAGGAAGTGGAAGAAGAAATCGGCCGCATGAGCGAGGTGCTGACACGCTGCGGCGCAACTGCCATCGCGGTGAGCAAGGACGAGGCCGAACGCCTGCGTTTCTGGAGTGGCCGCAAGAACGCATTTCCGGCATCCGGACGCATCAGCCCCGACTACATGTGCATGGACAGCACCATCCCGCGTAAACGCCTGGCCGACATCCTGCTGGCCATTGCCGAGATGGAGAAGAAATACCAGCTGCGCTGCGCCAATGTGTTCCACGCAGGCGACGGCAATTTGCACCCGCTTATTTTGTTTGATGCCAATGATCCCGACCAGCTGCGCCGCTGCGAACTCTTTGGCGCCGACATTCTGGAAACCAGCGTGGCCATGGGTGGCACGGTCACCGGGGAGCACGGCGTGGGTGTGGAAAAACTCAACAGCATGTGCGTGCAATTTTCCGCTGAAGAAAATGCGCAGATGTTTGGCGTCAAGCACGCGTTTGATACCCAGGGCCTGCTCAATCCCGGCAAGGTGATTCCCACCCTGCACCGCTGTGCCGAGTACGGCAAGATGCTGGTACGCGCCGGGCAGATCAAACATCCCGACCTGCCACGCTTTTAAGGACACTTCATGCAGGGCTTACGCGGTTTGGCATGGTTGCTCGCTCTGCAGTCGTTGGGCGAGATGCTGGGGCGGGGTCTGCACCTTCCGTTTCCGGGGCCTGTCGTTGGCATGGTGTTGTTGCTGGTGGCCCTCCAGTGGCCGCTCGTTCGTGAACCCGTCAGTGCCTGCGCCGATTTTTTGCTCAGTCACCTCTCTCTGCTGTTCGTGCCCGTGGGGGTGGGGGTGATGACGCACCTGGCACTGGTCAGCCAGTATGGCGGACGCATGCTGCTGGTGATTGTGCTTTCCACCTGGATCGGTCTGGCCGTCACCGCCACCGTGCTGTACCACCTCAATCCGAAAGAAGATGGCGATGCCCAAGTTCGTTGAGCTGTGGGTCTACCTTTCGGCCACACCCCTGTTTGGGCTCACTGCCACGCTGGTCGCCTACGTACTGGCCCATGCCCTTTACCAGCGCGTGCAGCAAGCTCCATGGGCCAACCCGGTGCTCTGGAGTGTGGCCGTCATTGCCAGTGTGCTTCTGGCTACCGACGTGCCATACCCCACCTATTTCTCGGGCGCGCAGTTCATTCACTTCCTGCTGGGACCTGCCGTTGTGGCGCTTGCATGGCCGCTGTGGCAACGGCGCACTGCATTACGCCAGCGCTGGGCAAGCCTGCTGGCAGCGTCGGTGCTGGGCGGCGCTGCCGCCAGTGGTTCTGCCCTCGGCCTGGCATGGGCATTTGATTTGCCCATGGAGGTAGTGCTGTCGCTGGCTCCCAAGTCGGTGACCGCCCCAGTCGCCATGGGCATTGCCGAAAAGATTGGTGGTATTCCGGCTTTGTCAGCGGTATTCGCTGTACTCACTGGTCTGGTGGGCGCGCTCAGTGGACGCTACCTGTTCAACGCCATGCACCTGCCCTTTAACAGCGCCGGCTGGACAGCGCGTGGGTTTGCTTTAGGCACCGCCGCGCACGGAATTGGCGCTGCGCGCGCCCTTCAGGTCAATGCCGACGCTGGCGCCTATGCCGGTCTGGCACTGGGCATGCAGGTGGTTCTGGCGTCCCTTTTCATGCCGCTGCTGTTTCGTTAAGCACGAGCGGCAAAGCACGCAGACGTTTGCCGGTCAGGGCGAAGAGTGCATTGCCCACCGCAGGTGCGATGGGCGGAACACCCGGCTCCCCCACCCCTGCGGGCGCCCGGGTGCTGGGCACGATCCAGGTTTGCACTTGGGGTGCCTGTGCCAGCATGACCACCGGGTAGGACGTGAAATTGTTTTGTTGCACTTCACTTCCACGGATTTCGATCTGGCCGAAGAGCGCCGCACTGAGCCCGAACACCACAGCACTTTCCATCTGCTGGGCCACCGTGTTGGGGTTGACAACGGTGCCGCAGTCTATGGCGCACACAACCGAATGCACCAGAGGCTGACCATCTCGCAGCGACACCTCGGCGACCTCGGCCACGATGGAGCCAAATGACTCGTGCAGGGCGACGCCGTGGGCATGCCCGGCAGGCAGCTTGCGTCCCCAGCCCGACTTTTCTGCGGCCAGCTTCAGCACAGCAAGATAGCGTGGCGCATCTGCCAGCAGGGTGGCGCGAAAAGCCACCGGATCTTGCCGGACCAGTGCAGCCAGTTCGTCCACAAAGCTCTCCGAGAAAAAAGCATTGTGCGAGTGACCAACCGATCGCCAGAACCCGACCGGAACACCCATACGGGTGGCAACGTGCTCCATATGCTGGTGGGCAAAGCCGTAGGGCAGGTCAAACAGCCCCTCTGCGGTCGTTTTGTCCGGCGCGTCAAAAGGGCCGGCCAGCGCCGGCAGGCCACGTGCCATCCAGCGCGGGGTAATGGCGTCACCCGCAGACTTGATGCGCAGACTTTGCACCGTGCCATGGGCATCCACTGCGGCGGTCATCAGCGCCACATGCATCGGGCGGTAGAAATCATGCGTCATGTCCTCTTCACGGCTCCAGACCAGCTGCACTGGTTTGCCATCGCACTCCATGGCAACGCGCACGGCCTGGGATACGAAATCCACCTCCAGCCGGCGGCCAAACCCGCCCCCCAACAAGGTGACATGCAGGGTGACATCGTCCTCGTCCACTCCGGCCGCCTTGGCCGCTGCCGCGCGCGCCATGCCAGGCACTTGGGTGGGCGCCCAGACCTCCACCTTGCCGGCCCTGACCTGTGCCGTGCAGTTCATGGGCTCCATCGTGGCGTGCGCCAGGTAAGGCGCCTGGTACGTGGCTTCCACCAGGCGGGAGGCCGATTTCTCTGCCTCGGCAATATTGCCCCGGCTGTAAAAGGTGGTGCCGGAATCCGTCTTTGCGCGGTTGAACAGTTCGGCGGCAATGCGCCCGGTGTCCAGTGCACCCCCGGCACCGTGTGCCCACTCCACATGCACGGACTGCGCTGCCTGCCGTGCATGCCACGTGGTTTTTCCGACCACCGCAAAACCGGCGGTTGAACCCGCCATGGCATCCAGCCGAACCAGCTTGTGCACCCCCGGCATGGCCAGCGCCGACTGTGGATCGATGGAATGCACCGTGCCGCCGAGCGCAGGGGCCATGCGCACGCTGGCATAGAGCATCCCCGGCTGACGCACGTCGAGCCCGAAACCTGCTGCGCCCCGCGTCTTGGCAGGAATGTCCGCGCGCAGGGTCGCCTTCCCGATCAATGTCCAGTCCTTGCGGTCTTTCAGTACAACGTGGGCTGGCGTCAGGCCCGCCGCCAGACGCGCAAACTCACCGTAGTGGCCCGCACGGCCCGATGGGTGGGACAGCCTGCCCCCCTTGACAGCAATCTCCGTCACAGGAACCTTCCACTGCCCCGCGGCAGCCTCCAGCAGACTGGCTCGGGCCGTGGCCGCAGCTTGGCGCAAAGGTTCCCAAGCATCGGCCACACTGGACGAACCTCCGGTGGCATTGATGCCCAATTCACGCGCGATTTTCCCCACCATCCATTCACTGGCGCGTACCTTGAAGGGTTTGCCACCTTCAGACTCCAGCGGATGAAAAGGCAGACTGGCCACAAACATCGCAACATTGCCGTAAATGGCATTCGGTCCGGCCTGCTCCAGCCGCACGCTGTCCAGCGCGACATCCAACTCTTCGGCCACCAGCACGGACAACGCGTTATGCACACCCTGCCCCATTTCACTGCGTGGCATGGCCAGCGTGATGTCGCCTCTGGCACCCACCTTGATCCAGCCATTCAGGGCAACATCGCCTTCGGTTGGCAGCATCTGTGTCGCAGACCCCAGGCGTGATCGCGCAGGCATCACTCCCCAGCCCACCACCAGTGCCCCTGTGGTGCCCAGGGCGCTCAATATCCAGGTACGGCGCTTCATGCTGCACCTCCCGCGGCGCGATGGATCGCCGCACGTACCCGCTGGTAGGTACCACAGCGGCAGATATTGGTCATGGCGGCATCGATATCTGAATCTGTCGGTTTCGGGTTGTGCTCCAGCAAAGCGGCCGCCGCCATCAACATGCCGCTCTGGCAATAACCACACTGGGGCACCTGCTCGGCAATCCACGCGGCCTGCAGGGCATGTGGCTTGTCCGCGCTACCGAGTGATTCGATGGTGCGCATTTTCTTGCCTACCGCTGCCTGTACCGGCGTCACGCAGGAGCGCACGGCCTGCCCGTCCAGGTGGATGGTGCAGGCTCCGCATGCCGCAATACCGCAACCGAACTTGGTTCCGGTCATGTTGAGCGTGTCACGCAACATCCATAACAGCGGCATGCCGGGATCGGCATCCACTTGAACGCTTTGTCCATTGATATTCAGCTCCACAGCGGCTCCTTGCAGTTTGTAGGATCAAAGCCTGCATACTACGTCAGTCCATCGCACATCGCACACCGCACCCCATGTCCTGGCACGCGCAACTCTCCATTCAATACGCCCTGGAATCTGGCAAAACGCTGGCCCGCCACACCCATACCGGACCCTTGCGCGTGCTGCAAAGCCTGTACCCAGAGGGCGATGCGGTTTGCCACAACGTGCTGGTGCACCCTCCGGGCGGGCTGGTCGGGGGCGACGCGCTGGACATCGCAGTGGAAGTGCAAGCCGGTGCGCATAGCCTGGTCACTACCCCGGGGGCCACGCGGTTTTACCGCTCTGAAGGCGCACCGGCACTGCAACGCACCCGCCTCACACTGGAGGCAAAAGCACGCCTTGAGTGGCTGCCCCTGGAAGCCCTGTGCTACAGCGGCTGCTTGGCCGAGAATCGCCTCACCATGGACCTTTCGCCAGGTGCCGAGCTGATGGGTTGGGATGTCACAGCGTTCGGCCTGCCCCATGCCGATCAGCCGTTTGTGCAGGGCCGCCTGCAGCAGCACATTGAAGTGCCGGGCGTCTGGCTCGAGCGTGGCGCCATTGATGCCAGCGACTCCCGCCTGCTCAATGGCCCCACCGGTATGGCTGGGCAGCGCTGCATGGCATCTCTTTTCTTTGTAACCGGCAGCCCCCTGACGCGACAACGGCGCGAACTGGCGCTGGACAGCGTACGGGAGGTCATTGCGCAGCATCCGCTGGCGTCACTGGCCGGCGCTACCAATCCCCATGCCCAGGTGGTTGTCGTGCGGGTCATTGCCCCGGTGGTGGAGCCAGCCATGGACCTGCTGCGCACACTGCGCAACACCTGGCGCGCTGCGCTGTGGAACATGGCAGCGTCCCACCCGCGCATCTGGGCGATGTAAGCAGCATGAGGGTTTCACCGCCAGGCCGCCCTAAGGTGAGACGCGGCCCATCGGGAGACAGGGCGTTACACACAGTGAGCAACCGTGTGGGAAATACGCCGAGTGCCGTACATGAAGGCAATAGCTGTGCGCTGCGTCAGCGCGAGAACATTTCCTTGAGACGCTGGAGCATATCCACATCAATGGCACCGGGGCCGCTAGCATCCTTGAACTCGTCATACACCCAGTCGCCCGCCACGTTCGACACGCCTGCGGGCTGCGGCATGGTGGACTGTGGCTTGCCCTGCAGCGCAACACGCATAAAGTCGATCCAGATCGGCAGTGCCAGGGTGGCACCGAACTCGCGCCCACCCAGGGACTGCGGCTCGTCATAGCCCATCCAGGCCACAGCGGTGGTGGCACCACTGAAGCCGGCAAACCAACCGTCAAAGGCCTCACTGCTGGTACCGGTCTTGCCCGCCAGATCCTGGCGGGCAAGCTTCTGGGACGCGGCGGCACCGGTGCCTGACACGGTCACCTCGTTCAGCATGCTGCCCATGACAAAAGCGTTACGCGCATCGAGCACCCGGTCGCTTTCCTGCGCCACAACCACCGGCTTGGCCTCGAACAATACGGTGCCGCGTGTATCGGTCACCTTCTGTATCAGATAGGGGCTGATCTGAAAGCCCCCGTTAGCAAACACCGAGTAGGCACCGGCCATCTGCACCGGCGTCACTGAACCGGTGCCCAGCGTGAGTGTGTAGTTTTGCGGCTGCTTCGCCGGGTCGAAACCGAAGCGCGGCAGGAATCCATAGGCGTACTGCGGCGTAATGGCGCGCAGCAACCGTACGGCCGCCACATTCTTGGACTGGGCCAATGCCGTGCGCAGAGTGATCGCGCCGTCGTACACCCCATCATCGTTCTGGGGCGTCCAGGGCTGTCCGCCAGTTTCTGCGCTGCTAAGGGTAACGGGCGAGTCGTTGACCAGCGTGGCGGGCGAATAGCCCTTGTCCAGGGCTGCAGAGTAAATGAACGGTTTCATCGCCGAACCGGGCTGGCGCCAGGCCTGGGTTACATGGTTAAACGGGCTGGCATTGAAATCAAAGCCCCCCACCAGCGCGCGGTAGGCGCCGGTCTGGTTGTTGAGCGCAACGAAGGCCGCTCCCACATTGGGCAACTGCGCAATACTCCAGCGGCCCTTGCCGTCTCGCAAGACGCGGATCACTGCGCCAGGCTTGATCCTCAGCGCCGCCGACGCCTTGGGTGACAGCGCCGCGGCAGCCCAGCGCAAGCCTTCCCCGGTCACCGTGGTCTCGTCGCCGTTGGCCAACATGACGCGCACACTCTGAGCAGATGCGGCCAGCACGACGGCCGACATCAGATGGTCGCTGGCGGGGTGCTGCTGCAGCGTGGCCTCGATCATCTTTTGACGTTCCACGGCATGGGCAGGCAGTGCCATAAATGCCTCAGGCCCCCGATAGCCATGGCGCTGGTCATACGCCAGCACATTGCGCCGCAAAGCGTCGTAGGCTGCCTCCTGCTCGGACTGCACCAGCGTGGTGGTCACCACGAAGCCACGGGTGTAGGTCTCCTCCTTGAATTGGGCCACCATGGCCAGACGCACCATCTCTGCGGCATACAGCGCGTGGTTGCTGTGCACCTGGCTATCCATGCGCACCCGGATGTTTTCCTGCAGTGCCTTCTGGTACTGCGCTTCGGTGATGTAGTTCAGGTCCCGCATGCGCTTGAGCACCATGCGCTGGCGTGCCTGTGCGCGCTTGGGGTTGGCCACGGGATTGCCCGTCGACGGGGCCTGGGGCAGGCCGGCGAGCATGGCCGCCTGCGCGATGCTGAGGTCTTTGAGCGGCTTGCCAAAATACACCCTGGCCGCACTGCCAAAGCCGTAGGCGCGCTGGCCCAGGTAGATCTGGTTCATGTAGAGCTCCAGAATCTGATCCTTGCTCAGCGTGCGCTCGATCTTGTAGGCCAGCATCACCTCGGTGAGCTTGCGCGACAGCACCTTGTCCCGGGTAAGGTAGAAGTTGCGGGCCACCTGCATCGTGATGGTCGAGGCGCCCTGCTTCACGCCTCCGGTCAGATCAGCAATCAGGGCGCGGGCCACGCCCTTGTAGTCGACACCCCCATGCTGGTAAAAGCGCGCGTCTTCAATGGCCAGCACCGCCTGGCGCTGGATCAGCGGGATCTCCTGGATCGGGACAAAGTCCCGCCGCTCCTGGCCGAACTCACCGATCAGCACCCCGTCGCTGGTGTAGACCCGCAAGGGAATTTTGGGCTTGTAGTCGACCAAGGCATCAAGCTCGGGCAGGTCCAGGGGCGATGCAGACCAAGCCAGGGGCATGGCAGCCACCCAAAGCATCAGGAGGCGAAAAAAAAGTGAGTAAAAAACAGGCATCAGGTTTGTGCAAACCGGCGTGCAACACACATGGAGCATGCACATCCGGATGCACCGGTGCAAACAGAATAGGCAGCCATTATCGCGGCCGGAACCCACCCCGTTGCGCAATCGATGTAAAGACCGCCCGATATATGTAAACAGGCGTAAATCACCCGCCGGGGCAGGCCGGATCAATAGCGCTTGAAGTTGCTGCCACCACCGCGCACCGGCGCCGTTGTCACTGACGACATCAGTCTCGGAGCCGCTGTACGCTGCTCCAGTGCCACGGCCTGCCTGTCACGCACTTTCAAGGGCGAATCCCCGGTCTTGAAGAAGGCGATGCTTTCCTGCAACTGCTGCGCCTGCCCCGAGAGCTCCTCGCTGGTGGCTGCCAGTTCTTCGCTGGCACTGGCGTTTTGCTGGGTAGCCTTGGACAGTTGCCCCATCGCCCCTCCGATTTGCACCACCGATTCGCTTTGCTCCGCACTGGCCGCAGCAATCTCCTGCACCAGTTCGCTGGTCTTCTGGATGCTGGGTACGATTTCATCGAGCAGTTTGCCGGCTCGCTCCGCTGTCGATACCGAGTTGCCGGCAAGGTCGCCAATTTCCTTGGCAGCTTCCTGGCTGCGTTCTGCCAGCTTGCGCACTTCCGCCGCCACTACTGCAAAGCCTTTGCCGTGCTCTCCCGCCCGGGCCGCTTCAATGGCGGCGTTCAATGCCAGCAGGTTGGTCTGGTAGGCAATGTCGTCAACGATGCCAATTTTGGCAGCTATCTGCTTCATGGCGGCAACCGTCTGGCTCACCGCACTGCCTCCGTCCGTGGCTTCCTTGCTGGCTTTGGTGGCCATGCCATCGGTGACTTTGGCGTTGTCGCTGTTTTGGCTGATGCTTGCTGACATCACGTCAATGGACGCTGTCGTTTCTTCCACTGAAGCTGCCTGCTCACTGGCAGCCTGACTCAAGGATTGCGCAGTCGCCGATACCTGGCTGGCAGCACCAGTAAGTGCATCTGCCGCCGCACGAACTTCACCAAGGACCCTGGTAAGGTTATCTGCTGTGGAGTTGGCACTGTCCTTGACCTGTCCGAATAGGCCCGCATAGTCACGCTCAATGCGTTGCGTCAAATCGCCGCCGGAAAAAGCACGCAACAACCTGGCGACGTCCGAAAGGCCCTGTTCGCTCGTATCCATGAGTTGGTTCATACCCATTGACATCGATGCAAAGAAGCCACTCTTGCCATCGACCCCCAAACGCTTGCTGAAATCGCCGAAACCGGCCGCACTCACCATATCCGCCAACTCCTGCTCGGAAGCAATTTCCTGGGTCCTGTCTACCCAGTGCGTCACGCGACCCAGGCGGTTGCCCTGTGCATCCAAGATAGGTTTGGCCAGCAGACGAATCTGACGACCTTCAATTTCCATATCAACGGACTCTCCGGAGATGACAGCATTGTCAAATCGCGTAGCGGTGTCTGCACTTCTGAAAAGGCTGCTGAGCTTGTTGCCGTAGAACTTGTCCGCATCGAATCGACTCCCCACCAGGCGAGTCAGTAATGCCTGCGCTGCTGGTGTTGCGTGCACAAACTGGGCATCAGCGTTCGAGACTGTCACGCACTCCGGCAGACTGTCCAGCGCTAGCTTGATTCTCAGATTTTCCCTGGCGATGCGTTGTTCACGCTCCTGCGCAATCCGTTTCTCTTCCGCGTTCTTTTGCTCCAGAATTACCTTTTCTTCCATGCTTTGCAGTGACGCATTGGTCGCTGTCTGCGATGCATGAAAACCGCCGCGCAATCCGGTCGTTTGCACTTTCCGGTGAAAATTTCCCACGGAAGCCACGCTCAGGGCGGTAGCCTGCTCGCGGAAACAGGCTTCGAGTTGGTCCAGCATGTCATTCATGTCCCAGCACAAACCGCCAAGTTCGCTGTTGCTAGGTATGCCCGTCAAACGCTGTGCAAACTGACCGTGTGCAACCTGGTTGGCTACATCGCGCACTTGTATGAGCAGACTGGCCCGCCGGGACTGTCGCCCCATCCAGACCCACAACAGGATTAAGGCTGGCACTACCCAAACAAACGAGACCCAACTACCTTCCAGCACAACGGCCTGCGCCAGAGCCCCTCCGACCAGCAGCAGAATGGTCAGTCCACCGAATTTTCCAGCGTCAGATTGAAAGTATGAAGTCTTCATAACTCATCCCTTTTTCTCGGAGAAATCCCGTCAGTAGCGACGTAGATGCTTCACACGCGTCTTTGGGCCCGGCAGCGCGTTCCGCCGCCAGCATTTGTGCGTAGAGTTGAGACACTAGGTCCACTGCAGCTTTGTGGGGCTTTCGACGTACTGAAAAATACCCCTCAACGTCGCCTTGCGCGTCGTAGGAAGGCGTCACATTGGCAAACACCCAATAGAAACCACCGTCTTTGGACATGTTTTTCACGTAGGCAAAGCATTCCTGCTTGCCCTGTATCGTGTCCCACAGGAACTTAAACACACCACGCGGCATGTCCGGATGGCGCACGATGTTGTGCTGCGCACCCAGCAGTTCCTCCTCGGCATAACCAGAAAACTCGATGAAGATGCGATTCCCGTAGGTGATACGCCCCTTCAGATCCGTTTTAGAAACCAGAAAATCACCCTCCCGCATGACGCGCTCCTGCAAGGTGGGCTTTGTTTCGTTCTTCATGAAGTCACCTGCTCAATATCAAATGCTGCGGACTCACTTACTATCGTTCTGGGCAGCGATGGCCTTCGCCTGCAGAGTCAAACGTGCAGGTCTTTTTCCGCGAGTGCGGCCATTTCTTCAACGTCGAGCGCCCGTTCTGGCTCCAGAATCACGATGAAAACACCGCCCACTTTGCCCATTCCACGGATGAAATCACGACGAATGGATGCTCCAAATTGCGGAGCAGGCTCAATTTGCGAGTCAGGAATTTCGATCACTTCGCTGACTGCATCGACCATCAGCCCGAGCTCGACTTTCTCTCCTTCCTTCGTCGCATCGAAAATGATGATGCAGGTCTTCTTGCCTACCCTCGAAGAGGTTCGTCCAAAGCGCGATTGCAGATCGATCACCGGCACTACCTGCCCGCGCAGATTGATCACTCCGCGTACAAACTCAGGCATCAGCGGCACCGAAGTCATCGCCCCATATTGGATGATCTCGCGCACCGCACGAATATCCATGGCAAAGACTTCATCACCAAGGCTGTATGTCAGGTACTGCGTGGCAGGACCCTTGTCGACCGTACTTCCCTGAGGGTTCATATCAACGGATTGCATCGCACTTTCCCTTCAGTAGGGCCTGAAATTTCCGCCACCACCCCTTACCGGTGCAGGCGTGACTGTTGCCATCAACCGTGGCGCCTGCGCTCGCCGATCTATCCCTATGTCGTGGCGGTTGCGTACCACAGGCACCTCGCCTCCCAGATTGAAAAAAGCGACCGTCTGTTGCAGTTGCTCTGCCTGCCCCGAGAGCTCCTCGCTGGTGGCTGCCAGTTCTTCGCTGGCACTGGCGTTTTGCTGGGTAGCCTTGGACAGTTGCCCCATCGCCCCTCCGATTTGCACCACCGATTCGCTTTGCTCCGCACTGGCCGCAGCAATC
>JAGWUS010000090.1 GCA_028868305.1 Burkholderiales bacterium | reverse complement strand
GGGTGACCGCGTAGCAGCCTACCTGCCCAACATCCCCGAGGCCATGGTGGCGTTCCTGGCGGTGGTGAGTCTGGGCGGCGTGTGGAGCATTTGCGCACCCGACATGGGGACCAATGCGGTGCTGGACCGCTTCAAACAGATTGCGCCCACGGTGCTGATTGCCTGCGACGGCGTGCACTTTGGCGGCAAGGACTTTGACCGGCGTGCGGTGGTGGCCGAACTGTGCGATGCGTTACCCAGCGTGCGCCATGTGCTGCTGCACAGCAACCTGGGGCTGCCTGAAGTTGCTATTAATTCAGGAGCTACCTTTGCAGGTTTCACGGGGGCTACAGGCCGAAGTGATGCAGAAGTTGCGGCCTTTGTGCCGCTATGGCTGCCGTTTGACCACCCGCTGTGGATTGTGTATTCCAGCGGCACCACCGGCCTGCCTAAACCTATTGTCCATGGCCATGGCGGTACGGTGCTGGTGGCATTGGCACTGAAGATCCTGCACAACGATGTCGGTTGCAGCTATGAGGCCAACTCCTTTGGCGAGCGCTACCACTGGTACAGCTCGACCGGCTGGGTGATGTGGAATGCGCAGATGAGCGGCCTGCTCAATGGCACGACCTGCTGCATCTTTGACGGCAGCCCCGGGGGGAGTACCGTGGACGCCAGCGGCAACAAGGTCGCGCCCGACTGGACCACGCTGTGGCGATTTGGCAGTGCCGTGGGGGCGACCTTCTTTGGTGCGGGTGCGGCGTTCTTTGCCAACTGCATGAAGGCGGGCATAGACCTTGCGCAGTGCGGCGACCTGAGCCAGGTGCGTGCGCTGGGAACCACCGGCTCACCGCTGAGCGAAGAAGCCCAGCGCTGGGGCACGGACCAGTTTCGAAAGCTGCGTGCTGGACGGGGCAGCGACCCACACGCAGTGGGGGAGCGTGGGGGCGACATCTGGTGGTGCAACATCTCTGGTGGAACGGACTTCGCTGGTGCGTTCATTGGCGGCAACCGGGAACTGCCGCTGGTCCCGGGTGAGATGCAGTGCCGCCTGCTGGGGTGCGCGGTGGAATCCTGGAACGAGCAGGGCCAGCCAGTGATCGGCGAAGTGGGCGAGCTGGTCTGCACCCAGCCCATTCCGAGCATGCCGCTGTACCTGTGGGGCGACGAGGACAACAAACGCTACCTCTCGAGCTATTTCGACATGTACCCCGCAGGCCACGGCCGCAAACCCGGTGGCGGTGATGCGCCGCCCGAGGCCGGGCCGGTCTGGCGCCACGGCGACTGGCTGCGCATCGGAGCACATGGCGGCTGCGTGATCTTTGGCCGCAGCGATGCCACCATCAACCGCCACGGACTGCGCATGGGCACCAGCGAGCTTTACAGCGCGGTGGAGGCCCTGCCGGAAGTGCTGGACTCCATGGTGGTGGATCTGGAGTACCTGGGCCGCGAGAGTTACATGCCGCTGTTTGTGGTGCTGCGCGAGGGCGTGGTGCTGGACGCCGCACTGCGCGAAAAAATCCACAACGCGATCCGTACCGCACTGTCGCCGCGCTTTGTGCCCAATGACACGTTCCAGGTGGCCGAGATTCCCCGCACGTTATCGGGCAAGAAGCAGGAGTTGCCCATCAAGAAACTGTTGCTGGGGCAGCCACTCGAAAAGGTGGTGAACCAGGATGCGATGGCCAACCCTGGCTGCCTGCAGTGGTACGTGGCGTTTGCACAGGGCAGAGCGCAGCAGGGCGGATGACCTGGGCGCTGCGTTGCAGCCCAGGCTTTACACGCGCTCAACCACGATGGCAATGCCCTGGCCCACACCGATACACATGGTGCACAGGGCGTAGCGGCCACCGGTGCGGTGCAACTGGTTGATGGCGGTCGTTACCAGGCGCGCACCGCTGGCACCCAGGGGGTGACCGAGCGCAATGGCACCGCCATTGGGGTTCACACGGGCATCGTCATCGGCCAAACCCAGGTCGCGCAGCACCGCCAGGCCCTGGGCGGCAAAGGCTTCGTTCAGTTCGATCACATCCATCTGCGCCAGTGTCAGCCCGGTCAGGGCCAGTACCTTGCGGGTAGCAGGCGCCGGGCCAAAGCCCATGATGCGCGGGGCCAGACCGGCGGTGGCCATGCCCACCACGCGGGCACGTGGCGTCAGGCCGTACTGGCGGGCAGCGGCTTCATTGGCCAGCAGCAGCGCGCACGCACCGTCGTTCACACCCGAGGCATTGCCCGCGGTCACGGTGCCATCGGGGCGCACGACGCCTTTGAGCTTGGCCAGCGATTCGATGGAGGTGGCGCGGGGGTGCTCGTCCTGCGACACCACGACGGCATCGCCCTTCTTCTGGGCGATGGTGACGGGTACGATCTCGCTGGCAAAAAAACCGCTTTGCTGGGCGCGCACCGCATTGAGCTGCGAGCGCAGCGCCATCTGGTCCTGCGCTTCGCGTTCGATCTTGAAGTCGGCGGCCACGTTTTCAGCGGTCTCGGGCATGGAGTCCACACCGTACAACTTCTTCATCAGCGGGTTGACAAAGCGCCAGCCGATGGTGGTGTCGTACACCGCGTTGGCGCGGCTGAATGCGCTCTCGGATTTGGGCATGACGAAGGGTGCGCGGCTCATGCTTTCCACGCCGCCTGCTATCATTAATGTAGCTTCTCCTGCACGAATGGCGCGGGCTGCAGTGCCCACAGCATCCATGCCCGAGCCGCACAGGCGGTTGATGGTGGCGCCGGGCACTTCCATCGGCAGACCCGCCAGCAGCGACGCCATGTGCGCCACATTGCGGTTGTCTTCACCGGCCTGGTTGGCGCAGCCATAGATCACATCGGTCACCGCCGCCCAGTCCACGCC
>JAGWUS010000022.1 GCA_028868305.1 Burkholderiales bacterium | reverse complement strand
TCGCCACCAGAAGGTGCTGGAAGAAGCGCCTGCGCCGGGCATGACGCCCGAGATGCGCGTCCAGATGGGCCTGGCCGCAGTGGCTGCTGCCCGCGCGGTGAACTATGTGGGTGCCGGGACCGTGGAGTTCATCGTGGAGCAGCGACCCGATGGAACTATGCAGTTCTTCTTCATGGAGATGAATACGCGTCTGCAGGTGGAGCATCCGGTGACGGAAGCCATTACCGGGCAGGACCTGGTGGAATGGCAATTGCGCGTGGCGTCGGGTGAACCCTTGCCGCTGATGCAGGACCAACTGCAGATTCACGGCCATGCGATTGAAGCGCGCATCTGCGCCGAGAACCCTGACAACAACTTCCTGCCGGCCACCGGCACCCTGCATGTGTACGGTCTGCCACCTTGCGTGACCTTTGCGCGTGCTGACGGCGGTGTGCGGGTGGACTCCGGCGTGCGCGAGGGCGACACCATCAGCCCGTTCTACGACTCCATGGTCGCCAAGCTCATTGTGCACGGCAGCACCCGCGAAGAGGCGCTGGCCCGGCTGGACGCGGCCCTGGCGCAAACCCATATCGTTGGACTGGCGACCAATGTGCAGTTTCTGCGCCACGTCACCACCAGCCCGTCGTTTGCCAGGGCCAATCTGGACACGGCGCTGATTCCGCGTGAAGCCAATGTGCTGTTCAAGCAGGAAAAAGTCGGTCTGGGACTGGCTGCCGCGGCCCTGGTGGCGCACAGCCTGGTGGCTGAGCAGGCGTTGGCAAGGCAGCGCGATGCCAGTGGCTGGATCGACCCCTGGGCCCAGCGCGACAACTGGCGTTCGCACGGACCGTCAGTGCGCAGCTTTGCCATGGAGTTTCATGAACAACCCCACACCGTGCTGCTCACCGCCGTGCACGATGGCGATGTGCTGCTGCGCGTCGACGGCGAGGAGTCGGTGCTGCGCTACAGGCTGCTGTCCAGCGGTGCGCTCGATGTGGCCTGGGGCGCACAGCGTGCAGCCTGCCATGTGTATAAAAAAGGCGATGTAGCCCACGTATTCAGTGCACAAGGCGCTACACAAATCGTAGCAATTGATGCGCTGGCACACGCCGGTGACGGACAGGTGGAAGGTGGCCGTCTGACCGCACCCATGCCGGGCAAGGTGGTTTCATTTGCCGTCAAGGCCGGCGACGTGGTCAAGAAGGGCATGGCCCTGGCTGTGATGGAAGCCATGAAAATGGAACACACCATCGCGGCGCCTGCAGACGGCACGGTGGCCGAACTGCTGTTTGCCCCAGGGGATCAGGTGATGGACGGCGCAGAGTTGCTGCGCATGGAAGTGGCCGCCTGAACACGCATGGAAAGGACCAGTGCCATGCGCATCACGTTTTGCTGCACCGATACAGCGTCTGAACCCTGGCTGAACGGGCTGCGCGCGGCCTTGCCGGGTGCCGAAGTCTCGCTGTGGGAACCTGGTGCCGCCGCGGCGGACTATGCCGTGGTGTGGGCACCGCCCCAACAGTTTTTCGATGAGCAACTGCACCTGCGTGCCATGTTCAATATCGGTGCCGGTGTGGATGCCCTGCTCAAGATGCGGCTGCCGCCCGGCACGCAGGTGATTCGCCTGGACGATGCGGGCATGTCGGTGCAAATGGCGGAGTATGTGTGCCACACCGTGATCCGGCATTTCCGTGAATTCGAAGGCTACGAGACCGATATGGTCAAGGGCAAGTGGTCGTTCCGCAAACCGCGCAGCCGCATGGACTATCCCGTGGGTGTGCTCGGCCTGGGCGTGCTGGGCGAGCGTGTGGCCAGGGCCGTGGCGCAGTTTGACTTTCCCGTGAATGGCTGGAGCCGCACGCCCAAGGCGGTGCCGGGGGTGCAGTGCTTTGCGGGCGCGGAACAGTTCGATGCCTTTCTACAGGCCAGTCGGGTGCTGGTGTGCCTGCTGCCGTTGACGCCAGAAACGCGCGACATCATGAACCACGCGCACCTGTCCCGCCTGCGGCCCGGGGGCTACGTGATCAATGTGGCGCGCGGTGCGCACCTGGTGGACGAAGATTTGCTGGCCCTGCTCGACGACGGCCATCTGGAAGGCGCCACCCTGGATGTGTTCCGTGTCGAGCCCCTGCCTAAAGACCATCCGTTCTGGAACCATCCCAAAATCACACTGACGCCGCACACCTCGGCACGCACTTTGCGTAGTGAAAGCATTGCCCAGATCGCCGGCAAGATTGCCGCCATGCAGCGAGGTGCGCTGGTGGGGGGCAGGGTGGATCCACTGCGGGGCTACTGAGATTCATTTTCTTCAGCAAGCGGTCCTTACACCTTACCAAGCGCACGCAGTATTTTTTCTGGAGTCAGTGGTTGGGAGGTTACCGCTGCGCCGAATGGTGACAACGCATCGTTGATTGCATTCATGACGGCCGCAGGGGCGCCGGCGGTGCCGGCTTCTCCGGCGCCCTTGGCGCCCAGCTTGCTGCTGCGTGTAGGGGTCTCGATGTGGGCCACCTCGATGTCAGGCATTTCGGCGCACATCGGCACCAGGTAGTCCGCCATGTTGGCGTTGAGCATCAGGCCTTGGTCGTCGTACAGGCATTCCTCCAGCAAAGCCCCACCGATACCCTGAACGATGGCGCCGCGGATCTGCTCATCGACCAGGCGCGGGTTAATCACCCGCCCGCAGTCTTCAACCGCCCAGTGTTTGAGCAGTTTCACAAAACCGGTATCCGGATCCACTTCGACGTAAGACGCCTGCACCCCGTTGGTAAAGATGAAGGGGTAGTCGCGCTGGGCGTAATGGCGGGTCACCGATAGCTCCGGCGTGAAATCCTTGGGCAGCAGGTCGGAGCGGAAATAGGCGACACGCCCGATCTCCGCCACACTGGAGAGCACCTCGCGGCTGGCGATGTCGATCACGCTACCACGATAAATGTCCAGCGTTTGCACTTCGCGCTTCAGGATGACCGATGCCAGCTTGACCATATTGGCCCGCAACGCCTCACCCGCCAGCAGCACCGCTTCTCCGCCGATGCCTGCGCCGCGCGATGCCCAGGTGCCCCCACCATAAGGCGTTACCGCCGTGTCGCCAGTAACGACCCGCACCTGCGCCATATCGACCCCAACTGCGTCAGCCGCAATTTGGGTGTAGATCGCATCATTACCCTGGCCTTGCTCTCCCACACTCACCATCACCGTGACCCCGCCATTGGGGTCCAAACGCGCCGTGGCGCCGTCCTGCGAGGCAATACGGGCACCGCCCACGCCGTAAAACGCGGCGCTCGGGTTGGTGAGCTCGATTAACGCAGCAATGCCAATGCCACGGTAGATGCCTTTTTTGCGCAGTGCTTCTTGTTCGGCCCGCAATGCTGGGTAATCCATTAGCGCTTCCAGGCGCGCCAGACAGGCCTCGTGCGAAAGGCCTTCAAACTTGATGCCGCTGATCCCTGCGCAGGGATAGGCATCGTCAGGAATGACGTTTCGCCTGCGAATTTCTATCGGGTCCATACCAATGGCGCGCGCTGCCTGATCCACCAGCCCTTCGGTGACCGCACAGGCTATGGGGTGTCCCACTCCACGGTACTGACAAGTAGGCGTTTTGTTCTGAAATACCACATTGAGTTTGGCGCGGTAATGCTGGTGCTTGTAAGGTCCCCCAACCAAGTTGACCACCTGATTGCCCTCGATGGCACTGGTGCGCGGAAACATCGAAAAGGGACCGATTCCTGTGAGATCGTCCATTTCGAACGCACGGATTTCACCATCGTTATTCACAGCAATGCGCGCATGAACGCGGTGGTGGCGGGCATGGATATCGCTGGTGAATGACTCCAACCGGTCCGCCACAAACTTGACAGGACGCCCCAGCAACATGGACAGCGCCACCGTGGCAAAGTCATCAGGGTAGGCGTGCACTTTGATACCAAAGGAGCCGCCAACGTCATTGCAGATCACGCGCACAGAAGATTCGGCAATGCCAAACTGGCGTGAATACAGATCCTGCATCATGTGTGGGGCCTGCTGCGAGTGGTACACGGTAAGACGCTGCTCGGCTGAGGCCCAGTCTGCAATCTGGCAGCGAGGCTCCAGCGTCACGCCGGTGTGGCGTCCAAATTCAAATGTTGTTTTCAAAACATGGTCGGCCTCTGCAAAAGCATCGTCCACACCGCCCGTGTCCAGGCTGCGGGTGAAACACAGGTTGTCGCCCAACTCCGGGTGAATCAGGGGGGTGGCGGGATCCAGTGCGGTTTCCATGTCCACGACTGCCGGTAGCAGGTCCCACTCCACCTGCAGGTATTGCAATGCATCTTCGGCCTGGGCTCGGGTCTCGGCCACCAGGGCCACCACCGGCTCGCCCTGCCAGTGGGCCCGGCCCATGGCAAGCGGATACTGCGGCGCAGATTTCATATTGGTCAGGTGGCCCAGTGTGGCAACCCAAGGCTTGCAGATTTTGGCCAGGTCCGCACCGTCGGCTACCAGCAGCACACCCGGCATCCTGCGGGCAAAATCGGCGTTGATGCGGGTGATGCGGCAATGGGCTACTGGGCTGCGCCAGTACACCACGTGCGCCATACGCGGCAACTCGATGTCGTCCACATAGCAACCCTGGCCTTGCACCAGGCGTCTGGCGCTAGGGCGTGCAGGGCTGTGCCCGATGTAGCGGGGGTCTGCACTGAGGTCGTGCAGCGCTTCGGGCTTCGATTCAATGACTTTGCTCATGCGGTCCCCTTTGCCGCTTCGGGCATCTGCTGGGCTAATACCTCACAAACGGCATCCACAATAGCGTGGTATCCGGTGCAGCGGCAATAGTTACCACTCATCCATTCACGAACCTCCGGGCGCGTGGCATAGGGTTTTTCGCGAACCAGTTCCAGTGCAGCCATCAGCATGCCAGAGGTGCAAAACCCACATTGCAGTGCGTTATGCCGGATGAAAGCCGTCTGCAAAGCGCGTGCTTCTGGGAACTTGCTTAGACCTTCAACGGTGTGCACTTGGCTGCCATCGGCCTGCACGGCCAGTGTCAGGCAACCGCGCACGATCTGCCCGTCGACCTGCACGGTGCAGGCGCCGCACACGCCATGTTCGCAACCCAGATGGGAGCCCTTGAGTCCCAGTTCGTCCCGCACGAGATCAATCAGGTGAAGACGCGGCGCAACGCTGCAGGTGTGGGCGTGTCCGTTGACATGCAAACGGATAGTTTGAAGTTCTGCCATGGGCTTGCCTTAGTGAAATCCGCCGTGGAGGCTTTGCCGTGTTGCCTGGGCCTGCTCAAGCAAACGCCTTGCCAGCACAGTTGCCAGGTGCTTCTTGGTTGCGCCAGCGTTGGTGAGGTCGGCCAGGGGATTTAGCTCATCGTTTAGTGAGTCGGTGACACGTTGCAGTGTGGATGCATTGAGTTGTTGTCCAGCCAATAGCGCCTCTGTTTTGCGGCTCCGCATTGGCGTTGCAGCCAGACCCAGCCAACTGAACTGTGCCGATACCACGGCAAGACCGGAAAACCGGATGGCCATGGCCAGGCCGCATATTGCATAGTCACCGCTGCGCCGAGCCAGTTCCTCAAAGCCAAACCAATCGTCTCGCTGGGCTAGAGGAATATCGCAGGCCACCAGAATTTCGTTGTCTGCCAGAGCCGTGGTGTAAAGCCCGGTAAAAAAGTCCGCTGCCGCGATGCGCCGCTCCCCGCCAGGTCCCTGCACCAGCACCCACCCGTCCAATGCCAGCAGACAGCATGGCCATTCCGCTGCCGGGTCGGCGTTAGCAATAGAGCCACCCCAAGTTCCGGAGTTGCGAATGGCGCGGTGTGCGATGCGACCAACCGCCATGCCCAGCAGCGGCGCATGTTGCGCTACCAATGCGGAGTTCTCAATGTCGGTGTGGGTGGAGAGTGCGCCAATCCGAAGAAATTCCCCCTGCACTGCGATGCGACGCAAAGCGGGTAGCGCGCCAATGTCAATCAGCAGCGAGGGTTCGGACAGGCGCATGTTAAGTGCGGCCAATAAACTCTGCCCGCCGGCCAAAATGCGGGCCTCATCGCCATTGGCTTCCAGCAGAGCAATCGCCTGTTCCAGCGTACGGGGCTTTACGTAGTCAAATTCCGGGGATTTCATGGCGTGCTCCTAGTGCAGGCGAGAAGCCAGCACAAAACCAAACGCGGTGGCCAGGCAACCCATGACGAACCACAGCAGGCGTACACCTTCGCCAGCTGAGGGCGGTGTACTGCGGGTGCTTTGCGATGCAATGTTTGGCGCAGAAACCACACTGCCTGAGGCCGCTGTCGTGTACGCTGCGGGCGCAACGACGGGTGCCGCAGTGCCAAGCGCCTGGGACAGGCGTTCAAAAAACTGATCGGCCATCTGTTTGGAGGCCGCGTCGAGCATACGTGCCCCAATTTGCCCCAATTTGCCTCCGACTGAGGCCGTCGCGGTGTAGGTCACCCGTGTGCCCGAAGCATCGTCGCTGAGTTGCACTGACGACTTCCCGGTTGCCATGCCAGCGGCACCACCGGAACCCTCAAAATTCATGACGCAAGCGCTATTGGCTACTACATCGCTTAGAGTGATTTTTCCAACAAAACGTGCGCGCACAGGCCCGGCTTTGACCAGAAGGCGTACGTGCCGATCGGTCTCCGAAATGATCTCTACTTCTTCGCACCCTGGAATGCACTGCATCAGGGTGCTGGCGTCGTTCAAGGCATGCCAGACCTTTTCACGGGGCGCGGCAATGTGTACTTCTCCGGTCAGCTCCATGGGATTCCTTTTTTTTGTCTCGGACGTGTCAATCCAAGGGTTTGCACGGATGATCTTATTGACCAACCGTTCAACAATGCTATCCATGGTTGACGTGTTGGTAAATAGATCTTTACCTAGGGGAAACCCGAAAGGTAGACCAAATCCATTGCAGGCTACGCCCAAACGTATGCCCGTGGAGATGCGCGAGCGCCATATCGTGGATGGCGCAATTCAGTTTTTTGCACGTCATGGCTTTGACGCTCAACTTCGCGATCTGTCAAAAAGTATTGGCGTGACGCACACCTTGCTCTACCACTATTTCCCGACCAAACAGGCTCTGGTGGATCGCGTTTATCAGGAAGTTTTTGAAGGCCGGTGGAAGCCGGAATGGGAAACTTGGCTGGACGACAAATTCCTCAGTGCCGAAGACAAGTTCACCCTGTTTTATGTCGACTATGCGGACACCGTGCTCACCTACGACTTTGTGCGCATCCTGATTTTTTCTGGGCTGACCGATCAGACCATCACTAACCGTTTTTTTGAACTCCTGCGAAAGCGCCTCTTTCCGCGACTCATACGGGAGACCCGCAGATACCGAAATTTGAGCAGTCGCGCTCGACCCAGTGCTTCAGAGTACGAATTGCTTATGGGGCTGCATGGCAGCATTTTTTACAGCGGCTTGCGCCGATGGGTCTACAGCCAGGCCGTGCACAGCGCCTCATTGCAGGCTTACGACAAGGTTGCCATCCGCAACCAGGTCCGCAGCTATTTGCAAGCTAGCGTTACTTTGTTCAAGAAGGAGAAAGCCTAGTGGCACTTACCCTGAATCACTTTTCCATCCGTACACTGGATATGGAGAGTACGCGCCGGTTTTATGTCGATATCCTGGGGCTTACCGTGGGACCCAGGCCTCCATTTCCGTTCCCTGGTATGTGGCTGTACCGAGGCGACCAGGCCGATGCAGGTAACGCCGTAGTGCATGTAATCGGTATGGACGCCAACGATCCTGTCGGGCTCAAAAATTATCTGGGTGAGCGCGATGTGAGCACCCTCTCGGGTAGTGGCGCTGTAGACCACATTGCATTTTTTGCTGATGGATTGGCACAAATGCTCTCCCATCTGAAGGCGCACGGTGTGGCGGCACGCGAGCGCACGGTGCCAGCAATTGGCCTGCACCAACTGTTTCTGGATGATCCGAACGGTATCGTTGTGGAACTGAACTATCCCACAGCAGAAAAAGAAGCACTGGACGCGGCGCGATAAATGGCACGTATCCTGGTCATTGGTGGTTCCCTGGGCGGTTTGCTGGCCGCTAACATGCTTTGGCGTGCTGGCCACGATGTGACCGTGCTTGAGAAGGTAAGCGGGGCCATGGATGGTCGGGGCGCTGGCATCGTTACACATCAAGCTCTGTTCAGCGCCCTGCAGCGCGCAGGTTTGCAGACCATGGATGGGCTGGGCGTGCCCGTCGAAGGTCGTGTGGTTTTGGATGCTCAAGGAAACACAATCGCGGAAAAAGCGATGTTCCAGGTGCTCACCTCCTGGAGTCGCCTGTACGAAATACTGCGCGCCCTACTGCCTGCTGAGCGCTACGTACAAGGTCTTACCGTACAAAGCATCACTACTGACACCGATGTCGTGACTGTTCAGACCTCCGGTGTGCAGGGCGGTACCCAATGGCACGCTGATTTGGTCATTGCCAGCGATGGCATACGCTCTGCTGTACGCCAGCAATTCGCACCGCAGATCCAACCCGTTTATGCGGGATATGTGGCCTGGCGGGGTGTCTGTGAAGAGGCCGTGTTGTCTGACTATGCGCGTCAAACCGTATTTGAAAAATTTGGTTTCGGGCTTCCGGCAGGCGAACAGATTATTGGCTACCCAGTAGCCGGCGCCGGGAACGTCACCCTGCCCGGGAGCCGTGCCTACAACTTTGTGTGGTACCGGCCTGCGGTGGATGCGCAGCTAAAGGCCTTGCTCTCCGATGCAGATGGCCACCATTACCCGAGTGGAATTGCGCCCAACAAAGTGGCTTGGCAACAGATTGCGGCCATGCGCCAAAGTGCGCGCCAGTTACTTGCCCCGCAATTTGCTGAAATGATTGAGAAAACAGCAATGCCTTTTCTCCAGCCCATTTTTGACGTGGCTTCTGAACGGATTGCGTTTGGCCGTGTCGCCTTGATGGGCGATGCCTCCTTCGTTGCACGCCCGCACATAGGTATGGGCGTCACCAAAGCTGCCCAGGACGCTGAGGCCCTGTGTGATGCGATTGACATTCACGGGGCTAGTCCTCGGGCACTTCAGGCATACGAACAGATGCGCCTCCCACAGGGCTGCCGGGCGGTGGCACGCGCACGCTGGCTGGGCGCCTACATGCAGGCCCAAACCTCGGCTGCAGACGGCGCGACAACACCGCGCAATGCCCAGGATGTGTTGACTGAAACGGCCATCGATCTTGATGTCTATGGCCACCTGAGTTCATTTCCCGTTCCCTGACCCTTTGCAACCACTACAAGGAGACTTTCATGCGCAAAACCGAATCTATCCAGAAAACCCTGGCAAGCCGCCGCCAGTTGCTGCAACTTGGCGCGGCCGGCGCTGCAGTGGGCACAGCCCCGTTTCTATTCAACATTGCCCACGCGCAGACCACCAACATCAAGATCGGCTTTCCGGTTCCGCTGACCGGTGCTTTTTCCGCTGAGGCGCAAGACCAGGTACGTGCCGCTGAAATTGCAGTCAGAGATTTCAATGACGCGGGTGGTTTCATGGGCCGCAAGGTCGAGTTGCTGGTGCGCGATGACAAGCTCAATCCTGGAGAGGCCGCCACACGCACACTGGAATTGATCGAAAAAGACAGGGTGGATTTCATCGTCGGATCTCTATCGGCCGCTACCCAGCTATCGATCAATGCGGTTACTCGGGAGCGCAAGATCATTTTCAACTCCATCAGTCAGTCAGATGCGATTAACGAAGTGAAGGACTGGAGTCCCTACACCTTTCACGAAGCACTCAATCCCCATATGACAGCGGGAGCGGTGGCGCGATACGCCTTCCCCAAGTACGGCAAGAGGGTGGTGTACCTGACTGCAGATTACGCTTATGGCCAGGAAATGGTGCGTGGCTTTGAGCGCGCCGGGAAGGCCCTTGGAGCGACCACGCTGGCCGACATTCGTCATCCCATCGGAGCAGCAGACTACTCTTCTTTTCTTCCCCGGATCCAGGCATTGAATCCCGATGTGTTGGTGATGTGCAATTTCGGACGGGATCTGGTCAACTCGGTGAAGCAGGCCACTGACTTTGGCATCAAGGAAAAGACCCGGATCATCGCTCCGGTACTGCTGTACACCTCGCGTCAGGCTGGTGGTGCCGACGCGTTCGAAGGGGTTGTAGGCGGGACCTCGTACTACTGGGGCATGGAAGATACGGTGCCCGCCGCTAAAGCCTTCAATGACAAATTTCGTAAAGCCTATGGTGGGGCTGTGCCTTCAGACTACGGCGCGCTTGGTTATGCCGGCATCCGCAGTGTGCTGCAAGCTGTGGTCGATGCCAAATCCACTGATTCGCTGAAAGTGAGTGAGGCCATGGGACGACTCAAATATAACTGGTACAAGGGAGACCAGTTCTATCGCAAGTGTGATCATCAGTCTGTCCAGTCGGTCATCATCGTCGAGTCCAAATCCAAGGGCATGAAAGACAAGAACGATGTTTTTAGCATCGTCTCTGTCGAGAAGCCTGACGAGGCGAATCTGCGCAGCTGCGCGGAGCTGGGCCACAAGGCGTAAACGCAGGAGCACCCCCCGTGTCTGAACTCACCCCCTCATTGCTCATGCTCCAGTTGGTGACCGGCCTGGCCCTGGGGGCGATTTACGCCCTTCTGGCGATTGGCCTTTCGCTCATATTCGGTATGTTGACCGTAGTGAATTTTGCCCATGGTGCGTTTTTTATGGTGGGTGCGTTTCTGGGCGTCTACTTTTTGGGGCTGACGGGAAGCTTCTGGCTCAGCCTGGTGATCTCACCATTGCTGGCTGGGTGTATCGGGCTGGTGTGCGAGCGATTCCTTGTACGTCCCCTTTATGGGCGGGGAATCGACTACCCGCTGCTACTCACCTTCGGGCTCTCTTACGTGCTTATCGATGTGATTCGGGCGATATTTGGTATTGAAGGTCTGCCTTCTTCCACTCCGTCCGCCTTGCGAGGTGCTGTGTATCTGGGTATCGGCTACTTTCCAATTTACCGTCTGTTCCTGATCTTTGCCACTGCGGTGGTGGTGCTGGTATTGTGGCTTTTTTTGGAGAAAACCCGCTACGGTTTGATCATCCGAGCGGGGTCGCGCGATGCGGACATCGTGCGTGTGCTGGGCATAGATATTTCGCGCGTCTGGTGGCTGGTGTTTGGGCTGGGAACTGCCATTGCGGGGCTTTCCGGGGTGCTGGCTGCACCCACGCGCGCGGTTAACCCCGAAATGGGAATCCCGGTGCTGGCCGAGTCCTTCGTGGTGACCGTGGTGGGGGGTATGGGATCGCTTCCTGGCGCAGTGGTGGCAGGACTTCTGGTGGGAGTGGTGTTCAGCATGACGTCTTTGCTCGCACCTGAGTTTGCCGAAATGTCGATTTTTGTATTGATGGCTCTGGTGCTGCTGGTTCGTCCCCAGGGATTTTTCGGTAAAGCGGGGGTGCTGGGATGAGCCTGTCAACTATTGCCAACACCATCGCGCGCCACCGGGTGGCGGCTGTGCTACTGTTTTTACTCGTCTTTCCACTGCTGATGCCTTACGAGGCGCTGGCTGTCAACATTCTCATTTTCGGTTTGTTTGCCGTTGGATTTAACCTGGTATTCGGTTACACCGGCTTGCTGTCTTTTGGCCATGCATCCTTTTTGGGGGTGGGTGGCTATCTGACAGGAATTGCCATGGTGCACTTTGGAATGCATTGGCTGCCAGCCTTGCTGGTAGGTGTGGTGGCTTCGCTCATTGCTGGTCTGGCTGTGGGATACCTTGCCATCCGCACCCGCGGCATATATTTCTCCATGGTGACGCTTGCCCTGGGGCAGATCATTTACTACCTGTTTTACAAGGCCGAGCGCTGGACAGGTGGCGAAAATGGCCTGCGCGGCATTCAGGCCAGTCCAATGGATATCGGACCACTACATATCAACTTTCTTAACCCAACCTCCAAGTATTACGTAATCTGGTTCTTTGTGGCACTTGCGCTGTGGCTGGTGTCTCGCCTGCTGGCCTCGCCTTTTGGCGCAGTGATTGAAGCGATCCGAGAGAACGAAAAGCGTACCGCTGCTTGTGGTTACGACGTGGCTAAAGCCAAACTGCTTATCTTCGTTATTTCGGCGGGTATTTGCGGTCTGGCTGGCGGACTAAGGGCCTTGCATCTCTCGGTCGTTCCAGTCGACTCATTGCATTACCTGCAGTCTGGGCAGGCGGTAATGATGTGCCTGCTAGGTGGCATGGGTACATTCTTTGGCCCTTTTGTTGGAGCTGCTGTATTTTTGTACCTTGAGGATGTTGTGACAAACCTCACGCGTTACTGGATGGCTGTTGTGGGCCTGCTGTTCATGGGGCTGGTACTATTTTTCCCGCGTGGTATCTGGGGCACCCTGGTGCGTTCGCTAGAGCGGCGTGGCCTGATAAAGGGAGACCGCACATGAGCGTTCCGATTCTTCAGGTTAAAAAGGTCAGCCGTAACTTCGGCAGTTTCAAAGCGCTGACCAATGTTTCGGTTGATTTCGCGGCCCACCAACTTGTGGCCATCATCGGTCCCAATGGCGCGGGCAAAAGCACTTTTTTCAATACGCTTAGCGGGGCACTAGTCCCATCCTCCGGCAAAGTCCTATTCGAGGGGCAGGACATTACCGCGTTAAAGCAACACGAATATGCCCGTCGAGGTATTGCCAAAAGCTTTCAGATCACCAACGTTTTCAAGCAGCTTAGTGTGCATGAAAACGTACGGGTAGCCACCCAAATGGGATACGCACGCTTCAATATTTTTACACCCCGCAGCAAACTCCGGCCTGCTATCGACGAAGCGGATGCGCTGTTGGACCGGGTTGGCCTGCTGGCGCTGCGCAACAAAACCGTTGGTGACTTGGCACATGGCCAGCAGCGTTCTCTGGAAATTGCAATGGCGTTGGCCGCCAACCCAAAACTCTTACTCATGGATGAGCCAACCGCTGGTATGTCTCCCGAGGAGACGACGGCCATGATGGCGTTGATCACCACGCTGGCGAAAGAGCGCACTGTCATTTTGGTGGAGCACAAAATGAAACTGGTAATGGGCATTTGCGATCGTTTGATTGTGCTGCACCATGGCGAATTGCTCGCGCAGGGTTCACCTGAAGATATCCGCAACAACGACGAAGTCCGTCGCGTTTACCTTGGACAAGGCTAGTATGAGTGCAACACCGCTGCTGATAGTCAAACAACTGAACGCCTGGTACGACAGCAGCCACGTCGTTCAGAATGTTTCATTTCATGTCAACGCGGGTGAAATTGTCACCCTGATGGGCCGTAACGGTGCCGGCAAAACTACCACGCTGCGTACCCTGATGGGACTGGTGTCCCGCTGCAATGGACAGGCACTTTTTGGCGACAAAGATTTGCTGACCCTGCCAGCCCATGCGCGCTTTCATGATGGGTTGGCTTACGTACCGGAAGACCGGCGCATTGTGCCCTCGTTGACCGTACAGGAAAACCTGCAGCTCGGCCTGATTGCGAGCGGCAGCTATAGTGAAATGAACGCCCGCATTGACGCCATTGCCGAAACTTTCCCCCGCTTAAAAGAGCGCCTTTCGCAGGAAGCGACGTCCATGTCGGGCGGTGAGCAGCAGATGTTGGCCATTGCGCGCGCCATGATGGCCCAGCCCCGCATGATTTTGCTGGACGAACCTTCCGAGGGCATCATGCCTGTACTGGTGGACGAAATGTTCGAGCTCTTCGTCCGCTTGAAAGCGCAGGGTACGACCATCTTGCTGGTCGAGCAGAATGTAGCGCGGTCTTTGTCCATATCTGATCGGGCCTATATCCTGGACCAGGGGCTCATCGTGCACTCGGGGACGGCAAAGGACCTTCTGGCGGACGAAGAGATTCAGAACCGGTATTGCGCAGTGTAGGTAAAAAATTTTCTTGTCCCAGACCCTGAGGCCGATCCGCAGCGGGGAAATTCAAGCGGTCGGCCTTTCACCAGGCCAGGTAGGCGTATCCCTGCTCCTGCAACTCCATGACAGCGGCTGCGCCCACGTCCTCAACCGTGACAAAGTCCAGCATGTCTGCCTGCGTCCAACCGATGGTGTGCATGGTATTTCCGCAGGCAATGAAGCGCACGCCATAGGACTCCGCCATGCTGCGCACCCGCTGCTGGTACAGCTTGGGCACTGGACGTTTTGGCGCTTTGGCCAGGAGATGCAGGCCAGGCCCCCAGGCGACCACCGCAATGGCTACATCATCCACATACTTGGTGAGCATCGCACTGATGGAGTTGAATATGGCTTCCTGGTAGGCGTCGTCCGCCTTGTTGAGCTGGTAGACGATTTTGTGGGGAGTGGATTTGGGTGGACTGGCGGGTCCGTTCGCCGCCACTGCTTCGGCGCGGGTATCGGCACTGACTGCCGCCAGCGATGCAATACCAGCGATCAGATGCCGTCGGCCCAGTAGGTGGATTTGCGTCATTCGGTGCACTCCGGGCTCAGGGACGTATATAGGCCCAACCTTCGCCTTGGCGTTTCATGATCTCCACCACCCCGGCAGGTACATAGCCAACCGACGGGTTCATGTCCGCTTTCGTAAGCTTCTGCGCCTTCATGGTGTTTTCGCAGGCCACAATCTTCACGCCGCTGTGGGTGGCTTCCGTCACGCGATTGGCAATGGTGGCATCGGCTTTAAGCATGCCGATACCTGGCCCGTAGGCAACGATCTCAATATCGACCTTGCCAGCCCCGAGCTCTTGCTGAACATTGTTGGCATTGTTAAGTGTCAACCCCCATTTTGCGGCATCGCCATCGCTGACCTGAAATACGACTTTTGCTTTTGCGGGTTCGGCGCTCTGGGCGCTTGCGCCAACAGCGAAGGCATTGATCGCGAGCAGTGCCGCTAAAGCCCAGTATTTGCCAAATTTCATGACCTTTGTCTCCTGATGAGTTGTTTTGAAGAAGCAGTATAGATAAGCCGATGCGAATTTGGTTCCATGGACCCATGGCGGGCTCGAACCTACAATGCAAGTGCAACAATTTTCACAGCGTGACTGGCGCGCAGTGTTGCGCGCAGATACGGTTTTATATGAACATTCCTCCCCACGTCAAAATTGTCGAAGTCGGCCCGCGTGATGGCCTGCAGAACGAAAAAGAACCAGTGCCTGCCACCATCAAGGTGGAACTGGTGCATCGCCTGCAGGAGGCAGGACTGAAGGAAATTGAAGTCACCAGCTTTGTGAGTCCGAAGTGGGTGCCTCAGATGGGCGACAACGCTGAAGTGATGGCGGGTATCCAGCGCCGCGCGGGTGTGCGCTATTCGGTGCTCACGCCCAACCTCAAGGGCTTTGAGGCCGCGGTGCTGACACGGCCCGACGAGATCGTGGTGTTTGGTGCCGCCAGCGAAGCCTTCAGCCAGAAGAATATCAACTGTTCGATTGCCGAGAGCATCGAGCGTTTCCGCCCGGTGGTGCAGTCGGCAGTGGAAAAAGGTATCGCCGTACGCGGTGCGATTTCATGCGCAGTAGGCTGCCCTTACGAAGGCGACATTGCGCCCGAGCGGGTGGAGTTGGTGGCGCGGCTGATGCGCGACATTGGCGTGCAGCATGTGGGCGTGGCCGACACCATTGGTGTGGGTACGCCTCTCAAGGTTCAGCGTGCGCTGGAAGCCACACTCAAGCACTACGCCCTGGACCAGGTGTCCGGGCATTTTCATGACACCTACGGCATGGCGCTGGCCAATACGCTGGCCAGCCTGCAAATGGGCATTTGGAATTTCGATACCTCGGTGGCAGGCCTGGGCGGCTGCCCGTATGCCAAGGGCGCCACCGGCAATGTGGCTACCGAAGACGTGGTCTTTTTGTTGCACGGCATGGGCATCGAGACGGGGATTGATCTGGACAAACTGGTCGATGCCGGCAAGTTCATCAGCGATTTTCTGGTTCGCAAGCCCAATTCGCGTGCGGCCACGGCGCTGCTGAACAAACGGCAGCTGGCATGAGCGCCGCCAGGCCGTCCCAAGGCGCGAGGGCCCCCTTGGGGGGCAGTGACCCGCACGCAGTGGGAGAGCGTGGGGGCGATAGTCTGCCTGAGGGCGTGCAGCGTGTAGCCGCTGCATTGCTGGCCAAAGGCCATCCTCACGCCCCTGTCATGCTGGCCGATGCCGCCCGCACCGCCCAGCAGGCGGCCGACGCGCTGGGGGTCTTTGTCGGGCAGATTGCCAAGAGCATTATTTTCCGGCGCAAGTCGGATGGTATGGCAGTGCTGGTCATCACTTCTGGCGACCGGCGGGTGGATGAGAAAAAGGTCGAGGCACTGGTGGGCAAGATCGGCCGGGCCGATGCCGAGTTCGTCAAGGCCAGGACGGGGTTCAGCATTGGCGGTGTGTCGCCCATCGGCCATGTGCAGCCGCCACTGACCCTGGTGGACCGGGAGTTGTTCCGGTTTGAAGTAATCTGGGCTGCAGCGGGACATCCGCACGGGGTGTTCAAGTTGCGTCCGCAGGATTTGGAAACGCTGTCCGCAGCACCGGTGGCCGATGTCACCCAGATACCAGTGGTGTGAGCAGTCTGTGGATGCTATGAAAATGCTAGCTGCCCGTGCACATTCCGTGCGGGCTATGGCCGAAAACATACCATCACCCTGCATATCAGTCTGCAAAATGACCGCGGACGGTACGGTGTGTCAGGGCTGCCTGCGCAGCATCGACGAAATCCGGGACTGGAGCGCGCGTACCGACCAGGAGAAAAAGACGGTCTGGGCCCGCATTGAAGCGCGATTGCAAACCCAACCAGGCGCCTGCCCATGAAACACATTACTTTCTACCTCGACTTCATTTCTCCCTACGCCTATCTGGCGTTTGAGGCCTTGCCCCAGGCACTGATGGGCTTGAGCTACACGGTGACCTATAAACCGGTCCTGTTTGCCGCCTTGCTCAAACACCATGGCCAGTTGGGACCCGCCGAAATTCCTGCAAAGCGGGACTGGACCTACCGCCAGGTGCAATGGGTGGCCCACAGCAAAGGGATCGCACTGGACATGCCAGCGGCGCACCCCTTCAATCCCCTGGGCCTGTTGCGTCTGGCGGTGGCGACCGATCCGAATGGCCAACCCAACCGCTATGTGTGCGAAACGCTGTTGCACCACGTGTGGGTGGGCGGGGCTGATGCTGCCGACCTGACCCGGTTGACTGCCATTGACCGGCAACTGGCACCGGCACGAGACCCATCGGGTGAACCGGTCAAATCGCAACTGCGGGCCCATGTTGAGGAGGCTATTGCCTGGGGCGTATTTGGGGTGCCAGCGTTCGTCGTGGATGGCAAGGTTTTCTGGGGGCTCGATAGCTTGCCCATGCTGAGAGCCTACCTGGAGGCGAATACCTGGTTTGAAGGCCCTCATTGGGAGGCTGCGCGGGCCGTGCCCGTGGGGCAGTCCCGTCAGTAAAGTCAGGGGGTCACCGTGAAAAAATCGGATTTCTCTAATTTTCAGACTTCGAGTTCACCATGCCAGGCGCCTTCAACTTTTCTGCCTCGCCCTTTGACTGCCTGAGTGTTGATGAGCAACGTCTGGTGCGTGACAGTGTGGACGTGGTGTATTTCCCGGAAGGGGCGACCATTCTCGATGTAGGTGTTGCGCCCACCCATCTGTTTGTGATCATTAAGGGTTTTGTGACCCAGTTCGACGGTAACGAAGCGGTCACCACTTATGGGCCGGACGATGCGTTCGATGGTCGCGGACTGGTGGCGGGCAAAGTCAGCAGCCGCTTTGTGGCGGCCCAGGAAGTGGTGGCTTACCAGTTGGTCAAACAGGCGGTGAGTGATCTGATTGCCGCGAATGCCACATTTGGCGCGTTGTTGTTCTCGGATCTGAGCAATAAACTCAGTGCACTCTCTGCACGCCAGAACCAGCATGAGCTGCAGTCGCTCACCATGTCCCGGGTGGACGAGGCGTTTTTGCGTCCGGTCCACTATGTGGAAGCCAGCGCCGATATTTTGGCCGTGGTTCGCATTTTTCAGCAGTACCGCACTTCCAGCGTGCTGGTGCGCGATGGGGCAAGCCAGCCGCCGCGACTGGGCATCTTCACCGCCACCGCACTGCAGCGGGCCATTCTGGATGGCCGTCCGCTGAACCAGTTGGCGGTGGGTGAGTTATCCAATTTTTCACTGATCGAGGTTCAGGCATCAGACCAACTGGGCGACGCCATGGCCGTTATGCTAAAGCGCCGGGTACACCGGGTGGTGGTGGTCGATGGCGGCAGGATTGTGGGCATTCTGGAGGCGCTCGATCTGTTCAGCTTCCTGTCCAACCAGTCGCACCTGATCACCGAAAAAATTGAAGAGGCTAGGGACTTAGGCGGTCTGAGCCACGCAGCATCCCAGATTACCCGCATGATCGGACTGCTGCACCGCAGTGGCACGCGCGTGAACCTGATCGCCAAACTGGTGCAGCAACTCAACGCCCGCCTGTTCGAGCGTGCCTGGCAGCTGATTGCGCCGCCGGAGCTGGTGGCCAATAGCTGCCTGTTTGTCATGGGCAGTGAAGGGCGTGGTGAGCAGTTGCTCAAGACCGATCAGGACAATGGTCTGATTTTGCGTGATGGCTATGTTGCCCCAGACAATCTGGATGCACTGTGTCGGCAGTTCTCGGCAGCGCTCGCGAGCTTTGGATACCCTCCTTGTCCGGGGAACATCATGGTCAGTAACCCGCAGTGGTGTCAAAGTGCCACCGCGTTCGGCCAGATGGCGCGCCAGTGGCTGATCATGCCCGACAGCGACAGCCTGATGAACCTCGCGATCTTCATGGATGCGCACGCGGTCTGCGGCGATGCGCACCTGCTGCAGGGCGTGCAGGCCAGCCTGGCGCAATTCGCCACCGACAACGATGCGGTGCTGGCGCGCTTTGCGGCGGCCGTCGATGCTTTTGGTAACACGGTGGGATGGTGGAACCGCTTGCTGGGGCTGGGCGACGCAGACCAGCGCATGAATCTGAAGAAAGAAGGCATCTTTCCGCTGGTGCATGGTGTGCGCAGTCTGGCGCTGGCCCATCGCCTGACGGAAACCAGTACGGCCGAGCGTATCACCGCACTGGTGGCCATGGGCAAGCTTCCCGCCGAGATGGGGGCCGATTTGCTGGAGAGCCTGTACTTTTTCATGGGGCTCAAACTCAAGGCCGGGCTCGCCGAACTGGACACCCAGCAGCCGGTCACCGGTGCGATTGACGTAGGCAAATTGAGCAGCCTGGACCGCGATCTGCTCAAGGACACGCTGGGGGTGGTCAAGCGTTTCAAGGCACTGCTGCACCAGCGCTTTCATCTGGACGCGATTGGATGAAGCGCTTGCTACCGCAGCGATGGTGGACTGCGCTCAAGCGCGAGTGGCTGCTGTACCACCTGGGTGACCCGGCTTATCGGTTCATGTTCGAGCCGTCACCCGAAAATGAATGGGTGGCACTGGACTGCGAGACGACCGGCCTGAATACCCGCTCGGACGAAATCATTTCCATTGGGGCGGTGCGTATTGTGGGTAACCGCATCATGACCAGCGAACGTCTCGAATTGCTGGTGCGCCCCGAGCGTGGCGTGTCGGCCGAAAGCGTGAAAATCCACCGGCTGCGTGAGCGTGATGTGGCCCAAGGGGTGCCGGTTGAAGAGGCCGTGAAACGGCTGATGCACTTTATCGGCAGTCGACCCCTGGTGGGCTACTACCTGGAGTTTGATGTGGCCATGCTGAACAAGGCGATCTGGCCCCTGCTAGGCCAGGGGCTGCCGCAGCCCCGGATTGAGGTCTCCGCGCTGTATTACGACTACAAGTTCAGGCAGTTGCCGGCTTACCAGCAACAGGCCAATGCCAGCATTGATTTGCGCTTTGCAACCCTGATGAAGGACCTGGATTTGCCTGTGCGCGAAGCCCATGATGCGCTGAACGATGCCGTCATGGCCGCCCTGGCATTCGTCAAATTGCGGCAATTGCGTAGGCAATAAAAAAACCGGGCCTGGCGCCCGGTTTCGTGGAGTAGTGGCCTGTCTAGTGGCCCGATGCGCCAGAAGCTCCCAGTCCGGTTTCAGAACGCACCTGCTGTGCCGGGAACGCGGCCCGTTCCTTGGCAGCGTTGGCACTGCGGTCAAGCAGCGAGAAAACCCATACACCGACAAAGCCGATGGCCATGGAGAACAGCGCAGGCGACGAGTAGGGGAACAGCGCAGAGCCCTTGGGGTTGCCTAGCGTGGCTTCCCACACGGAGGGAGAAATAACGGTCAAGCCGACGGAGGAAATCAGACCCAGGAAGCCACCAATCACGGCACCTCGGGTCGTGCAGTCTTTCCAGAGGACTGACATGAAAAGCACGGGAAAGTTGGCGGATGCCGCAATCGCAAAAGCCAGCGACACCATGAATGCGATGTTCTGTTTCTCGAATGCAATGCCCAGCACCACGGCAATGACGCCGAGCGCCAGGGTGGTGGCGCGCGAAACCTTGAGTTCGGAAGCACTGTCGGCGTTGCCCTTTTTGATCACGGTGGCGTAGATGTCGTGCGACACGGCCGACGCGCCTGAGAGCGTCAGGCCGGCCACCACCGCCAGAATGGTCGCAAAGGCCACGGCCGAGATGAAACCGAAGAACACGTTGCCGCCCACTGCTTTGGCCACCAGCACCGCAGCCATGTTGGCCGAGCCGCCACCGCCCTTGATGATGCCCTTGGCGGTGTCTGCAAACTCGGGGTTGGTCAGCACCAAGGTGATGGCGCCAAAGCCGATGATAAAGATCAGGATGTAGAAGTAGCCAATCCAGGTGGTAGCCCACAATACGGATTTACGCGCCTGCTTGGCATCCGGCACCGTGAAAAAGCGCATCAGGATGTGGGGCAGGCCTGCGGTGCCGAACATCAGGGCCATACCAAAGGAAATGGCAGAAATGGGATCCTTGATGAAGCCGCCGGGGCCCATCAGAGCCTGGCCTATCACCGCCGCCTCTTCGGCTGTTTTTCCGCCATTGGCCGCGAACTGCGCTTTGACGGCAACACCCTTGGCAAACAGGGCTTCAAAGCTGAAGCCGTACTCGGCCATCACCATGAAGGCCATAAACGTTACGCCCGCCAGTAGCAAGCAGGCCTTGATGATCTGCACCCAGGTCGTGGCCGTCATACCGCCAAACAGCACGTAAATCATCATTAGCCCACCGACGATCACCACGGCAATCCAGTAATCCAGACCAAACAGCAGTTTGATCAGGGAGCCCGCACCGACCATCTGAGCAATCAGGTAAAACGCCACCACCACCAGCGTACCGGAGGCCGCAAAAATGCGGATGGGTTTTTGCTGGAAGCGGTAACCGGCAACATCGGCAAAGGTGAATTTGCCCAGGTTGCGCAAGCGCTCGGCCATCAAAAAGGTAATCACGGGCCAGCCGACCAGAAAACCGATGGAATAAATCAAGCCATCGTAGCCAGAAGCCATCACGGCGGCGGAAATCCCCAGGAACGATGCTGCCGACATGTAGTCACCTGCAATCGCCAGGCCATTCTGGAAGCCGGTGATGCCACCACCGCCAGTGTAAAAGTCGGCTGCAGATTTGGTCTTGGCCGCAGCCCATTTGGTGATGTAAAGAGTGCCCATTACAAACACAGTGAACATGCCGATGGCGACCCAGTTCGTGGGCTGCTTTTCAACTTGTCCCAAGTCTGCTCCGGCGGCCAAGGCCAACCCGGAGACAAGCATCAGCATCAGGGCGATAAGGAGGGAAGCAATATTTTTCATTTGGACACGTCTTTCAGAATGGCAGCAGTCAGGTTGTCAAACTCGCTGTTGGCGCGGCGCACGTAAATCGCAGTAATCAATATGGTGAAAAGGATGACGCCCAGCCCGATGGGAACGCCAAAAGACGTCACGCCGGCGCCGATGCGCTGTGCCAGGAACTGCTTGTCAAAGGCGATCAGGGCAATGTAGCCGTAGTACACGACCATCATCAGGATGGTAAGCAGCCAGCCGAAGCTGTTGCGCTTCTTCTTCAGTTCCAGGTACTTGGGATGACTCTGGATTTTGTCCACAACGGGATCACTCATGTTCGACTCCTTGAATGGGGGGTAACAACGCACCAAACCGGTCGCTGTAGAGGCTGGATGATGGTTGTCAGGTCTGACTAAGTCCTTACTAAAAAGTCGGAAATATTGGGACTTTCCCTAGGAGTGGCTTCATGCAAATGGTTGCTTTGCGCCCCAATTTTCTGAAATTTTTCATCATGGGAAATTAGTTGCAAGGGTTAATACTTGCTTTGTAAGTTGGTGTTCAGCTGGCCGCAAGCTGGCGTTGGATGGCCGTCAGATAGGGGTCAGAAGTCGTGCACATAGTCTGCCCACCTGACCGTGTTGGTCGGTTGGATATATTTCTAATAGGAGACCCATCTATGGCAACAGCAGCCCCACGGCCGATGACCGCAGAAGAGAAGAAAGTTATCTTCGCTTCTTCGCTCGGTACCGTTTTTGAGTGGTACGACTTTTATCTGTACGGTTCTTTGGCAGCCATCATTGCCAAGCAGTTTTTCAGTGGTCTGGATGAAGGTTCAGCTTTCATTTTTGCGCTGCTGGCTTTCGCGGCAGGTTTCATCGTGCGTCCTTTCGGCGCACTGGTGTTTGGCCGTCTGGGCGACATGATCGGTCGCAAGTACACCTTCCTGGTCACTATCCTGATCATGGGCTTGTCCACCTTTATCGTGGGTGTGCTGCCCAACTACGCTTCCATCGGCGTGGCAGCGCCTGTCATCCTGATCGTCCTGCGCTTGCTGCAAGGCCTGGCACTGGGCGGTGAGTACGGTGGTGCTGCTACCTATGTGGCCGAGCACTCGCCCCATGGCAAGCGCGGCGCCTATACCTCCTGGATTCAGACTACAGCGACTTTGGGCCTGTTCTTATCCCTTATGGTGATTTTGGGCACACGTACAGCCATCGGCGAAGCTGCTTTTGCTGAGTGGGGTTGGCGCGTTCCGTTCATCGTGTCCATTCTTCTGTTGGCCGTTTCGGTCTACATCCGATTGAGCATGAACGAGTCGCCTGCTTTTACCAAGATGAAGGCTGAAGGCAAGACTTCCAAGGCCCCCCTGTCCGAATCTTTCGGTCAGTGGAAAAATCTGAAGATTGTGATTCTGGCCCTGATCGGCCTGACCGCTGGTCAAGCGGTAGTCTGGTACTCTGGCCAGTTCTATGCTCTGTTCTTCCTGACACAATCGCTGAAGGTGGACGGTGCGACTGCCAACATCATGGTGGCTGTCTCCTTAATTATCGGCACACCGTTCTTCGTGTTCTTCGGCTCCCTGTCTGACAAGATCGGCCGCAAGCCGATCATCATGGCAGGCTGCCTGCTGGCGGTGGTGACTTACTTCCCGGTATTCACGGCCTTGACCAAGGCTGCCAACCCTGATCTGGCCGCTGCGCAAGCTGCTGCCAAAGTGGTGGTGCATGCTGACCCCAAGGAGTGCTCGTTCCAGTTCAACCCCACAGGTACCGTCAAGTTCACCAGCTCGTGCGATATCGCCAAGCAGGCACTGGCAGGTCGCTCTGTGAGCTATGAGAACGAAGTACTTGCCGCTGGCACACCCGCGACCGTTACTGTGGGTGGTACCGTTATCCAGGGTTACACCGTCAAAGGCGTTTCCAAGGAAGAGGCCAAGGTCAAGGCAGATGAGTTCAACAAGGCCCTGGGCGATGCACTGAAGGCAGCCAACTACCCCGCCAAGGCGGACATGGCCAAGTTCGACAAGGTTACTGTGATCCTGATCCTCACCTACCTGGTGATTCTGGTGACCATGGTGTACGGTCCTATTGCCGCCATGTTGGTGGAAATGTTCCCAACCCGTATCCGCTACACCTCGATGAGCCTGCCCTACCACATCGGTAACGGCTGGTTCGGTGGCTTGCTGCCCACGACGGCCTTCGCGATCGTGGCACAAACCGGAAATATGTACAACGGACTGTGGTATCCGATCGTCGTTGCCGGTATGACTTTCGTCATCGGCATGCTGTTCGTCAAGGAAACCAAGGACGTGGATATCTACGCCAACGACTGAGTGTGAGTTGAGTTAACGGCCCTGGTCCCATGCGGACCGGGGTGTATGGACGGGCTCTCTTGTGGAGCCCTTTTTAATTGAAAGAAATAGTATGTGGAAAATTGCAGTGGGATTTGCGGTGTTTGCGGGGCTGGCCTTGTTCATTCTCAGCAAGGGTGGTGACATTGATATGAGCGGTGAAAAGCATGGCGTGGATGCCACACATTCCGAGGCCCCTGTCAAGGCTGCGTCAGCACCGGAGGCACCGGCCAGCGCGCAAAAGTAACAAATACCCTGGCGGGCAGGGACTTTTCACCCCTAGAATGCCGCCATGCGCTTTATAAAGACAGAGACAGGCCAACAGGCATTCAAAGAGCGTTCGCCCCTTTTTTCTGTACGACAACGTTCAACCTTCATTCTGTTCGATGGCCATAAAACCGTCGAACAGGTGCTGACCGCCACCTCCGGCATGGGGGTGACGCAGGCCGACGTGGATGCCATGCTCAGCAACGGCTTCCTCGCACTTGCACCGGGTGAATCGACGGGCACCATGCCGATGCCATTGTCGGGAGGGGCAGCGCCCGCCAAGCCACTTCGGAGTGAGCAAGACCGTTACCAGGATGCCAAGGCCCTGGCGACCCAGTTAACCGCCAGTCTGGGGTTGCGCGGGTTTATGCTCAATCTCTCGGTTGAGTCTGCAGCCGGCTTGAGCGACCTGATCAAGCTTTTCCCAAAAATCCGGGATGCCGTGGGCGTCAAGGCTGCAGAAGAATTGGAGCGTGCCCTTAAAGGGTGATGTTGTAGTGCCTAGAATGTCTCTCCTCCTCCGGAAAGAGCATTCACAATGGCCCAGGGAATTATCCGCATCCGCGGAGCACGTCAGCACAATCTCAAGAATCTAGACCTCGACATTCGCACCGGAGAAATGACGGTGGTCACTGGCCCCAGCGGCTCGGGCAAGTCCAGCCTGGTCTTCGACACGCTGTACGCCGAAGGTCAGCGCCGCTATGTAGAAACATTCTCTGCTTACGCCCGACAGTTTCTGGACCGCATGGACAAGCCTGCGGTAGACAAGGTGGAAGGCGTGCCCCCGGCCATCGCCATTGACCAGACCAACCCCGTGCGCTCCAGTCGCTCCACCGTGGGCACGATGACGGAGCTCAACGACCACCTGAAGCTGCTGTTTTCCCGCGCTGGCAACCTGTTCGACAAAGACACCGCGCTGTCGGTGCAGCACGACACGCCCGAGACCATTTATGCGGAATTGGTGCGCCGCGCCGCTGAGGCTTCGGGGCCGCGGCTGGTGCTGACCTTTCCGGTGGAGCTGCCCGCTACAACCAGCCAAGAGGAATTAACGCAGTGGCTGAGCGCCAGTGGCTTCACACGGGTGCAGGCGGAGCGCGAGGTGGGTACCGTTGGCGGACCACGCAAGGTGTTGGATGTGGTGGCCGATCGCTTCCGCATCGACGGTGTGGAGAAGGCCCGCGTGCTGGAAGCTATTGAAGTCGCGTTGAAGCGTGGCAGCGGCCGGCTCAACGTTTATGTATTGAATGAGGCTGTAGCCCCGGTCGATACTGTGCCAGTAGCTCCTGAATCTGTAGCAAATACGGCACCCACTTTGTGGCGTTTTTCCACCGGTCTGCATTGCCCGCAGAGCGATATCCGCTACACCGACCCCATAGCCTCCATGTTCAGCTTCAACTCTGCTGTGGGTGCCTGCGAGACCTGTCGGGGGTTTGGACGTGTGGTGGGGGTGGACTATGGGCTGGTGATTCCCAATGACAAGCTCACGCTGCGTGCGGGCGCCGTCAAGCCGATGCAGACCCCCGCCTGGCAGGAGTGCCAGGACGACCTGATGCGTCATGCCGAGGCTGCGGGCATTCCGCGCGATACGCCCTGGTACAAGCTGACCGAGGAACAGAAAAACTGGGTTTACAAAGGCTCGCCGAACTGGAACGGCAAGTGGAACCAGCACTGGTTTGGTGTGGACCGCTTCTTCGAGTACCTGGAAACCAAGGCCTACAAGATGCACATCCGCGTGCTCTTGTCCAAGTACCGCAGCTACACGCCGTGCGGCACTTGCGGCGGCGCACGGCTGAAGACCGAGAGCCTGCTGTGGCGCATTGGCACCAAGGCGCAGGCCGACGCGGTGCTGCCGCCGGCCAAGCGCTTCATGCCCCAGGGTGTGAAGTGGACGCGCGACCAGTTGGAGGCGTTGCCGGGGCTGTGCTTGCACGACATGATGCTGATGTCGCTGGACAAGCTAAAGCGGTTTTTTGATTCGCTGCAGGGGCAGTTGGATACATTGGGCGTGCGTGGGGCGGAGTCAGGGGTACCGGCAGAGGCCTCATACACTCGCTTCGCGATTGCCAAATCGGCCCCCACCGATACCCCTGACTCCGCTTCGCGTTCGCCAGATTTCGCTCCAGGGGCAAACACCGTATCCGAAGCCGAGCAGAAAACACTCAAGCTGCTGTTCGAAGAAGTCGGTACCCGTCTGAAATACCTGTGCGATGTGGGTATTGGCTACCTCACGCTGGACCGGCAAAGCCGCACACTGAGCGGGGGCGAGGTGCAGCGCATCAACCTCACCACGGCACTGGGTACCTCGCTCGTGAATACGCTGTTTGTGCTGGACGAGCCCAGCATTGGCCTTCACCCGCGCGACATGAACCGCATCATCGTGGCCATGCAGCGCTTGCGCGATGCAGGCAACACGCTGGTGGTGGTAGAGCACGACCCGGCGGTGATGCTGGCCGCCGACCGCATGATCGACATGGGCCCCGGCCCGGGTGAGAAAGGCGGGCAGATTGTGTTTGATGGCAGCACCGAAGCGCTCAAGGGCGCGGACACCCTGACCGGTGCCTACCTGGGCGGCCGCAAGCAGGTGGGCATGGGCTTCAAGCGCATGGTGGTGCCCAACACGCCGCGCCTGATTCTGGAAGGCGTGGCCGAGCACAATCTGAAAAACGTGTCGGTGGAAATTCCATTGCAGCGTCTTGTCTGCGTGACTGGGGTTTCAGGCTCGGGCAAGTCCACGCTGATTCAGGACGTCCTGGCGCCCGCGCTTCTGCGCCACTTTGGCAAGGCCACCGAAACACCGGGCGCACATACACGCCTGTTGGGGGCGGAGCAATTGAGCGAAGTGGTGTTTGTCGATCAATCGCCCATCGGCAAAACGGCGCGCTCGAACCCTGTGAGTTATGTGGGTGCGTGGGACGCGATCCGTGAACTGTTTGCCGGCGCCGCCTTGTCCAAGGAGCGTAGCTACACCGCCAGCAAGTTCAGCTTCAACAGCGGCGACGGCCGTTGCCCCACCTGTGGTGGCTCGGGCTTTGAGCATGTGGAGATGCAGTTCTTGAGTGACGTGTACCTGCGTTGCCCGGACTGCGATGGCAAGCGCTATCGCCCCGAGATTCTGGAAGTCACCATTGAGCGTGGTGGACGTACGCTGAATGTGGCCGATGTGCTGGACCTGACGGTCAGCGAAGCTGTTCAGCTTTTTTCCGCCGGGCCGTCCCAAGGAAAAAAAGCCCCCTTGGGGGGCAGCGACCCGCAAAGCGGCGGAGCGTGGGGGCCAGGTGACCGCGATGTGATCCGCGTGCTGCAGCCCATCGTGGATGTGGGGCTGGAGTATGTGAAGCTGGGGCAGCCGGTGCCCACGCTGTCAGGTGGCGAGGCACAGCGCCTCAAGCTCGCGGGTTTTCTGGCAGAAGCGGCCAAGGGCAAGAGCGCGAGTATGCAGTTTCTGGCCAGGCGCGGTTCACTCTTCATGCTGGACGAGCCCACCACCGGCCTGCACTTCGATGACATTGCCAAGCTGATGCGCGCACTGCGCAAGCTGCTGGACGCAGGTCATTCGCTGGTGGTGATTGAGCACAACCTGGATGTGATTCGTGCGTCGGACTGGCTGATTGATTTGGGGCCCGAAGGGGGTGACGCAGGTGGCGAAGTGGTGGCATACGGCACGCCAGAGGATGTGATGTTGCATGCTTCTTCCCATACAGGGCAGGCACTGCGCGACTATGCGGCGGCAATGGGGGTGGTGCATGAGGTGGCTGAGCCTTCAGCCAAATACTTGGTGCGCGCTGCGGTGGATGGGCTGCGGGCTAGTAATTCCTTCACTTCAAACGCGCGGTCAAATGTGGCTGTTCAGGCTCCCTCTTTCGCCCCGGCGGGGGCGAGAGAGGGCGGGGGGAGTGAGGGGGGAAATGACTCCATTCGTATCGTGAATGCGAAGGAGCACAACCTCAAGTCTTTGTCGGTGGATATTCCGCGCGGCAAGTTCAGTGTTGTGACGGGCGTATCCGGGTCGGGTAAATCGACGCTGGCGTTTGACATTCTGTTCAACGAAGGCCAGCGCCGTTATCTCGAATCTCTCAACGCCTATGCCCGCTCCATCGTGCAACCGGCAGGACGGCCCGAGGTGGATGCGGTGTATGGCATTCCACCGACCGTTGCGATCGAGCAGCGCCTGTCGCGCGGCGGGCGCAAGTCCACGGTGGGTACCACCACCGAGGTCTGGCACTTCCTGCGTCTGCTGTATGTGAAGCTGGGCACCCAGCATTGCTACAAGGACGGCGCGGCGGTGGAGCCACAGTCGGCGGACAGCATTGCGGCGCAGTTGCTGAAGAACTACCGCGGCCAGCACATTGGGCTGCTGGCACCGCTGGTGCAGGGGCGCAAGGGTGTGTACACCGAGCTGGCGGATTGGGCGCGGCCACGCGGGTTCACGCACCTGCGGGTGGATGGCAACTTTCTGCCCACGACCAGTTTCCCGCGCATCGACCGTTTCAAGGAACACAACATCGAGTTGCCAGTGGCCAGCCTGGATGTGACTCCGTCCGACGAGGGTGCCCTGCGCCAGGCGCTGGCCAATGCGCTCACGCATGGCAAAGGCGTGGTCTATGTCCTGAGCGAGATTGACGGTTTGCGCGAGGCCATGCAGGCTGGCACGCCCGCTGCAGGCATTGGCAAGGTGCAGGTGTTCTCCACCAAGCGCGCCTGCCCGGTGTGCAGCACTTCGTATGCCGAGTTGGACCCACGCCTGTTCTCCTATAACAGCAAGCATGGCAGGTGCCCGGACTGCGTGGGCACCGGTGTGGCGCTGACCAAAGAACAGCGCAAGGTATTTGACGACTCCGTGAAGGACGACGACAACAAGGGCCGCGAGCAGACCTTTGCCGAGGCCGACATTGAAGACCTGCACGACGCGACCTGTCCCACCTGCAGCGGTACGCGCCTGAACGCCACCGCACGCAACGTGAAGTTCGCTAATGTGGGCATCACCGACATTGCGCGCCTGAGCGTGACTGATGTGCGCAAGTGGGTGCAGACGCTACAGGTAGTGGGCGGCATGAGCACACGCGAGGGTGATATCGCGCGCGACCTGGTGCCTGAGATCAAGAGCCGGCTGGAGTTCCTGGAAGAGGTGGGCCTGGGTTACCTCACGCTGGACCGGGGGGCACCCACGCTCAGCGGTGGCGAGGCGCAGCGCATTCGTCTGGCGGCGCAGCTAGGCAGTAATTTGCAGGGCGTGTGCTATGTGCTGGACGAGCCCACCATTGGCCTGCATGCGCGGGACAACAAGATTTTGCTGGGTGCTTTGCAGTCCCTGAGCGACAAGGGCAACACGCTGGTGGTGGTGGAGCACGACGAAGACACCATTCGCCATGCGGACCACATCATCGACATTGGGCCCAGCGCGGGCAAACGCGGTGGGCGGCTGGTGGCGCAGGGCTCGATTGCCGATGTGCAGAACGCTCCTGAGTCGCAGACTGGGCGCTACCTCTTGCATGCGATGAAACATCCTTTGGCTGTGCGGCGGGGCATGGTTTCTTATGCGGAGACTTTGGCGCTCGATGCGGCGGAGGCCGCTACGCCAGGGGCCTCATACACTCGCTTCGCGATTGCCAAATCGGCCCCCGGCGCAGCGGCCTCCGCCGCGGGCACGGGTAAACCGACTAAAAAACTCAGTGCAAAGGCCGCCAAGGCTGCCGCAGCTGCTGCGCAAGTGAGCGCTAGCGAAATGGCGAACGCCGAGCTTGCAGAACGCAACAAAGTAGCCGCCGAATACGCAGCCCTTGCCGACCGTCGCACCGCCCAAATGTCCGTCGCAGCAGCGGGTAGCCCTGCTGTGGGTGACGATTTGGCAGTTGCGCAGACAATGCATGAGGAGCCTGCGGCCGGGCTATCCGATGCGGGCACAGCCACAGCAAGGCCCAAAATAGACTGGCTCACGGTCCACGGCGCCAAGCTCCATAACCTGCAAAACGTCACTGCCCATGTGCCCCTCAAGCGTTTGGTCGCCATCACCGGCGTCAGTGGCTCCGGCAAGTCCACCCTGGCGCGCGACGTGCTGTTGGCCAACGTACAAGTGGCCGTGCAAAAACGCAGCACCAAAGCCGGTCGCGACGCGCTGGACGCAGGCGAGAAGATTCAGTGGACGGGTTGTGACGGCGTAGACGGTTTTGAGACCGTCGACCGCGTGCTCGAAGTAGACCAAACTCCGATTGGTAAAACACCGCGCAGCTGCCCCGCCACCTACATCGGTTTCTGGGACACCATCCGCAAACTCTTTGCCGACACGCTGGAAGCCAAGGCGCGCGGTTACGCGGCCAACCGCTTCAGCTTCAACACCGGCGAGGGGCGTTGCCCAAGTTGCGAAGGGCAGGGCATACGCACCATTGGCATGAGCTTCCTGCCCGATGTGAAAGTGCTGTGCGAAACCTGCAAGGGCGCGCGCTTCAACCCCGAGACGCTGGCCGTCACCTGGCGCGGCAAGAACATTGGCGATGTGCTGCAGATGGAAGTGGACGAAGCGGTGGACTTCTTTGCCGCCATGCCGGTGATTGCCCACCCGCTGCAACTGCTGAAGGATGTGGGCCTGGGCTACCTCACGCTGGGCCAACCCTCACCCACGCTCAGCGGTGGCGAGGCCCAGCGTATCAAGCTGGTAACCGAACTTAGCAAGGTACGTGACGACATTGGCAGACGGGGCAACAAGGTGCCGCACACTCTCTACGTGCTGGACGAGCCCACCGTGGGCCTGCACATGGCTGATGTGGAGAAGCTCATCCAAGTACTGCACCGCCTGGTCAATGGCGGCCACAGCGTGGTGGTCATCGAGCATGACCTGGACGTAATTGCCGAGGCCGACTGGGTGATTGATCTCGGGCCTGATGGTGGAAGTGGCGGGGGGCAGGTGGTCGCTGCAGCAACGCCCGAAGCGGTGGTGCAACTAGGCACCCACACAGGCAAGGCCCTGCAGGCAGTGCTCGCACGATGAGCGTGGAAATCAGTCGTCGTGTTCGTCCCGACCCCTGCCGTGCTGGTCGCGGCCATGGCCTCTTTCATCCCGGAAGTCGCGACGGTCATCTCCACGGCCGTAGTAACCCCGACGTTCTTCATACCGCTCGCGCACCCAGTCTTCCCGCACGAAATAGACCGGTTGGCCGCAAGCGTTGTAGCGGGCGCAATGCATGCCCCAGTTTCTTTGTTGGCCTGGGGGTACGTACAAATAGATCGGTTGCTGATAAACGGCTACCGGTCCAGGTGCGATGATGACCGGTTGGGGGTAGTACAGGCGTGGTGGCGGGTAGTTGCCAATATCAATCTGGCCATACACGCCCGGCTGGTTGATGCCAATGGATACTCCAACACTGGTCTGTGCGAATGCGGGCACCAGGGCACATACGGCCAGGGCGAGAATTAAAAGCTTCTTCATCACAATTCTCCGAAAGGGTGCTTAATTTAACGTTTGAGTCGGCCTGAAAGACGACGCGATTTGTAACCAAAGGTCACAGAGTCGCGCGCAGATTGCTTGGCAGACTGCTACTGAATTAATAGCTGTTCGTGCTTGTTGTTCATTGGCCGATGGCTTTTTTCTATAAATTTCCATGAAAACCTTCTACAACCACCTGCACGCCCAACACCAGGGCAAGGTCGAAATGTTCCGCGGTGCGCTGGTGCCATGCTTCGAGGTGCCGGCCCGGGCCGACCATGTGCTGGTCGAACTGAACCGGCGCAAACTGGGCGCTGTGCTGCAGCCCCATGTTTTTGACGACAGCGCCATCACGGCCATCCACAGCCCGCGCTACCTGAACTTTCTGGCCACCGCATGGGAACAGTGGGTGGCGCTGGACCCCACCAATGTAGACAAAGATATCCTGCCATCCGTCTGGCCCACGCGCACCTTCCGCACTGACATCGAGCCCGACAATTTCGCCGCCAAGGTGGGGCTATATTCCTACGATGCCGGCTCGCCGTTTACTGCGGGCACCTGGGTGGCAGCGCGGGCCGGGGCAGACTGCGCGCTGAGTGCGGCGCAGCAGGTGCTGCAGGGTGAGCGCGCAGCCTTTGCCCTGAGCCGACCGCCGGGTCACCATGCGGGAATGGACTTTTTCGGTGGCTACTGCTTTCTGAACAACGCCGCGCTGGCGGCGCAGCACTTGCGCAATAGCGGTGTGACGAAGGTTGCCGTGCTGGACATTGACTACCACCACGGCAATGGCACACAGGCTATTTTTTACGACCGGCCCGATGTGTTCTTTGCCAGCATCCATGGTGATCCGCGTACCGAATACCCGTTCTACCTGGGCCATGCCGATGAGAAAGGCATGGGCGCGGGACTGGGCGCCAACCTGAACCTGCCGCTGCCACGCGGCACCGATTTCGCCACCTGGGCGCTGGCGCTGGAAGTAGCTTTGTCTGCCATCGCAACATTCGGTGCCGAGGCAATGGTGGTGTCGCTGGGCATTGACACCTTCGAAGGCGACCCCATCTCCGGGTTCAAGCTCAACAGCGACGACTACCTGCGTGTGGGCGAACGTCTGGCGCGGGCTGGCTTACCCACGGCGCTGGTGTTTGAAGGGGGCTACGCGGTGGAGGAAGTGGGCCTGAACGCCGTCAACGTGCTGCAGGCCTTTGCCTAAAGGTTTGCCGCGTTGCGCGAACGTACAAGAGCGACTAAGCCCACTGCAGCCACCGCAATCAGCACCAGCGGAAAGCCCACGGTCGGCGACCAGTCGATCAGCGCGCCGGACATGCCAGAGGCCGTGAGCCCGCCCAGCGTGTAGGTCAGCACCAGCACTGCGGTGCTGTTGACCAGGGTGATGCCTTTTTCGCGTGCGCCAATGTCGGTCATGGCCATGGTGTACAGCGTGCCGCCAGCACCGCCCCACAGGAACACGATGGGCCAGGCCAGCCATGCGGTGCTGGCGACAAAGGGCAACACACAGGTGGCGGCCAGCATCACCGCCGCAAAAAACACCATCAGCGTGCGCCGCCCTTTGGCCTGGTCGGCAAAGCGGTCGGCCACCATGCCCGCCGGCAGCATGACGATCACACCACCCAGTCCGCTGGCCGACACCAGCAGTGCCGCTGAACTCTCGCCCAGGCCCAGTGCCAGGCCGTAAAGCGGCAGAATGGAGGTGACGCCGGTTTCAAAAAAACCACCCACAAAACCCGCCAGCATGATGATGGGGTGCGCACGCAACGCCTGCCACAGGCCCTGCAGCCCGACGTGGGCAGTATCGGCGTCCTGCGCATGCGGCACCCTGGGTATCAACGCAGTCCACGCCAGACCCAGCGCCGAGAAGCCCACCACCACCCACAGCGTGTGCGGGTTGTCCGCGCCCATCCACACCAGCGCGGCGGGGCCGATGATGAAGGTGGCGCTGACCAGGGTCTGGAAGAAACCCACATAGCGGCCGCGCTGTTCGGGTGGACAGAACTCGGCAATCAGGGCCTCGGCCAGTACCCAGCGCAGCGCCATGGCAATGCCGGAGGCCAGGTTCAGCGCAAACCACACCCAGAGCGTATTGGACAGGGTGAACAGCAGGGCCGATGCCGTGAGCACCGAGCCCGCTACCCACATCGCAAGCCGGCGGCCCAGGCGGTTGGCAAGGGTGGAGGCAAACGGCGTCATCACAAAAATACCCAGCCAGCCAGTCGCGGCAAACAGCCCGGCTACTGTGGTGGATACATCTGCGCCTTTCATGCGCAGCAAGAGCAGCGGCATCAGCATGAAATGCGACACCAGTTCCAGGAAGGTGGAGACAAAGATGGCGGTCAGGCCCAGCGATGCGCCCGGCACCGGCGCAACGGAAGCGGGGACCGTCATGCGTTGCGCGCTTCCAGAATGGCGCGTGCCACTTCGGCAAAGCCGGCGCCGCGCTCGCTGGGTGCCACATAGCGCGGCAGGTGCTGCATCTGCGGCGCAAAGCGCGCGATGTTGGCCACGCCGATACTGTGGGTGAAGTGTTCAAACATCGCCTGGTCGTTGCCCGAGTCACCGACAAAGGCCCAGCGGTCCAGTTCCTTCGTCAGATCACGCTGCAACAGTTCGCGGACTATCCACTGCGCTCCCTGCCATTTGTTGATGGCGCCAAAACTGCCGTGGATGTGGATGCTGCTCGTGGTTGTCTGCATACCGGCGCGTTGCAGGGCGTCGAGGACCTTCTGCACGGTTTGCGGGGGCTGGCGGGTGAATTCGTTGTAGTCAAAAGCCAGATCGGTTTCGCGCCCTGCGCTGTCGCGCGTGAGGAACACACCGGGCACTTCGAACATGATTCGTGCCGCAATCTGCTGCATGCGAGTCTGGTTGGCAGCGCGGGTGGCGGCGTCCTGTTGATACAGTTTTGATAGCTGCTTGTCCAGGTCTGGTGCGGGCTGCAGGCCTTTTTTGCTTGAAATGTAGGCCACGGCGCCATTCTCGGCCACCATGGCGTCCACTGGCCATGGCACGGCACTACGGCCTGCCATGAAGGGCTCGCACCAGCCAATCGGGCGACCGGTGATGGCGATGACGGTCAACCCCGCCGCCTTCAGGTCGGCCAGTGCCTGCAGCGCGTCTGGCGTGATGGCGCCGTGTGTGGTCAGCGTGTCGTCGATGTCGGTGAACACGCCGGTGATCACTCGTCGCGCGGCCGAGGGCCAGTGGGTCAGGGCTTGCATGGGGGTGGGGTCTCGCTGGCTGGGGCGGGCTGGGGCAATTGCAATGCCGCAAGGTTGCGCAGAAGATCCTGCTGGCGAGCATAGCCGGTCTTGGCCAGTATCTGGCGCAGCTGGGTGCGCACAGTGGCTACGCTGACACTGAATTTGTGGGCGTACGCCTCCACACTGAGCCCCTGCACCAGCTCCTTGGCCAGGCGCGCTTCAGCGGCGGTCAGTCCGAACAGTTGAATGAGCAGCCGGTGGGTCAGGCGCCGACCCGGCTGCACCAGTTGCACCAGCATGCAGCAATGCAGGGCGTGGTCCGATGCATCCGAGACCGCCGGCAACCAACTGTGCATATTCCGCTGGGGTGCGGGCCACACGGTAACGACCAGCAAGCCCTTGGGGTGGTGCAGCCGCAAGGCCTGCGGCTGGCGTAGCCGCTGGGTAGCGGCATACGCCTGTCCAAGCGGTCCGTCGGGTAGCAGCCGTGCGCCGCGCAGACCGGCATGGCGGGCTTCGCTCAGCCGGTGGCGTGCTGCCGGGTTGATGAACAGCACCCGACCAGCTCGGTCGACCCCCAAGACCCCGACGTCCTGCTGGAGTATGTCGGCGGTGGTGCCATGCACCAGGGCCTGGGTCGAGGGCTCCAGCGCCATGCGCACGGCCCGCTGCAGATGCGGAAAGTAACGCGCGATGAGACGGGTATCGGCTTCGCTGAAGTCCTCGCGCCCGAGCGTGCGGTTGAACGCCACCACGCTGCTGGTGTTCGGCCCGGTTCTCAGCGCACCCCCGGCCACGAATCGTGCGCCCATCGGAATCAGGAAGTCCTGATAGAACTCGCTGCGATCGACATAGCGGTCATTGAAAACCTGCGAACATCGCAAGGCCCGGCCCGGTGAGCTAAGCACATGGGTGCGCCGTGGGTCGATGTGCATGTAGTGAAGGTAGTAGGGCTTTGCCAAGGTTGCCATGTTGGCAAACTCCCCAGTCCAGACGGTGAACAGCTCCTGCTCCTGATCATTGGTGGCGAACAGGTGGCAGCCGTCAGAATCTATCAGTGTTTCAAAGCGCTGGACAGCCCGGTGCAGCGACTGATGCTCCCGCTCGAGTACGGCGTCGTAAAGGTCTCCCACCGCCTCTTCCCAGTTGTCCGCTTGTTGCCCCTGCACCCGCCACTCCTCGCTCACATCGTATTGGTCTGTTAATCGTGTCTGGAGTGTAGGGGGAAAAAGAATCATCCAAATGGAGGATGCAGGTCTGTGCGACCGTTTCCCATAATGGTTCGGAAACACTTCACAGGAGACTCCATGATTCGCATCGGGAAACCGTCACAATGGCGTACTGCACAGGCCGCGCGGCTGCTAATGGCCGGACTGACCACAACGGCGGGGCTTGTGCTCACCGCCTGCGGTGGAGGCGGCGACAGCGCGTCGGCATCGGCATCTGCATCGTCGTCATCATCCACGGCCTGCTCGACGGGCAATCGCAGCGGATTGGTGGCGGTGGGGCTTTATGGCGATGTGGGCACCGCCAGCGTGACGGGCGGTGGGGCTCAGATCAGCACCAACTTCGGAACGTCTACCGCCCGCACGCTGATCGCAGACAGCGCGGCCCCAGGCGTGTGCGCCGATGCTTCCGGGGGCGCCACCATGCGCACTGGGTTTGTCCCGGGTGGCGCCACGGGCATGACGCATGCCACCATTGGTGCCATTGACCAGCCGGTATTCCTGCTCAGTGGCAGCACGCTGGCCACCAACCTGGGCGGCTTGGCTGGCACCTACAACCTGCTGCGTTACCAAAAAGACACGCCTACCGCTGGCGGGACTGCCACGACGCGCAGTTCGTATGCCACTATGGTGATAGATAACAGCGGCAACTGGTACTTCTGCAAAAACGTGGGTTCCTGCTCGTCAGTCACAGCGACCGGAAGTGGTACTTTGAATCTTCAGTCTGGCAGTACTGACCGGTTCGACTTGGTTGCCAACAGCATCAGACGGGGTACGGTATTCCTGGCCGGAACAGGTGGCGCTCGCGTGCTGGCGGTGGGTGAGGATGACCAGGGCGATCCGAATAGCCGGGTGCGTGGTTTGTGGATTGGTGCTCCGCAGGCGGCATGGGCTGCGAATGACGGCAACTACACGCTCAACACCACGGACTTCGGCAAAGACTCTCTGCGCATTGCCGGGACCGTCATCACAGCCAACAGCACCATTGCCGCCGCAGCGAACACCCCGCTGCAGGGCTTGCTGACGGCCACTTCGACCGGTGGTGATAACAACTACATCATTCAGAGCAGCGCGGGCCTGATGGTGACGGCGAATAACACTGGGAACAACTTTGGCACTGGACCTGGGTATTTTTCATTCGGCGTGAAACCCTGAGTCACTATCAAAAAAATAGCGATTGACGCCCATTGCATAGGGGCCACCCGCTATTTCTGCGGGTGAGTCCGTACGTCTACCCAGCGCTTTGCAGCGCCAGGCCCGCATGCTCGCGCAGTGGATGGAAGTGGATCTTGGGGAAGCGTTCCTGCGCCAGACGCACGTCATAGGGACTGGTGCACAGGTAGGCCAGGGTGTCGGCCGCATCACGCGCCATGCGCTGCGGATAGGCGTTCACAAACTCCTGCAGTTCCTTGGGGGTGTCGGCCGTGATCCAGCGCGCACCGGTGTACTGGCTGCCTTCCAGGCGGATGTCGGCGTCGTACTCGCCCTTGAGGCGGTGCTGCACCACTTCAAACTGCAGTTGACCGACCGCGCCCAGCAGCATGTTGCCGCCCATCTCGGGCTTGAACACCTGGATAGCACCTTCTTCGCCCAACTGGGCCAGGCCCTGCTGCAGCTGCTTGGTGCGCAGCGGGTTTTTCAGCACCACAGTCATGAACATTTCGGGCGCAAAGAAGGGCAGACCGGTGTACATCAGGTTCACGCTGCCATCGGTAATCGTGTCGCCCAACTGCACGCCGCCGTGGGTGGTGAAGCCCACAATGTCGCCCGCGTAGGCCTCTTCCACCGCCTCGCGGCGCTGGCTCATGAAGGTGACCACGCTGGTGGGGCGCAGCTCCTTGGCCGTGCGCATCACCTTGAGCTTCATGCCCGGCGTGTACTTGCCGCTGGCCATGCGCACAAAGGCGATGCGGTCGCGGTGGTTGGCGTCCATATTGGCCTGCACCTTGAAGACCACGCCGCTGAAGGCGTCGTCTTCGGGTTGCACGTCTTTGACCACGGGCTGCTTGTTGACCACCACAGTGCTGACACGTTTTTGCGGGTTGGGTGCCAGATCGACCAGCGCGTCCAGTACCTCCATCACACCAAAGTTGTTGACGCCGGAACCAAAGAAAACTGGGGTCTGCTTGCCGGCCAGGAAGGCTGCATGGTCCCAGGCGGGCGATGCACCAGTGGCCAGCTCCATGCTCTCTATGGCGGTGGTCCATTCGTGGCCAAAGCGCTTGGCCAGTGCATCGGCGTCGTTCAGGGGCACAGTGTCAAAGTCCTGCGGGCGGCGCTCGCTGCCCGATTCAAACACTGTCATGGCCTGGGTGCGCAGATTGATGATGCCGCCGAATAGCTTGCCCTGTCCCACCGGCCAGGTCATGGGCACGCAAGGCATGCCCAGCTCGCGTTCGATCTCGTCCAGGATATCCAGCGGCTCTCGCACTTCGCGGTCCATCTTGTTGACGAAGGTGATGATGGGGGTGTCGCGCTGGCGGCAGACCTCGATCAGGCGGCGCGTTTGCGCTTCCACACCGTTGGCGGCATCAATCACCATCAGCGCCGAGTCCACCGCTGTCAGTACGCGGTAGGTGTCCTCGCTGAAATCCTTGTGGCCGGGGGTGTCCAGCAGGTTGATGACGTGGTCGCGGTAGACCATTTGCATGACCGACGAGGCCACCGAGATGCCCCGCTGCTTTTCAATCTCCATCCAGTCGGAGGTGGCGTGGCGGCTGGCCTTGCGCGCTTTGACCGAGCCGGCGATCTGGATCGCACCCGAGAACAGCAGCAGCTTTTCGGTCAGCGTGGTCTTGCCGGCGTCCGGGTGCGAAATGATGGCAAAGGTGCGGCGGCGGCGGGTTTCTTCGAGGAAGGACATGGATGGTGCGCAGTACCGGGCGTGCGCATTGGGGGGCCAATGCCCGCGCGCCTGGAACCAGAAATCTGGAAAAGGCTAGAATTATCGCTTTCCGAGGAGCGTTGCAGTTCACGCGCAGTGAACGAGGCTCGGAAAGCTAATCGACACGGTTAGTTCAAACACCAACGACGCTCACCCACTGGTCTGCGGGTGAGCCCTTTCCCCGGTTCCCTGTCGGCAGTGGCTTTCAAATTTATTTTGGAGTGAGCCATGAGCGCATTGAAACCCGTTTCCCAGACCGAAGACTACAAAATTGCCGACCTGAGCCTGGCCCCCTGGGGCCGCAAGGAACTGGCGATTGCCGAGACCGAAATGCCCGGCCTGATGGCCATCCGCGAAGAGTTCGCCAAGAGCCAGCCCCTGAAAGGCGCGCGCATCACCGGTTCGCTGCACATGACCATCCAGACCGGCGTGCTGGTGGAGACCCTGCAAGCCCTGGGTGCTGAAGTGCGCTGGGCTTCCTGCAACATCTTCTCCACGCAAGACCACGCCGCTGCAGCGCTGGTTGCCAAGGGCACCCCCGTGTTTGCCTACAAGGGTGAAACCCTGGAAGACTACTGGGATTACACCCACCGCATTTTTGAATTCGGCGGCAAAAAGGGTTCGGCTGCAGAAGGCCCCAACATGATCCTGGACGACGGCGGTGACGCTACGCTGCTGATGCACCTGGGTGCCAAAGCCGAGAAGGACATCAAGGTCCTGGCCAAGCCTGGAAGCGAAGAGGAAATCTGCCTGTTCAAGGCCATCAAAGCCAAGCTCAAGGTCGACCCCACCTGGTACAGCCGTCGCCTGAAAAACATCATCGGCGTGACCGAAGAGACCACCACCGGCGTGATGCGCCTGGAAGAAATGTCCGCCAAGGGTGCGCTGGCCTTCCGCGCCATCAACGTCAACGACTCGGTGACCAAGAGCAAGTTTGACAACCTGTATGGCTGCCGCGAATCGCTGGTGGACGCCATCAAGCGCGCCACCGATGTGATGATCGCTGGCAAGGTGGCCCTGGTCGCCGGCTACGGCGACGTGGGCAAGGGCTCGGCCCAGGCACTGCGCGCCCTGAGCGCCCAGGTGTGGGTGACCGAGATTGACCCGATCAACGCCCTGCAGGCCGCCATGGAAGGCTACAAGGTCGTGACCATGGAATACGCCGCCGACAAGGCTGACATTTTCGTGACCGCCACCGGCAACAAGAACGTGATCACCTACAAGCACATGGAGGCCATGAAAGACCAGGCCATCGTCTGCAACATCGGTCACTTTGACAACGAAATCGACGTTGCTTCGCTGGAGAAGCTGAAGTGGGAAGAGATCAAGCCCCAGGTCGACCACGTGATCTTCCCCGCCAAGGGCAAGAAGCCCGGCAAGCGCATCATCCTGCTGGCCAAGGGCCGTTTGGTGAACCTGGGTTGCGGCACCGGCCACCCGAGCTTTGTGATGTCCTCCAGCTTTGCGAACCAGACCATCGCCCAGATCGAACTGTTCACCAAGCCCAAGGAATACAAGAACGGCAAGGTGTATGTGTTGCCCAAGCACCTGGACGAAAAAGTGGCCCGTCTGCACCTGATGAAGGTGGGCGCCATGCTGTCCGAGCTATCCGACGAACAGGCTGCGTACATCGGAGTGAGCAAGGCCGGTCCGTACAAAAAAGACACTTACAGGTACTGATCTTGCGCATTGATCAACTGCTGGTGCAGCGCGGGCTGGCCAGCACCCGCTCCCAGGCCCAGCGCCTGATTGCGGACGGCGTGGAGTGGCTGAATCTGGACACCTGGAAGCGCGTGGCCAAGAACGGCGATGAGGTGCCAGAGTCTGCCGACATCCGCTTGCTGGACGACTCCGAGGCGCGCTATGTGTCTCGCGGTGGTCTCAAGCTCGAAGCTGCCCTGAAGAAAGTCGGGCTGTCGGTTGTTGGTCTCAAGTGCCTGGACGTGGGGCAGAGCACCGGTGGCTTCACCGATTGCCTGCTGAAGTCCGGCGCGCTGTCCGTGGTGGGGGTCGATGTGGGCAGTGCCCAGTTGCACCCCAGTTTGCGTGAAGACAGCCGTGTATTGTGCGTGGAAGGCGTCAACGCCCGCACCTTGAGTGCTATTGATTTGGTAGCATCTTATGCAAGCAGCACGGGGGCTGAAGGCCAATTTGACCTTGAAGACGAGGCGGCAAAAGCGTGGGACGAAGATCTCGACGACGAGGATGTGGCCGAGGTGGAAGACGACGCAGAAGAAGCTTCCGAAGAGGCCGATTTGCCTGCAGAGTTCGCGCCGCCGTTTGACCTGCTGGTGGCGGACCTGTCCTTTATCTCCCAAACACTGGTGTTGCCCGCGGCGGTGTCTTTGCTCAAGGCTGGCGGCACGCTGCTCACGCTGGTGAAGCCGCAATTCGAATTGCAGCCCGGCCAGGTGGGCAAGGGTGGCATTGTCAAAGACCCGGAGATGTACCCCATCGTGGAACAACGGCTGCGCGAGTGCTGTGCAGAGTTGGGCCTGCAGGTGACCCATTGGTTTGATTCGCCTATTGAGGGTGGAGACGGAAACCGCGAATTTTTCATTGGTGCCCGCAAGGCGGGCTGAACTCTGCCCTTGCTAGCGCGGGGGCTTGAGATGGAGATTGACATGCTGACCAACGACCGAATTCCCGTGAGTCTGGAGTTCTTTCCCCCCAAGACACCTGAAGGGACTGAGAAGCTGCGCGTGGCGCGTCAGAGGCTGTACGCACTCAAGCCAGAGTTTTGCTCGGTGACTTTTGGGGCCGGTGGCTCCACGCAGGAAGGCACCTTCAACACGGTGCGCGACATTCTGGCTGAAGGCGTCAGCGCGGCTTCGCACTTCTCTTGTGTGGGTGCCACCAAAGACACCGTGCGCGCCCAGCTGGCCACACTCAAGGCCATGGGCGTCAGGCGCCTGGTAGCCCTGCGTGGCGATTTGCCCAGCGGCTACGGCGCTGGTGGCGAGTTTCAGTACGCCAGCGATCTGGTAGCGTTTATCCGGGCTGAGACCGGGAGCGACTTTCACATTGAGGTGGCGGCCTACCCGGAAGTGCATCCGCAGGCCAAGTCGCCCGCCAGTGACCTGCAAGCGTTTGCGGCCAAGGTCAAAGCCGGAGCAAATTCGGCCATCACCCAGTATTTCTACAATTCCGACGCCTATTTCCGGTTTCAGGAAGATGTGGACGCGCTCGGGCTGGAAGTGCCGGTGGTACCCGGCATCATGCCGATCACCAGCTCCACGCAGCTGATGCGTTTCTCCGATGCCTGTGGTGCCGAGATTCCGCGCTGGATCCGCTTGCGTTTGCAGAGTTTTGGTGACGACACCGCGTCCATCAAGGCCTTTGGCCTGGATGTGGTTACGGACTTGTGCGAGCAACTGCGTGCGGGTGGGGCGCCTGCGATCCACTTTTACACCATGAACCAGAGTGGGCCGACTCTCGCGTTGTGTGAGCGGCTGGGACTGACGGCTTAAGGTTCTCGTACGCCAGAAGGGCGGTTGGCCGGGCGGCTCATGCTGCCAAATGCGCAGAAAACGAAGTTTCGGCGAAGCCAAATCGCCGCCCAGCCAACCGCCCTCCTGGCTAGATATTGGTCAGCCGCCCGACTCCAATGTGGATGTCGCGTTGGAATCTTGTTTTAGCAATTCCACCATTTGAGGTAGTGCGTCTTTCAGCGCTGCCTTCAAGGTGTGCGGCGGGTTGATCAGGAACATACCGCTGGCGGGAAGGCCGGGGCGGACCACTTCGCCTTGTTCATCCTGCGTCAGCTTGCTGGATTTGACGGTCAGCGTGGCGTGCAGCCAGGCTTTGCCGGACCTATTGGCCAAGGTTTTGAGCTTTTTTGGCAGGTCGTGCGCTTCCGGGCGCGGAATGATGGGGTACCAGACCGCGTAGGTGCCGGTAGCAAATCGCTGCATGGCGTCGGTGATCATGGCTGCCACCCGGGCGTAGTCGTGCTTGACTTCGTAGCTGGGGTCGCACAGCACCAGCGCGCGGCGTGACGGTGGGGGCAAAAATTTCTTCAGGCCTTCAAAACCATCTTCACGCAGAATGGCCACTTGGCGTCCGGCTTCGAGTTGGGCGACGTTGGCAGTCAGCGTTTTGATGTCGGTGGGGTGCATTTCCCACAGCTTGAGCTTGTCTCGGCCGCTCAGCAGACTCTGAATAATGAAGGGCGAGCCGGGGTACACGCTCCAGTGGTTGGTGGTGTTGAAGCCTGCCACCATGTCGATATAGTCTTTCAGGGCCGGGGCATAAGGTTCTTTGGGCGGAGTGGCTACCAGCTTGAGGAAACCGTCCGCCGCCTCGGCGCTGGTCTTGGCATAGTCGCCATCCAGACGGTACAGGCCAGCCCCTGCATGGGTGTCAAACACATTCAGAGCGGTCTCTTTTTGCGTCATGTGGCGCAGCACGGCCAGCAAAACAGTGTGCTTGAGGACGTCGGCATGGTTGCCGGCATGGAAGGCGTGGCGATAACTGAACATGGGGGAATGGTAACCTTTGAACCCCCAAATTGCGTAAATTGCAAGGGTTTCGTATAATCAAAGGCTTCGCAGCGATTTTGTGGCTCCGCGACGAAGTGTCTCAGTATCGTCCCAACGGGCCGTGTGCCGAGTGATACCCACCTAAGAGATTCCCATCAGAGGAACGCCGACCGTGGAAAAGAGCCCGACAAACCTTCTTTTAAAGAGAAATCTCATGTCTACTTTCAGCGCAAAACCCGCTGAGGTCGTGCACGAGTGGTTTGTGATTGACGCGACCGACAAGGTCCTCGGACGAGTAGCCAGCGAAGTTGCTCTCCGTTTGCGCGGCAAACACAAGGCCATTTACACGCCTCACGTCGATACCGGTGACTTCATCGTCATCATCAACGCATCCCAGTTGCGTGTCACCGGCGCCAAGCCGATTGACAAGGTGTACTACCGTCACTCCGGTTACCCCGGCGGCATCACTGCCACCAACTTCCGCGATATGCAAGCCAAGCACCCCGGCCGCGCTTTGGAAAAAGCCGTCAAGGGCATGCTGCCCAAGGGTCCCCTGGGTTACGCCATGATCAAGAAGCTCAAGGTTTACGGAGGTGCAGAGCATCCCCATACCGCCCAGCAGCCAAAAGTCCTGGACATTTCGGGTATTTCTACCAATGCAGTGAAACGTGAGGCCGCCAAATGATCGGTGAATGGAACAATGGCACTGGCCGTCGCAAATCCAGCGTCGCCCGCGTGTTTCTGAAAAAAGGCTCCGGCCAAATCGTGGTGAACGGCAAGGCGATCGAAAAGTTTTTCGGTCGCGCAACCTCTATCATGATCTGCAAACAGCCCCTTCTTTTGACCAACCATGCTGAAACGTTTGACATCATGGTCAACGTCGCTGGCGGTGGTGAGTCCGGCCAGGCTGGTGCAACCCGCCACGGCATTACCCGTGCTTTGATCGACTACGACGCAAGCCTCAAGCCCGTGTTGAGCCAGGCTGGCTTCGTGACACGTGATGCACGCGAAGTCGAACGTAAGAAGGTCGGTTTCCACGGCGCCCGCCGTCGCAAGCAGTTCTCCAAGCGTTAAGCACACGCAACGTTTCGTTGCATATTCAAAAGCTGCCAGGGTGCAAATTCTGGCGGCTTTTTTACGTCTGGCTGATAGACTTCGCGCTCCATGAGATTTCGCCTTCTTCGCCGCCGACTTACCATCAGCGCCCCGCGCATGTCGGTGCGCAGTGCCATGCCCTGGCCTTTCCGCTGGGCGATACTGGCCATCGTGCTGGGTTTTTGCGCTGCCATTGGTTTATGGGCGTTCGAATTCGGCAAGGACATAGCTGGTCTGGATAAAGGCTCCAAGGAAGAGTTGACGCAACTGCGCACCGTCGTCAAGGATCTGCGCACCGAAGTGGACAAGGCCAAGGCCGAGCGGGATCAGGCCCAGTCCATCTCCAATACGGCGGGCACCCTGGTGATTACTGAAAAAGCCTCCTACGAAAAGCTGGCGGCACAGGTCAAACAGCTTGAGACCGAGAACCGTTCCTTGCGCGATGATCTGGGATTTTTCGAAAAGCTGATACCTGCGGGCGGTGGTGAGGGCGTTGCCATACGCGGCCTGCAGGCAGAGTTGCAGAACCCCACTACATTAAAATGGCAGGTGCTGGCGATTCAGGCGAGCAAAAATGCTGCTGAATTCAATGGTCAACTGGAGATGACTTTTACGGGCCTGTTCAACGGCAAGCCCTGGAGTTCTGCCCTGCCAGGAGGGCCCCAAGATATCAGGTTGCGCCAGTACGGGCGTGTAGAAGGCATTTTTGAAGTGCCCGCGCAGGTTGTCGTTAAGGGAGTCATGGCCAAGGTGACCCAGGGTGGGGTGGTGCGCTCGACCCAGTCCATCAAACTTTAGTCGCGAACGGAAGATCCATTGTGTTCAACAAGAAAAAACAACCCCCTATCAAGAGCCTGATCGCTGGCGGCAGCCAGATTGACGGCAATATGACGTTCACCGACGGTTTGCGCGTGGACGGGGGAGTGAGCGGAAACATACTTGCCAACGCTGATGCGGCAAGCATTCTTGTGATTTCCGAGTCGGCCACTGTGGTCGGTGAGGTTGTTGCGGACCACATTATCATCAACGGTACGGTCAAGGGGCCAGTTCATGCTCGGCACATGCTGGAACTGCAACCCAAGGCCCGGATTGAGGGAGATGTTTCGTACGTTGCACTGGAAATGCACCAGGGCGCGCTCATCACGGGTCAGTTGCGCCCGATTCTTGCAGAGGAAGAAAAGCCCACACTGAAACTGGCGGCAAACAACCAGTGAGTGAATTCCTGAGCGATTTGCTGTAGTATTCAGGTATTCTTCTTCACTTGAGCGGAGTTTCCCCATGAGCGCAGTTGCTGAAAGCATCACCACTGAAATGCCAGCCCCTATCCTGTTTACCGACAACGCGGCGGCCAAGGTTGCGGACTTGATTGCCGAAGAAGGCAATCCAGATCTCAAACTGCGTGTGTTTGTGCAGGGCGGTGGCTGCTCTGGTTTTCAGTACGGTTTTACTTTTGACGAAATCACCAACGAAGACGACACCACCATGACCAAGAATGGCGTGTCCTTGCTGATTGACGCCATGAGCTACCAGTACCTGGTGGGCGCAGAGATCGACTACAAGGAAGATTTGCAGGGTGCGCAGTTCGTGATCAAGAACCCCAATGCCACTACCACTTGCGGTTGCGGATCGTCGTTTTCGACCTGACCGGTAGTCCGCTGTTTCAGGCGGGATAAATTCCACCCAGTATGCGGGCGCCTCTGGCGCCCGTAACGCTTTGGACACTGCCTGTTTTGCGCAGAACGGTCTGGCGGGCCAGCCAGGCAAAGGCCGTAGCCTCCACCTGCAGGGGCGGCAATCCCCATCGTTCCGACGTGCTGACCCTCAGATCTGGCAGAGCTGCCTGCAAGCGCGCCATCAGGTTCTCATTAAAGGCACCACCACCACACACGAGGAGTGATTCGCACGCCGGAAACGCACTTCGCAGGCTGTTGGCACACGACTGCGCGGTGAGTTCGGTGAGTGTGGCCTGCACGTCCTGAGGAGCCTGTGCGTTTCTGTGCAGGAGATACTGTGCCAGCCACGGCGCATTGAACAGATCGCGCCCAGTGCTTTTGGGTGGGGGCTTGCTGAAGAAGTCTTCGTCCAGCATGTCCGCCAGCAAGTCTGGCAAGACTTTGCCACCTGCAGCCCACCGTCCCCGGTCGTCGTAGGCCTGACCCGTGTGTTGCAGGCACCAGGCATCCATCAAAGCATTGCCCGGGCCACAGTCGAAGCCAAGTAGTGGTTTCAGTGGATCCGCATCCAGTAAGGTGACGTTGGAGATGCCGCCGATGTTCAGCACAGCAATGCTCCGGCCGGGTTGACCAAAAAAAGCCTGATGAAATAGCGGGACCAGCGGCGCGCCCTGGCCACCGGCAGCCACATCCCGGCTGCGGAAATCGGCTACCACGTCAATGCCGCACAGTTCGGCCAGCAGTGCGGGGCTGTTGAGCTGCAGGGTGTAGCCCACCCCATCGAATTCGCCAGGCCGGTGGCGCACTGTCTGTCCATGGGCGCCAATTGCCCGAACATGTGATGCGTCTGTGGCCGTGTTTTTCAGCAGCTGTTGCACCTGTTTTGCATAGATCTGCGCCAGCGCATTGGCGGACAAGGCCGCGCGGTGCAATTCGTTGGCACCAGAAGCGTTGAGCGCCAGGAATTCACGCTTTAGTGGGGCGGGAAGTGGCGCGCTGCAGTGAGCAATGACACCCGGCCGAGAAGCCCCGAAATCGGCCAGTACTGCATCCACGCCATCGACCGATGTGCCTGACATCAGGCCGATGTACAGCTCTGGCACTGGTGGTCAGGCCCCCAGTATTAACTACTGGACGCTTCCAGACTGCATGCTGGCAGCCGCAGACAGCTGCGCCCGCACCTGTTCGGCAGACTTCTGGAAAGCGGGCCTGAACGCCGCTGCCACGGGCACGGATTCGCTCTGTCGGGCGATGGTCAACGGGTCTTGGTGCACGCCATTCACGCGGAATTCAAAGTGCAGATGGGGTCCGGTAGCCCAGCCAGTGGCACCCACAGCGCCAACATTCTGGCCCTGGCTAATCCTTTGTCCCTGTTTGACAAAAATCTTGCTAAGGTGGGCGTAGACGGTGGTGTTGTTGCTGCGGTGCTTCACCATCACCACATTGCCAAAACCATTCTGCACGCCGGCAAATTCCACCGTACCATCCCCCACACAGCGCACGGGCGTTCCGGTGGGCGCGGCGTAGTCCACCCCCAAGTGGGCGCGCCAAGTGTGAAGAATGGGGTGGAAACGCATCTTGAATCCACTGGTCACTCGGGAGAACTCCATGGGGGATGCCAGGTAGGCGCGGCGCAGGCTTTCACCCGCCAGGTTGTAGTAGCCACCCTTGGTCAAATTGTGTGAAACGGTGGAATTGATGGCCCCGTCTGTGGGGGCAGGTTCCTGGAACCACATGGCCTGGAAAGACTTGCCGGCGTTTACAAACTCGGCGCTCAGTACCCGACCTGCACGCAGAGGCTCACCGTCGCCTTCAAGGATTTCGTAGACCACCGAGAAACGGTCGCCCTTTCGTAGGGCACGGTGGAAGTCAATATCGCCCGAGAAAATATCAGCAAGTTGTACGGCTACGGTGTCGGGAATGCGGGCATCGTCGGTGGCTGTAAACAAGGATGTGGCTATGGTCCCACTGGCCAGGCGCGAGGACGCTGTCATGGGCAATGTTTCGACACTTGACTGATACCCATCCTTGGTTTTACGGATAGTCAGCCGTTTGAACATGCCATCATCTTCAGCGCTCCAGCGGGCATTGAGCTTGAGGAGGGTGTTGTCACCGCTGGCTTCCAGAGTCACATTGCGGCCGGTGCGCCCCATCAGTGTCTGCAGGGTCAGGCGGTCAGAGCGCAGGAATGCAGCGGCTGGCGGGTCCACCACGCCAAGGCGTTTGAGCAGGGTTTCCGCGGTATCGGTAGAGCGCGTAACGTCTGAGCGGTACAGGCGCATCGCGTCGCTACTGAGCGTATCCGCCAGTGTGGGGACAGGCAGGGCCTGAACTGATTCCACGATGGTACGCACAGGCAAGTCAGCGGCATCGGGGGCCAGATTGGCGACGGCAAACGTGGCGCCTGTTCCACCCAACAAAAGTGCACCAAGCACTGCAACCACACGGCGGGGGTGCTGTTTTACGATCTGGGCTGCCAACGTCAATACGTCCGTGGCAGCTTGGGTCAGTCCGTTTTTCAAAATAGAGGCTCCGGTGGAGATGGCTGCGCGACTAAAATTGCGCCACTGGCAACACACAGGTGTCGCGGGAGGGAGCCAGCAGTATATCCGCCTCCAGCGTCCCAGCATCAAAAAAATACCCTTATGAATCAAGCCTCAAGCCCCAGTTTTGTTGTAACAGATCGTGTTCGTGAAGCGCTGGCGGTGTCCCTGCGGGGCTGTGATGAATTAATTCCTCAGGACGAATGGGTCAAAAAGCTGGCACGGTCCGAGGCGACTGGCAAACCCTTGCGCATCAAACTGGGGCTGGATCCCACCGCGCCGGACATCCACATCGGCCACACCGTCGTGCTCAACAAGATGCGTCAGTTGCAGGACCTGGGACACACCGTCATTTTCCTGATTGGGGACTTCACCACCATGATCGGGGACCCTTCGGGGCGCAACAGCACCCGCCCGCCGCTGACCCGCGAGCAAATCGAGGCCAACGCCCAGACCTACTACAAGCAGGCCAGCCTGGTGCTGGACCCCGCCAGAACCGAAATTCGCTACAACAGCGAGTGGAGCGATCCCCTGGGTGCACGCGGCATGATCCAGCTCGCCAGCCGTTACACCGTGGCCCGCATGATGGAACGCAACGATTTTCACGACCGCTTCAAGGCCGGCCAGTCCATCAGTGTGCACGAGTTCCTGTACCCCCTGATGCAGGGTTACGACAGTGTGGCGCTGCACAGCGATCTGGAGTTGGGCGGCACGGACCAGAAGTTCAACCTGCTGGTGGGGCGGCAACTGCAAACCGAATACGGACAGGAGCCGCAATGCATTCTGACCATGCCGCTGCTCGAAGGCCTGGACGGCGTCGAGAAGATGTCCAAGAGCAAGAACAACTACATCGGCATCAGTGAGGAGCCCAACACCATGTTCGCCAAAGTGCTGAGCATCTCGGACGTGCTGATGTGGAAGTGGTACACGCTACTGAGTTTCAGGTCCGAGGCCGAGATTGCTGCGCTGAAAGCGGAGGTCGACGGTGGACGCAACCCCAAGGACGCCAAAGTGGCGCTGGCCAAGGAAATCACTGCCCGTTTCCATAGCGCACAAGCGGCCGATGGAGCCGAGCAGGACTTCATCAACCGCAGCAAAGGCGGCGTTCCCGATCAGATTGATGAAGTCAGCCTGACTTTGGGTGAAGGCGGTGCAGCCGTCGGAATCGGCGCACTGCTCAAATCGGCTGGCCTGGCTGCCTCAAGCGGCGAAGGCAATCGCCTGATCGATGGTGGTGGCGTGCGCATTGACAGCAATGTGGTCATCGACAAGGGCCTGAAGCTCGGCGCCGGCACCTATGTGCTGCAGGTCGGAAAGCGCAAGTTTGCGCGCGTAACACTGGCTTGATTGCTATAGTTTTGATAGCTTATTGCGCATATTTCACGGGGGCTTGCGACCTGTTTCTATGATTTCTGTCTTGCAGCGTGTCAGTTCTGCCCGGGTGCTTGTGGATGGGCAAACAGTCGGTTCGATTGGCCGGGGCCTGCTGGTGCTGGTGTGTGCTGAGCGGGGGGATGCCGAAGCCCAGGCCGACAAGCTGCTGGCCAAGTTGCTGAAGCTGCGGATCTTCACCGATGCGCAGGGAAAGATGAATCGGAGCGTGCAGGACATGGATGGCGCAGGCCGACAGGGCGGGCTGCTGATCGTCAGCCAGTTCACCCTGGCGGCAGATACGTCCGGTGGCAACCGGCCCAGCTTCATCGGCGCGGCCAGTCCCGACGAGGGACGGCGTTTGTACGACTACTTCGTCGCCCAGGCCCGCAATGCGCACTCCATTGTGCAGACCGGCATATTTGCAGCGGACATGCAGGTGGAACTGGTCAACGACGGGCCGGTCACCATTCCGATCCGGGTGGCTGCGCAATCGGCGCAGAGTCTCTGAATTCCTAACCTGGAGCGAAATACACCATGGCACCAACTCCCCCTGAGAGAAAAGGACGCATCCACCCCGACGTGCTCAAGCTCGGGCTCGTGAGCTTTCTCACTGACCTTAGTTCGGAGATGATTTTTTCGGTATTTGCCGTCTTTTTCACCACTGTGGCCGGCGCATCCAGCGCGTTACTGGGCCTGATTGAGGGGTTGGCCGATTTTTCGGCGTCCTCTTTGAACTACCTCTCCGGGTGGCTATCGGACCGCAGCGGCCAGCGTAAATGGTTTGCCACTGCGGGTTACGGCTTCTCAACGTTGGCCAAACTCATTCTTCTGGTGTCATCAAGCATCGTGGGGCTGGGCATTTTTCGGGTGATCGAGCGCCTGGGCAAGGGCTTCCGCGGGCCACCGCGTGATGCCTGGCTGTCCTCCATCGCTGTCAAGGAATCACGTGGCTATACATTCGGTGTACACAAGGCGCTGGACAAGGCAGGGGCCGTGCTTGGGCCTCTGGTGGCCTACGGACTACTGTCCTGGCTAGGGGAGTCGGCCAGCACCTACCGTACGCTTTTTCTGGTGGCATTCGTGCCAGCCGTTCTCAGCGTGCTGGTGCTAACCCGCATTCCGGATCAGCCTGGAGCCGTGCACCCGCGCGAAAGCGTGCGCGCCAGCTGGCAGCAACTCAGCCCTGGTTTCAAGCGATTTCTGTTGCCGGCCGGTGTGTTCGCGCTGGGCTACTTCAGCCTGGGATTTATTCTGCTCAAGGCCCATGCGGTGGGGTTCAGCGTGACCGATATTGTGTTGTTGTACGCCCTGTTTAACACCACCTGTGTGGTGGCCGCGCCTCTGATCGGCAAGCTGGGCGACAAGGTGGGTCGCAGCCGCATTGTGATGCTGGGCTACCTGGTTTACGCAGCCATCAACCTTTGGCTGATCATGGCAAATTCCCGTTGGGAAATCATCACCGTATTTGCGGTCTATGGCCTCTTCTATGCGATTGATGAATCCCAGAGCAAGGCCTTCATCGCCGATCTGGAGCCGGATCGGCGTGCCACGGCGATGGGGGTCTTCAATTTTGTGACGGGCGTGCTGTACCTGCCGGCATCGCTGTTGGCGGGTGCACTGTGGACGTACGCACCGGGCCTGGCGTTTTCAGTGTCGCTGGTGTTGTCGCTGGGGGCCGTAGTGGCGTTCTGGGCGTTGCGTCCGGTGCGCAGTGACTCCGGTCACTGAAGTATCACATACATCGCAGCACGCGGGAAGCGTAGGGCCGCGCTGTTGCCGGTGCGCTTGAGTTTCAGTGTTTGCACCGGCATACCGTTCATGTCGAGTACCGTGGCGGTGCGCAGATGCGGGTTGTGAATGACCACGTCCAGCTGCGCCTGTTGCACCAGCCAGGGCGACTGACCCACGGCCTCCACAGTAAAGCCGCTGACCTGCTGACCACCGTCCAGTGCCACCGTGGCAGGCGCCTCGCGCCAGCCTGTGGGGCGACTCTGGGTGGCGTACTGCAGCAGGATACGCCTCGACTGGCCCAGGGGTGCACCGTCCATGGACACTGCCATGGCAGCACCAAATGCGTTGCCTGAACTGAATAGCACGTCCCTGAGCTGGTGGCTGGGCGCATTGCCGAAGTGCGCAACCACGCCTTGCACCTGAGGTGCATTGACAGTACAAAAGCCAAGTTGCGTATTCCACACCAGTTGCGAGGTGCTGGATTGCACCCGGTCCGGTTTGACCCATGCAGATACATCGGTCACACGGCTGGGCGTCGCACCCTCAGTCCCCAGGCTGGCCAGTACAGGTCCAACCAGAAAAGCGCTGCCTGGCAGACTGCTCGCCGTGGCGGCGTTGACAGCACGGTCTCCGCTATCGCGGTTGGGGTCGAAGCTGGTGGCTTCCGACAGCAGCGGTGGTTTGCGCTGCCAGATGTCCTGCAGAGTCCGCGTCTCCTGCAGCACCGGGGTGCCCCGGGCGATGTAGCCCATGCGGTAGGCCAGCGCTGCGGCGGGGAAACTGCCCAGAATCTCGGGCGTGGCGAAAATCCATTTGCCCTGCGAGTCGGGCAGGTAGCCATTGGCCGATTGCGGGGGCGTCCAGCCCTCGTCGCCAGTGGCGAACCAGTAGTAGCCGTCGACCCCGGTTAGTGATGCGTAGGCCGCTATCAAAAATGGTCCTTCGGCGCCATGGTTGTTGGGCATGACCCAATTGCCCTCGGTCAGCAGCATGGGCCGGCCCTGGGTCTGCTTCAGGTTGATGGGCAGCAGCTGGGGACTGCGCAAAATGCTCTCGTTGGTGAACTGGTCGCCAGGAATGATGGCCCAGCCATTGTGTTTGCCCTTGTGAATGCCACCGTTGTACACATTGGCGGCGTCTACATCCGCCGCGGTATAGCTCCAGCGCTCGGCGTCGTTGAGCAGCTCGGTGCTGCCAGTCTTCCAGTTGCCGGCGTTGATGAGTTGCTTTGCGCCCAGCTCCTTGCGCAGGAAGGCCACTGTGGCGGCATTAAAGTCGTACATGGTGCGGGCGTAAAACTCGGTTTGGTCGGCGCGGCGCAACGCCTTGCCACCGCGCAGGTCACGTGGGTCGCCAACCAGGGGCCAGGTTTTGGGGGCTTGGGTCAGCTCCCACAGGTTGAGCAAGGCCATGCGCCCGTCCTGCGGTGCATCGGCGCTATCGCTAGCACCCTTCCACACGTCCTGCACCTGAGCCAGCGAACCATACTTTTGCGCCAGAAAAGCGCCAAAGCGCCGTTCCAGCGCTTGCCTTTGCGGCCCCTTGATGCCGTTGACGGTCCAGAACAGCAGGCTGTCTTCATTCTGCAACTGCAGGATGGCCACACTGGGGTCGTCCACCAGGGCGATGCCGGTGTAAGGGTTTTTCTCCTTCAGCAGTTTGCGCAGCCAAGCCCGGTACGCCTTTTGCAGCGCGGGGTCGAAGAACAGCAGCCCTTGCGCGGACTGCTCGGGTCCGCCGGGGAAGTTCCAGCCCGGTGCAAACTTCATGGGGCTGGCCCAATATGGCGAGAGCGTGGTGTAGATCCCTTCCTTGCGCATGGCCGCCACGCTGCGCCAGATGGCATCGCGCTGGGCCTCATTGATGTCGTCGATGGCGGCGGATGGTTTGGTATTCAGGTCCGGGCTGATCTGCTGGTGCAAGCGCACCATGTTCACCCCACGCTTGGCCAGAAAGCGGGCGTGGCGTGCCAGGTCTGGCGGGCCCAGTGGCCACAGCGGGCGAACGCTGCCGGTGCGTTCAGCCACATTGGTGTTGACGGCCCAGAAGCGGATGGGCTTGCCGTCGCCGCGCACAAAGTCACCTTCGGCATTGCTGCGCACAAAGCCGGTCTCGCCGGCTACGGTTTCGTTCAGGCTGCGCAAATCCAGCAAAGCCTGTGGGCTGAAGGTATCGCGCGGTGGCGAGAACGGCCAGGTTTGCGCGCCTGCGTGCAAGCCAATCGCCAGCATGGCTGTGGCAAACCAAAAGTGTTTGCTATGTATTTTGTAGCTTCCTGCGCACATTCTGTGAGGGCTGGGGACTAAAGTACTCAGCATTATGGGCTAGAGTGTGGACTGCGCCCGCAAAAAACTGTGCATGCCCACCGCCGTTCGTGTCCCCCGGCCTGCGGCCTCCTCCTTAACCTCACTTTTGTGGGCACGCACAGTCTGTTTCTGGATATTTGTGCCGGGGGAATTCAGGTGTTGTGCAGGTACAAATCAGGGTGTTCTGCATGGTAAGACGCAGTGGGGCTGAAACCCGACTTACGCGATACGCCATAGCTGACGCTCAACGCAGATTTAACCTGTACCCATAAGGCTGTGCCGACGCGATGAGCATTGGAAGCGTCAGCTTTCAACGGCCTCGGATAGGCCGCGCGAATTTCGGTTGATCGAACTACTACTTATAGTTAACTTTGACCATTTGAAGGTGTTGAGCAACAGAATCAAGCCAACACCAAATCGGCAAGCTGTTTGCAGTGGAACTTCGAGTAGATCGTTGCCCGTTTTCGCATGACCCTCAAAGCTAAAACGGCAGCAGCTTCTTGAACAGCACTATTGGTTAGCAAAGCCTTCATGGTTGCCAGATCATGTGCATGAATAGACAACTGGTGCTGTCCAGCATCGCGGTAATCGCGCCTAATTAGTTCGACATTCGGAAACTCTTTCAGGATCGCTTTGTCATTCTTGAAGGTCGTTGACAGCACGTCTGAAGCCACGGTTATGAACCCCCAAAGTTCCTTTGGATCGTTTTTCTGGTATCCCATGACCAGTAACTCCATAACTCCAGCACTGACACAGGCCAAACGGGGCCAAGTGTTCTTATTGGTTGACGGGCAGCAACTGACCACCCAAAAAGAATACTCTGTGCGCTTGGGTGCTGGAACACAATTACCCAAATATGTCTTGAGAAGCTGAGACGTGGACTTGTTAAGAGGCAAAGTCTGGTACTTTCGGTAGGCTTCTGCAAAACGCTCCTGTTGGGCAACTGGCAGCACTATTGATTCTGACTTGTCAGCCTTATTGAACTTCCCTGCGGCACTTAGCCATTGATCCTGTTCGCTGGGCGAGACCACCAAGTCAAGATCGGCGTCTCCAACCACGTTAGTTGCGTGGACGGTATTGAGAAGCACCAGACCTTGCCGTTCTGCCTTTCTGATCAACTCGCGTTCCACGTCGTCAAGCTGCGGGCGTTTAGCTGGGATAAATGAGAAGCCGATGATTTCATCGTAATTCTTGCGGTGCTGACCGAAACGGCGAACGGCGTCCACAGCCTGACCCACATAGAACCTGTTTCTGGAGAACTCCAGCAGATAAATGCCACAGCGGGATTTGCTTGTCCCATACAAGTGGGCGATAGACCGCAACGTTGCTACTGGTGAAATCTTAGTAAAGCCCAGCATTGAGCAAAGTTCGTGAAGTGTGTCAGTCGGCATGATGGACCATACCATTGAACGGCAGCAACCGCGGCGAAGTCGACTGTGGCTCTCGGTTCATATCTTGCAAACCCCTCATTTTGGTGTGCTCTTCCAAATTTAGTTTCCGCGGCAATCCGGCAACCGGGGTTTTCCGCGAAGCGAGGTAAAGGCGGAGCTCGCAGGGCGGGGGACACGAGCGCAGTGGAATAGCCCGATTGCCCGATTGCCCGATTGCCGGATTGCCGGATTGCCGGATTGCCGGATTGCAGAAGCAGCGCAGGTCAGCAAGGGCAGTTCAATACGGGTTCTTAAACCCCAACCGCGCCATGATCCCGGTCTCGCGCAGTTCCATCACCTCAGCATCCTCGTCCA
>JAGWUS010000021.1 GCA_028868305.1 Burkholderiales bacterium | reverse complement strand
CGTTGTAAGGTCACGCTCCAAAAGGTCGTAGAGGGCTTGTTCTGCGGCACTGCCATGCGGCGGCAGCAATGGGCAGAATGGCACGGGCGGCAGGAATGAAAGCTGTTCACTCATGGCACACCCCCAGACGCACGGCGAATGCGCGAAGGCCCTCAAGGTCTCCCGCATGGTAGGTGTAGCCATACTTACAAACTAGGTAGCCGCCATCTCTGAGCGGGTGCACTTCATGGCCTGCGAGCGTCAACGTAGCGCGAAGGTTTGATTCGTCTTTACTGGGTCGGGTACAAGTGGCAAAATCAAGGTCGTTGGTTTCTTGGGTCAGGGTCTCGGCGGGTTGACTGTTGGTAGCGGTCAGCCCGTTGCTATTTGTGGGGTGCATGGTTATGCCTCTCCCAGCAGCTTGCGAATATCGTCTGTTTTCCAATGAAGGCGGCCAGATATGCGAAGCGGGCGAATAGGCCCTGATTCTTTACATGCGTAAATGCGCATGGTTTGCTCTGCCAGGTGCAGGTAATGTGCAGCGGCGGCGGTCTCTACAGTGGGACGTGTTTCCAGTTCCAGCGATATGAACTGTCGCACGGATTGCGTCCGTGCTTCGGTGCTATGGTGATTTGCCATTTATGCGGCTCCAAATTTGGCGACGCACTGGCAAAAAATGGACCAAGTGCACCGCTTGTTACAGCGACACATCTTTGGTCATCTACACCTGGGATGTTTTTGCGGGGGAATCGTCCCAGTTTCCGCTCACCTCAAACTACTTGAGTGCCAGTTTTATATCACGTTGATTAGCGCTCTGCAATTGTTCAAAGTGTTTTTGTGCGTTTATGGCAACCACCGCAAATAAGCGGCGGCAAGTCTCCGGGTTTACGGTTGTCACTTCACTGCGTGCAGCTTTCCCGGCTCGGCATCTTCAACAAACTGCACACCAGCCCCAGCCAGAATGTGCGCTTCAATCTGTTTTAGGTAAGGCCTCAAGGCGTCAACACTGCGCGGTCTGTAACCTTCGGCGGTTGCGCTTGGCTTATGGCCCATCACCTGTGCGATAGCTCCGGCTGGCGCTCCGGCAGCTTCACCCAGCAGCGAAAAAGAGCGGCGCAGTCCGTGAATAGTCATCCCATCCATTGCGGCGCACTGCAAGGCTTTGGCGTGGCTGGCGCGGGCATCGCTTATGCGCCCTGCTTTGCTGGGGCTGGCAAACACATATTCATTGACCCGCTTTAGGGTTGCCAGTAATTGCGCCAGGTAGGGCGTGAGCGGAATGGTGCGGGTTTGTTCTACCTTGTCCGCAATGGTCAGCTTGCGCCATTGAAAATCTACATTGGCCCAATTCAACCCAGCTAGCTCCTCTTTACGTGCGCCAGTGAGTAGCAAGGCCTTGAGATATGCGCTTGCCGTGCGGTTGCTCAGTTGCTCCACACCTTGCCACCAGCCCGCCAATTGCGCGGCTTCGATAGCATCAGTGCGGCGGATGTTGCGCGGCAGGTTTTCCAAAATTGCAGGGGCCTTGCCCGCATCGCGGTCTATCAGCTTGCGATATTCGGGACGGGCGGCACACCAGCGCAGGAAACCTCGAAACATCATCAGGGCACGGGCGGCTTGATGTTTGCTGGCCTTGCCTTCGCTTTCAAACCAGATTTGCAGCGCATCCTCAGTTACATCACCCAGCGCCAGCGCCAGCAGGGGGTGAATTGGGCCAGGGCGAGTAACACCCTCCCCCCGCTTCTTTTTGACACCACCAGCAGCGGCCATAACTTTCAATGAAGCAAGGTAACCCGGCTTCCACGCATCGCGGCGCTTTGGCTTGCCCTCCTCCAAGTATCGCGGCCACACATCGCCCACAGTTACCGCTTTGGCAGCATCACTGGCAGCTAAAGCGGCATCGGCAGCGGCTTTTCGCGCTTTTTCTGTCAGGGCATCGCGCTTAAGGTCTCGCGGGTCTTTGCCATCGTCTATCAGGCGTTGCAGCGCTTTGGCCTTGTCGCGTGCCTGAGCAATGCTCCATGCATCAGGGTTACCAATCGTCAGGCGGATGGTTTTACCGTGATAGACGCTTTGAAAGATGTACGCAGGCTTTCCGGCTGGCGTGGCACGAAGTCCCAGCCCCGGCGCAGTGTCATCCCATAAAAAAGCCTGTGTCTTGTCAGCAGCGCACTTGAAGCCCTCAACCCTGCCAGCAGTAAAGCCAATCTTTGCCATGTTGCCCCCTTGGGTCTCTTACATCGTCAGGATGTAACGGCAGATGTAAGAGAGTTTTCGGAATATCGCGCTATTTCAATCAACACTTAGGCTGTTTACCCATCCAGCATAGTCACGCTAAGTTGTTGATTTATATAGAGTGTACCCACACATTTCAACACTGGCAAATACTTATTTCATTTCATTCGTAATGAGAAGGTCGGGTGTTCGATTCATCTCTCCGGCACCACTCTTGAAACCCGTTGATCGCAAGGTCAGCGGGTTTTTTAATGTGCTGCGTATGTGCCCGATAGAGCATTATCCAGCCGACTGGCCGCAATTTGCAAGCCCTCCGGTGCGACGTGCGCATAGCGCTCGACCATTTCCAACGTTTTCCAACCTCCCAAACGCTGCAATTCGTGGGTGGGTGTACCCGCCTCCCGGTGCCAAGTTGCGAAGGTGTGGCGCAGGTCGTGCCATCGAAAATCCTCTATGCCAGCCCGTGCCAGCGCATTGCGCCATGCCTTGGTGTTGACCTGGACAATCGGATTACCCTCGTAGGTGAATACGTGTGTGGCGTGATCCCCCTTGCGTTTTTCCAGAACCTGCAAGGCCGCTTCGTTGAGTGGCACCGAGTGCGCTTTGCCGTTCTTGTGCTGGTCAGCGGACACCCACAAATGGCGGCGCTCGATGCTCACCTGTTTCCACTGCAAGCGCGTCACGTTGCTTTGACGTAGGCCAGTTGCGACCGAAAAAACAGCCATATCGCGCAGATGCTCCGGCAGTTGGGCCAGCAGCTTAGTGAACTCGTCATGTGTCAGCGAACGGATACGCCCGCCCTTGTCGCGCAACTGGCCCACCTTGGGAACCCGATCTATCCACTCCCAATCAAAGCAGGCTTTGCGCAGGATGGCCCGCACCAATGCCATATAGCGGTTTGTAGTGCCGGGGGTCACACCTTTGGAACGCGCCGCCCGCACCTGGTCAATCAGCGCTTTGTTGATGTCCTTGAGTTCTTTCCCCCCTAGATGGGGTTGAAACCATTTCAGCATAGCGATGTCCCATGACTGGGTGCGCTTGTGGGTTGTCTCCTGCAAAAAGCGCTCTGCAGCTTCGTCCCATGTGCGTTTCAGTTTCACATCGAGGTGATCGACTTCCCATCGCTCGGCTTTGAGTTTGTCGTGTAGCTGCTGTGCTTGCTTTTTGATGGTGGTTTCACTCGATATGCGAAGCGGTTTCAGTTCTCCCTTGATGGCTGGCAACCGTATCCACCAAAACGGCGAATTAAGACGTTTGTAGAGGCTCATGCGGGCACCCCCTGCATATCTCTGTCTAGCATCGTTGGATTGCGTTTGACGTGGTACGAATAGGGGTCGATGCGGGCCGGATAACCATCGCGGCGCAGACCTTCAACTACAGAGGCATAGTCACCATCGAAAACATCAAGCATGAGATTGACGACTTTTCCAGCGACTCGCTTTGCGTTTTCTACTGCTGTTTCATAGGACACCTGCGCACCCTTGGCAATAGTCTTGATGGTGGATTGCTGCTCGTTGAGAAACGCCAAACAGGGATAGGCGCCCGCGAGGTAATGACCGGGGCGCGTGAGTATGTCGTAAGGGATGTAACGATCTTGTGCACGCCATTCGACCTCAGCGCGGCACCACTTGCTTTCACTCTCCCCGAGCTGCTTACCCTTCTCGTAGAAGCGGCCCAGTTTGCCGCTCTCACGATTGCCGATATAGAGGGTTCGTCCTTTGGTGGACTCAATACCCCCGAGCCAGTCACCATGACAAGAGTGCGAAGGTTTGCGACCGCCAGCATTGAAGCCTTCGCCCTGGTACTGCTGCACTGCCCATTCGATGCTGAGCAGCTTGCCCTCGAAATCGTCATAGGCCACATCGGCGCGTTTGATTGCGGCCCTATGCCTCTCCAGCCAGATCGACAATGCAGCCCAGTCCTGGACCATGCTGCAGCCCTTCCCCATGAGGCTGAAATAGACCTTGCCACACTGGGATTCACCGCCCCAGGCAATGACCCCTGCACCATCGCCAAAGCGGGCCGAGTGACGAAACCCGAACATGCCCCGGCGTATGTCAATCGGGCCAATGTCGAGAAACTGTTGCATCTGCTCCAGCACCCACACATATGATTTTTCGTCCGGAGGGACCATCGAAAAAGCCAACGCGTCAATGAGCGCTGCAGAGGTTGATACTGTGTCATCTGGCACAAGGTGACGAACAATGCCGGCTTGCTGCGAAGAAAGCGCGACTATCTGGATTCGCTCTCCGGTGAGGTCATCCACAAAGTACGGTTTCTCGGAGACGTTCTTTCTACCCGTGGTTACTACACGGGTGGGGGCCAGCGCCTCGCCGCCCGTGCGAGCTAAAGCTACGCCCGCCGGCGTGTCGCCTACTAAGTCTCTGGCAGGCTCTGAAGAAAAGGAATTGGTGTCGAACATAGCGAACTCCGTAGAGGGTTCGCTTTTGCCCATGCAGCAGCGAACCCGGTTAAAGGGATTCGCAAACGCATTCGGGTCATTTGTGTCCGCTTCAGGGCTTGTGGCTCAATCGCCGCCCACACGATTTGGACTGGGTGTTTTCGTGACCGGGACACCATACCCGTTATTTGCTGACCGAATGTTAAGCGAACCCCTCAGCACTCGTAAAGGGAATAAGCAACCGTCAATCAGGCGCTGTATCGTCCACGCCACGAAATGAATAGTTCACACGTTTGGCGCGCTCATCGACCCATGCAACAACCTTGAATCGTGAACCGATCACTTGAACGATTCTTGGATCGTCAGAGAGCAAATCCGCAATTTGCATCAGGTAAGGCTTTGCCTGATCTGGGCGCTCAACAATGCTTGGCTTCTTTTTCATTGCATCAGCTCCACACCATTGTCCTGCTTGTCATGGCGCGAAGCCGAGGCCGCGAGTTGAGAGAGGAATCGCCCGCGATAGTCGACCGTGTTGGCGTGGATTTCAACATCCGCAGCGCTTCGCTCCATGGGGGTTACAACCCCCATGCCCCCAATTTGTGGCACTTCTCCCTGTGCAGTCAAGTATTCAAAGAACGAATCGAAATCATTTTCGAGAGCGTCCACGGCTGGTGATTCAGAATATTTCATGTGTGACTCCGATGTGTTTAAAAACTAAAAAACATCGTGCACATGCACAGCATCACCAGAGGGAAGCCGAAACCGCTAGGCCTTCGTAATGAGAAGGTCGGGTGTTCGATTCATCTCTCCGGCACCAATAGATACAAGAGTTTTATGCTATCAACTTAGTAGCAATTTCTTTTCAATGTGTTGAATGTAGGCAATCTGTAGGCAACCTTGCCAAATTCGCACCCCTGAAAAGCAAAGAACCTGCGCGGGGCAGGATTGATTAAATTTGATTGTTTTTCAAACGTCAGTCCCGGCAATTCCGGCCCCGCTACCCTAACCCCGCTTTTCATTGTCTTGGTGCGTACACTCGCTGTAGCCGCTTTTGAACTCACTTTCAATTGTGGTCAGGGGCTGGCTTGTGTTCGTACCACTTGCCAGCTCCGCCTATTTGCCCTGAATAAACCGCGTCAGGGCATCGCGGTATCTCTATGCCGTCATTGCTGGCGCGGGCTTCACGCGCATGGGTTTGGCCTTGAATCGCTGTTCAGCCTGCCACACGTCATAAGCGCTTTGCTCTGCCAGCCAGACGCGCGCATTGCCACCACGCTCCACGCCTAGCCATGCCTCGATACGCAGAGCCATGTCTGGCGATATTGCAGCGCGGCCATTCAACATGCGTGACAGTGCAACACGGGAAACGCCTAGCTGTTCAGCGGCCTGGGTCACCCCCAGCCCCAATGCTGGCAACACATCGTCGCGCAGCGTCAGGCCGGGGTGGGGTGGGTTATGCATACGGGACATAGTGCGCCTCTCAGTGGTAATCCATGTAATCAACAAGCACAGCGTCAGTGCCATCAAAGGTGAAAGTCATTCGCCAGTTTCCGTTCACCGACACGGCCCAATGGCCCTTCAAATCATCGGTAAGTGGATGCAGCTTCCATCCTGGCACGTCCATATCTGAGGCACTTGCAGCCACGTCCAGACGTGCCAGCAGACGGCTTAGCTTGGCAGCATGGTCAGGCCGGATGCCTGCTTTAGTGCCACGCTCAAAAAATGCCTGTAGCCCTTTATGGCCGAATGACTTAATCATGTTTCATTGTATCTCGTAGCGTTACGCTTTGCAAGTTATCATGACACCACTCGCAGCGCACCCGGCTCTGCAGTGGCATCAAACACTACGCCCGCCAGTTCCAGAATGTGTGCCTCTACCAATGCGCGATATCCAGGCTTGACTGCACACCACCGCAGGAACCCACGGAACATCATCAAGGCGCGTGCCGCTTGGTGCTTGCTCCGCAGTGCCTCGGCATCAAACCAGCTTTTCAGCACATCCTCGTTTATGTCACCCAACGCCAATGCCATCAGGGGATAGATTGGCCCCGGACGGGTAAGCCCCTTCCAATTCAATGCCGGGCCGAAGCGGCGGCGCTCCCGGCTTATCTGTCCAAAGCATCCGCCTGGACGTATGCTGCAGGCTAAATTACCTTTATCGCTCCGGCTGCTTGCCCATGTTTCTGCTTTCCAAACTACTCTCACTGATCACCCAGCCGCTGGGGTGGGTTGCCGCGCTCTTGCTGTTGGCCCTGTTTTCACTGCAACGCAAGCCGCAAAGAGCACAACGGCTGCTGGTGGCTGCACTGGCTCTGTTACTGCTAATCGGCTGGCAGCCCCTGCCAGATCTGCTGGTCCGGCAACTTGAAAGCTATTACCCCGAGTTTGCACCGGATGCCGACCTGCGGGGCTTTGCCGGCGTGATTGTCCTGGGAGGCGCTACAGAGTCGGGGTATGTATCTGCGGCGCATAGCCTGCCCCAGGTCACCGACGGTGCGGAACGTCTGACAGCGGCGGTGGCGCTGCTGCAGCGACACCCCGCGCTGTACATGGTGTATTCGGGTGGGGAGGGTGCGTTGCTTGGCAGTGGGCCCAGCGAGGCCGAACGGGCGCGGGCTTTCTTTGCGAGCCTGGGTGCTACAGGGCCACGCATGCGCTATGAAGCTGTTTCGCGCAACACGTATGAGAACGCTGTGCTCACAGCAAAAATGGATGGCATCGACATCACCCAGCGCTGGCTGCTGGTGACGTCTGCCTGGCATATGCCGCGTTCCATGGGCACCTTTCAGAAAGCGGGCTGGAATGTCACTGCCTACCCGGTCGACTTCCGCACCGCCCCCAGCACCCCGTGGACCGAATATTCCCTGCGTAGTGGGGTTGCCCAGTGGCAGCTAGCGCTGCATGAACTGGTGGGGCTGTTCGCCTACCGTCTGACAGGCAGGATCTAGCTCAGATGCCCCCGGACACTCGGTGCGCAAGCACCTTGTCGATGCGCCGGCCCTCCAGCGCCGTGATTTCGAACGCCCAGCCAGCGCACTCAATACGCTCCCCACGTGAAGGCAAATCACCACTGACTACCATCAGCAAGCCCGCCAGGGTGTTGTAGCGGCCACGGTCTTCCTGAGGCAAGGTGTCGTCAATATCCAGACGGGCCTTGAGCTCGCCGATGGGCATCAAACCGTCAAGCTGCCAGGAACCATCGGGCTGTTCAATCGCCCAGGCCTGGGTTTGCTCATCGGGCTTGAGCTCGCCGGTAATGGCCTCCAGCACATCGTGGGGTGTCAGCAGGCCTTGCACCACCCCGTATTCATCCACCACAAACACCATGCGCGCCGACTTGATGCGGAATTGCTCGATCAGCTCCATTCCACTGAGCGTTTCGGGCACAAACACAGCCGGTTCCACCAGCGCGCCAATTCCATAGGGGTAGCGTTCACCCCGCTGCAACAGCGTTGCGACGCTGACAATGCCTACCACATCATCCAGTGAGCCCTTGCAAACCGGATACCAGGAGTGCAACCCCGTACCATTGGTGGTGCTGTTCTTGGCTTGGGCCAGGCACGCGGCCACCGTGGTGGAGGCATCCAGCCATTCAATATCCACCCGGGGAAGCATCATGGATGCCAGGGTGCGGTCGTCGAGATGAAAAACATTGCGCACCATCTGATGCTCGTGCTCTTCAATGATGCCAGCATCCACGCCTTCAACCAGACTGGCCGTGATCTCTTCCTCAGTCACTGCGCGGGTATCCGTAGTATCGATATGCAGCAGCTTGAGCATGCCATGTGTGCACATGGACAGAAGACGTACAAATGGCTTGGCCGCCGTAGCAAACCAGGTCATGGGACGCGACATCACGCGTGCAACCGACTCGGGATAGAGCTGCCCGATGCGTTTGGGCACCAGTTCACCAAACAGGATGGTAATAAAGGTGATGCTGGTCACCACCAGCGCCGTGGCCGATATCTCGGAGGCACGGTGCGAGATAGGAAGCATGGCGCCAAGCCAATGGGCCACACCATCGCTGAAAGCCGCATCACCCACGATGCCGTTGAGCATGCCGATAGACGTCACACCCACTTGCACCGACGACAGAAACTGGGTGGGGTTGTCAAGCAGATCCAGCGCTGCCTGCGCGCCCTTGTCGCCTGCCTCGGCCATGGTCAGCAGCCGCACCTTGCGGCTGGCCATGAGTGCCAGCTCGGACATGGCAAACGCGCCGTTAAGCAGCGTCAGCACAATGATCAACAAAAAATCCATGAATCTGCAGCGAAAATGAACACATGGCAATGTACCTTATTGGCGATGTGCAGGGCTGCGACGAGCCGCTGCAGCGCCTGCTCGACACCATCGCGTTTTCCCCCAGCCGCGACACGCTCTATGTGCTGGGCGATCTGGTCAACCGCGGCCCGGCGTCCGACGCCGTGTTGCGCCGCCTAATGGGCTATGGCGACGCCGCCCGCTGCCTGCTGGGCAACCACGACCTGCACCTGCTGGCGGTGGCCTGCGGTGCGCGCAAGGCCCACCGCAAGGACACCCTGAACGGCGTATTGCAGGCCCCCGACCGCGAAGCCGTGCTGAACTGGCTGCGCCACCAGAGCCTGGCGATGCTCGAGAAGCTGGGAAGTCAAAAGCTTTTAATGGTGCACGCCGGCGTGCTGCCTGCATGGACAGCTACTAAAACAATAGCATTGGCGGGAGAGGTCGAGGCGCTGTTGCAGTCCGATGTAGCCACGGACTTTTTCCACACCATGTACGGCAACGCGCCCGACCACTGGGACGATGCCATGCAGGGCAACGACCGCATCCGCGCCATTGTCAACACCCTCACGCGCTTGCGCTTTTGCACTGTCGATGGCCAGATGGAGTTTGAAACCAAGGACAGTGCCAACGCTGCACTGCCCGGATTCATGCCCTGGTTTGAGGTGCCGGGGCGGCGTACCGCCAAACACACCGTGGCCTTTGGTCACTGGTCCACATTGGGCTGGCTGGGGCGCCGCGACGTGCTGGCGATGGATTCAGGCTGTGTCTGGGGCGGCTGCCTCAGCGCCCTGCGTGTTGCAGCCGGAGGCCAGGACCAGCCCATGGAACAGGAGCTGATTCAGGTGAAGTGCCCACAGGCCCAGAAACCCGGATAGGGGCGCCAATTACTCTGTTTTAAACAGCGCAGCGACCTTGCGCTTGGGCTTGATGTTGGCCGAAATGCTGCGGGCCGCGGGCCGTGCCGAGGCTTCCCACGAAGGGGTTGCTGCCGCCTCAGCCGCGGGTGTGGGCTCGTAAGGCTTGTCAAAGAAGGGATCACGCGGCGCGGGTGCCGGGCGGCTGTAGTCCCTGGCGGGGCGACTGCGGTAGGCATCGTCACGCTCGTTGCTATGGCTGCGGCCACGACCTTCTCCACGTCCGCCACTGCGGCCGTTGTCACCACCCTCCGCATGGTTGTACATGCGGCGGCCCTCATTGAAGCGGCCCTGTTTGTGGATATCGGGCTGGTCTTCGTCAAACTCCACCGCTTCGAGCTCAATCTTGGTCTTGATGAGCTTTTCAATGTCGGACACCAGGCGCGCATCGTTGCCACCGCCGACAAAGCTGACCGCCAGACCGGCAGCACCCGCGCGGCCGGTTCGGCCAATGCGGTGCACATAGTCTTCGGCGTTGAACGGGATGTCAAAGTTGAACACCGCGGGCACGTCCTTGATGTCCAGGCCGCGGGCGGCCACATCGGTACACACCAGCAAATCGACTTCGCCTTTCTTGAAGGCATCCAGGGCCTTGAGGCGTTCGTCCTGGCTCTTGTCGCCGTGCAGCGCAGCGGTCTTCAGGCCTTCGCGCTCCAGCGAGCGCGCCAGACGGGCACAGCCCAGCTTGCTGTTCACAAACACGAAAGCCTGCTTCATGCCGCGCGACTTGAGAATCTGGTGCAGGGCGTGGCGCTTGTTGTCTTCACCCACGCTGTAAAAGTGCTGCTCCACCGTGGAAGCGGTAGCGTTGGAGCGCGCCACTTCGATGGTGACCGGGTCTTGCAGGTAGCTGTTGGCCAGGCGCTTGATCTCGGGCGAGAAGGTGGCGCTGAACAGCAGCGTGGTGCGCTGCTTGGGCAAGTAGGACAGGATGCGCTGCAGGTCCGGCAAAAAACCGATGTCGAGCATGCGGTCGGCTTCGTCTAGCACCACGTACTCAACCTGGTTCAAAACCGCATTCTTGGCTTCGATGTGGTCCAGCAGACGGCCCGGGGTGGCCACCAGCACTTCCACACCTTTTTTCAGCTCCAGGGTCTGGGGCTTCATGTCCATGCCGCCAAACACCACGGCACTGCGCAGGTTAGTGTATTTGGCGTACAGCTTGACCTGCTGGGCCACCTGGTCGGCCAGTTCGCGCGTGGGCAGCAGCACCAGCGCACGCACCGGGTGGCGGGCCGGCGAGGTAGAAGCGTTTTCGTGCTTCATCAGCCGCTGCAGCAGGGGCAAAGCAAAGGCCGCGGTTTTGCCGGTGCCAGTCTGGGCGGCGCCCATGACGTCCTTGCCGGTCAGTACCACCGGAATGGCCTGGGCCTGGATGGGGGTCATCGACTCGTAGCCCATTTCGGCTACGGCTTTGGCAATCGGTGCAGCCAGCTGAAGCTGGGCAAAAGCCATGATGGGGGTGTCGGCAGTCAGCTCGTTGGAAGCTGCGGCAGGTGCCGTTGTAGGGGGAGTCTGTTCAGTATTCAAGTCGGTCAGGCATAGCCAGAAAAGGTGCTATCCATCCGATAGCGGGGCAGCCCCTGCGTCTAGGGGCAAACCCGCATTATCCCCTACTCCCACAAAAGGTCCAATTTGCCGCCGGGCCGCCCCAAGGCAAATGAGCCCCCCTCGGGGGGCAGCGACCCGCACGGCGGCGGAGCGTGGGGGTTAAAGCGATCGGCCGGAAAAGGTGTCACAGCCCTTGACGCTGCCGTTTTTCAGGCCAGCCGCAAACCATCGCTGACGCTGGGCGCTGGTGCCGTGGGTGAAGCTCTCGGGCACCACGCCGCGCCCACTGCTGCGCTGCAAGGCGTCGTCACCAATACGGGCGGCGGCATTCATGGCTTCTTCCACATCGCCCTGCTCCAGCAACTGGCGGGCGCTTTGTGCATGGTTGGCCCACACGCCGGCCAGGCAATCGGCCTGCAGTTCCACACGCACGCTCAGGGCGTTGTATTCGGTCTCGCTCATGCGGCTGCGCGCCTGCTCGACCTTGGCGCTGATGCCCAGCAGGTTTTGCACGTGGTGGCCTACTTCGTGGGCAATCACATAGGCCTGGGCAAAGTCACCGGGAGCCCCCAGCTGCTTTTGCAGGGTCTGGTAGAAGTCCAGGTCGATGTACACCTTGCGGTCGGCCGGGCAGTAAAACGGCCCCATGGCGCTCTGGCCCTGGCCGCATGCCGTGGGGGTGGCACCGCGAAACAGCACCAGCTTGGGCTGCTGGTAATTACCGCCACCCTTGCTGAAGACATCGGTCCAGACGTCTTCGGTGTCGGCCAGCACAGTGGACACAAACCTGGCCATCTGGTCGTCCGCAGGCGGGCGGTGCGCGGGCGCCTGCTGCATCTGGGCAGTGGAAGCACCCTCACCGCTGAGCAGGCTCAGAATCGTCAGCGGGTTGATGCCAAGTGCCCAGCTACCCAACAGCGCAACCACGATGCTGCCCACGCCTAGCCGGCTGCCCAGCAGAGCCCCGAGCAAGCTGCCCAGACCACCGCTACTGAAGCCTCCACCAGACCCGCCACCACTGCGACGGTCTTCCACGTTGTCCGATTCGCGGTTGCCTTCCCATCTCATGGCGTGCCCCTATCAGAAAGAAAAACTTGAGCGCCGCCGGGCCGCCCCAAGGCGCGAGGGCCCCCATGGGGGGCAGCGACCCGCGCAGCGGCGGAGCGTGGGGGCCATATTTCTATGCCTTGGGTAAAGTCACGCCGTGCTGGCCCTGGTATTTGCCGCCGCGGTCCTTGTAGCTGGTCTCGCACACGTCGTCCTTGTCGCTCTCAAAGAACAGCACCTGTGCGCAGCCTTCACCTGCGTAGATCTTGGCCGGCAGCGGTGTGGTGTTGCTGAATTCGAGCGTCACATAGCCTTCCCATTCGGGCTCGAACGGCGTGACGTTGACGATGATGCCGCAGCGCGCATAAGTACTCTTGCCCAGGCAGACGGTGAGCACGTTGCGCGGAATTCGGAAATACTCCATGGTGCGGGCCAGCGCGAAGCTGTTGGGCGGGATGATGCAGACGTCGTCGTGGAAATCGACAAAGCTTTTTTCGTCGAAGTTCTTGGGGTCGACCACCGTGCTGTGGATGTTGGTAAACACCTTGAATTCAGGGGCGCAGCGGATGTCGTAGCCGTAGCTGCTGGTGCCATAGGAGATAACTTTCTTGCCGTCATGCTGGCGAATCTGGCCGGGCTCGAACGGTTCAATCATGCCGGTTGTCTCGGCCATATGGCGAATCCACTTGTCGCTTTTGATGCTCATGGGGTAGGGCTCCTGGTGTGGCGATGATTGTAAGTTGGGTACTTAAAGTCCTTGTACGCATGCTTACTTGGTGGCAGAGGGGGGCCAATGGCAGGCAAGCGCCTGGCGCACCAGGAAAATACCGGCCTATACCTCTACATTGGCAGCAGCAGTGGCGCACTAACCAAAAGTCACGCCGATCAGCCTTGATGGGGTATTGCGGGCGGCGATTTGTGCGCATTTGGCACCATGAGCCGCCCGCAATACCCCACCAAGGCCGGCGTGACTGCATCAACAACGAAGAAACGCTACAAATTAAATAGCAACTTGCGCAATTCCGACGAGGGCAAGAGTCTCAAATGCCTTGAGAGATCACCGTTTTCTCGATCAACCGGTCATCCCCCAGCACGATCATGGAAAACAGCAGTTCGTCCAGATTCGAAGCGATGGAAGTCTTGCGCGCCAGCAGCGGCGTGGCCTGGGGGTTCAGCACGACAAAATCGGCCTCGCAACCCGGCAGCAGGTTGCCCACCACGCCCTCCAGCCCCATAGCCCGGGCCGCGCCGGCCGAGTGCTGCCACCACAGATGCTGCGGCGAAAGCGACAGACCTTGCTTGGTTTGCAATCCTTCGACACTGGCACGCCCCACGTAATAGGCCGCCAGCATGGTGTGGAACGGGCTGAAGCTCGTTCCGCCGCCCACATCGCTGGCCAGCCCGTACTGGAAGCCCACGCGGTCTGCACCCACGTAATCGAAAAAGCCGCTGCCCAGAAACAGGTTGCTGGTCGGACTGACCGCCGCCGCTGCGCCGGTGCTGCGCATCAGGGCCCGGTCGTCGTCGTCCAAGTGAATGCAGTGGGCGTAGATGGCGCGGTTGCGCATCAGGCCGAAGTGGTCGTAGGTGGCCAGGTAACTGCGCGAGAACGGGAACAGTTCCTCCGCCCAGGCGATTTCGTCCTTGTTCTCGGCCACATGCGACTGGATCCATACCTCCGGGTACTTCGCGGCCAGTTCCCCTGCCCCGCGCAACTGCGCCTCGGTGCTGGTGGGGGCAAAGCGCGGGGTGATCGCATAGCCCAGCCGGTCCACCCCATGCCAGCGCTGGATCAGGGCCTCGGTGTCGCGCAGGCTTTGCTCGGTGGCATCGTGGCCGCTAGGCGTTGAGGGCTGGTTCAGCAGGTCGGCCGGCGCGTGCCGGTCCATCAGGCACAGGCCTGTGATCAGGCGCAGGCGCCGGGCCTGTGCCTCGTTGAACAGAGTGTTGACCGACTCGGGGTGCGAAGTGGCAAAGGTCAGCGCCGTCGTCACCCCGTTGCGCAGCAATTCCGCTACAAAAAACGTAGCTGCTTGTGCACTGTATTCGGGGGCTGCAAAGCGCTTTTCTTCAGGAAAGGTGTAGTTTTCCAGCCATGGCAGCAATCCAGATGCTGGCGAACCAATCACATTGGTCTGCGGAAAGTGCACATGCAGATCGACAAAGCCCGGTGCAATGATGCGGCCCGGCCAATGCTCCACCGCCACTCCGGGGTACTGCGCCGAGACCGTGCGCCAGGCGCCGATGGCCTGCACCACCTGCACGCCCTGCGGATTGGGGCCGACCACCAGCATGCCGTCTTCTTCAAACAGGGCACGCGCAGGCCCCTCGCTGTGCGGGGCAAACCAGAGGAGAGAGGCGCGGTAGGCTTTCATGGCCGCTAGCTTAAACCTTCAGCGGCCGGCCTTGCCCTGCACGCCAGCCACCAGCCAGTTCATGCCAAGAATCTGGCCGTCGGTCAGGGTCTGCCCTTTGGCAATCACTTCCTTTCCCTCGTTGTCGAACACAGGCTGTGCCGCGTAAAACGGATGCAGCCTGCCGGCAGCAATAGCTTGTTGCGCTTTCAGCACCTCGACCTGGACCGCCTTGGGCACCTTGCTGCCAAAGTCGCCGACGCGGATCATGCCATCCTTCACACCACCCCACACGCTACCGCTGGTCCAGGTACCGTTCAGGACAGCCTTGGTGCGTGCGGTGTAGTAGCCGCCCCACTGGTGGGTGACGGCCACGATCTGCGCATCCGGTGCCACCTTGCGCATGTCGGAGTGGTAGGCCACGGCGAACTTGCCGCGCTCCTGCGCCGCCACCATCACCGCGTCAGAACCCGTGTGGAATGCCACCACATCCGCGTTCTGGTTGAACAGCGTCATGGCCGCATCGCGTTCGCGCGTGGGGTCGAACCAGGCGTTGAGCCAGACCACTTTCACTTCGGCCTTGGGGTTGACCGAGCGCATGCCCAGCGTGAAGGCATTGATGCCCTGCAACACTTCGGGAATGGGGAAGCCCGCGACATAGCCGGCCAGATTGGATTGGGTCATGCGCCCGGCGGCGATGCCGGCCAAGTAGCGACCCTCGTAATAGCGCGCATTGGCTGCAGCCACATTGGGCGCGGTCTTGTAGCCGGTGATGGACTCGAACTTCACGTCCGGAAATTCCTGCGCTACCTTGAGCGTGGGCTCCATGTAGCCAAAGCTGGGCGTGAAGATCAGCTTGTTGCCCTGGCGGGCCAGATCGCGGATCACGCGCTCGGCGTCGGGGCCTTCGGCCACGTTTTCCACGAAGGTGGTCTGCACCCGTTTGCCCAAAGCCGCATCGACCGCCTGGCGCCCCAACTCATGCTGGTGCACCCAGCCCGTGGGCATAAGCGGTGCCACATAGACAAAACCCACCTTGAGCGGTTCGGGTCCGGGCGCGTCTTTGGCGGAAGAAGTTTGGGAAATGGCACCCTGGGGTGCAGCGAAGAAACAGCAGGCGGCCACGAACGTGGCTGCGAGGTTTTTATACATGGTAGTCCTCTACATGGCTCCGAAACACCAAAAGCAAGGCCCGCCGGAGCAGCGGGCCTCGGGGCAATATTGTACTGGGGAGCGGTTAGAGAGGCGGCGCCAGCACGATATCGGAGTCGAGCTCGGTCGCCCCACGCATGGCTGCCACCCGGTTGCGTCCTGCGCGCTTGGCAGCGTACAGGGCCACATCCGCCAGCGCCAGCAAGCCATCAAACGTATCGGCTTTATCCGGAATGGTCGCCGCGACTCCCTGGCTGATGGTAATGACTCCGTGGTGGGCGCTGCCCGTGTGCGGCAACCCCAGTGCCTCCACATCGGCCCGCATGGCCCGCGCCACCGCAAGAGCGCCCTGCAGATCGGTTTCGGGCAGGATCAGCAGGAACTCTTCACCGCCATAGCGTGCGGCCAGATCGCCAGACCGTTTGAGGGACTGCCCGAGCACACGGGCCACCTCAATAAGGCAACGATCACCCGCCTGGTGCCCGTAGGTGTCGTTGTATAACTTGAACGCGTCAATGTCGATCAGCACTACCGCCACCGGATGACAGGAACGCACGGCACGCCGGAACTCGCGCTCCAGCACTTGATCCAGACTGCGCCGATTCGCCAGTCCGGTGAGAGAGTCCATGCTGGACAAGATCTTGAGCTGCACCGCCTGCTGGGTCAACATACGTTCACGGCGCACAGCACCTGACACGTCACCAACTTCAACCAGCACCTGGCGAATGGCTCCCGCTGGCGAAGCCTGAATGCGCACCGATTGCTGCACCCGCTCACCTGCAAGGCGCTGCGCAATACCTGCAAACAGGGGAAACGGCGTAGGGTGAAGCGAGTTAGACAGCAGAGAAGGAAAACCCGTGGCCAGGCAAGTCTGCACGGCCTTGCCCACGCGGCTTTGTGCAACTTCCGGAAACACGTCTTCCAGGGTGCGCCCTAACACTTCAGCCGAAGTCAGGCCGGAGCGCTGTGCCATCCAGTGGTTGAAGAGCACAATCTGCCCCTGATCGTTCAACACAATCAGCCCCATCTGCACGGCATCCAGCAGCCAGCTTTGGGCGATCTGTTCTGCGCCTTGGGATTCAATAACGGTCATGCGAATCCGTCAACCGTTGATAAAACGGTCAAGGCGGGAGATGAGTTTTTCACTGGAGGGAATATCCAGCAGGAAGGCCAGGTAGCCACTGACCTGGCGCGTACTCAGTTCAAAATCGATGGTGAGCATAAGCACGGATGCCTGGCCATCCCCCTGCGCATGGAATTGTCCGAAATCGGCAAAGATAGTTTCACCCGTGACCATGCTTACTTCTGGCAGCGAGCCATCAAAACTCAAGTCCAGCGTGGAGGACAGCTGCGAAATCACGGCATTGAGAATGATGTTGCCGATCTCGGCCATAGCATCCTGCTCCATCTCGGTGAGTTGCTCCAGCGGAATGTCACTGCCAACCATGGAGCGCACCAACTCTAGGCTGTTTTCTACCGGAAACATCAGGATGGCATCGGTAGTCACTTCACCCGAATAGGTCTGCCGGATGGCACACAGGGGTCGGTTTTCGCGGTCATGGAACTGGACAGATGCCACTTCCTGGCTAGTCAGTTCGACCAAGGGAACAGACAGCCGCACCGTTTCGTTGACCATCTGGCTCAACACGTCAGCGGCCAGCCCTACGCCGATATTGAATACCTCCGTCAGTGCATCCTGCTCCAGCTCGGTTAGCGTTTTCATCAGGCCTCCAGCAGGAAAACCAAGGCCTGGGTCAGGCTGGCTTCAGTGGGCGGCTTGGCGACAAATCCGATATGCCGCGCAGCTGCCAGCTTCTTGCTGCTTTCCTGGATATTGGCCGTCAGCATGACCACACGCACCGCCGCGTTATGCATCAGCAGCAAATCGGCTGCCTCAAAACCAGACATGCCAGGCATGTTCACGTCCATCGTTACGAAATTTGGGCGAAAGGTGGACGCCAGCGCAACGGCTTCGTCGCCAGAACCCGCTTCCTCGATCTCCCATGCCGGACAATGGCCGGCAAAAAAAGCCCGGATGCGCATACGCGATACCTTGCTATCGTCCACGATCAACAACTTGCCAATCGTCGCTACCTGTTCCATATGACGTCCTTACATTTTGCCTGGGGCTTATAAAAAAATGGTAGCACGCCTGACGCGCCAAGTCGCTACCGGAAAACACTAACTAAAGCTGGCAAACACACTATCCAGCCGATGCATCAGGCGGGCTTTGGACGTTGCTTCCAGAAAACTGGCTTCAAAGCTGTTGCGTGCCAGGGTGTAGGCGTGCTGCGATGTCAGCCCCAGCGCCGCAAAGGTCTGCGTAAAGTTCTCGTTAATGTAGCCGCCAAAGTAAGCCGGATCATCCGAGTTGACGGTGGCCATGATGCCCGCATCGAGCATGCGCCCCAGGGTGTGCTCCGACAGGTGTTTGAACACCTGGAGCTTGAGGTTGGACAGCGGGCACACCGTCAGAGGGATGCGGCTCTCGGCCAGGCGGCGCATCAGTGCTGCATCATGGATGGCCTGCACACCATGGTCGATACGCTCCACCTTGAGCACATCCAGTGCGCTCCAGATGTAGGCGGGTGGTGCCTCTTCGCCCGCATGGGCCACCAGGCGAAAACCCAATTCGCGGGCTCGGGCAAACACCTTTACAAACTTCTCAGGCGGGTGCCCCAGTTCGCTGGAGGCCAGGCCAATGCCCACAATCTTGTCGCGCAACGGCAGCGCCTGCTCCAGGCATTCAAACGCCTCGGCTTCGCTCAGATGGCGCAGGAAGCACAGAATCAGCGAGGCGCTCATTCCGTACTTTGCCGGGGCGTCCATACAGGCGCGGTGCAGGCCATTGATCACCACCTCCGCACTGAGGCCGTGGCCAGTGTGCGTCTGTGTGTCAAAGAAGATTTCGGTATGCAGCACGTTATCGGCCTGGGCACGCGCCAGGTAGGCGCAGGTCATGTCGTAAAAGTCCTGCTCGGTCTTGAGCACCGTGGTGCCCGCATGGTAGATGTCCAGAAACTCCTGCAGGTTGTTGAACACATAGGCCTGGCGCAGGGCGTCCACGCTGGGATAGTTCAGCGGCACCTGATTGCGCTGACCCATGGCAAAAATCATGTCAGGCTCCAGAGAGCCCTCAATGTGCATATGCAGCTCGGCCTTGGGCATGCGGCGCAGCAGCTCGGGCAGTCGTTCGGCGGGAATAGGACGGTGGTTCACGGGGGCCTCCAGAGTCAGGGTCTCAGTGCACTCTACAACACACAAGAGACCTGGCCCACACCGGCTTTTGGCCAAGTCTGCGAAAATAGCCTTTTCCAGTCAATTTGCTCCGGTGCTGATCGGAATTTAACTGCGCGTTATGTCTGACCACTACACCACCCTGGGCCTTACGAGTGCGGCCAAGCTTGCCGACATCAAAAAGGCCTTCCGGCAGAAGGCCGCCCTGCACCACCCGGACCGCAATGAAGCGCCGGAAAGCGCAGAGCGGTTTCGGGCGGTGCAAAAGGCCTACGAAGTGCTGTCGGATGAAACGCAACGCCAAGCCTACGACGACAACCGCAGGCGCAACCTGCTGGACGACCCACTGCAAACCGCCCGCGAAATCTGGGGCACCTATTTCAAATCCATTCTTTAACGTTTGCACTGCATGAACATCACCCCGTTTTTCCGCGACCTCCGAAATTCCTACCAAGCTGAAATTGATGACATGACGTTTGACTCCGAGGGTCAGGACGTGCTGCGCCAACGCCTTGCACAGCGCCGCAAGGAAATGGACTTCCTGGTGCACATGATGGAGCCCAGCCCGGAAATGGTGGCGGTAGTGTTTCACCAGGGGTTCCGGTTCAAGCACCCTGCCGTCATGGAGCATTTGCTGACCCAGCACAGCGACGAACTGCCGGGCTGGGACGCACTGACCGACAGCATTGAACTCATGCCCTGGGCTCAGGCGCTGGCGGACGTGGCACTCAAGCAGCCCACCGGCGAATGGTTTCTCACCATTTCGGCAGGTCTGGAATACATGTACCACCGCCACGACGCGACGCAGGCCCCGGCGGCGCACAGCGATGATGAAGACCACGAGGAACACGGCCACGCTGACTACGCCGGCGACGACCGTCCGGACCCCGTGGATTCTGACGACGCACACGATGCCAAAGCGCGCGAAGAAGCCGGTGCCGACTGGATGGTCGAGCAGGGCTTTGACCGCAAAGACTGATGGAAGAGAACGCACCCATGAATCACCTGGCCCTGATTGAAAAAACCCAAAGTCTGATTGCCGCTGGCGACATCGTCGGCGCCGAGTCGGCACTGGTTGAACTGGCAGACACCGAGGGCGACGGCGCCCTGATGGTGGTGCTGGAGCAGTTGCCGCCCAAGGACATCCTGGCCGTCATCCGCGAGTACGACAACTCCAAGGAATCCATCATCAACCTGCTGGTCACGCCCGAGCAGTTTGCCCGCGCTGTGGTGATCGAAAAGCAGTACAAGGACCTGACCCGCACCCATTTGCGCGGCATGGTGAACTCCATCATTTTTCGCGAAGATGCCGACCCGATGGAGTTCCTGAATGCCATTGGCGATCTGGAAGGCGGCAGCGAAGCGCTGGCAGACTACTTCTCCGAAAAATGGGCGCGCATCGAATCCTTTGCGCGCACCGGCACCTTCGATGCATCCGACGACGACGGCCAGGTGCTTTCGGAAACCGCCCTGTACTCTTCCGCCTATGCCAGTCCGCGCCTGGAGCACGACGAGGTGGCGGACCAGGACTGGATGGAGCTGGCCTACCTGCTGCGCTACCAGAACCCGGACCTCTTCATCGAAACCGTGCTGGTCCTGCGCGCCAAGGCACGCGCGCACGACCTGGGCGACGAGGAAGAAGACACAACCGCCGAAGAGGACGACGGCAAGGTGGAAACCGCCAACACCGACCGTGGCCAGGCCACCCCCGCCGCGCTGGAGGCGGACGAAGAATCCGCCATCTGATGCCCATGCAAGCGGTCTCCCTGTTCGACACGCGGTCCTTCTTCGAGAAGGCGCTGGCCTATGGCGTGCAGCACGGCCTGTTGACGCCACAAAAGCTCGACGCCATGTGCCAGGAGGCACCCAAAGGCATGGTGCAGATTGCGCGGTATTTCGGCACCGAGTTTCTGCGCCCGGAGCTGGAGCGTGCCAAAGACCGCATGGTCAACCTGATCAGCCTGCATCTGGAAGCCACCACCCGTGGCGACCTGCAGCAGGCAGCGGAGTTGCTGCGGGATAACAGCCTGCTGTCGCGCTCCAAGGCAGGCTCCGACATGCTCAAGGCCCTGATTGCCATGCCGCAAAACAGCCACTTTGGCATGCACGAGCCCGGCGGTTTTCAGGATACGCAGATTCCGGTGCTGGCCAAGTGGACGCTGCAATCGCTGCCCCAGTACCAGTCCGAACTGGCCAAGCGCAACACTGTGCAGCTGCTGGTGGATGCCGCACTCTGGATGGCAGAGCAACTGGGCATGGATGAAGAGGCGCTGCAGGAGTCCAATGCCGACGCTGAAGCCGTCATTCGCACCGCACTGATCGCGCTGGCAGGCAAAAGAACCGAAATGCCGGACTGGGTGGACTTTGCCAAACTGATCGCCAACGCGTCCAAAAAGGTGGCCACTGCGTCAGCCAATGCAGTCATTCCCCTGCCAAAAGAGATTCCACAGCAACTGCTGGCGACACTGGAGGCTGTGCGGCGGTCGGTGTTGGGAGACCTGCCAAAAATTGCCGAGAGCACCGTACCCGCGCGCAAGCTTTTCGACCAGACCCCCGCCTTCATGGGGCGCTATTTTTGGCTGGAAAACGGACTGGCCGAGGTGGACCACTACCACCGCCAGGTGTCAGCCACCTGGGACAAGGCCACCGGCGGACGCCACGACGACAGCACGCTGTTGACCCTGTTTTTGACGCTGGCCGCAGGTAGCACCCAAAAGACCTTGCTCACAGAAAAAACGGCCGCCACCCTGGTTCGCAAAATCCGCAAGAGTGGACTGCACCCGGAGCTGGCAACGCAGTTCATCACACAGCACGCACCTGAAGCCCACCGCAGCGACGCGCTGCAACTGTGGCAGGACTTTGTGGAAGATGCCCAAACCACGCTCGAAAGCGACCGGGACTACGAACTCAAGGATGTGCTGAGTCTGCTACGGCGGGAATGCAATGTGAAGGCTGGCTGACAACCGGGAATCTGCGTACTGGAAAAATCCAGATGCAAGTCAGTTATCCCAATCGCTTCCGCCACCGCCACCGGCGCTGCCTGCATCATCCCAGGTTGCGTCGTCAATGCCGAAGTTGGCTCCCCCCATGTCAGAGTTAGTGGGAATCGGCTGAAAATTGTTGTCGCTCACACCGTCGGCATAAGGAGCCGAAGTGCCATGCCCACCCACAAGGGTGCGCCCAATGGCCTCAGCAGCCATTACGCCGGCTCCAACGGCCAGTCCAGTGGCAACGCCACCCATGATGCGTCCGCCAAGTCCTGTGCCAGATTGCTGCGGGTAGCCCTGAGGGTAAACAGGCTGTGGGTAGGCAGGCTGGATCGGGCTGGCACCAGATCCAAAATTCTGCGGACCGCTCAGACCATTTTGCTCGGTGTACTGCTGCTGAGCGTAAGGCTGCGGATTGCGGCGACGAAAAAAGAAATACGCCGCAACAATCACGCCTCCCGCAAGCAACAAAGGCAAAACCCACGAAGCCGGCGATTGCGCAGGTTGCTGCGGACCACCATAACTGGCCGAGGGAGGGATTCCGGAGTTGATAACCGATTTGGGAGCAAGCTGCGAGCGAAGCGCCTGAACTGCCTCGGGCTTCGCAAATGGAATCCCGGGTGCATATCTTTCTGCATGGGCAAGTGACTCCCGTGCTCGGTCAAATTTGCCTTGACGGGAATACAACTCAGCCTGAACAAAATAGGCCTTGGCACTCTTGGGATGCGAAATTAGCACCTGTTGAACCATGACCTGGGCCTCGTCCAGTTTGCCCGCCTGCGCAGTGGAATAGATCTGACTCATGCTTGGCTCCGATTGCGCCATAACCAGACCAGTCGCCATTAGCATTGCCGCGACGAGCAACTTTGCAAGTAACTTGACAATTGAACTTTTCATTTCGTTCCTTTCAGGATGCATGTGCCTCTATAACTTGGTGCCACACTCGCCGTAATTCAATAGCCCGCTCAAATTGCATCGTGTCGATTTCATGAATCCGGCCTGTGCTGGATTTACAAAGCTTCACATTTCCACTGTCCCCCGTTTCATGCACAGTAGCGTTGAACTGGCGAGCCAATCCGGCTTTTTCAAAAATCAGAGGAAATCATGCAACACCGCATTCTTGTCGCGTCGATGTTCGTAGCCTTGGGAGCATCAAGCGCATTTGCCCAGACCACCACCCCAAATACCGTTCAACGTGATGTCAATCAGCAAACTCGGATCGAAAACGGACTGAAGGACGGAAGCCTCAATACCCGAGAGGCCGGCCGGTTGGAGCGCGAAGAAAGTCGAATTGAGCGACTGCAGGCAAAAGATCTTAAAGACGGAAAACTTACCCCGCAAGAACGCGCACAACTGCAACGCGCGCAAAACAAGACCAGCCGCGATATCCAGACAGCGGAATCCAACGGCGTCAAGGGCAATCCCCAGTCTCCATCCTCAGAGCGTATGCAGGCCGATGTTCAACGCAATGTGAATCAGGAAAAACGAGTTGAGCAAGGGGTTCAAGCTGGAACGTTAACCAACCGCGAGGTTGGCAAACTGGAACAGGGCCAAGCCCGTGTAGACCATGCCGAAGCCAGGGCCGCAAGAGATGGCCATGTAGGCAAGCTGGAGCAAAACCACATTCAACGCCGGGAGACCAATCAAAGCGAAGCGATCTTCGACAAGAAGCACAACGCCCACAACCGTAAAGGTTGATTTTCCCGCCCCCAACGCTACGGTGCCCTTGGGCACCGTAGGCGGCTTCTACCTAGACGCCCCCAAGGACTCGATGTATTTCGACACTGCCAATGCATCTGTGTCGCTCAATTCATGTGTTACCTGTTTCATTGCAGCACCACGCGGGCGCTTGTCCGTTAGTTGGAATACTTTGATTTGCTCAAACACGTAGTTGGAATGTTGGCCTGCCAAACGCGGGAAGCTTTCATTTCCTTGGCCGACAGGCCCATGGCACGATGAGCATTGCACTACACCTTTTTCAGGTATTCCACTGTCAAAAATGACCTTGCCGCGCGCAAGAGCGGGGCCGGCATCCATGCGACCCTTCATCGGTGATTGGGCTGAAAAGTAGTCAGCCAACTCACCAACCTGCTTGTCAGTGAGGTGGGTGAAGCCCCACATGTATTCTGCACCTCGCGAATCGCTGCGGTCATGCCCCTTGAAGTCAGTAAGCTGAGCCACCAGGTACTGTCGCTGTTGTCCAGCGAGTTTGGGAAACATAGGTGATGTGGACTCACCCGTGACTCCGTGGCAAGAAGAGCATACTTGCACGGCGATTGTCTTTCCAGCCACTGTGGAATCGTTGACATTTCTACTGGACTGGATGTTGGTACAGGCAGACAGTGCCAGCACCGCCAAAGGAAGAAGCCGCAATGCGGGGAGAAAAGCAAACTTGGTCATGAAGTCACCTCGAACAATGAATGAATATGGGATATACCTGCTCAGAAGGCCGCCCACAGATACACATAGGTACTGTTGTTATCACTGGCATTGCGGCCAAGACCATCGTAGTTAGACGAGGCCCCCAAGTACTTGGTAAAGCTATTGAACTGCACGCCAATGCGTACATTCTGTCTAGGTATCCAGAAAAGTTCAGGTATCCACAACTCGGAGTCAGGCACAAGACTCGGTGCACCATACGCATTTGAGTCAGCACTTCCATTCACCTTCTTGTACGTCAAACTGCCGCCATATTGTTCCCTGTAGACATAGCTTGCTTTTGCGGACAGCGTATTTAGTGTGGCGGGACCATCAAAGTAGGTGGTACGCAGCGTATCGTCGATAGTTTCCCGTACTGCACGCAACTGCGCAGTGAATGTATGCGGCGACAGAAGGTACTGGTACTGCGCATCGAAGCCCACGTCCCGGTAGCGTGTGTAGGAAACAGTGGCATCTGGCACCGCATTGCCGTCAAGTCCCACCACTTTCGCATCAAAACCAAACGCACCCACCATCACGTTGTGGGCGTCCCACTCACGGGTATAGGCCAAGCGCCAGTAGAGATTGCTACCATCCAGGTAATTATTGAACGGATTGGTTGTATCGCCGACATTGGCAGGATAAGCCATGAAGGACAAGGCCCCTCTAGGAGCTTGGTACGAGGCCAACTCTGCATAAAAAGACTTATTGAGATACGCATAACCCCCGATACCTGCAACTTGCTGGCTAAGGCCATTCTCAATGACGGTCACGCGCGGCAAATCTCCATAAGCCCCTTGCGTTGTTTTCATGTAGGGAGAAGACCATGCCGGTGCGCTGTTCCACACATCCTGCACAGTCGGGTTGTTATGTAAGGATACGCCCCAAACCAAGTCCGTGTTGGCATTCACCTCTCGGTCGGCGTAACGTAAGTCCATGTTATCCATACCGGCAGCGGCGGCTGGAAATGAATGCGTAAACTGCCCAAACCCACCAATGTTGTCTGTCACCTTGCCTGCCAGAAAGACGCTAGCAGAGTCGAGTATGGTCTGACCATCCCGCACAGAGCCTGTACTTTCTTTGGTAGTCGTGTTGCTGGCAACCACCATAGCCGACAGGGGGTTCGCCCGCTGACCCATGGTATACCCCGTAAGTTTGAACATCCGTCCGTACGGCGTGAGTTCCGGGAATTGCCCACCAGCATGGCAGGCCACGCAACTCTGCCCGGTCTGGGCAGCAAAAGAAGGCACAGCCTGAGCCGGCACTCCGAACAGCGACGTTACCAAGCTAATAAATAATACTGAAAGACCCGTACGTCGATCACATAGGTACGCCACGCCTTTCAGTATCAGCAAATTCACATGTCTAACAACAGTTTGCATTTGAGACTCCTCTTGAACGTCATCGAACATGCAGTAGCGCATGTCAGTCCGTGCAGTTTGCGCCTTTGCAATTCACCCCATATGACATACATCAAACTTCCGCCGATTACGCGTGAGCTTTACATTGCAAGGACAAGTGCTACGAACGCCATTTACTTATCTACCTTTGGCTTTCGAAGGCAGCACCAGTGAGGCTACTGCAACCTATCTATTCCTACGGATCACAACTGGAAGGCCACAAGCCTTACCGTTCCTTCAACAATTTCGCGGAATAGGTTAATCCTGCTCGGTATATAAGGTGCGGCACTTTTTTTCTGCAAGTCGATCCAGTCCGAAAACTTTTCAACAGCCTGCCGGTCGTAGAACGCAACCATCAATTCGTAGTTGAGAAACAAGCTTCGTTCATCGAGATTTGCGGAGCCGATTAATGCCACGTCATTGTCGATGATGACTGCTTTAGCATGGATCATGCCGGGCGCCATCCAGACGCCGGCTCCTGCACCTACAAGTTCTCTCAGGAATGTATGGCGTGCAATGTCGGCTAAATGATGGTTCGACCTCATCGGCAATAAAAGGTCCACAGCCACGCCTCGGCGTGCTGCCAGCGTCAAAGCCTGCAGAAGCGACTGATCTGGCACAAAGTACGGCGAGACGGCCAATATGCGCGTATGTGCTGTGAAACAACCGGAGAGCAACAAGGAATAAAAATTGCGACAACCGGCCCTGGCGATGACGCAGGCTTTGAAACGGTAGTATTCGTTGCAAACGCCCAGTCGTTGTCGAAGAGGGTTTGCGCCTGCCTCGCCAGAGCACCAGCGAGGTCAAAACTCAGGTCAATCCATGGCAACCGTTTGGGGTTCAGTGCCAAGTCGCCCTCAAAATATTCAGCGGCAATATTGCGGCCTCCACTCCACAAATATTGACCGTCTGCTATAGCCATCTTGCGATGATTGCGCAAGTTGGTACGCCCCTGCAATGAAGACCCAAAGGGCGGTACGAACATGGCAACTTTGACCCCGGCTGCAGTCAGTGCATGCGTCTCGGGACGTCCACCCATGTAGAAGCCCATTCCATCGATCAACAGGCGAATTTGAATACCCTTTTTGGCTTGTTGAATTAACAGTTGCGTGATCTCCATACCCAGCCTATCGGCACGGAGAATAAATGTGCATATATCTAGGGTGCACTTTGCTTCGCGAATCAGATCCAGCAACGCTTCACGAGCTTGCCGACCATCTTGGTGAATGCTGAGCCGCTCATACGCTGCAGCATCTTCCAGACCCATGGCTTTGGCCAAGCGCCCTGCCTTGACCAGAGACACATTCAACCCACTTGAGGGAACCGAGGAAGTTTTCACACCGTCAACAGCCGATACCGCTAATACCTTTCGATTGCCAATCATCAAGTACAGCGGCAACGCAACGTAAGGTACCAATATCAGTGAAAAAAACCATGCAACTGCAGCAGAAGGTTGTCGACGCTGTCGAAGGGTGTGCGACCCAATTGCGTAGACGGCCAAGCTCACGAAAACAACCAATCCATGCAAAGTAACCCAATGCGCTGCAAAAATCTGATTCACAAGTTCATCTCCATACGGGGGACCGGAAAGAATCATCGTGACATATATTGCGCAATTCCGAGACAAGGTTTAGCGGTTGTGCGGTATCCAGATGCCCCCCCCTGAGTAACGAGGCTGATGTAAACCCGGATTTCAGTGAAGAAGTAATGGCGTGCAGATGGGGAAATAGCACTGCGTGGCATGGAAAGCCTGTTATTGGTCGTGAAAAAGGCCGCCCGAGGGCGGCCTTGGCATGGGCGATAGTGCTTACTTGCCGCCCGGAATCTTGCCTTCCACACCCTTGACGTAGAAGCTCAGGCCACCCAGAAACTTGTCATCCGCGACTTCATCCTTCTTGAGCCGTTCCTTGCCGGTGTTGTCCATAATCGGGCCCTTCCAGATCACAAAGGTACCGTCTTTCAGGCCCTTCTTGACTTCCTCGACCTTAGCCTTGGTTTCAGCAGGCACGTCTTCAGCGATGGACACGATGTCAATCGCGCCTTCCTTCACGCCCCACCAGCTCTGACCGGTGCTCCACTTGCCTTCCAGCGCATCCTTGGTGGCCTTGATGTAGTACGGACCCCAGTTGATGATGGAAGAAGCCAGATGTGCCTTGGGACCATAGGCAGTCATGTCGGAGTCCCAGCCAAAAGCGCGCTTGCCCTTATCCTGTGCCGTCTTCAACACGGCAGGCGAATCGGTGTTCTGGAACAGCACGTCGGCACCGCCATTGATCAGGCTGGTCGCTGCTTCGGTTTCTTTCGGTGGGTTGAACCACTCGTTGACCCAAACTACCTTGGTCTTGACCTTAGGGTTGCTGCTTTGTGCGCCCAAGGTGAAGCTGTTGATGTTGCGGATCACTTCCGGAATTGGCACCGAAGCCACCACACCCAGGGTGTTGGACTTGGTCATCTTGCCGGCGATCACACCGGCCATGTAGGCGCCTTCGTAGGTCCGGCTGTCATAGGTACGCAGGTTTTCGGCGGTCTTGTAACCGGTAGCGTGCTCGAACTTCACGTCTTTTGCGTCAGCAGCGACCTTAAGCATGGGTTCCATGTAACCAAAGGTGGTGCCGAAGATCAGCTTGTTGCCCTGACCGACCATGTCACGGATCACGCGCTCTGCGTCCGCAGACTCGGGCACGTTTTCCACGAAGGTGGTCTTGATCTTGTCGCCGAATTCTTTTTCCAGTGCCTTGCGGCCGTTGTCGTGCGCAAAGGTCCAACCGCCATCGCCGACCGGGCCGATGTAGGCAAATGCGATCTTCAGTGGCTCAGCCTTGGGTGCCGGTGCGGACGCTGCCGGAGCAGGTGCTGGCGCGGGCTCTTCCTTCTTGCCGCAACCCACCAGCGTTGCGCTGGCCACAGCGGTCAATGCCGCAATTTTCAGGAGGGATCGTTTCTGCAAATCTGTCATGTCAGTTCCTTTTTATAAAACGAGGGTTACGCAAAAAAGAGAGGCTTCAGGAGCCAGGATAAAACGGTTTTCCAATGGCAGCTGGCATATTAATACGAATCCAGCGCGGGTTACGCGAGATGAGCGCCAGCACCAGAATGGTGGCTATGTAGGGCAGCATGCTCAGGAACTGGCTGGGAACTTCCACGCCAATGCCCTGCAGATGGAACTGCAGCATGGTCACGCCGCCAAACAGATAAGCACCCAGCAAGACCCGTGCCGGGCGCCAGGTAGCAAAGGTAGTAAGTGCCAGCGCAATCCAGCCCTTGCCAGCGACCATGCCTTCCACCCATAACGGGGTGTAGATGATGGAAATGTAGGCACCGGCCAGCCCGCACAGTGCCCCACCCACCACGACCGCAGCAAGGCGGATCCAGCGCACCGGATAGCCCAGGCCATGGGCCGACTCGGGGCTCTCACCCACGCTGCGCAAAATCAGGCCGGAACGCGTGCGGTACAGAAACCAGATCAACGCCGCCGCAAACAAGACGGTGAGGTACACCATGGGGTGCTGTCTGAACAGCGCCGGTCCCACCAAAGGAATGTCGGACAGAAACGGAATCGCAAACGAAGGTCGTTCGGGAATTTTTTCCTGCACATAGCCTATACCAGCGAAGGCAGAAAACCCTGCGCCAAACAGGCTCAGGGCCAGGCCGGTGGCGTACTGGTTGGTGTTGAGCCAAATAACCAGTCCTCCAAACACCGCCGCCATCACGGCGCCCGCCGCCATGCCCGCGGCAAATCCCAGGGTGTCGCTGCCGGTGTGCACCACGGTGGCAAACCCGGCAATGGCAGCGCAGAGCATCATGCCCTCGGCACCGAGGTTCACAATGCCAGCCTTTTCGTTGATCAGCAGGCCCAGCGAGGCGATGGCCAGCACCGTGCCTGCGTTGAGGGTGGCTGCGATGAGCAATGCATAGGATTCCATCAGTTCTTTCCTCCCCGCGCAGCCCACTTCAGGCGGTAATTGACCAGCGTGTCACAGGCCAGCAAGGTAAACAGCAGCAGGCCCTGGAACACGCCGGTGAGCGACTTGGGAAGCCCCATGCGCGACTGGGCCAGTTCGCCGCCGATATAGAACATGCTCATCAGAATCGCCGAGAACACCATGCCCACCGGATGCAGACGGCCCACATAGGCCACGATGATGGCGGCAAACCCATAGCCCGCAGGCACATACGGTGTGAGCTGGCCAATGGGCCCCGCCACTTCCAGTGCGCCAGCCAATCCGGCCATGCCGCCAGAAACCAGTAACGCGGTCCACAAGGCCTTGCGCGACGAGAACCCTGCGTAACGCGACGCTGCAGGGGCCAGCCCACCGACCTGCTGCGCAAAGCCGGCACGTGTCCGGAACAGGAAGATCCACATGCCCAGCACACCCAGCAATGCGAATAGCACACCAATCGACAGGCGCGAGCCCTCGAACAGACGCGGAATGCGCGTCACCAGATCGAAGGTCTTGGTTTGCGGAAAGTTGTAGCCTGCCGGGTCTTTCCAGGGGCCATAGACCATGTAGCCCAGCACCTGCACCGCCACATAGACCAGCATCAGGCTGACCAGAATTTCGTTGGCGTTGAACTTGTCCCGCAGAAAGGCCGTCAGCCCCGCCCAGACCATGCCGCCCAGAATGCCCGCCAGGATGATGGGCACCACGATCCAGCCACCGGTGGTTTTCTCGGCCATCAGGGCAATGCCGCTGGCTGCCACTGCACCAATGATGTACTGGCCTTCGGCACCAATGTTCCACACATTGGAGCGAAAGCTCACTGCCAGCCCCAGCGCAATCAGCAACAACGGTGTGGCCTTGACGACCAGTTCACCCAGCGCATAGCCGCTTTTGATGGGCTCCCAGAAGAACACCTGCAAGCCGCGCACCGGGTCTTTGCCCAACGCGGCAAACAGAATCACACCAATGATCACCGTGAACACCAGTGCCAGCACCGGCGAGCCATAGCTCCAGAACTGCGAGGGCTGCTGGCGGGCTTCGAGCTTCAGCTTAAGCATGCTGCACCTCCACACCCTGCGTGGCATCCGCCGCATCCCACAACCCACTCATCCACTCGCCAATCTTTTCCACAGTGGCTTCTGCCATCGGCACCGAGGGCGAGAGCTTGCCGCGTGCAATCACATGCAGGCGGTCGCACACCTCAAACAACTCGTCGAGTTCTTCGCTGACCACCAGCACGGCGCAACCCGCATCGCGCAGCGCCAGAATTTCGCCGCGAATCTGCGCTGCGGCGCCCACGTCCACACCCCAGGTGGGTTGCGAAACGATGAACAGCCTGGGCTTGGCGTCAATCTCGCGGCCCACAATGAATTTCTGCAGGTTGCCGCCCGACAGCGACTTGGCCACCGCCTGCGGACCACCGGCCTTCACGTTGAAGGCCTTGATGATGGCGGCCGCATGGTCTTCCAGCGGCTTCACACGAATCCAGCCGCCCGCGAACTTGGGGTAGGCAATGGACTCGGTGCGGGTCAGCAGCATGTTGTGCGCCAGGCTGAGTGTGGGCACCGCGCCACGGCCCAGGCGCTCTTCGGGCACAAAGTGCAGGCCCAGCTTGCGCCGTGCGCCAGGGTGCAGGCGCGAGACATCGGTATCGCCCATATGGATGCTGCCGCGTGGCGAGCAGCAGTCTTCGCCCGACAGCGCGTACAGCAGTTCCTTCTGGCCATTGCCCGAGACGCCGGCAATACCCACCACCTCGCCCGAGCGGATGTGCAGATGGATGTCGTGCAGGTCCACACCAAACTGGTCTTCGCGCTCCAGGTTCAGCCCCTTGACATGCATGGCTGCCGTGCCCGCCTTGCGGACATTGCGCTCCAGCAGGGGCGGTTCAGCGCCGATCATCATGCGTGACAGCGAGGCATTGGACTCCTCCTGCGGGTTGCAGACGCCGGTGACCTTGCCGCCACGCAACACCGTGCAGGCAGAGCAAAGTTCACGAATCTCATGCAGCTTGTGGGAGATATACAGAATGCTGCAGCCCTCGGAGGCCAGCTTCTTGAGCACCACAAACAGCTTCTCCACTGCCTGCGGTGTCAGCACCGAGGTAGGCTCGTCCAGAATCAGCAGCTCCGGGCGCGTCAACAGGGCGCGGATGATTTCCACCCGCTGCATCTCGCCCACACTCAGCGTGTGCACCGGCCGCGTAGGGTCAATGTCAAGGCCATATTCGGTCGCTTTGGCGATGATGCTGGCGGTCACCTGCTCGAGCGAGTTGCGGGCCAGCCCCAGCCAGACGTTCTCGGCCACCGTCATGGTGTCAAACAGATTGAAGTGCTGGAACACCATGCTGATGCCGTTGGCCCGCGCCTCTTTGGGGTTGCGGATCTGCATGACCTGTCCATTGAGCTTGATCTCGCCGGCATCGGGCTTGACCGAGCCGTAAATGATCTTCATCAACGTGGACTTGCCGGCGCCGTTTTCACCCAGCACTGCGTGGGTTTCGCCAGGCATCACGGTCAGGGACACATCGCTGTTGGCCACCACGCCCGGATAGGCCTTGGTAATGCCGGTCAATTCAAGTCTGGGTGTAGGCATGGAGCTTGCAATAGGTGGACTGGTATATGGCAACCGCTTTGGCTATGCTAACGCGTATCTCCGGTCAAAATCGTATCACTTACCCTCGACAGCAATATCCATGCCTATGCCCCCCCAAACCCTGCGATTTTTCCGGCGTGGCCAGGTGGTCACGATTGACGGCGTGACCCCGACCCGCACTCTGTTGGAAGTCTTGCGTGAAGACCTGCACTGCACCGGCACCAAGGAAGGGTGCGGCGAGGGCGACTGCGGCGCCTGCACTGTGGTGCTTGGCGAAAACAATAACGGCCAGCTGAAATACAGCGCCATCAACAGCTGCATCCGTCTGGCACATTCGGTCGATGGCATGGCGGTCTGGACTGCTGAAGATATTGCCAGCACCAATGACGTCCAGCATCCCGCACAGGAAGCCATGGTGCAGTGCCACGGCTCGCAATGCGGCTTCTGCACGCCGGGCTTTGTCATGAGCCTGTTCGCCCTGTACCAGAACCACGGCGACCAGCCCATCACCCGCGCTGACGCCCAGGGCGCCCTGTCGGGCAACCTGTGCCGTTGTACCGGCTACCGTCCGATTCTGGAGGCAGCGCAGACCATGCAATCGCTGCCGCCGGTGGTCGTCAACGAAACAGAAGTGCTATCAAATCTGAAGCTACTAGCGCATATTCCACGGGGGCTAGAGGACGATTTTACTTACAAAGCCCCGCAAAGCCTGCCCGAACTGCTGCAACTGCGTGCCAGGCACCCGGGCGCGCAACTGGTGGCCGGTTGCACCGACGTGGGCCTGTGGGTCACCAAGATGCACAAGGAGTTTCCCAGCGTGCTGGATGTGACCCGGGTGGCTGAACTGCGCCGGGTGGAGCAGTACCCGCACCACATCGCCATTGGCGCCGCTGTCACGCTGACCGATGCCTTTGCCGCGCTGGTGGCGGACCGGCCCCAGCTCAAATCCTTTGCCCACCGTTTTGCCGGCCTGCCGGTACGCAACTCGGGCACGCTGGGCGGCAATGTGGCCAATGGCTCGCCGATTGGCGACTCCATGCCGCTGCTGATTGCGCTGGGTGCCAACGTGGTGCTGATGCGCCTGCACAAGGGCAAGATCGTCCACCGCGAGATGCCGCTCGAAGCCCTGTACACCGGCTACCGCAAGAACGTGATGGCGCCCGACGAAGTGCTGGCGTGGATCAAGGTGCCCAAGGCCGTGCCACAGGAACGGTGCCGCGTGTACAAGATCTCCAAGCGCTTTGAAGACGATATTTCTGCCGTGTGCCTGGCCATCAACCTTCATATCGAAAACGGCGTGGTGCGCAAAGCGTCCGTTGGCGCAGGCGGCGTGGCCGCCACACCAGTGCGCGCCCGACAAACCGAAGCCGCACTCACCGGCCAGGCCTGGTCAGTCGACACCGTCATTGCCGCCATGACAACCCTGCGCCAGGAGCTCAGCCCCATCTCGGACATGCGCGCTTCCGCTGCCTACCGCAACACGGTGCTGGGCAACCTGCTGCAGCGCTATTGGCTGGAGAGCCAGGGTTTGCAGGTGGTGAACCTGGAACAGCTGACGCTGGAAGGAGAAGCAGCATGAGCGCCAGTGTCAGCCAGTTCCATGAAAGCGGAAAATCCAAACCGCACGAAAGTGCAGTAGCCCAGGTGTCCGGTGCGGTGCACTACATCGACGACCTGCCCGAAGTGCGTGGCACGCTGCACGCAGCGCCCATCCTCTCCAACGTGGCACACGGCAGGCTGCTGGGCGTCGATGCCAGCGCTGCGCTGGCCATGCCCGGCGTGGTCGATGTGGTGCTGGCGGCAGATATTCCCGGCGACACAATGCTGGCCGCCTTTGCCGGGGACGAACCGGTTTTTGCCATGGACACGGTGCAGTTTGTCGGCCAGGTGGTGGGCGTGGTGGTGGCCAAAACGGTGATGCAAGCCCGTAAGGCCGCGCGCAAGGTCCAGCTCGCCATCGAAGCTTTGCCTGCGGTTCTGACAGTCCAGGAGGCGCTGAAAGCGCAAAGCTATGTGCTGCCACCGGTGCATGTGCGCCGCGGCGATGCACAGGCCGCTCTGCAAGCCGCACAGCACACCCTGCATGGCACGCTGGAAGTGGGCGGCCAGGAGCACTTCTATCTGGAAGGCCAGATTGCCTATGTGCTGCCCCAGGAACAGAGCCAGTGGCTGGTGCACAGCAGCACCCAGCATCCGGGCGAGGTGCAGCATTGGGTGGCGCATGCACTGGGCATTGACAACCACGCGGTGCGCGTGGAGTGCCGTCGCATGGGCGGTGGTTTTGGCGGCAAGGAAACCCAGGCCGGGCACCTGGCGGTGTGGGCTGCCGTGGCGGCCACCAAGACAGGCCAGGCCGTCAAGCTGCGCCTGGACCGCGACGACGACTTTATGGTCACCGGCAAGCGCCACCCGTTTGCCTACAAATACACCGCAGGCTTTGACGATAGCGGCCGCTTGACGGCCCTGCAGGTGATGATGGCCGCCAACTGCGGCTTCAGTGCCGACCTGTCGGGTCCGGTGGCCGACCGCGCCATCTTCCACACCGACAACGCCTACTACCTGGAGCATGTGGACATTGCCTCCTACCGGTGCAAGACGAACACCCAGAGCCACACGGCGTTTCGCGGCTTTGGCGGGCCGCAAGGCGTGATCCTGATCGAGACCATCATGGGCGACATTGCGCGCCAGCTCAGGATGGACCCGCTGGATGTGCGCATGCGCAACTTGTACAGCGACGAGGCCATTCCCGGCACCGATCAAAAGCGCGACACCACGCATTACCAGATGAAAGTGGAGGACAACATCCTCCAGCCTTTGCTATCAAAACTGGAGCTGTCTGCGCAATACCGACGCCGGGTAGAGGCCATTTCTGCATGGAATGCGACGAGCCCAGTGCTCAAGCGCGGCATCGCCATCACACCGGTCAAGTTTGGCATCAGCTTTACCGCCACGCTGTTCAACCAGGCCGGTGCGCTGGTGCATGTGTACACCGACGGCAGCGTACAGGTGAACCACGGGGGCACCGAAATGGGTCAGGGCCTGCACACCAAAATTTCGCAGATCGTGGCCGACGAACTGGGCATTCCGTTTGGCAAAGTGCTGGCCACTGCCAGCGACACCAGCAAGGTGCCCAATGCCTCGGCCACCGCAGCCTCTGCCGGTACCGACCTCAATGGCCGCGCCGCCCAGTTCGCCGCCCGCCATGTGCGCGACAACCTGGCGGCCTTTGTCTGCGGGCTCGATGGTGTGGGCGCTGGTGCCGTGCGCTTTGAAGGCGGCCAGGTCATCACACCCAAGACCATGCGCAAGTTTGAAGACGTGGTGGGCATGGCCTACGCCAACCGCATCCAGCTCTGGAGCGACGGCTTTTACCGCACCCCCAAGATCCACTACGACAAAACGACGCTGACCGGGCGGCCCTTCTACTACTTTGCCTACGGTGCCGCCTGCACCGAGGTGGCCATCGACACGCTCACCGGCGAGAGCAAGGTGCTCAAGGTGGACATCCTGCACGACGTGGGCCGCAGCATCAACCCGGCTATCGACATCGGCCAGATCGAAGGCGGTTTTGTGCAGGGCATGGGCTGGCTCACCACCGAACAGCTGGTCTGGAACGACAAGGGCCTGCTCACCACCCACGCGCCCAGTACCTACAAGATCCCTACCGCGGGCGACGTGCCTGCGCACTTCAAAGTGGAACTGTGGCCCGAACCCAACCGGGAAGACAACGTGTTCGGCAGCAAGGCGGTGGGTGAGCCCCCCTTCATGCTGGCCATCAGCGTGTATGAAGCGCTGCGCGATGCCGTAGCGCAGGCCCGTGGGGATGGTGCTGCGGTGCAGCTGACGGCACCGGCCACTGCCGAAAACATACTCAGGGCAATGGGCGCTGCAAGTCAAGGCTTTTGATACACCCTGACGTAGTCAATTTCAAAAGTCACCGGGAAAATTCTGTCATCGATTGGTCCGCCCAGCGTACCTCCAATGGCAAGGTTCAGCAGCAAATATTGCGGCTGGTCAAAAGGCCATGAATTTACGCCTGTAAGCGGATTTACGTAGGCATCGCGGTATGCCACCCCGTCCACAGAAAAGGAGATGGATTGGGGTGTCCAGGTCATTTGATAGTTATGAAAAGTGCCACAGGCGTCGGCAACCTGCGTGCTGCCTGTGCTGCCGTTTCCGCCCGATCCCGACTGCGTATGCACCGTGCCCAAGATTCTGGTTTTGTCCCAACCGGTCTGCTCCATGATGTCGATCTCTCCCTGGAGCGGCCAGATGTCCGTCGAAGCTCCAAGTGACCAAATGGCTGGCCAGGTTCCCACTCCACATGGGAGCTTGGCCCGCACCTCAAAGAAGCCGTAAGTCCAGCTGGCCTTGCCTTTGGTAAAGAGACGGGCTGATGAGTAGAGCTGCCCTCCCCAATCCGGTAACCCAGACAAATTTTCTTTGCGCGCCGTGATAACCAGTTTCCCGCCAAATAGCTTGCTATTTAGCAGTCGGCCACTGGCGTAATACTGCTTCTCGTCGTTGTACCAGCCCACGCTATTACGTGCTGTGTCGTAAGCCCATTTACTGCTGTCCGGAAGCTGTTCGCTGCTACTGTCAAATTCATCTTGCCAGACCAGTCGGTACCCTGCAGGGATACCAACTACAGTGTATGCGGTGGGACTAGTGTTTGCCGGGGGTGCTGCCTGCGGTGCGGTCGTCGCGGATGTACCGCCGCCGCCACACGCACCAACCAATCCCAAACCAACCACGGCAAGTAGCCATTGCGCAACACTGAAAATGCAATGGGGCACAGACGGACCGGCCATCACGTCGTCAGCCCTCGACAAGCTCAGAGGCGAAAGCCTGCATACATTTCTTGGGCTTGCGATCCACCGTAAACAAGCCCCAGTGCTTTTCTGGCTCCATGGGATCCGGAGAGCCTTTCCAAGACTCATCAAAAGCCTCAAACACAAAGCACAAAATACCGGATTCATCAGTCCATCGCAACAAGTCACGCAAGTAGATGTCTTGCAAATCCTGCGATGTGTTGTGGGGCTGGATGCCCCGGCCATTTGAATTGGTGGCCCATCCGGCCTCTGTAATAACCACCGGCTTGTTGGGGTACAACTGGGCAACGCTATCGTAGTTGTCCCGTGTGTAATCCAGAGCCTCGTGAATATGCTTGTACTCCCAGACGGGATAGGTATGCAGCGAAATAAAATCCAACTCCGCAACAAGGTCGCGCAACTTGTGTTGCCACGGTACGTAGTTTTCGCAAAATGTAATGGGTTGGCGCGTACGCGCCTTGACGCGACGAACCAGTTCAATCATGCGGTGCACTGGCACGAAGTGATCGGTCCAGTCAACCGTCGCTTCGTTGCCAACTGCCAGCGAAAAAATAATGTCGGGAAACTTTTGGGCAAGAACAATCAGCCGTTCAATTTCTGCATCGTTTTCCAGTCCATTGGCCTCCAGCTGGTCTTCGGAGTACGTGGCGCCCCACGGACAACCAAAATTATTCATTTCCGCACCGACGTACGCCCCCAGCATGACCTGAAAATCCAGTCCGTTTGTGCGAATGACTTCCAGTACACGCTCGGCATGCGGACTGCAATCGTAGAGACGAAGCAATCGCCAGTGCGGTTGCAGCAAAAGCAAGTCCTCATAGATCTCCACCTTAGAAGGGTAGATTTTTTCGCCTGGATTTTGTCCATCCCGGTATCCCGAATAACAAATGGCGCGGCCAGCAGGTAGTTTGAGCATGTGTCGTTCAAAAAGGGTTACAAAAATTTGGGGCGACCATCCTTGTCCCAGAGCCCCCAGTACGCACCAACATCGCCCTCCGCACCAACCTTCCAGGCTTCGTCAAAGGCAGAAAAATAGAATATCTCCAGTTGCTCTGTGTCGGCCCAGGCACAGGTATCCAGAAAGTACTGCATCGCTCCATGTATCGAAGGCACAGCGCCGTGGAACGGTGTGCCGACGTGCGGCCAGCCTGTCTCGCTGATGATGACCCGCTTGCCAGCTGCAACTGCCTGTGTTCTTCGGAACATGCTTTGCATGTAGGCGATGGCCTCTTCACGCGGGCATCCTTCCCAAAACGGATAGCAGTTAGTGAGCAACACGTCACACGCAGCGGTCACTTGCGGATGTTTTTCGAAAAGGTAATAGGCGTCGACATAACCCACCTGGATCTCTGGCAATGCTTCCTTGACCTGACGAATGTAGGAAATCAAAACATCCTCGGACATGTCTTCACGCAGCAATACTTCGTTGCCTACGGCCACCAGATCAGCATGACCGGCGCGAGCCACTTCAATCAGGCCCGCAATCTCGCGTGCATTGATGGTCTCATCCGTTCCAAGCCACGCGCCCACCAGCGTCTTGAGGCCCAATTCATGGGCGATGCGGGGCGTCTGCTCGTGACCGTCTGTGCAGGAGAATGTGCGTATCCAGCGGGTGTACGGCCGAATAGTGGTCAATCGGTCGCGGATTTGCTGCTCACTGACATGGTCTCCCGGCGACTGCCCTTCAAGATAGGGACTGAAGCACATGCCATGCGTTGTCTTCAGCAATGTGCACTGCACCTCCTTCAAAAGCTCCAGAGCTACGGCGGACGCCAACTCGGTGGCATCCGCTATTGCTTCATACGGCGACGCTGACCACAATCCGCCTTTTGCGGTTGTCGCAGATGATGCCGGCCACCCGCCAGCAGTGGAAATGAATTGTTTTGGATTTCTGGACATGCAGTCTTACTTTTGTTTTTGATAGGGCATGCGACCTTTGGCACGCGGCACAGGATCGCCGTAACCACCTATTCGCTCATAAACGCGCACGTAGTCCACCAGCAGTTCTGCGGGAAAGTGCGTGTCAGCATTCGGTACGCCCGGAAAGTTGCCCCCGACCGCAACATTCATGACAAGGTAAAAAGGCTGGTCAAACGGTGCTGGCCACGCATTGATGTCGGCCGCGCGCCGAGGATCGATACCCACGCCGTCGTTGTTCTTGCTGCAGCTCCACCAGAAATTCTGTTTTGCCCAGACGACGCCGTCGAGCAACCAGCGAATCTCGCCTGGCTCCCATTCGACGGCATATACATGCCAGTCTGCCACTGTACTTTTCCCGGGAATTTTCAATGTGTGGGTCACGAGTTCACGCTTGGGAAAGCTCGCACCGTAGTGAATGCTCCCCAACACTTTATCGGGTTGCTCACCCAATATTTCCATGACATCAATTTCGCCGGATGCAGCCCACCCGCCATATTTATCGTCTTGCGGAAGCATCCACAGTGCTGGCCACATTCCCTTGCCGTGTGGAACCTTGGCACGGAACTCGAACTTGCCGTACTGTTTGGCGAAGAGTGATGTTCCGTCGCGTTTGCGTGTTTTCAAACGCGCCGAGGTGTAACCACAACCATGCAAAGACTCTTTCAACGCACGAATATGCAGCACACTGTCTTGGACAAATACATTTTCCGGTTCACGCGTGTAGTACTGAAGCTCTTCGTTCCCCCAACCCGGTATCCATGCGTTGTTTTTGTAATCGTAAAAACCATTGCCAATGTCGAAGTCCCACTTGTCCGGATTGACGCTTGAACCCGTGAATTCGTCGCGCCACACCAGCTTCCAGCGAGATTTGGTCTCCTTACGCTCTGTCACGGTAGAAGCTTTCCATCAGCATCAAAAGTCAATGCCCACGACACATCAGGCGCGAGACCTATTGCTTGATTGGCTTCAACCTGGGTATGGTCGGCACCTACCTTGGCGTTCATCAATTCCTCCACACCGTCAAGTTTGATGTGCAATAGCGATGAGTCGCCCAGATGCTCCGCCAGGACTACCTTGGCCGGTATTCCCTGACCATCAGGCAAGACACGCAAGTGCTCAGGGCGCACACCCGCCACCTTGGCGCTGGCATTGCCATCTACAACCAAGGCATTCCACAAAGCACGGTGCGCTGCGGGTGCGCCCTCTGCAGGCCGTGGAATTAGGTTGATGCGGGGGGCACCGAGAAACGTGGCTACAAACTGGTTAGCTGGGCGGTTGTAGAGTTCAAGAGGCGCGCCAATCTGCTCTACATGCCCTTTATTGAATACAGCAATGCGGTTGCCCATGGTCATCGCTTCCACTTGGTCGTGGGTCACGTAAATCATGGTGGTCCCCAACTCCTTATGAAGCCTGCTGAGCTCAATACGCATATTTACCCGCAAGGCAGCATCCAGATTGGACAATGGCTCGTCAAACAAAAACACCTTGGGTTTGCGGACAATCGCGCGCCCAATCGCCACACGTTGTCGCTGACCGCCAGACAGTTCCTTGGGGTACCGCTGCAGTAGTTCAGTGATGCGCAATATCTCAGCGGTGCGCCCGACCTGCTGGTCTCTTTTCGCCTTTGCGACACCCGACATCTTCAGTGAGAATCCCATGTTCTCAGCCACCGTCATATGGGGATACAACGCATAGCTTTGAAAGACCATGGCGGCACCACGATCCGCTGGCCGCAGGTCGTTCGCACGCACACCGTCAATCATCAGGTCGCCCCCCGTAATGTCTTCCAGACCGGCAATCATCCGCAAGGTTGTCGACTTGCCGCAACCCGAAGGGCCAACAAACACAATGAACTCTCCCTCCCGTACATCAAGATCTACGCCCTTGATGACGTCCACTGGCCCATAACTTTTGCGAATTCCGCGAAGAGATACATGTCCCATCCTAAGCTCCTAAAGCCAGAGATTCCTGCTTAAGGCTCTCCGCGTGTTGATGCTGTAAAAAGCTGCGGTACCACAATGCACTGTCCTTGAGTGTTCTGCGCTGCGTTTCGTAGTCGACATGCACAATGCCAAACCGCTTTGCGTAGCCCGAGGCCCATTCAAAGTTGTCGAGCAAGCTCCATACCATGTAGCCCTCCATGTTCACGCCCTGCTCGATTGCATCGGCCACGGCCTGAATGTGTTGGGCGATGTAGCGAACGCGGTCTGCATCGTGAACGCGCCCGTTTACGTACTGATCCTTGAAAGCACCACCATTCTCGGTAACGTACATGGGAGGAACCGGGTAATCACGGTGCATGCGGACCAGCAATTCAGTCAATCCTTCGGGATAGACCTCCCAGCCCATATCCGTCACTTCCAGTCCACTTTTATGGACATCCCACGGGCCATCGGCACTCACTACAGAACGCGAGTAATAGTTCACACCCAGGAAGTCCATTGGTGTTGCAATAGTCTGTAGATCACCGGCACATACCACTGGTGCATCTGCCCCTAGGTAGCGCAGAACATCATCGGGATAGCTGGCTTTGAACAGCGGATCCATGTACCACCGCAGGAGCTTGCCATCTTCAAGAACAGCTTGCGCCTTGTCCGCAGCTGTCTCCGATGCTGGCTGAACCGGTGACAGGTTCAGAACAATACCCAGCTTCGCCTTGCATCCCTGCTCACGCAGCGATTGCAGCGCCAGACCATGGCTCAATAGCAAATGGTGCGACGCTTGAGCAGCGGCAGCACGGCTCTTGATTCCGGGCGCGAAAATGCCTGTTTCATATCCCAACACCGCCATGACCCACGGTTCGTTGTGGGTTGTGATGGCAGCGATGCGACTGCCCATACGCTTATCCACCGCGTTGGCGTACTCGACAAACCGGTGAACCGTATCCCGGTTGGCCCAGCCGCCGCTGGCCTGCAGCGCATCAGGCAGGTCCCAGTGATTCAAAGTGAGATAGGGTTTGATCCCACGCTCCAGCAGCCCGTCAACCAATCGCTCATAAAAATCCAGCCCCTTCTCGTTCCAGGCACCACGACCCGTCGGACGAATCCGTGGCCACGAAAGCGAGAACCGGTACGCGTCCACGCCCAAGCCGGCAATCAAATCGAGATCTTCCTCCCACAGCTTGTAGTGGTCGCAGGCAATCTGCCCGTCGCTCCCGTCGGCAATGGCACCAGGCACGCGGCAAAAGGTATCCCATATGGACGGCCCCTTGCCATCAGCGGTGGCGGCTCCTTCGATCTGGAAGGAGCTCGTCGCAACACCCCAAACAAAGTTTTCCGGCAAGCGTGGTTGGGGTGATAGTGGGTCAAAGATGCGCATAAGTGTGTTAGAAAAATTGAGTTCGAAACCGGCTCGCATTCATTTGACTGCGCCCGAGGTCAAACCTGAAATGAGCTGACGAGATGACATTGCAAACAAAATCAGCAGCGGAATTGTTGCGATGGCCGAACCTGTCATCAGTGCACCCCACTCTGTATCCACCGGGCTCTGCAAGCTACGAAGTGCAAGTGGCAGGGTGTACATATCAGGTGAGCGCATGACGATCAGGGGACCGATGAAGTTGTTCCATGACGCGATAAACGTAATGAGCCCCAAGGTCCCCATCGCAGGCTTGAGAAGTGGCAGCACGATGCGTGCGTAGATGCCCAACTCGCTGCAACCATCCATGCGTGCAGCTTCAATCAGGTCTTTGGGAATCGAAGACGATACAAACTGACGCATCAGAAAAATGCCGAATGCGCTGGCGGCACCCGGAATGTAAAGCGCACGTGGTTGGTCAATCCAACCGAGCACGTCCATGATCATAAAAGTGGGAATCATGTTCATGAATGAAGGCAACAACATGGTCCCCATTACCAAACCAAACAAAACGTTTTTTCCCTTGAACTCGAAGAGCGCAAACGCATAGCCCCCCATAGAACAAAACAAAAGCGTCAACGCCGTAGAGGCCAATGCCACATACAAACTCCAACCGAGGTTGCGCCAAAAGGGCATGCGGTCCGTAAGAATTTTCAGATTGCTAAAAAAGTCATTCCCAAAAAATAGGGGTGGCGGCAGGCTAAAAATTTCGGTCCGTGAATGGGTTGCAAAAACGAACATGAAATAGAAAGGCAGCAGCATGATCAAGGCGCCGACGCCGACTACACAATAGGCTGCCAAAGGAGAGATGCGTTGGGTGTTCATCGTGATTTCCTATTTGGCTTTGGACGGTGGATTGAAAGCGCGGTTCGTCAGCCAGGTGAGGATTGCGACCATGAAGAAAAGCAACCACGACATCGCGCTTGCAGCCCCAAAGTCATTGAAATCGAAAGCCATGCGGTACAGGTAAATAGCCGTCGTCATACCCGCCTGGTTTGAACCACCCCGGCCACCGGTGAGAATGAACGGCTCTTCGAACAATTGCAGTCCGCCGATCACACTCAAGGTGACTCCGAAAAAAATCATTGGTTTCAGGCTAGGCAGGGTGATGTACCAAAATTGCTGAAAGCGACCCGCCCCGTCCATGGTGGCAGCCTCATAAATATCTTTGGGAATGGTTTGTAGTGCTGCGAGGTAGAGCACCACATTGAAGCCCACGTAACGCCAAAAGACAATCATTGATATGGCTGGCTTGATGTTCTGGGGGGCACCCAGCCAGTCAATGGGCTCTGCTGGCATTAACCATCCCAATATGGGGACTTGCCGCACCGCGTTGAGCGCCTGATTGACCAAACCGAAGTCGGTAGAAAACAGCGAGCTGAACATGATCGCGATGGCCACGGTGGACGTGATGTAGGGCAAGAAATACGCGCCCACGACCCCATCGCGCAGCCTTGTGAAAGATGTATGGATAAATACGGCCAGCGGTATTGCAACCAAATGCTGTGGCACACCAGACGCCAGCGCCATCCAGGCGGTGTTGCCGAGTGACTTCCAGAACCATTCATCCTCAAGGGAGAAGGCAAAGTTCTCCAGACCAACAAACTTCATTGCGGACAATCCGCTGGTAGGCTCCCAAGACTGGAACGCAAGAAACAGCGAAAACATTAACGGAAACAGACCGAAGATCAAAAACAGGACTACGAAAGGGCTCAGTAGTACATAGGGTGCAAGGCGCGGGGACAGTCGCATTGGAAAGGTGGGTTTCATTGCGTTGTACGGAGTAGATTGCGATTTGGTTGAGATCCCATTACCGGCGTGCCCGGCGTTGCAACAGCCGTTCAGCATCCGCAAGAGCCACCGCAATATCTTTGCCTTGATCCAATACCTTGTCGAGCTCGGTATTGATTACCTCATCGGCAAATGCATCTTGCTTGTGTACCGAAACGGCCGTTATGTGTGCCGCTGCTTCGCGCCATAGCTCCCGCGCTTTTTGGCCACCGAGAAATTCAATGGGCTCATCAAAAAATTTGTCGTTATGGGCGGCTAGCAAAGCAGGGAATGCGTCCTGTGATTTGAAAGCGCTTAGTTGCAGGTCTCGATCAAGTGTCATCATTTCAATGAACTCCCAGGCAAGTGCCTTGTGGTCCGCAGGGGCACCACGCGCAATTGCAAGGAAGGTTCCGCCGTAGGCAGCCCAGGATTTCTCAGGCAGCTGGGCAGCGCGCCAATTGCCCTTTGTTTTTGGAGCCAGCCAGTTGTTCAGGTGTCCGGCCAACCAGGCGCCTGTGAGTTGCGTTGAGAGACTTCCCCGCCTGAGACCCTCCGCCCACTCGTTAGACCAGGCTGAAACTTTTGCATCCAGTTTGTTTTTTCTTACCTTCCGCGCCAACTCAAATGCGCGAAAAAAACGCGGGGAGTTCACCAACACTCGCGACTGGTCATCAAAGTACAGACCCTCGCCCGGCTTAAGACCTATGCGGATGAGGATGTCCTTCATGTCGCGCGCATGCGCCATCAAATATGAACCCGTGGTGGCCTTTATCTTTATTCCAGAATCGACATAGCTGTCCCAGGTTCGGGTGAGTTCTGCTTCGCTGACTCCTGCTTTGTCCAAAACGTCTTTTCTGTAAAGCAGCGTTCCGGGCCCAATATCGGTTGGCGCGGCAACTACCGCTCCCAATCTGTTTTTTGCTTGTTCGAACGCATAACTGACAAACTGGCTTTGGTGTCGGGCAATATCATAGGGTGGCCTGGAGAGGTCCTCCAGGCCGCCACCTTGCGCGAACCTACCCACGTAACCAACTTCCAGCGCCATGACATCCGGCAGGTAAAAGGATGTTGAAAGTGCAGTGGTCATCGCAGTGTGATGGTCAGAAAACTGGCGACTAACCAATTTGATATCCACATCAGGGTGTTTCAATTTCCAGGCAGGAATGGCTGCCTTGATCACTTCATCGACCGCAGGAAACGCGGCAATCGTCAACTCGATTCTCTTCTGGGCGTGACCTGTACCAAGAACACAAAGAAATAGACACGCTGCAACGGCGATACGTCGCCAATGGCAAGTGTGGTACAGGTCAAGCATGAAGTCTCCGTATCTTTATGAAAGCGCTTTCACAAAGAATATACAGACAGCCACAACCCCTGTCAACAAGGGTAAGCGCGAATATCAGCTGACGCTGGCTTCGGTGGATTGGCGTATCTTCAATGTAGGGGAAGGCATCACTATCACAGGCTTTTGCCCCTGAAGCAACTGAAGCATGGCTGATGCAGCCAAACGCCCCATCTCATTGGCTGGCTGGTGAACGCTGCTTAGAGGCGGGTATGAGTAGGCACATACCGGAAGGTCGTCAAATCCAATCAACGCTACATCGCCAGGGATGTGCAAACCTTGCCGATGAAAACAGAGCGCCGCGCCCAATGCCATCTGGTCATTTGCTGCAAAGACGGCGGTAAACGGCCTGCGCCTGGAAAGCAACTCCGCGGCGGCCGCCATACCACTGTCTTCGGTATAGAGGCCATTGACAACAAGTCGCTGATCAAATGGTATACGCGCGTCTTCCAGCGCAGCCCGATAGCCCCGTTCCCGCTCCTGGGCATCTGGATGCTCCATATCGCCCGTGATAAACGCGATTTTTTTATGGCCCAAATCAACCAGATGCTTGGTTGCAAGTCGCGCCCCTTCACATTGGTCAAAATTCAATGCGTACAGCTGACTGGCTTTCAGATTTCGGCCGGTGACAACAATCGGCATGTTTTTGGCGCACTCTTTCAGCCTGTTGTCACTCAAGCGGCCAGTTAAAACAATGATTCCGTCTACCCGTCTTGCACGCAAAACATCGATGCACCGGGCCTCTTCAGCAGCGTTCCAATGGCCACTCACGAAAAGTGCACTGTAGCCAGCCGCCTGAAGCTCAAGCTCGATACCGCGCAACGCAGCACCATAGAACGGACTGTCCAGGGCCTGTGTTATCACACCCACGCTCAGTGTGCGTCCGCCAGCCAAACCCCGGGCCACCGGGTTAGGAACGAAGCCAAGTTTGGCAATCGCGTCATCTATTGCCTGCCGTTTTTCGGCGCTAACGACTGCAGTGCCATTCAAAATCCGGGAAACGGTGCTGGGCGACACCCCTGCCAGTTCAGCAACCATCGCCAACGTAACAGGGCCCGATCCGGGCCGCATGCCATTTGCATTGTTACGTGATTTCATGAAAAAACGGCCTCCGTGGTGTACTTCTTTCAGTCTATCAGAGCACCAGAACACGTAAATTGATAGGTAGCGATGGATCGGGATGGCAGATGGGCGTCCCAAGACACCGAAGGGCTGCGCAGTGCAAACTGATGGGATTGCTCGCTCCGGTTCATGATGACCACCGTAGTAATGCCGTCCAGATTTACAAATGCGGTGCATTCCAAGACTTGCGTATTGGATGCACACAGGATGCGCCGTGCGCCCACCCGCACGAACCGCGAGAAATGACCGATGTAGGCATAGGAACTTTGGAATAGCAGCGCATTGCACTCCGCATTCACCAAAATTGGCGCGCTACATAAGTTACCGACATGGTTTGGCCCCCCTGTAGTGTCCAGCAATAAGTTCCAGTCAATCCATCCTACCGTCCAGCGGTTCAGGTCATTGATCATGGACCGTGCGTAGCGCTCGCCAAGGTTCCACTCACCCAAATGGGGGCCGCCTTCCTGGCACCCTTCGGTGAATAGAAGCTTCTTGTCTGGCCAGGCATCATGAACCAGTTGCACATGGTCAAAGTGGTCTTCCCCATACCAATGGAACCCAGTGCCCCACACATAGCGTGCGGCTTCGGGGTCGCCCAACACAACGCTTGAGCGCTCCACCATTTCGTCGCGGTTGTGATCCCAGATCACGATCTGGATATGCCCCAAACCAGCGCGTTGCAGTGCGGGTCCCAAGTGGTCGCGTATGAAATCGCGTTCCTCTTGGGCGCTGTAGATGCACGAGTCCCAGCGCTGCGTGGCCATCGGCTCGTTTTGCACCGAGACACCCCAGATCGGAATGCCATGGGCAGCGTAGGCCTGAATAAACTTGACGTAACACCGGGCCCACGCGCCGCGATACTCGGGCAACAACTTGCCGCCACCATTCATCTGACCATTGGTCTTCATCCAGGGTGGCGGGCTCCACGGCGAAGCCAGTATTCGAATAGGCACCCCTGCCACGCTCTGGGCGGCCTGCATAAAGGGTATCAATGCCTGCTCGTCTCTGGCAACCGAGAAATGCTCCAGGGTGATGTCTCCAGCCACTTCGGCGTGTGCGTAGTTTCCTAGCGCGAAATCGCAGCTATTCATATGCACACGGCAGAACCGGTAGCCATGGCCTGTGTGCGGATTGAAGTAGGCGTTGAGCATTTCTTCTCTTTGTTGCGGCCCCAATTTCATCCAGGTAACTGCCGCAGCTTCGGTAAAAGCCCCGCCAAATCCTTCCAGCTCCTGAAACTTTCGCGTTGGGTCCACCCACACCCGCGCACCGTGATGGCCCACACCTTCTGAAGGCTTCAAGGCGGGCTGTGGTGCCAGCATCACACCGCCCTCTTTTGACGAGAGGGACCACGAAAGTTCTTCTGATTTGTCCAAGTTTTATCTCCATTGCAGCGCAAGAAATTTGTTAAGGCATTACTACACGGTGTGCTGGCGAACCAAGGGTAAGCACTGATATAGCCAGCGAATATTGCCGCTAATATTCAGCAATGAAAGCGCTTTCATGCGATTTTGAGGGCATTTCAGAAATCCGTCGCTCACCCATTCAAAAATATTTTGGAGATCACACACATGAAGCACTTTCCTAGAAATATCCCGCTTACAGCGCTTAGCGCGGCCACAATTGCCCTCATCACCGCCTGCGGTGGCGGTGGCGGGTCTACTGCTGCTGGCCCAGTGACTTTGGCAGGAGCAGTCATTGACGGATACATTGTTGGCGCAACGGTGTGCCTGGACCTGAACAGTAACGGTGCTTGTGACTCTGGAGAGCCCACCGCAATTTCCGGCGCCAATGGCGCGTACAGTCTGACGGCTGCGGCAGGAACAGATCTGACCAACCTGCATGTATTGGCTAATGTGCCAGCAACCGGAGCCACTGACGGCGGTGTTCCCATCACCAATGCCTACCGCATGCTCGCGCCAGCCACCATGGCGACTGTTATTTCGCCTTTGACGACGGTTGTTTCAACAGAGATGAAAGTCAACGGCCTAAGCGTAGCAAATGCCCGCATTGCAGCCAGGACTGATCTGGCCCTACCAGCCTACGATTTTCTTAAAGACCATATTGCGACTCCTGATGTGGCTGCCCAAAACGTTGCAAAGGTCATGGCAGCTGTGCTGGCCAATTCGGTGGGGGCTACCCCCCCCTCCAACACTTCGCTTAATGCGGCACTCACCACCATCAAGACCAATGCACCCAACGTCACACCATCAACCGTTGCCGGATTGATCGCGAGTCTGGGCCCACAGGGCACACCGACACCGACACCGACACCGACACCGACTCCGACTCCAACTCCAACTCCAACACCCTCCCCGACACCATCTGGAAGCACTGGCACTTGCACAACGACAGCTTCACAAAATTGTCTTACCTTTAGTGAGTCGACAATGACGTTGAATGGATGGGAAGGACTGATATCGGCAGGAACCGTCGCCGATCCAGTTGACTCTACAAACACGGTAGCGAAATACGTTAAAGGTCCTTCCGGACAACCTTGGGCAGGTGCCACGCTGTTTACCACGGCATCCAACCAATCTGTCGCCCGTGCTGGATTCGGCACCAATAAAGTTGTGACCATGCGGAGTAATACGACTGCGCCTATTGGCACCAAGATCACCTTGAAGTTCGAAAATGCCGCTGACACTACCCAATACCTCGTCGCACAGGCATCGACCAGCACGAGTGGTAGCTGGGAAACCCTGTCGTTTGACTTCGCAAGTCCTACCAATGGCACCTTCAATCCTGCCGGTACTTACAACAAGGTATCGGTGCTTCCGGCCTGGAGCGAGGTAGCCGGCACACAGGCAGCACTTACAGCCAACACCACTTTCTACTTTGATGAATTGAAATACGCGGCGTACTCGGCAACTCCAACTCCAACTCCAACTCCAACTCCAACTCCAACTCCAACTCCTTCGGGAACGCCGGTTGTTTCGAGTGGATTTAGCTCTGCCACCGCGACTGCGAATGGTGGAACCTGGGGTGTCTATTCGGGTGGCGCAAACAATCCAATAGCCGGATCAGGTGGTGACGTCGCCGCAACGCCGTCCTTCCAATACCTCTACCTTCAAGACACGCTTGCGAAATTGGGGGGGTACACATACCAAGGAATATTTCTGAAGACTCCTTCGGGATCAACGGTTAGCGCGGCCGGTAAAACCAGCTTGGGCTATACGATGGCGATTAATCCCGAATGGTATAGCGCTGGTGCTAAATTTGTCGTCCTGATTGCATCCAATGTTGCAGGTGTTTCCAATCCAACATGCAACCCAGCAGTGGCTGCAGTTGTGCAGGCCACCGCCAGCGGTGCCACAGCGTACAGCACCCCACTAAGCTCGTTTACGAAAATCGCGCAAGACTGCGGAGTTGCATCCGTGACGGCGTCGCAGATACTCGCAGGTGCAATTCAGCAGGTTGATTTCCAGGCAGATGGCGGTGCAGCGGCGCTTACTGCGAGCGGACTCACCAGCAACACAAATTTGTCCGTACCGAATGCAGGGACAAGCCTTTATTCAACCACGATCAACGTGGTTGGGGGCGTCCAGTTCCAATAAATTCCATCAAGGAAAAAGCCGCTGACTTGTTGAGTCAGCGGCTTTTTTTCGTTGAAATCAGCAAGCTAAACAATTCTGTCTTAGTTAGCAATAGCGAGACTGCCGCATCCACTTCGTAGCTATCCATTTCTCTCCCGCAATTACCGGCACGCCACCGTGCAAGGACATGGCGTCCACCTGCCCCAGTTCGTTGCAGTACTCAAAGTACACCGCTGAACCCTTCTTGGGCGATACGGCTAAGTGTATAGACGGAAAAATGGTTTCCCCACCCTGCTCCACATCGTTCAAGTACATCACCAGCGTACTAACTCGCTGGCCACCCTTGGCCAGGTGCACTGCACTGCCAGGATCTTCTGGCGGGAAATAGTCAAAATGGTTCTTGTATTCGCCACCAATTTGGTAGTTCAATATCTGAATGCCTTCGCCATTCTCAACGGGCCAGCGCATGACGTCTGAAATGCGCTGATCCAGCCGGGCGACCAACGGGTTTTCATGCAAGGTAAAAAAAGTGCCCGAGCTTTTACGGTCTTCAATCACACGGTCTCGACCGGTCGTGGGGTCCACAATCGTAGAGCGCTGCAGTTTGGCGCGTGACAGCTGCACCAGTTCGTCGCATTCCTCGTTCGACATAAAGCTGTCCAACACAGCCACCACTGGTTGCGTAATACGCATGGCAACACGAACTGCACGGTCGTGCGTCTGGATGATGTTCCCTGCCAAGGGAAATCGAGGGGTTGTGTAGTGGTACCCCGACGGCTGCGCTAATGCCAGATTACCCTGTGCCGGGCTCGACATACCTTGCAGCAGCGCGATGCCGGCCGCAACCGGGTCGATACCGCCCTGCACCATGGCTGCGATGATGGATGCCTCATCGCAGCCTCGGACCAAATTGTCTTTAATCCAGCTGTGCCATTCGGCGCTGACTTGTTGCGTTGCCATCACCTAAGCAAATTACATTTTGCCCAACGCGCCGGGGGCGACTGTCAGCGTTTTTCCATCGCTGAATTTCACGGTGATCGGTGACTTGCTTGCGTTAAAGGCGACATAGGTCTTGCGGCCATCTGGCCGCTTGAAGACAGAATACAGCGTGGTGTCTGCCGTGGTGCTGAAATCTGGTGTGCCCATTTCTTGCAAACTGAGCATCCAGTGCAGTGCATGGGTGCGCGTATCGCCCACTTCTACGCTGCCATGACGATCCCACTGTGCCAGCGCAGCTTGTGGATCGGCAAGCGCTAGGTACTTGGCAAAGACATCCTGCCAGATGTCTTTGGGCGGACGATTGGGTGGAAACTTGCCGATGGCGTTGTAGCTGTCGGTTTCGGCTTTCAATGTACCCACATTGCGCTTCACATAGGCGGGATCGCTGCCGAGATAAGTGGAGAACGTGGTCACAGGCAGCAGGTTGATGCCCTTGGTCTGGCGAGGCTCGTCGGTCCACCATGTCTTGTGGGCATACCTTCCGCCAAACACCCAACTGGCTTCGACGTTCTTGTATTCCGGTGGAAACACCTGGCCGTGGATGTCAAACCAGTAGTGGCTGACAGCGTCGATCTCGGTGGTGTACAGGTAGATGCCGAGGTCGCGCAGCTCACGGTTGCCAGTGGCCTCGCCCCAAAGAATGAGGCTGGCCCACGCGCCGATCGCCTCGGAGGTGGACTCCTGGCCGTTGCCAAAATCGTAGAGACCGACGCCCGATGCCATTGAGAAACCTGAGTAGGGGTCAAAAGGACGCAAGAACGGAAAGTCGGAGCGGCCTCGCTGCGCCGTGGCTATATCGGCCACGATCATGTCCACCATACCGCCCCATTTGTCCTTTGCACCCCAGGCTGGATCGCGAAGCGTGATCTCTGCAGCCGCGCGGATCCAGTAGAACCAATGGAAGTGATGGTCGTTCATTTCCTTGACTGAAAAAAACTCGTCCGGGTACCCGACCAGTGTCCCAAGACCCTTGTTATAGTGAAAGTAGCTGCGGCCCGTGCCGCCGAACCACCACTCCATGCGTTCCTTGACCAGCTGCAGGAGCTGGTCGCGCATGGCGAGGTCGCCCTGCTGCTCGGCCACTGCAGCTAGCCCGGTGGTCCGGGTAAAGCCCTTACCTTGCCAATATTCGCTAACCCGCCAATCGTCGTTGTTCTCTCGAAGGGGGATGAGCTCGCGACGTTTGCGGAAGTCGACTTTCAGCAACTCGCTCAGTTCGGTGACCCCAGGGCCATCCTTGAGACCTGGCCAATAGGGCAATATGCCGTGGTAGGTGCGTTCGATCTTGAACTGGCTTGCAGCAAGTAGGCGGATCTTGCCCCTGATACTGTCGTAGGAAGGGCCCAATTTGCCCTCCAACGAAGCGTTTCCAAACCATTGGTGCGGGTACAGCCCAAGCAGTGGCCCATTGTCAGGGCCCTCCATCACACATGTCTTGGCAGTGAAGGTGGTTTCAACTTTGCTACTCGCGGGGTCAAAGTGCCATTCGACCCGCGTGTCTTGCAGAAATGCATAGGCATGACGAGTGAGCAAGGCAAGGCTTTCTGGCCGCTCATCCGGAAGCGCTGCGGCCGACAGATAACCCGCACCTGGCGGTAGGCGCCCGACCCACTCGGTGGATGACAATTGCTCCCATTTCACACCGGACGGTCCAAAAATGGCGTATGGCTTTGTTCCGACGCGCAAAGCAAGTACACGGGCATCCGTGGGTGTGCCTATGCGCTCGCCGGGCGCCGGCAGCTTGATTCGCACATCGCCACGCGACAGTGTGATGTGCGCGTATGGACTGCCGTGCGCTACGGTAACCTGCATCTGATCGGCGCCATGGTCCATTGCAATGTCTATGGCCCAATCCGTTGCCCTTGCCAGCTTGGCCGGACCCGGTTCAAAGGCAACCGGGGAAATAACCAGGGCATCGCGATGTGGATAGTGAATCTCATTTTCAAGAAAATCAGTCGGCACAACCTGCTTGCTGGGCAAAGCCAGTTCCAGCCCGGCCGGCGTGGTTTTGACCGTTAGCGGGTGCGCAAAAAGTGCTTCGGGCTTGGGGTTGAATATGAGAGTTGAATACCACTGATTCGTGGGCGCGGCTTGCTTGAGCATCGCCTCGGTGCGATATGGCGCCAATGGTGGTGGCTCGTCACCTGCCTTGGGTGAGGCGTAATAGCTCCCGGCGCCCACCTTGACCGGTTGGGCCTGTGTGGCGTGCATTGCGCAAAGCGCGACGCAGACTGCTGTGGCGCAGCGGGCAAAAATTCGCATGATGAGTTCCTCTGAGCAGTAATTTCTCTTAGAAGAGCATGATATTGAAAGCGCTTTCATAACGGCATACTGGTTTACCCGTAAGCGAGCGATAGGCGGCTCAAATAATTGCCAAAAGCTAGGGAAAACACGGTACACCATGCATTGACGCTAGTTCGCAATTTAGGCTAAGCTCCTGAAAGCGCTTTCAAGATCAACCAGCCCGCAAGGCACTCTACATCGCACGGTGCATCCAATGAAAAACCGAGTTACTCCCAAGCAGACGAATCCAGTCTGGCCGGCCCGTGCAGGCCTGGCTGCAGCGCTATTGCTTGCGTCGGCGTCTAGCCATGCCATTGAATTCGGTCCTGACGGCATGTTCAGCCTCACCGGGTTTGCGGAAGCCACCGTTGGGTTGCAGGGCAACTACTGCCTCAAATGCCAGGTCGCTGACAGTGGTGTGTCCAAGCAAATCAAGGCTGCCGACGCCATCATTCCAGGCAAGAGCTACAAGACGGTCGACACAACATTCTGGCAGGTTCAGCCGTATCTGGGAGCGAAGTACAACCTGGGTGGGGGCTATGAGCTGTCGGGCCTGTTGAGCCAGCGCTGGCGCGACGCCACGGTTGATGGTGCCGCTGTTGAAACACGGTATGGAGGTACTGTGGATGTGCCGGATTACTGGTACGACAAGAGCATTGCCTTGCGCCACGAAGACTATGGCAGCGTGCGTATCGGATCCATGACGACACGCGCATGGTCGGTGGCTGACTATCCGTATGGCACCAACGTGGGTGTATCAGAAGCGTGGGCATCCAGCGGCGCGGGCTACGGCATGCTGGCCAATGCGATTCGCGTAAATACCCGTAATTTTGACGTTGCCGACGGCGACCTATTTTTGGAGCTGACCTATGACCAGGGCAACACCAAGTTCACACGCTTGAAGCCCGCTTTTTATGAGCTCTATGCCCAGTACCACAAGGGCGATTTAGTGGTTGACGCGATGTACCAGGATGCGACTAATGGCGGCGCTGGCGCCTGGGGCCATGCGCCATTCAGCGGCGTGACACCTTATTCATTGGACGATAGTTTCGTGGCTACCAACGGAAATCAATTTGGCAGCAATAAACAAAGTATCGCGATGATCATGGCGCGCTACCAATACAACGCGCAGATCGAAATTTCAGGTGGAATCCGGCGCAATTACTGGAATGGTGCCGATGTGGTGTTCAACCCTGCAACAAAGTGGACCACTGCCTTTAATGTGGATTACACCAACCCTTTTGCGACCAGCAATCCAGGCTATTCGGCAGTGTCTGCTGACGTGATGCTGGGGCTCCGCTACCGCATGGACAAGTGGACTTTTTCTACCGGAATGGTTTACCTGGGCACAGCCGATACCAAGAATCCAAGCGACCGTGGCCAAAACAACTCCGCGGTGATCAATACCTTTGGTGCGAAATATAACTATGCAAAGGGTCTGCAACTGGAAGGCACTGTGGGAATGGTGCACTACGCAAAGCAAGGACTCTCGCCCATGTCGATGCCGGGCAACGCATCTTTTAGCAATGTGGACTCACGTATCGCCACTGATGGCAACTGGTTGACAGTTGGCCTGGTGTACAGCTTTTGAGGCAAGACAAAATGAAATCAATTCTGAAATTCTCAACTGCAGCCCTTAGTTTAGGTGCGGCGCTCATGCTGGGCGGTTGCGGCGGTGGCGGTACGACCACCGACCAAATGAACGGCGGTCCTGCGCCAGCGTCCGCTACGGGCCTACGCGCCTTGCCCAGTGCGTTTACCACCCGCAAGGCCGTTTCTTACTCTCCCTTTAGGACGGCAACAAGCGATGCGGGGCGGGCCACCGAAGTCATCACAGACCAACAGGTGAAGGACGACCTGGATCTGCTGGTGACCGCCGGGATTGGACTGATCCGTATTTTTGACAGCTCCGACAAGGTGGCCTTGCGCACACTGCGCGTCATACAGACCTACAACTTGGACATCAAGGTCATGCTGGGGATCTACGTCAATACGTTTGAGTATGTAACGGACCCAGCAACACGCGCCAGTATCCAGGCGGGCAACGAGGACGAAATGGCCCGCGGTGTTACCTTGGCAAAAACCTACCCCAACCAGGTGGTGGCCGTTAGCGTGGGAAATGAAACGATGGTGTACTGGTCGTTCGTGCCCATTTCGACAAAAACCATGGCGGGCTACATCAAGACCGTGCGGGATCAGATTTCCCAGCCGGTCACCACCGATGACAACTGGGTGTTCTATGCAGGTCGTAGCCGCAATGCAGCGGACCAAGCTGCCGACATTTTTAGCCAGATTGACTTTGCATCCATCCACACTTATTCCATCGAAGATGCGGAGTACAGCAACTTTGCAGACGCCGATCCGGCACCCGATTGGGACTGGCAGCAAAAGGGACAAACCAACCTTGCACTGCGCGCTAGCGCGATGATGGATGCAGCCATTGGCAAGACAAAGAGTGACTACGCTGCAGTGCGTGCCTACCTTGACAAAAATGGCCGTGCCAATTTGCCCATCATCATTGGCGAGACCGGTTGGAAAGCCGCTGACCCAAGTGGAACTGGCCGCTACAAATTCCTGGGACATCCCGCCAACCAGAAGATGTACTACAGCCGCCTGCTGGATTGGGCAATCGCTTCGCGAAGCGACGCTGGCCCCAAAGGCATTGTGTATTTTGAAGCTTTTGACGAGCCGTGGAAGCAATCTGACGACAACTGGGGACTCTTCAACGTGACGCGGCAAGCGCGTTGCGCCGCACAGTCCCTGAATCCAACGGCCACCTGGGCGAAAGACACAAGCAAACCGTGCGACGAAGCATCTGCCTTGTACTACGTGCCGCCAGTGCTGAACACCGCGGTAACGCAACCCAGCTTTGTAATTCATTCCGAGGCAGTGACTGGTTGGCCTTCAGGCATGCGCGCCGATGCCTACCAGGCTGGAACATTCACCCTGGGCTACCCGTTAACTGGCGATTCCGCGTCCGGTGATCAGGCCGGCACATTGGGAGCCAGTCATTACATTTCACTCTCTGGCTTCAACAACACCGCTGGCTATGGCTGGGGATTGTTGTGGCAATCCTCAGCATCGACTCCGGTGACCGCAAATATGTCCAACTTCGCCAACGGATCGATTCGCTTCAGCGTCAAGTCCGCCTATGTAGGCTCCTTGCGTATTGGCATTTCCAGCGACACGGACCTTGGTCGCCCAGTCGACGCCTTTGTACTTGTCTCCAATGGAACCTATGGCTACTGCAATACAGGCACGGTCTGGTGCGATGTGTCTATTCCACTGTCGGCATTCAAGGCAGCTAGCCCAACACTGGATTTACGCTACATTTTGACGCGCTTCTCCGTATCAGACGTATGGTCGGCCACTGGAAATGCGGCAAGAACTGGCATGCCAGAGATTCGCCTAGACAACATCTACTGGGCGCAGTAGGCAGCCGGAATCGGAGCGTAACATGCAAGCGATTTGCTATTAAATAAGTAGCTTCTCGTGCATATTCCACGGGGGCTACGGGCTTATTTTCTGCTGCGGTGTTTGCAGGTTAGTATTTAGCCCGGTGCGCCGCGGGGCGCACGCTGCCAGAAAGGGCGACGCCTTGCACCCTGCTATCCATGGCCTCTGGCCTGCCGTCCTCACACCGGTAAGCGCCACCGGCCTGCTGGACACACCAAGGGCCATTGCCCACGTACAGCGCATGCTGGCCTGTGGCTGCGACGGCATCACCCTCTTTGGCACCACCGGCGAAGGCCCGGCATTTACCGTGGCCGAGCGCCAGGGTTTGCTGGAAGCTCTGCTGGAGGCTGGCATCCGGGCGGACCAGTGCATCGTCACCACCACCGCGCTGGCGCTGGGGGAT
>JAGWUS010000020.1 GCA_028868305.1 Burkholderiales bacterium | reverse complement strand
CTGCAGACAAGGCGGGCTATGGCAAGCCACTGGCCGCAGGTCGTGCGCACGGCATTGCCATCATGGAAGGGTATGAAACCTATATGGCGCAGGTGGCCGAAATCAGCCTTGAAGGTTCCGGTGTTCGCGTGCACCGTGTGACGGTTGCCGCTGATCTGGGGCGCATGGTCAATCCGGATACGGTGGAAGCCCAGATCCAGTCCAGCGTGGTGTTCGGCATGGGCTCTGCCATCATGCAGGAAATCACGATCGACAAAGGCCGCGTGCAGCAGAGCACCTTCAAGGAGTTTCCGATCGTACGCATGGATGAGTCACCGCAAATCGACATCATTCTGGTGGAAAGCACCGAGAAGCCGGGCGGTATCGGCGAACCGGCTGTGGCACTGGTGGCCCCAGCGATTGCCAATGCAGTGGCTACGCTGACTGGCAAGCGGGTGCGCAAGCTTCCGATTACCGGCGACGCCATCAAGCAGGCCTGATCCAGGGCCCTAGCGACTATGGAAAGCCTTGACCTGAGGGTGCTGGCTGACGCGCTGGCCTGGAAGCAAGCAGGCCACGCGGTCAGTCTGGTGACGGTGGTAGAGACCTGGGGGAGCGCACCGCGCCCGCCCGGGGCTTTGCTGGCAGTGCGGGACGATGGCGTCGTCAGCGGGTCGGTGTCGGGCGGCTGTGTGGAGGACGATCTGATCGCCCGCACCAAGGCCGCCATGCACCAGCCGGTTGTCGCGGGTCAGCCCAAGCCTGCCATGCTGGCCTATGGTGTTTCCAAGGAAGAGGCGGCCCGCTTCGGGCTCCCTTGCGGCGGCACCTTGCGCCTGGTACAGGAACCGCTGCAGGACACCCTCTGGGTGGAACAGGTATTGCAACGCACCGCTGACCACCAGATGGTGTCGCGCACCCTCACACTGGCCACCGGGGCAGTCACACTGGGTGCTGCCGTGCGCGGCCAGACCATGCAGTTCGACGGATCGGTGCTGCGCACCTTGTTTGGTCCACGCTGGCGTTTGCTGTTGATCGGGGCAGGGCAGCTGTCGCAAGCGGTGGCCTCCATGGCCACGGCCCTGGATTTCGAGGTGCTGGTGTGCGATCCGCGGGATGAGTACGCGGCCACCCTGATGCAGGGTGTCAGCGGTGTGCGCCGTGTGGAGGGCATGCCCGACGACGTGGTGCGCGAACTCCAAGTGGATGCACACACTGCCATCGTGGCCCTGACCCACGACCCCAAGCTGGACGATATGGCCTTGCTTGAAGCACTGGGCAGTGATGCCTTTTACGTGGGTGCGCTGGGCTCCCGGCGGAACCAGGACGCCCGCAAGAAGCGTCTGGCGGAACATTTTGATATGACCGAAGAGCAGCTGGCGCGTCTGCACGGGCCGGTGGGCCTGCGCATCGGTGCGCGCACCCCAGCCGAGATTGCGGTGTCCATTCTGGCGGAAATCATTCAGGTCAAGAACCTGGTGGCGAGCACACCGGTCGCCAGCCCGGCGTCGCGTTGTGTCATCGCCTGATTCGGGCGTCCATCCCGCCACACCACTGGAAACGAAAACACTTCCTGTGGTGCTGGTTCTGGCATCGGGCCGTGGCGAACGTTTCCTGGCGTCGGGCGGTACAGTTCATAAACTCCAGGCCGATCTGGGTGGGCACACTGTCTTGCAGCGAACACTTGCGACTGTGAAGGCCAGCGGCTTGCGCTGGCATCTGGAACAGTCGCAGCATGCTGGCATGGGAGACAGCATTGCCGCTGCTGTGCGGGCCACTGCAGATGCCCCTGGCTGGATGATTCTTCCGGCAGATTTGCCCCTGGTTCATGTGGACACCTTGCTGGCCATCGCGCGTATGCCACTGGTGAACGGGGTTCTCTTTCCGATGCATGAAGGCAAGCGCGGGCACCCGGTGCGCTTTGCGCCAGCCTGTGCGAAGGACTTAATGCGTCTGTCAGGCCCCCAGGGTGCTGCATCCATAGTGGAGGCCCATCCCAGAACAACTCTGGTCGTGGAGGACGCTGGCTGCACCATGGACATAGACACGGTGCAGGACCTAGAGCGCGCAAAAACATGGCTTGCGCAAGCGGTCGCCTGAGCATTCGCTCCCACTTTGCAGTCAGGATTCACTATATCTGGAGTTTGGACAATGGGTACTCAGGATCATGACAACATCGTTTTTTCGGCCAACCATTTCGCTGCCAAGCCTGCTGCGGTCGCCGGCAACCGGCTCCGATAGCGTAGCCCGTCGGGTTGAAGTAGCTGTGCAGTGATGTGAGGCCAGTCGGCCGGGCCAGTCACGGTGCAAAAGCCCGGCATGTTCGGGTTTTTTGCTTTTTCGTAACCATCTGGTAACGGATGGACATGTGCCAGGGCGTGTTCAGCAGTAGTATTCGTGATGTAATTTTGTTACCAAATTTTATGAAACTCCATCCCACGGTTGAAGCAGTCACCCAGCGCATTCGCGAGCGCAGCCAGCCAACGCGTCGTGCCTACCTCGACGGCATTGAGATGGCCGCCCGGCGCAAGCCCGGTGCCGACCGCATGGGCTGCGCCAATGTGGCCCACGCCTTTGCCGCCATGCCCGACGCCGACAAGGCGCGCGTCACAGGTCTGGACAAGCTCAGAATCGTGGAAGAGAAGGGAGCGAACATCGGTATCGTGACCGCCTACAACGACATGCTCTCGGCCCACGCGCCGTTGCAGCATTACCCGGACATCATCAAGACCGAGGCGCGCAAACATGGTGCAACCGCCCAGGTGGCCGGTGGCGTACCCGCCATGTGCGACGGCGTGACCCAGGGCACGGCGGGCATGGAGCTCAGCCTGTTCAGCCGGGACACCATTGCCATGGCCACCGCCATTGCGCTCAGTCACGATGTATTTGACTGCGCGCTCATGCTGGGTGTGTGCGACAAGATCGTGCCCGGCCTGTTGATCGGTGCACTGCATTTTGGCCACTTGCCCACCGTGTTTGTGCCTGCCGGTCCCATGACCTCGGGCCTGCCCAACAACGAAAAAGCCAAGGTGCGCGAGAAAGCCGCCCAAGGCCTGGTAGGCCGCACCGAGCTGCTGGCCGCCGAGTCGGCTGCGTACCATGGGCTGGGGACTTGCACCTTTTATGGCACCGCCAACAGCAACCAGATGCTGCTAGAAGCCATGGGCCTGCACGTGCCGGGCACGGCCTTCATCAACCCGGGTGCGAACGTGCGCGATGAACTGACACGCGAAGCCGCGCGCACGGTGCTGGGGCGTTCAAGCGTGGGGGCCCAGTGCCCGCCCATCGGTCAGGTGGTGGATGAGCGCTGCATAGTGAACGCCATGGTGGCCTTGCTGGCGACCGGCGGATCGACCAATCACCTGATTCACTGGGTTGCCGTGGCGCGCGCTGCCGGCATCCTGATTGACTGGAACGATTTCTCTGCGCTCTCCGACGTGGTGCCTTTGCTGACCCGCGTGTACCCCAACGGCAGCGCGGATGTGAACCAGTTCCAGGCCGCAGGTGGTCCTGGTTACGTTATCCGCGAGTTGCTGGATGCAGGCTTTATGCACGCCGATGTGCTGACCGTGCGCAGCGGGGGCTTGCGCGAGTTCACCACTATCCCCTCGGTCAAGGTCGATGGCAGCCTGCAATGGACAGATTCGGGTGCCAGCAAAGACGAATCCGTGGTGCGCCCGGCGAGCGCGCCTTTCAGCGCCAGCGGTGGCTTGAAGCTGCTCAAGGGCAACTTGGGTCGCAGTGTCATCAAGGTATCGGCGGTGCCGGATGACCGCCACATCATCGAAGCCCCGTGCCGTGTGTTCGATTCGCAGGACGCGCTGCACCAGGCGTTTCAGGCGGATGAACTCAACCGCGATGTGATTTGCGTGGTGCGCTGGCAGGGTCCACAGGCCAATGGCATGCCAGAACTGCACAAGCTCACACCTCCTTTGGCCGTGCTGCAAGGCAAGGGCTTCCGCGTGGCGCTGGTGACCGATGGCCGCATGAGCGGTGCGTCGGGCAAGGTACCCGCTGCCATCCACGTGTCGCCAGAGGCTGCTGCTGGCGGCCCGTTGGCCAAGGTGCGCGATGGCGACATCATTCGCCTGGACGCCCATGCCGAAACCCTGCAAGTTCTGGTGAGCGACGCCGAATGGGCTGCCCGCCCGCTGGACACCATACCCGACGCGTTGCGTGCCGCCAACGGCATTGGCATGGGGCGCGAACTGTTTGCCAATTTCCGGCGCAACGCCACCACCGCCGAAGAAGGCGCCTGCAGCTGGTTCTGATTGAAAGTACATCCCATGACAACATCCTCCCAATGGACCGCCCTGCAGGTGATGCAGGATGCTCCGGTGATTCCCGTGATCGTGCTCAATGAGGTGGCCCACGCCGTGCCCATGGCCCGCGCCCTGGTGGCCGGTGGTGTGCGCATGCTGGAGGTAACGTTACGCACGCCTCAGGCATTGGCCTGCATTGAAGCCATTGCTCGAGCCGTGCCCCAAGCGGTGGTGGGTGCTGGCACGGTCCGCAGCAAGGCGGATGTGCAGGCCGCGTCCATGGCCGGTGCAAAGTTTGCGGTGAGCCCCGGCTACACCAACGCCGTTGGCCAGGCATGCCGCGATGCCGGACTGGCCCTGTTGCCTGGCGTGGCCACGGGTAGCGAAATCATGATGGCTGCGGAAGCCGGCTTTACCGAGCTGAAATTCTTTCCTGCCATGCAGGCCGGTGGCCCGGCCATGCTCAAGGCCTGGAGCGGCCCGTTCTTTGACGTGAAGTTCTGCCCCACCGGCGGCGTGACCCTGCAGAATGCACCGGATTTTCTGGCCCTACCCAACGTGGTGTGCGTGGGGGGCTCGTGGATCGTTCCGGCCGATGCGATGGTGAGGGGCGAGTGGGACAAGATCATGCAGCTGGCGAAGGACACGCAGGCACTGCGCAAGTAAGGCACACAAAAGCCTGCCCCGGTGAAACGCTCTCACACGCCGCTCACTGGCAGGCAATTGCTTCTGGCCGGTGCGGTGCTGCCTGCATTGGCCTCTTGCGCGGGCGATGCCGCGCACTACCGAGAACAGCCGCTATCGGCACTGGCCAAGGACTTTGGGGTTTGTGCATCGTCCCATGTGGTGCTGCGCTCCGCCCAGCCCGGAATTCCCGTCGAGGTGTCCGGGTGTGATCTGGCGGCGACGCAGGTGGCGCCCATTTTTCAGGCTGCTTCGCTGACCAAGCCCCTTGTCATTCGCGGCGCTACAACTGGTGCCTGCTGGGCAACTTGACCTGAAAGCACCCGCGGCCCGCTACCTGCCTACCGGCTACAAGCATTACCACAACGTACTGGCCCGGTCTCCGGCAGACGCCTACGACCTTGTGCCCCCAAGACACCTTGGCGCGCCTCTCCATCGCAGAGTTGCTCAGCCACCGCTCGGGTCTGCTCAATGGGTCCGGCGGCCCCTTGTCGTTCGCGTTCGAACCCGGGCAGCGTTGGGGCTACTCGGGAGAGGGGTTTGTTCTTCTGCAGAGTGTGATCGAGGCGGTCACCGGCATGGAGTTCTCGGACTACTTTCGCAAGCAAGTGTTTGCAGGCCTGGGCATGGCCGACAGCAGCCTCGTTTGGCCTGAGGGGGCTGCTCGTTTGGTCAGCGGAACTTCTGTGCTTGGCCGTACACGCCAGATTCGATTTTTGGCGCCCGTCGCGGCCGCTTCGCTCTATACAACGGCTGCTGATTACGCGAAGTTCATGTAGGCCGTGTTGAGCAATGCGCGCATCGTCTCCTTGATACTCTCCAATCCGGTACCGGTAGACCCGGCCCTCGGGCTTCAATGGGGTCTGGGCTGGGGCATCGAGTCCGCCGAAGGAGGCCCCTACCTTTGGCAGTGGGGCAACAATCCGGCTATCGTGCTTTCGCCATCCGTTTTGCCTGCGGAGCACAAGGTATTCAGGTTCTCCATGGTGGCGTAACCTGTACGCTTTCAGTGATTCCCTCTGGGGGACCATCGAACGCAAGCTCCGCAAACTAGGGCACACTGGCGCTCGCAATTTCAGGAGTCTCCATGTCCCAACTTCGCGTAGAAAGTTTCACCATTTCGCTGGACGGCTTCGGTGCCGGACCCGACCAGGACTTGGCCAACCCGCTCGGTATCGGCGGCACCTCCTTGCATGGTTGGGCGATGTCGACGCGCACGTTTCAGACGCACCTGTTTGGCAACGAGGGCGGCGGTGCAACGGGTATTGACGATGACCTTGCCCAGCGCGGCTTTCAGAACATGGGGGCCTGGATTTTGGGGCGCAACATGTTCGGCCCCGTGCGCGGGCCGTGGCCGGACGAGAGCTGGCGCGGCTGGTGGGGCGAGAACCCGGTGTACCACGTGCCGGTGTTTGTGCTGACCAACCATGCGCGACCGCCGCTGGTCATGGAAGGCGGCACGACGTTCCACTTTGTCACCGAAGGTCCCGTGGTCGCGCTGGAGCACGCCCGCGCGGCGGCTGGGGGCAAGGACGTGCGGGTCGGTGGCGGCGTCAACACCATCCAGCAGTACCTGCGCCTGCGTCTGATTGACGAAATGCATATCGCTATCTCGCCGGTGTTGCTGGGTGCGGGGGAGCGGTTGTTCGAGGGCATCAACCTGCCTGCCTTGGGCTACGCTTGCACCCGGCACGCAAGCACACCCCTGGCCACGCACGTCGTGCTGACACGGCAGTGATGGCAGCATCGCCAGCAGAACGGGAAAATTCACCATGCTCAACCGACGGACCACTATGAAATCTTGGAGCGCGATGGCTGCCAGCGCTTTGCTTGGCACTGGGCAACAGGCTGTTGCCGTAACGGCCAGACAGGGGCTGGCCTACATGCCGGATGAGGGCGAGCCGCACCTGCGCACATGGATGGCTTTTGGGGCCAGCAAGGAAATTTGGGGCCGCAAGCTCTTGCCGGAAGTACAACGCAATCTGGCCAGTATTGCATTGGCGATTGCCCGGTACGAGCCGGTGTCCATGCTGGTGCGCGCCGCCGATATGCCACTGGCCCAAAAACTGATGGGCGCCAAGGTGGAGCTGGTGGTGTGCCCGCACGACGATTTGTGGATGCGCGACATTGGCCCGGTTTTTGTGGTGACAAAGAGCGGCGAAAAAGCGGGCGTGGACTTCAACTTCAACGGGTGGGGCCAGAAGCAGGAGTATGCGCAGGACGCGGCCGTTGCCGGGTTTGTGGCGCGGCGTGCGGGTGTCCCACGTACGGAAACCCGGCTGGTGCTTGAAGGGGGCGGTATTGAGGTGGATGGTCAGGGCACGGCGATCATTACCGAGAGCTGTGTGGTGAACGACAACCGCAACCCCGCCGTGAGCAAGGCCCAGTGCGAGCTGGAGCTCAAGCGTTTGCTGGCGCTGGAGAAGATCATCTGGTTGCCGGGCATCAAAGGCCGGGACATTACAGACGGGCACACCGATTTTTATGCCCGCTTTGCGCGCCCTGGTGTGGTCATGGCCGGGTATGACCCGGACCCCGCATCGTTTGACCATGCGGTGACCCAGCGGCATCTGGACATTTTGCGCAATGCCACGGATGCTGCCGGCCGCACACTGGATGTGCGGGTGCTGGAGGCGCCCTCCAAAGTCAGAGAGGCTTTTGCCAACAACGACTTTGCGGCCGGCTATATCAATTTCTATGTCTGCAATGGTGCGGTGATCGCGCCGGAGTTTGGCGATCCGCGCACCGATGCTGCGGCCAAACGAGAACTACAAAAAGTGTTTCCGGGCCGCGAGGTGGTGCAGCTCAACATTGATGGCATTGCGGCCGGTGGAGGGGGCATCCACTGCACGACCCAACAAGAGCCTAAGGTCTAACCCCAGGAGAACACCCATGACCCCCAAGAACACGATTTGCATTTGGTACGACGGCGGTGCACTGGAGGCTGCAGAGTTCTACGCCAAGACCTTTCCCAGCAGTGCGGTGGGCGCAGTGCATTACGCGCCGGGCGACTACCCCATGGGTAAGCAGGGCCATGTGCTGACGGTGGAGTTCACCGTGATGGGCATCCCGTGCCTGGGTCTCAATGGGGGCCCGATGTTCAAGCACACCGAGGCGTTTTCGTTCCAGGTGGCGACGGACGACCAGGAAGAGACCGATCGTTTGTGGAACGCCATCGTGGGCAACGGCGGCCAAGCGAGTCAATGCGGCTGGTGCAAGGACCCATGGGGCTTGTCGTGGCAGATCACGCCACGCGCGCTGACGGACGCGATGGCAGACCCTGACCGCGCCGCCGCCAAGCGCGTGTTCGAGGCCATGATGCAGATGGGGAAAATTGATATCGCCAAAATTGAAGTGGCCAGGCGTGGCTGAGTTCAAGCCGCCCGCCACCCCATCCACAAGGTCCACCCCGCCGTCAGTACTAGCAAGCCACCCAGCCAATGGCTGAACGCCGTCTGGCTGGCTGAACTACCGCGCAGCCACACGCGCAGCCGCGCGGCTACCAGCACCACACTGCCGTACACAGCGATTTGCGCCATAGCGGTGATAGCGCCCAGGGCAAAGGACTGTGCCGCGATGCTGCCCAGCTGCGGGCGAATGAACTGCGGAAACACAGCCAGCATGAAGATATAGGCCTTGGGGTTCATCAGGCAGGTGAGGGTGGCGCGCAGAAAGGTGCTGTGCAAAGGGCGTGAGGGCTGGTCCTGCACCTCCGACAGCGCTTGCGTGTTGCGCAGCAGGCCGTAGCCCATCCACGCCACATACAGGCTGCCGGCTAGCAGCAGTGCATTGAATGTCATCGGAAAGTGCTGCAGCAGCAAGCCCACGCCGAGTGCGCCCATGGCCACATGCACCATGCCGCCCAGCACAATGCCTGCCACCGCCGCGGCACCTGAACGCCGGCCGTCCACGAGCGTGCTGGCCAACACGAAGGCCATGTCCATGCCCGGCAGCACCACGATGCCCGCTACCAAAACCGCATAAAGCCAGAGGTGTTCCATCTCGTTTCCTTGCTAATTTGTGAAGATGGGAGCGAGTGTGTGCAGTAATAGCTGCCATCGAATGTCAGCTTTTATGGCTACCATGCAGCTATGCGTGCCAGTCGCCTTTTGACCATCCAGATGCTTTTGCAAACCCGTGGACGCATGAGCGCGCAGGCGCTGGCCGAAGTGCTGGAGGTCTCCGTGCGCACGCTGTACCGCGATGTGGACCAGCTCACCGCAGCCGGCGTGCCCATTTATGCGGAGCAGGGCCGCAACGGCGGCTTTCAGTTGGTGGAAGGGTGGAAGACCACGTTGACCGGTTTCACCGCGTCCGAGTCGCAGGCCGTGTTCATGAGCGGGCTGGCCGGCCCTGCGGCCGAGCTGGGCCTGGGCCAGCAGGTAGTGGACGCGCAGCTCAAGCTCATGAGCGCACTGCCTGCGCACCAGCGTGATGACGCGCAACGCGTGCAGGCCCGCTTTCACCTGGACCCAGCCGACTGGTACCGCGAGGCCGACCCGGTGCCGCACCTGGCTACGGTGGCTGCCGCCGTGTGGCAAGACCGGCAGCTGAGCCTGCGCTACGACAGCTGGAAGGCCGAGGTGCAACGCACCGTGCACCCGCTGGGGCTGGTGCTGAAGGCGGGCGTTTGGTACTTGGTGGCCACCAGTGATGCCAAGCCGCGCACCTACCGCATCTCCAAAATCCTGGGCGCAGAGTTGCTGGACAAGCCCAGCACGCGGCCCAAACGTTTTGACCTGCCGGCCTATTGGACTGAATCCATCCAGCGCTTTGAAGCCGGGCTGTACCAGGGCCATGCCGTGGTGCAGGCCACCGCCCAGGGCTTGAAGCAGCTGCGTCAACTCAGCAGCGCGGTGGCCAAGGCCGTGGCGGCACAGGCGCCTATCGCACAACCTGGCGAGACGGTGCGCTTCAAGATCCCGATAGAAACGTTGGAGAACGCCAGCTACCAGTTGCTGCGCATGGCGCCTGATGTGGAGGTCGTGTCACCCGTGGCCCTGCGCCGGACCATCGTGCAGCGCCTGAAGGCGATTCAGACTTGTTACGCGGGGTAATTTAGAGATAGATAGGCTGCAAGACCAGGTAGATATTGCGCGAGCAGCTATTAAATCAATAGCATTCTGCTTTGGTGCACTCACCCGCCGACGATTTCGTCCTGGTGGTTGGCGATGTGAAACACATGGGCTTGCGCAAACTCGGCCTTGTTCAACGCACCGTATGCAAAGTGCGGCTGAAGAAGGTCGGTGTGGGCTTCAAATCGCGCAATTGCTGTGCGCAAGCGGTTGGTTGCCGGCTTCCAGTCGCCTTGTGGCGTTAGCGCCAGTGCGCCAGGGATGGGTTCATCAAGCCCATGGGTCATCTTGCCGCGCCACTGGAACACGGTAAATGCGGCGGCCCCCACGGTATGTTGAAATGCAGCGCTTTTGGGTTGCGGAAAACCGTCCAGACTCATCTCGATGCTCTGTGCCAGGTGCTCTAGTACCGACACCAGAGGCCATTTACCGGTCGCCTTGGCTTGCGGGGCTTTTTCCAGTTGGTCCAGCCAGATCCGGGCTTCGGTCAGGCTGGTTACTTTAAAGTCCTTTGGGTGTGCCTCAGCGCAAGCCTGCGCCTGCACCACTGTCCGCCCGCTGGATCAACTCAATCTTGTAGCCGTTTGATCTAATTCAAGCCATCTGGGAAATGGGAAATTGGAAATAGGGCTGAGGGCTTCCCGGAATTTAGATGAATACGGCTGATAGGAGGCAGGTCAAAAATGCAGGATGAAAAAAGCCCGCAGTGAGCGGGCTTCTTGGAGACCGGAGGAACCTGAATTACTTCAGCTTCATTTCCTTGTAGTCCACATGCTTGCGAGCAACGGGATCAAATTTCTTGATCAACATTTTCTCGGGCATGGTTTTCTTGTTCTTGTCGGTCGTGTAGAAGTGACCAGTGCCAGCTGTGGATTCCAGCTTGATTTTTTCGCGTCCGCCTTTGGTTGCCATGGTGCTACTCCTTAAGCTTGGCCACGTGCGCGCAGATCGGCGAGCACAGAGTCGATACCGTTTTTGTCGATCAGACGCAAGCCGGCGTTGGAAATGCGCAGACGCACCCAGCGGTTTTCAGTCTCGACCCAGAAACGGCGGTATTGCAGGTTCGGCAGGAACCGGCGCTTGGTTTTGTTGTTGGCGTGGGAAACATTGTTTCCGACCATGGGGCCCTTGCCCGTTACTTCGCATACGCGTGCCATGTGGACACTCCGATACATCAACGGTTTTCACTGGCGACCAGGATTGGTTTGTCAGACAAACCCGCCCGATCTCGCGAAAACCTCACCTCGCCAAAATATTGGGTGGCGGTAACCCCCCGCCAAAGACATTGGCGGAACTGCTGAATTCAGCAAAGCCTTGAATTATAGCCCAACGACAGATGTTGAGGCTAACGGGTAATTTTGCGGCGGAGCGTGGGGGCATTTCAGTCCTGTTGCTCCAGAAAGCGTTGGGCGTCCAGCGCTGCCATGCAGCCGGTTCCGGCACTGGTGATGGCCTGGCGGTAAACGTGGTCCTGCACATCGCCGGCGGCAAAGACGCCTGGTACGCTGGTCTGGGTGGCAAAACCCTTCAAGCCGCCCTGAGTGACGATGTAGCCGCCTTCCAGTTCCAGCTGTCCCTGGAAAATGTCAGTGTTGGGGGCGTGGCCAATGGCGATGAAGCAGCCCTTGAGGGTGATGTCTTCGGTGCTGCCGTCGTTCACGCTCTTGAGCCTGATGCCAGTCACGCCAGAGGCGTCGCCCAGAACTTCGTCCAGCGTACGGAAAGTCTTCAATTCGATCTTGCCTTCCGCTACTTTGGCCATCAGCTTGTCGACCAGGATGGGCTCAGCCTTGAACTTGTCCCGGCGGTGCACCAGGTACACCTTGCTCGCGATGTTGGACAGGTACAGCGCTTCTTCCACGGCAGTGTTTCCTCCACCTACCACGCAGCAGAGTTCGTTTCGGTAGAAAAAACCGTCGCAAGTGGCGCAGCCCGATACGCCCTTTCCCATGAATGCAGTCTCTGACGGCAGGCCCAGGTATTTGGCTGAGGCGCCGGTGGCAATGATCAAGGAGTCGCAGGTGTAGCTACCGCTACCGCCGGTCAGGGTGAAAGGGCGCTTGGACAGGTCCACAGCGCTGATGTGGTCAAACACGATTTCGGTCTTGAAGCGTTCAGCATGCTCCAGAAAGCGCTGCATCAATTCCGGACCCTGCACGCCGTGCACATCGGCGGGCCAGTTGTCCACTTCTGTCGTGGTCATCAGCTGGCCGCCCTGGGCCATTCCGGTGATCAGCAGTGGGTTGAGGTTGGCGCGGGCGGCGTAAACGGCGGCAGTGTAGCCGGCGGGGCCGGACCCAAGTATCAGTACTTTGGCATGTTTCGAAGTAGACATGAAAACCTTTGGAGGCGTATTAGGGGGCAGAGTCCGTGTACATTTCGGGTCAATACAGACCACTTCAATGCAGGCGTAGCCTCCATTGTAAGAAGCCGCCCACAGTTCGATCGGAAACCCACGCAATGGCATTGCTGAGCAACCTGGAATTGATCCGCAGGGTCCCACTGTTCGCGCAGCTGACTAATGCGCAAGCTCAGGCGCTGGTCGGGTCTGTGACCAAACTGCGTTGCAAGCGGGGTGAATACATCGTCACCCAGGGCCACACATCGAATGCCCTCTACATTTTGCTGACCGGGCGCGCCAGGGTGCTGATGACAGACAGACGTGGGCGCGAGGTGATACTTGCAACCCTGCGGGTGGGCGATCACGTAGGCGAAATGAGCCTGATCGACGGCGAGCCGCATTCGGCCACCGTACAGGCGGAGATCATGACCGATGTGCTGGTGCTGGGACGCAGGGAATTCTCGCGCTGTCTCGACGAAAACTCTGCGATGGCCCAATCTGTCATGCGGGAACTGGTGCGTCGACTACGTAGCGCCGATCAGAAGATTGGTTCCCTGGCGTTGATGGGGGTCTACGCCCGGGTGGCCAATGTCATGCTTGAAAATGCGGTGACCGACGCCAGCGGCGGCCTGTTGATTCCGCACAAGGTGTCGCGCCAGGATGTGGCCAAGATGGTGGGTGCTTCACGTGAGATGGTCAGCCGGGTCATGAAAGACTTTGAGGAAAAGGGGTTTCTGCAGACCCTGGACCATGGGCTTATCCGTGTGAACGAACGTCGGCGCGTACCGCGCTAGGGGTGCGCTCGGGTATGCTTGCCCGTACAGATTTTTCCCATGACTTATTCTCTTCACACGCTTCAAGCTTCTTCGACACTTACCAGACCTGAGCCTGCGGGCCTGCGGCGCTTTGCCAATGAAATTGCGCTCGTGGCCGGTTTCTTGATCCTGTCCCTCTGGCTGATTGCCCTGATAAGCTATTCGCCCAACGATATGGCCTGGTCCACCTCGGGAAATGGTGCGGCGGTTGCCAACCGTGCGGGACGTCTGGGAGCCTGGATTGCCGATCTCAGCTACTTTCTGGCGGGCTTCTCGGTCTGGTGGTGCGTGGCTGTGTGCCTGCGTCAGTGGCTTGCACTGCTGGCGGATCGCCTGCGAGGCGAATCGCTCAAACCGGTGGCGTCCATGGGGGTGTCGGACGCGCATGCCCGGAATGTTCGGCGCATAGCTTTCTGGTTGGGTCTGGCCTGCCTGATGGTAGCCAGCACGACGCTCGAATGGTCGCGGCTGTACCGGTTCGAGACTGCCTTGCCTGGGCACAGTGGAGGGGCACTGGGCTATTTGCTGGGCTCCGCCAGCGTCAAGTGGCTTGGATTTGCCGGGTCCGGTCTGGTGGCCATCGTGCTGGGCGTGGTGGGGGCGTCCCTGGCCTTCAATTTTTCGTGGATGCGCTGGGCCGAGCGTATTGGTGCTCGCATTGATGCACTGGTCGAGTCGCAGCGCGAGAAGCGTGAACTGGCGCAGGACCTCGAAATGGGACAGCAAGCCATGCGTGAGCGCGAAGAGGTGGTGTTCGAGGAGCGTGAAGAGATTGAGGTGCATCACCCCCAGCCAGTGCATATCGAGCCAGTGGTGATGGAGCTGCCACCGAGTGAGCGCGTAGCCAAGGAGCGGCAAAAGCCATTGTTCTCGGAAATGCCTGACAGCAAGCTGCCGCAGGTCGCGCTGCTGGACGGTGCGCAGTTGCGCCAGGAAACCGTAGACCCGGAAACCCTGGAGATGACCAGTCGCATGATCGAGAAGCGGCTGAAAGACTTTGGCGTGGAAGTGCGTGTGGTGCTGGCTCAGCCTGGCCCGGTGATTACCCGCTACGAGATTGAGCCCGCTACGGGGGTGAAGGGATCGCAGATTGTGGGCCTGGCCAAAGACTTGGCGCGGTCCTTAAGCCTGGTGTCCATCCGTGTGGTGGAAACGATTCCTGGCAAGACCACCATGGCGCTGGAGTTGCCCAACGCCAAGCGCCAGAGCATCAAGTTGTCCGAGATTCTGGGTTCGCAGGTCTACAACGAAGCCAAGTCCCTGCTGACCATGGGGCTGGGCAAAGACATCATTGGCAACCCCATCGTGGCCGATCTGGCCAAGATGCCGCACGTGTTGGTGGCGGGAACCACTGGCTCTGGCAAGTCGGTGGGTATCAACGCGATGATTTTGAGCCTGCTGTACAAGGCGGAAGCGCGCGATGTACGACTGCTGATGATCGACCCCAAGATGCTGGAAATGTCGGTGTACGAGGGCATCCCGCATTTGCTGGCGCCGGTGGTGACCGATATGCGTCAGGCCGCCCATGGTCTGAACTGGTGTGTGGCGGAGATGGAGAAGCGCTACAAGCTGATGAGCAAGATGGGCGTGCGCAATCTGGCGGGCTACAACGTCAAGATTGACGAGGCCAAGGCGCGCGGCGAGTTCATCTATAACCCATTTAGCCTGACGCCTGAGACCCCTGAGCCGCTGGATCGCCTGCCTCACATCGTGGTGGTGATTGACGAACTGGCGGATCTGATGATGGTGGTGGGCAAAAAGATTGAAGAACTGATTGCGCGACTGGCGCAAAAGGCCCGTGCCGCCGGCATTCACCTGATCCTGGCGACCCAGCGCCCCAGCGTGGACGTGATCACCGGCCTGATCAAGGCCAATATTCCCACCCGCATTGCCTTTCAGGTCAGCAGCAAGATCGACAGCCGCACCATTCTGGACCAGATGGGTGCCGAAGCCCTGCTGGGCATGGGCGACATGCTCTACATGCCCAGCGGTACCGGACTGCCCATCCGCGTGCATGGGGCCTTCGTGAGTGACGAGGAAGTACACCGCGTGGTGAGCTACCTCAAGAGCCAGGGCGAGCCCAATTACATTGAAGGCGTGCTCGAAGGTGGTACCGTTGACGGAGAGGGTGATGCTGCGCTGGATGGAAGCAACGGCGGCGAGAAAGACCCCATGTACGACCAGGCCGTGGAGGTGGTGCTGAAAAACCGCAAAGCCAGCATTTCGCTGGTGCAGCGTCATCTCAAGATTGGCTACAACCGGGCTGCGCGTCTGGTGGAAGACATGGAGAAAGCCGGGCTCGTCAGCGCCATGAGTGGCAGTGGTCAGCGCGATATTCTGGTGCCAGCGCGGAGCGAATGATGCGGATCAAACCTCTGATTGCTATTTATTTGATAGCTGGATGTGATATGCTGGCAAGGGCTGGAGGCATGGAAGGCTTGGAATCCTTCGTCAGAACCGTGAAGTCCGGGCGTGCAGACTTCAGTCAGGTGGTAACTTCGCCAGCACGGGACGGACAGGCCGCGCGCTCAAAAACGTCCAGCGGCACCTTTGAGTTTTCCCGGCCCAATCGCTTCAAGTTCATCTACCGCAAACCGTTTGAGCAGACCATCGTGGCGGATGGGCAGACGCTATGGCTGTATGACGTCGATTTGAATCAGGTGACAGCGCGCAAGCAGGCTGCTGCGCTGGGTACAACACCGGCAGCGTTGATCGCCTCCGCGGCTGATCTTCGGGCCCTGGAGGCAGAGTTTTTGCTGGCTGATCTGCCAGAAAAGGACGACCTGCAATGGGTGCAGGCCACGCCCAAAGCCAGGGACAGCCAGTTGCAGAGTGTGCGGCTGGGGTTTCGGCAGGATCAACTCGCTGTGCTGGAAATACTGGACAGTTTTGGCCAGCGCTCCGTGATGACCTTCAAGGCATTTCAGGCCAACGCCAAGCTGGATGCCAACAGCTTTCAGTTCAAACCTCCCGCAGGCGCGGACGTGGTGCGCCAGTAGCAGAGCGTTGTGGTCACCGCACATACGCCGCACCAGCCACTGGCCGAACTGCTACGCCCCAAAACGCTGGGCCAGGTAATTGGCCAGCAGCATTTGCTCGGCGAGGGGATGGCGCTGCGTCTGGCATTTGAGTCTGGCCAGCCGCACAGCTGCATTCTGTGGGGTCCTCCGGGGACGGGCAAGACTACCATCGCGCGCTTGATGGCCGATGCGTTCGACGCGCAGTTCATCACCATCAGCGCAGTGCTGGGGGGCATCAAGGATATTCGTGAGGCTGTGGAGCTGGCCCGGGTCGCACGCGACGGGCTGGAGCAGCGCCGCACCATTGTGTTTGTCGATGAGGTGCACCGCTTCAACAAAAGCCAGCAGGATGCGTTTCTGCCGCATGTGGAAAGCGGTCTGTTTACCTTTATTGGCGCCACCACCGAGAACCCTTCGTTCGAGGTGAACTCGGCGCTGCTGTCGCGTGCGGCGGTGTATGTGCTGCAACCGCTGGGCACTGAGGATTTGAAGCAGATTGTGGCCCGGGCCCTTTCCCAGTGTGCACTGCCAGCTATTGAATCTGTAGCGGTTGACCGGCTGATTGCGTACGCGGATGGCGATGCACGGCGCCTGCTCAACACGCTGGAAACACTGTCCGTGGCTGCGCAGCAGGAAAAAGTCGTTGAGATTACCGATGTCTGGCTGCTCAAGGTGCTGGGCGAACGCATGCGGCGCTACGACAAGGGTGGGGAGCAGTTCTACGACACCATCTCGGCCTTGCACAAAAGCGTGCGCGGCTCAGATCCCGACGCGTCCCTGTACTGGTTTGTGCGCATGCTGGATGGCGGTGCAGACCCGCGCTACCTGGCGCGCCGTCTGGTCCGCATGGCGACCGAAGACATTGGTCTGGCCGACCCGCGCGCCCTGCGCCTGGCGCTGGACGCCGCTGAAGTGTACGAACGGCTGGGGTCCCCAGAAGGGGAACTGGCACTGGCCGAATGTGTGGTGTATCTGGCGGTGGCACCCAAATCGAATGCGGTTTACAAGGCGTTCAACGAAGTCAAAGCGTTTGTGAAGAAGGATGGCACCCGCCCGGTGCCCATGCACCTGCGCAATGCGCCGACCCAATTGATGAAAGAACTGGATTACGGCAAGGGCTACCGATACGCCCACGATGAAGAAGGTGGTTTCGCTGCTGGTGAGAATTACCTGCCGGATGGTATGGCCTCGCCGGGGTTCTACCAGCCAGTGGAACGTGGACTGGAGATCCGGATTGCGCAGAGGTTGCGCGATCTGGAATCGAGAAACAATAAAGAAAACTAATAAAGCATGAAATGCCGAAGCTAGCGCAAATTCTGTATGCAATTTGAGGGTAAACCCACCCCAGCCTCCCAAGACCCGAGCGTGTCGCGTCGCTAGAATCGCGGCACCGCTTTGCCACGAAGGGTTCGTAAATCCGACATGGCAAGTTTTTTGCATTCCATGGCGTTGCGCCAACAGCGTTTTCGACCATGACTGTTCACACACAAGAACAACGGAGTTTTTATGGATATCTTGATACAGCAGATCATTAACGGTCTGGTGTTGGGTAGCATGTACGCGCTGATCGCGCTGGGCTACACGATGGTGTACGGCATCATCAACCTGATCAATTTCGCCCATGGCGAAGTCATGATGGTCGGGGCACTCACCAGTTGGACCATCATCGGCCTGATGCAGGATTCCATGCCGGGCACACCCGGATTCGTGATGCTCTTCCTCGCGCTTGTCATTGCCTGTGTGGTGGCCGCAGCGCTGAACTTCGTCATCGAGAAAGTGGCTTACAGGCCCCTGCGCAACAGTCCCAAGCTGGCACCTATGCTGACCGCCATGGGCATGTCCATCCTGCTGCAGACACTGGCCATGATCATCTGGAAACCCAACTACAAGTCCTATCCCACGCTGCTGCCCAATACACCGTTTGAGTTTGCGGGTGCCGTGATCACGCCCACGCAAGTCATGATTCTGGTGGTGACGGCGTTCTCGCTGGCGGTGCTGATGTGGCTGGTGAACTACACCAAGCTGGGACGTGCCATGCGTGCCACGGCTGAAAATCCGCGGGTCGCAGGGCTGATGGGTGTAAAGCCGGATATGGTGATTTCAGCGACCTTCATTATTGGCGCCGTACTGGCGGCGATTGCCGGTGTGATGTACGCGTCAAACTACGGCACTGCGCAACACGCCATGGGCTTCCTGCCAGGACTTAAAGCGTTTACGGCTGCGGTATTCGGCGGCATTGGCAATCTGGCCGGTGCCGTGGTTGGGGCGATCCTGCTGGGCCTGATCGAATCCATTGGTGCGGGCTACATCGGTGAACTCACCGGTGGAGTATTGGGTAGCCAGTACTCGGACATATTCGCATTCATCGTATTGATCATCGTGCTGACCCTGCGTCCGTCCGGCCTGCTGGGTGAGCGTGTGGCGGATCGCGCCTGAGGAGTAACTCTAGATGAAACATCAACAAAAATTAATGGTCATGCTGCTGGCTGCGGCGGGCCTGCTGATTCTGCCGCTGGTGCTGCAGGGGTTTGGAAACGCCTGGGTGCGTATTGCCGACATGGCGCTGCTGTTTGTCTTGCTGTCGTTGGGCCTGAACATTGTGGTGGGTTATGCCGGTTTGCTGGACCTGGGCTACGTCGCGTTTTTTGCAATTGGCGCCTACATGTATGGCCTGATGTCGTCACCCCATCTGACGGAGACATTCCCGGCACTGGCGGCCATGTTTCCCAATGGAATGCATACCCCGCTGATTGTGGTTGTTCCGCTGGCCGCCGGGTTGGCGGGAATTTTTGGTGTCCTGCTGGGCGCACCCACTTTGCGCTTGCGTGGTGACTACCTGGCCATCGTGACCTTGGGTTTTGGCGAAATTATCCGGGTGTTCATGAATAACCTGGACCAACCCATCAACATTACCAATGGCCCCAAGGGGATTAACCAGATTGACTCCCTCCACTTTTTTGGACTGGATCTGGGCAAAAAAGTCAGCGTGGGTGGTTTTGAGTTGGCCTCGGTGTCGCTGTACTACTACCTGTTCTTGGGGCTCGTCGTGATCAGCTTGATCATTTCACACCGTCTGGAATTGTCTCGCGTCGGTCGGGCCTGGATGGCGATTCGCGAGGACGAAATTGCTGCCAAAGCCATGGGTATCAACACCCGCAACCTCAAACTGCTGGCGTTCGGCATGGGCGCTACTTTTGGCGGCGTGTCGGGGGCCATGTTTGCATCGTTCCAGGGTTTCATATCTCCCGAATCTTTCAGCCTGATGGAATCAGTCATGATTGTCGCTATGGTGGTGCTGGGGGGGGTTGGGCACCTTCCCGGTGTGATCCTCGGGGCGGTATTGCTGTCAGCCTTGCCTGAAGTGCTACGTTATGTAGCTGGTCCGTTGCAAGACATGACTGGCGGACGTCTAGATGCCTCCATTCTGCGCCAGTTGCTGACGGCGCTGGCCATGATCACCATCATGCTCATGCGCCCGCGCGGCTTGTGGCCATCTCCCGAACACGGCAAGTCCCTGCAGGCGACCAAACCCTGAAGGCAATCAACATGACAGACACAGTACTCAACGTATCCGGCGTATCCAAGCGCTTTGGCGGCCTCCAGGCCCTCAGCGATGTTGGCATCCAGATCAAGCGCGGTCAGGTGTATGGCCTGATTGGCCCCAATGGCGCTGGCAAGACCACCTTTTTCAATGTACTGACCGGCATGTACACGCCAGACAGTGGCTCTTTCGAACTCGCCGGCAAATCCTACCAACCTACTGCGGTGCACACCGTGGCCAAGGCCGGCATCGCGCGCACTTTCCAGAACATCCGCCTGTTCTCGGAAATGACTGCGCTGGAAAACGTGATGGTTGGCCGCCACATCCGTACGCACTCGGGACTGATGGGGGCGATTTTCCGCACCTCGGGCTTCAAGACCGAAGAAGCGGCCATTGCCAAGCGTTCACAGGAACTGCTTGACTATGTCGGCATTGGCAAATTTGCCGATTACAAGGCGCGTACGCTGAGTTACGGCGACCAGCGCCGTCTGGAAATCGCGCGTGCCCTGGCGACAGATCCGCAACTGATCGCATTGGATGAGCCTGCCGCCGGCATGAACGCCACTGAAAAGGTGATGCTGCGTGAACTGATTGACCAGATCCGCAAAGACAACCGAACCATTCTGCTCATCGAGCACGATGTGAAACTGGTGATGGGCCTGTGCGATCGCGTGACGGTGCTGGACTATGGCAAGCAGATTGCCGAGGGCACCCCTGCCGATGTGCAGAAGAACGAAAAAGTGATTGAGGCCTATCTGGGCACGAGCGGGCACTAAGCGCCTCAAAGGAATGACGATGACAAAGAAGACTCTGCTCAAAGTGACTGGGTTGAAGGTGTCCTATGGGGGCATCCAGGCCGTCAAGGGCGTGGATTTTGAAGTGCACGAGGGCGAACTGGTGTGCTTGATCGGTTCGAACGGTGCCGGCAAGACCACCACCATGAAAGCGATCACCGGCACGCTGGCGCTCAACAGCGGCGATATTGAGTACCTGGGCAAAAGCATTCGCGGTCAGGGCCCGTGGGATCTGGTAAAGCAGGGCTTGGCGATGGTGCCGGAAGGCCGCGGCGTATTTACCCGCATGACCATCATGGAAAACCTGCAGATGGGTGCCTACATCCGCGATGACAAGTCGGAAATCGCAGCAGACATTGAAAAAATGTTCACCATCTTCCCACGGCTGCGCGAGCGCAAAGACCAGTTGGCCGGCACCATGTCGGGCGGTGAACAGCAGATGCTGGCCATGGGCAGGGCACTGATGAGCCGGCCCAAGGTGCTGTTGCTGGACGAGCCTTCCATGGGTTTGTCGCCCATCATGGTCGACAAGATCTTTGAAGTGGTGAAGGACGTCTATGCACAGGGTGTGACGGTGCTGCTGGTGGAGCAGAACGCTAGCCGGGCACTGTCCATTGCGGACCGTGGGTATGTGATGGAATCCGGCATTGTCACCATGAACGGGGATGCCAAACACATGTTGAACGATCCCAAAGTACGCGCCGCTTATCTGGGTGAATAAGCACGTCCTTGCGCTGCTGTTTGTCACTCTGGTCTGGGGGGCGACGTTCCCCGTTCTCAAACTGGCCACAGCCCATCTCAATGGCGTTGAAATTTCGGCTCTGCGCTTTATCATCGCAGCGGTCTGCATGGCTCCATGGGCATTGCGAGCGCCGCTGCGCACTTGGATGGACGGCGCGATGCTGGGAGCGCTGGTGCTGGTGTCCTACGTGGCACAGGCGTATGGGCTGGAGTTCATTTCCTCGAACCGCAGCGCCTTTCTGACCAGCCTGAATGTTCTGATGGTTCCGCTTTTAGGCGTGGTTTTTGGCAACCGCCTTTCATGGAGGACGTTGGCAGCAGCCATGTTGGCCTGTACTGGCATTGGCCTGATGTCCTGGGATGGCGGTGCACACCTGATGGCGGATGCCGCGACCGTAGTGGGCGCGCTGGCTTACGCGGCCTATGTCATTCTTCTGTCACAACGCGCCGGGAGACACTCTGCCCGTGAACTGGCGGCCACACAAATCGTCTGGATGGCATTGCTGGGTACCGCCTTGATGGTGGTTGCCGCGCTTGGCACAGACCGTCTGTCTACGCTCATGGCGCGTGCGGAGGGAGATGTCGTTGCCGGACTGCTGTACCTGGGTGTTGTGGCGACTGCCGGCATGATGTTTTTGCAGGCCATGGCGCAGCGCCACGTACCAGCGGACAAGGCGGCGCTGGTCTACGCCATGGAGCCTGTATTTGCTGCGCTGGCTGCCTGGCTGTGGCTGGGTGAATTGTTGACTCTCACTGCAGCCTTTGGCGCTGCGATGGTGGTGGTGGCCGTCGTTCTCAGTGAATGGAATTCGGGTCAGCCGTAACAAATGCTTACAAGCGTTTGCATTGGCGATGTCAGTGGTTTCGCGGGCTGCACCGTTAGAGGAGATAAGGAGCCATTCCTTACTTCAATTCACCGGAGATGCTCATGAAGATGCGTTCACTTATCACCGTACTGACCCTGACCCTGGGTGCCGCAGCCTTTGCGCAGGCACCTGCACCCGTTCCCAAAGACCCGCTGGCAACGCCCCGTATTGACCAGCGCGAAGCCAACCAGGAAAAACGCATTGAACAAGGTGTAGCGTCGGGTCAACTGACACCGCGCGAGGCCAACCGTTTGCAACGCAAGGAAGACCGTATTGCCCATGCCGAGCAGCGTGCGAAGGCGGATGGCGTAGTAACTGCGCAGGAGCGCAAGCACCTGATGAAGATGGAAAACCATGCCAGCCGTGACATCCACCGTGAAAAACATGACCGCCAGCGGGATATGAACCATGACGGAATGCGTGACCACAAGGCAGGCACCAACAGGCCCTGAAAAGGCTTTTAACCCTGCTTATCTGCCTCGGAAGTAAACGCGTCAGCGAAAAACTCGTCGTCTGGCAGTTTCGCAGCAGTGCAGAAATCCCGGCGTGCGGAGTCCACCACGATGGGTGCTCCGCAGGCATAGACCTGGTAGCCTGACAGGTCCGGGTGGTCCTGCAGCACGGCCTGGTGCACAAAACCTGTGCGCCCACGCCACTGGTCTTCGGGCAAGGCGTCTGATACGACCGGAACGTAAGTCAAAGCGGGCATACGGGGCAGTAGTGCCTGCACCCATGCATCCAGATACAGGTCTGTGGGGCGGCGCCCACCCCAGTACAGTGTGACGGGGCGTTTGATCTCCCGTTGTTGCATCTGTTCCAGCAAGGCCTTGATGGGTGCGAAACCGGTGCCGGAGGCAAGCAGGATGATGGGCTTGTCGGAGTCTTCCCGCAGAAAAAACGACCCATAGGGACCTTCAATGCGCAGGATTTCCTTTTCTTTCATGGCGCCAAACACGTGGTCGGTGAACTTGCCGCCCGGCATATGCCGGATGTGCAATTCCATGCTGGCGCCGGGCTGCGGCACGTTGGCCATGGAGTAGCTGCGCCGGGCACCGTCGCGCAGCAGAAATTCGACGTATTGGCCTGGGCGGTAGGTGAAGCTATCGTTGGCGGGCAGTTGCAGTTGCAGCAGCATCACATCCGGGGACAGGCGCGTCAAGGCGTTGACACGCGTTGGCAGTTTTTTGATGGGAATGGCGCCTGCCTCGGTCACCTGGCGTGACTCCAGAACCAGGTCGGAATGGGGTGTGGCGCAGCAGGTCAGCACAAAGCCTGCGGCTTCTTCGTCTGCACTCAGGGCCTTGGACTGGTGCGTTCCATGTGTGACGGTGCCAGAGATTTTTTTGCACTTGCAGGAGCCACATGCGCCGTCCTTGCAGCCGTAGGGCAAGCCGATCCCCTGGCGAATGCCTGCGACCAGAACGGTTTCGTCGCCTTGAACGGCAAACTGGCGTCCGCTGGGCTGGATGGTGACGGAATAGGAGTTGGCGCTGGCCGTGCTGACTGTCATTGATTGGGTATCCTTGGGGCTTGCTTTTCAAGAAACACTGATTTTGCCTTCAATCCAGAGCCCTCTTGGTGCCTTGCCTTCCCGATTCCGCCGCCAGCGCCTGCTCATCGTGGGCTGTGGCGATGTGGGATTGCGCGTGAGCCGAGTCCTTCCGTCTCCTGTGCGTGTGATGGCGTTGACCTCCAGTGCGCAGCGGGTGGACTTGCTGCGAGCGCAGAACATCACCCCATTGCGGGGTAACCTGGATGATCCAGCGACTTTGCAGCGCCTAGCGGGCATCGCAACCCGTGTGTTGCATCTGGCACCGCCCCCGGGTGAAGGCTGGGTGGACCACCGTACGCTGGCACTGACCCGTGCATTGCGCAAGCGCACCGGGCCCGTTGCCTTGGTTTACGGCTCGACCAGTGGGGTTTATGGAGACTGCGCTGGCGCATCTGTGGATGAAACCCGGGGTGTCCGTGCCGATTCACCTAGGGCACGACGCCGGCATCATGCCGAGCGCAGTGTACGTTTTCTGGGACGCTCAGCGGGTATTCGCAGCAGCATTCTGCGCATACCGGGTATTTACGCACCAGACCGCGAGGGCGGCACGCCCCGTCCCAGGTTAAGCAAGCGCACGCCTGTTTTATTGCCCGAAGACGATGTGTACACCAACCATATCCATGCCGATGATCTGGCGCGCGCCTGTGTGCGCGCACTGTGGCGTGGCAAACCGCAGCGGGTCTACAACGTGAACGACGACACGGTATTGAAAATGGGGGACTACTTCGACCTGGCGGCAGACCTGTATGGCTTGGCGCGGCCACCCCGGGTTTCGCGCGATATCGCCAGGGACCAACTGCCGTTGATGTTGTTGAGTTTCATGGGAGAGTCACGCCGCATGGTGAACCTGCGACTCAAACGGGAGCTGGGGTTGCGTCTGCGCTATCCCACGGTATGCGAAGGGCTTGTCTCATTTCCATAAGCCCAGTGCAGGGCTTTCCAGACCAGCCAGCTTGCCAGTAGGGTGATGGGGTAGGCCCACAGCACATCGCTGAACCAGTGTGCCATATCCGACATACGCGCAAAACCGACCACCAGACCGGCCATCGTGCCAGTGACCGCCCAGGCGACGCGGCGTTTTCGGTGAATCAACATCAGGGAGGTGAAGAAAAAGCCGCACGCCACATGTCCGCTGACAAAAGAACAATTGGCGTTGCATTGGTCAGTCATGACGGCGGCGCGAGTGAACTTGTGGGTTCCACCAAAATTTTCAACCTGGTAAGGGCGGGCGCGTTGCCAGTGGTCCTTGAAGCCCAGATTGACCAGTGCACCTGGCCCCAGAATACCGGACAGAACCAGAAATGCCATCGCCAGCTGCAGTGCCTTGCCTTGTTTGCGGATGGTTGCAAGTAGCCAGACCCCCAGCGCGATGGCAATGCCGCCCCGGAATACTGCCGGCACATAAAGATTGATAAGTTTCACCCACCACCAGTTCACGGATGCTATGGCCGGGGCAGGCCCGGAAAACAGTGCCGCACCTTGCAGATCCAGTGTGGTCCACACTGTTGGAACCAGTGCCGCCAGCAGGGAAATGCCCCAAATCAAAAAATAGAGGGGCGGCGTTTTGCTGGAATTTTCTATATTTTGAGGATTTATGGGCATTGGGGGCAGGGAGCGGTCGGTCAAAGCTCCGATTGTGATGCAGGTCTGTGCTAACCTTTTGCCCATACCAACAAGCCCTGCCACGGGGCACAACATCCGTTACAGCTATGACTATTCTCGTCACCGGGGGAGCCGGATTCATCGGTTCAAACTTTGTTCTGGACTGGCTGGCACAGTCCGACGAGCCAGTCGTGAACCTGGATAAATTGACGTATGCGGGCAACCTGCAAAATTTGTCCAGCCTGGACGGCGATGCGCGGCATATTTTTGTGCGCGGCGATATTGGCGATTCGGCCCTGCTGACCGACCTGTTGAGCAGACACCAACCACGCGCGATTCTGAACTTTGCTGCCGAGAGCCATGTGGACCGATCCATCCATGGGCCGGAAGATTTCATCCAGACCAACATTCTGGGTACGTTCCATCTACTGGAATCGGTGCGGGCATACTGGGGTGCCCTGCCAGCGGATGCCAAAGCCGCTTTTCGTTTCCTGCATGTGTCCACCGATGAAGTGTATGGATCCCTGTCAAAAACCGATCCCGCCTTTACAGAAAACAACAAATACGAACCCAACAGTCCCTATTCAGCCAGCAAGGCCGCTTCCGACCACCTGGTGCGTGCCTACCACCACACCTACGGTCTGCCGGTGCTCACCACCAATTGCAGCAACAACTACGGTCCCTACCACTTCCCGGAAAAATTGATTCCACTGATGATCGTCAACGCCCAGGTCGGAAAGCCCCTGCCGGTGTATGGCGATGGCCAGCAGATCCGTGACTGGCTCTACGTCAAAGACCATTGCAGTGCCATCCGCCGTGTGCTCGAAGCCGGCCAGTTGGGCGAAACCTACAACGTGGGCGGCTGGAATGAAAAGCCCAACCTGGACATCGTGCACACCGTGTGCGCGCTGCTTGATGAACTCAAACCCAGAGCCGATGGCAAGCCCTACAAGGAGCAGATTACCTACGTGACCGACCGCCCAGGCCATGACCGCCGCTACGCCATTGATGCCCGCAAGCTGGAGCAACAACTGGGCTGGAAACCTGCAGAAACCTTCGAGACGGGTATCCGCAAAACCGTGCAGTGGTACCTGGACCATCCGCAATGGGTGGCCGATGTGCTCAGCGGGGGCTACCGCGACTGGGTCGAAAAGCACTATGGCGGCAACGACAAGAGCGCGACATGAAGATTCTGCTGCTGGGCCGCGACGGCCAGGTCGGCTGGGAACTGCAACGCAGTCTGGCGCCTCTCGGTGAGGTAGTGGCATTGGGGCGTGATGCCGCAGCCAATCCGCACGGGCTCTGTGGTGACCTGACCCAACTGGACGCTCTGGCTGCCACGGTGCGCCAGGTGGCACCGCAGGTGATTGTGAATGCCGCCGCCCACACCGCCGTGGACAAAGCGCAGAGCGAAGCGGACCTTGCACACACCATCAATGCCTTGGCGCCCGGTGTGCTGGCGTCCGAGGCGCAGCGGCTAGGTGCCTGGCTGGTGCACTACAGCACCGACTATGTGTTTGACGGCAGCGGTGATGCACCCTGGCGTGAGAACGATGCAACGGGGCCTCTGAGTGTGTATGGCAGCACCAAACGTGAAGGCGAGCTGGCGGTGGCGCGTTGCGAACGGCACCTCATTTTCCGCACCAGCTGGGTGTACGCGGCGCGCGGCGGCAACTTTGCCCGCACCATGATTCGCCTGGCGCAGACGCGCGAACTGTTGCAGGTCATTAATGACCAGTTTGGTGCGCCCACCGGTGCCGATCTGCTGGCCGACGTGACCGCCCACGCCATCCGGCAGGCGCTGCGTGCAGATGCACCGGGCGCGCGTTCTATAGCGGGCGTTTACCATCTGGCGGCGGCCGGCTGCACCACCTGGTTTGACTATGCAAATTACGTTCTAGCCCAGGTGAGCCGTTCATCGCCAGCTATTCAATTGATAGCAAAGGAAGTGCGACCGGTTCCCACCAACGCTTTCCCCACAGCGGCGAAGCGTCCACACAATTCGCGCCTGGACACCACCAAGCTGCAAACCATATTTGGCCTGCACCTGCCGCAATGGCAAGATGGTGTAGCCCGCATGCTTTCGGAGATTGAAATTGCCTAAAAAGTCCATGTCACCTTCCACCAGCCGCAAGGGCATCATCCTGGCAGGAGGCTCCGGCACCCGCCTGCATCCGGCCACGCTGGCCATCAGCAAGCAGTTGCTGCCGGTGTATGACAAGCCCATGATTTATTACCCCTTGAGCACCTTGCTGCTTGCCGGGATTCGGGACATCCTGATCATCAGCACACCGCAGGACACCCCGCGCTTTGTGCAATTGCTCGGCGATGGCAGTCAGTGGGGCATCAACCTGCAGTACGCGGTGCAGCCCAGTCCGGACGGGCTGGCACAGGCCTTCATCATTGGCGACAACTTCATTGGCAACAATGACAGTGCGCTGGTGCTGGGCGACAACATTTTTTATGGCCACGACCTGCACACCCTGCTGGCCAATGCCGACCACCAGACCCGGGGCGCCACCGTGTTTGCCTACCATGTACAGGACCCCGAGCGCTATGGCGTGGTGGCGTTTGATGCGCAGGGCAAGGCCCGCAGCATTGAAGAAAAACCCGCCAAACCGCAGAGCAACTACGGGGTCACCGGCCTGTATTTCTACGACAAGCAGGTGGTGGACATTGCCAAGACCGTCAAGCCCAGCGCCCGCGGCGAGCTGGAAATCACCGCGGTGAACCAGGCCTACCTGGACCTGGATCAACTCAGCGTGCAGATCATGCAGCGCGGCTACGCCTGGCTCGACACGGGTACCCACGAATCCCTGCTTGAAGCCGGACAGTTCATCGCTACGCTGGAGCGCCGGCAGGGCCTCAAGATCGCCTGTCTGGAGGAGATTTGCTGGCGCAATGGCTTTATTGGGGATGAACAGCTGAACAAGTTGGCACAACCCCTGGCCAAGAATGGCTATGGTCAGTATTTGCTGGGCTTGCTCAAGGACGGTGCCCTGTGAAAGTGACTCCTACGGCCATTCCCGAAGTGCTCCTGATCGAACCCAAGGTATTCGGGGATGCGCGCGGCTTCTTTTTTGAGAGCTTCAACCAGCGTGCGTTTTCCGAAGCCACCAGCTTGAACCTGCAGTTTGTGCAGGACAACCATTCCAAATCGGCGCAGGGTGTTTTGCGCGGTCTGCATTACCAGTTGCAGCAGGCGCAGGGCAAGCTCGTGCGCGTGACGCAGGGCGAAGTGTTTGATGTGGCTGTGGATCTGCGTCGATCCTCGCCAACTTTTGGTCAATGGGTGGGGCAGATATTGTCGGAGCAGAACAAGGCGCAATTCTGGGTCCCTCCGGGTTTTGCGCACGGCTTTGTGGTGTTGAGCGAATCGGCGGAATTTCTGTACAAGACCACGGACTATTACGCCCCTGAACATGAGCAATGCATTGCCTGGAACGACCCGGATTTGGCCATTGAATGGCCCCCGTTTGCCGAGCCCCCACGTCTGTCCGCCAAGGATGCCATGGGCAAGGCGTTTCGCAGCGCCGCGGTGTACCCCTGACAAATCCGGCGGCCAAACACATTAGCCACCCAGGTCAATCGTGAGCGCCAGCGGCACGCCCTGCGGTGGCGCGTAGTCAGCCAGCACCCAGGCGCGCGTGGGGTGCCGGGCGGCTTCCTGCAATAGTTCCACCACCAACCCGATCGACGTTTTGTCCAGTGCGGCAAAGGGCTCGTCCAGCAAGGTGACTGCCGCACCGGAGGCAAACGCCGCAGCCAGCCACACCTTGCGTTTGGTGCCGGTAGACAGCATAAAAAATGTCTTTTCCAGGTGCGGTGTGAGCGCCAGGTCATCTGCCAGTTCAAGCACCAACGCGGAGTCCAGTCGCGGATAGCGATCTGCCATTTGCGCAAAAAATTGCTTCGGCGTGATGGACTCAAAGGCTCCAGATCGCGGGTCGGTGCAAAACACCTGTTCCTGGTAGGCCTTGTGCGTCGACAGATTCAGCGTTACACCAGCACACTGCAAGGTGCCCGATTGCGCAGCCAGATCGCCAGCGAGCAGCCGCAGGAGGGTGGTCTTGCCGGTGCCCTCGCCACCCTGCAGCAGGGTCACCCCGGCGGGCAGTGCGCAGTCCCAATCGGTGAAAAGCTTGCGCTGTGGGTAGCCAAAGCACAGCTGTCTGGCGTGCAGCACCGGCGCGGCCATCGGGCTTCAGCCTTGCAGGCCGCGTGCACGTTCCAGCGTGCGCAGGGTTTCTTGCGGGTTCAGGCCGTACATGTCGGCAAAGGCTTCGACCGTCTGGCCGGTGGCGTTGAAGGCGCGCAGCAGGGCTTCGCCTTTGGCGCCACGTTCGCGGACCAGCGCCAGGGCTTCATCCAGAATGGCATTGGCAGCTTCGTCGCGGGTACGCACCTTGTCGGCATAGGCCTCGGGTGTCAGGCCCGAGGCTTCCAGGGTCTGCACCATGCGCTCCAGCAATTGGGGTTTGAGGTTGTCCTGCGTGCGGTTCTGGCGGCGGCGGAACACCTCCAGCAATGCGTGGTGAATGTGCTCCGGCGCCATGGCTTCCACGGCCTGGCCTTGCAGGTCGTGCCGCATCTGGCCGGAAGCAACTGCCTTGAGGTAACGGGTGGAGCGCGTATGGGTGGACAGGGCCGCCTTGAGCGCCTCTTTGTCGAACGCGTCGGGGTGCGCGGTCAACAGATCCTGAAAGATGCCGCGTTTGAGCGGCAGGAATGTGGCGCCAAAAAGTTGCGGGTACAGCGCGGCCAATTTCTCCAGCACCGGCAAGCTGTTTTCCAGCTTGGAAAGTGCCTTGCGGGCTTTTTTCCGGGGGGCGGGGGTCTGTTCGGTTGTTGACATGGGATTCACCACCAAAGAGTTGAAAATTGCTTTCGGCAACAAAAAACCCGCTACGTTGATCAACGTGCGGGGCTTGTGTTCACCTGATGAATCAGATGGTGCCCGGGGCCGGAATCGAACCGGCACGCCTTGCGGCGGGGGATTTTGAGTCCCCTGCGTCTACCAATTTCACCACCCGGGCAGGAATGAGAGAAGTCCGAAATTATGGCACATTTAGGGTCATGAAATACCGCACCATTGAAGACACCATTGGAAAGACACCGCTCGTTGCATTGCAACGCATTGGAGCGCAAGGCAATGCCGGGCGCAACAACGTGGTGCTGGCCAAGCTCGAAGGCAATAACCCGGCGGGCTCTGTCAAGGACCGGCCTGCGCTGTCCATGATCCAGCGTGCGCAGGACCGTGGAGACATCAAGCCGGGAGACACCCTGATTGAGGCCACCTCGGGCAATACCGGCATTGCGCTGGCCATGGCCGCCGCCATCAAGGGCTACCGCATGATTCTCATCATGCCCGAGGATTTGTCCATCGAGCGGGTGCAGACCATGAAGGCGTTTGGCGCCGAGTTGATTCTCACGCCCAAGAGCGGTGGCATGGAGTATTCGCGTGACCTGGCAGAACAGATGCAAAGCCGTGGCGAGGGCCGGGTGCTCGACCAGTTTGCCAATGAAGACAATCCGCGCATCCATTACGAAACGACCGGCCCGGAAATCTGGGTCGACACAGAAGGCAGCATCACCCACTTTGTCAGCGCCATGGGTACCACGGGCACCATTACCGGTGTGTCGCGGTATCTGAAAGAAAAAAATCCCGGCATTCGCATCGTTGGCGCGCAACCTTCAGAGGGGTCGCGCATTCCCGGTATCCGCAAGTGGCCCCAGGAGTACCTGCCAAAAATTTATGACCCGGCCAATGTGGATGAACTGGTGTATGTGAGCCAGGCGGATGCCGAAGACATGTGTCGCCGCATGGCGCGGGAGGAAGGCATTTTTGGTGGCATTTCCGCGGCTGGGGCGTGTTGGGTCGCACAGCAGATTGCGCAGCGCGAACGCGATGCCACCATCGCATTCATCGTCTGTGACCGCGGCGACCGTTATCTGTCCACTGGCGTGTTCCCGGCATGACCCACGCCTTCAATTTTTGCCCGCACTGCGCAACGCCACTGCAGCTGATCACCCAGGCGGAGGATGGCGGTGACAAGGAGCGGCTGCGCTGTATTGCCTGCGGTTTTACCCACTGGAACAACCCCACGCCTGTGCTGGCGGCGGTGATCGAACTTGAGGGGAAGATTTTGTTGGCCCGCAACGCTGCCTGGCCCGGCAAGATGTACGCGCTGATCACCGGCTTCATGGAGGCCGGGGAGACGCCGCAGGAGGGCATTGCCCGCGAGATTGCCGAAGAGACCAACCTCACAACCGATTCGCTGGATTTGATCGGTGTGTACGACTTCCAGCGCATGAACCAGATCATCATCGCGTACCACGCGGTGTGCCACGGTGATGTGCTGCTGTCACCAGAGTTGGTGGACTTCCGCCTGTTTTCGCCAGAGGCCGTCAAATGCTGGCCTGCGGGTACCGGGTATGCCCTGGCCGACTGGCTGACTTCGCGCGGTTACACGCCCAGCTTTGTGGAGTTCCCGAAACCCGAATGAGCGGGGCCCGCCCGTACTGGCGGGGCTCTACAATGCCAACCATTGAGGAAACGTGATGCAAATCGACAAAGAAATTGATACCCGCGGTCTGAACTGTCCTTTGCCCATTCTCAAGGCCAAGAAAGCCCTGGCCGAGATGGCCAGTGGTCAGCTTCTCAAGGTTGTAGCCACCGATGCAGGTTCGGTGCGTGATTTTCAGGCGTTTGCCAAGCAGACGGGCAACGAGTTGGTGGAACAGCAAACGGTGGGTGCGGAATACATCCACGTGATGCGCCGCAGGTAGCCTGCCCCCACGCTCCGCCGCTGCGCGGGTCGCTGCCCCCCGATGGGGCCCTCGCGCCTTGGGGCGGCCCGGCGGCGCTCACGCCGGTTTCAGAGTTACCCCAGGCGCGCCAGTTGTTCGCGCACTTTGATCAGGGTGGCGGTGAAGTCGTCCATGCGCTTGCGTTCCTGCTCCAGCACGGCGGCAGGGGCCTTGGCGACAAAGGCCTCGTTGCCCAGCTTGGCCTGCGCCTTGGTGATCTGTTCTTCCAGGCGCGTGACTTCCTTGCCCAGGCGCAGCTTCTCGGCGGCCACATCCACTTCCATGTGCAGGCAGATGCGGGCTTCGCCCACTACCGCCACCGGGGCGGACTGGGCTGCAGTTTGCCAGGCGGCTTCGTCGGCGAACAGTTTCACCTCGTTGAGTTTGGCAAGTGACTGCAGCACCGCCGCCGAGGACTGCAGAAACGCGCTCTCAGAAGTGGTTTGCGCCACCACGTAGAGCGGCAGGCGGACAGCGGGGGACACATTCATCTCGCCGCGCAGGTTGCGGCAGGCGTCCACCAACTGTTTGAGCTTGGCCACATGGGCAATCGCAGCTTCGTCAATGCGCTCCGGCTGGCTGACCGGATAGGCCGCCACTGCCACGGACGGTCCAGCGCGCCCCGGAGTCTCGGAGGCCGCGGGGTACCGCCCCGCGACGGGCGCCACCTTCTGCCACAACTCTTCGGAGATGAAGGGCGTGATGGGGTGAATCAGACGCAGGATGGTTTCCAGCGTGCGGATCAGTGTGCGGCGCGTCGCGCGTTTTTGTGCATCGTTACCGGTGTTGATCTGGACCTTGGCGATCTCCAGGTACCAGTCGCAGAACTCGTTCCAGACAAACTCGTAAATCGTGCTGGCCACGTTGTCCAAGCGATAGTCTTCAAAGCCCTTGGCCACTTCAGCTTCGGTTTTCTGCAGCAAGGACACGATCCAGCGGTCGGCCGCGCTGAACTCCATATAGCCGTGGGCTGAGCCGCCCTCGACGACGCGCCCTGCGGCGTCGATTGACGGTGCTGCGCATTGTTCCTTGGTGTGCTCCAGCAGCCCGCAGTCCTGGCCTTCGCAGTTCATCAGCACGAAGCGGGTGGCGTTCCACAGCTTGTTGCAGAAGTTGCGGTAGCCCTCGCAGCGCTTGCTGTCAAAGTTGATGGAGCGGCCCAGTGAGGCCAGCGAAGCAAAGGTGAAACGCAATGCGTCGGCGCCAAAGGCAGGGATACCCTCAGGGAATTCTTTCTCGGTGTTTTTGCGCACTTGTGGTGCGGTCTCGGGCTTGCGCAGGCCTTCGGAGCGTTTGGCCAGCAGGGGTTGCAGTGCAATGCCGTCGATCAGGTCGACCGGGTCGAGCACATTACCTTCACTCTTGCTCATCTTCTTGCCCTGCGCATCGCGCACCAGGCCGTGGATGTAGACGTGTTTGAACGGCACCTGGCCGGTGAAATGCGTGGTCATCATGATCATGCGGGCGACCCAGAAGAAGATGATGTCGTAGCCTGTGACCAATACGCTGGATGGCAGGTACAGGTCGAAGTCCTGCGTCTTCTCCGGCCAGCCCATGGTGCTGAAAGGCACCAGCGCGGACGAGTACCAGGTGTCGAGCACGTCTTCGTCACGTTTCAGCGTTTTACCCGGAGCCTGGGCTTGCGCATCGCCTTCGTTGCGGGCCACATAGACTTTGCCGTCTTCGTCGTACCACGCCGGAATCTGGTGACCCCACCACAACTGGCGGCTGATGCACCAGTCGGTGATGTTGTTCATCCACTGGTTGTAGGTGTTGATCCAGTTCTCGGGCACAAAGCGCACCTCGCCGGATTGCACCGCATCAATGGCTTTCTGGGCGATGGACTTGCCAGTAGGGTCCTTGTCGCTGACCTTGTTCATGGCGACAAACCACTGGTCGGTCAGCATGGGCTCAATCACCTGGCCGGTACGTGCGCAGCGCGGCACCATCAGCTTGTGCTTCTTCACCTCGACCAGAAAGCCGCCGGCTTCCAGATCAGCCACCACCTTCTTGCGGGCGACAAAGCGGTCCAGGCCCTGGTAGACCGCAGGGGCGTTTTCGTTGATCTTGGCGTCCAGCGTCAGCACGCAGATCATGGGCAGCGTGTGGCGCTGGCCGACCTGGTAGTCGTTCTGATCATGGGCAGGGGTGACCTTCACCACGCCGGTGCCGAAGGCTTTGTCCACATAGTCATCCGCAATCACGGGGATGGTGCGGCCGCACAGGGGCAAGGTGACCTGCTTGCCGATCAGGGCGGTGTAGCGCTCGTCCTCGGGGTGCACCATCACGGCCACGTCGCCCAGCATGGTTTCCGGGCGGGTGGTGGCTACAGTGATGGAGGTCGCGAGCCCGGCAGCCGCCAGGCTGCCATCCGTGTCCACCAGCGGATAGCGGATGTGCCACAACGAGCCATCTTCCTCTTCGCTCTCCACTTCAAGGTCGCTCACCGCGCTCATCAGCACTGGGTCCCAGTTCACCAGGCGTTTGCCGCGGTAGATCAGGCCCTGCTCGTAGAGCTGCACAAAGGTTTCGGTCACCGTCCTGGACAGCTTAGGGTCCATGGTGAAGTATTCGCGGCTCCAGTCCACGCTATCGCCCATGCGGCGCATCTGTGTGGTGATGGTGTTGCCGCTCTTCTCTTTCCACTCCCAGACTTTCTTCACAAACTCGGTGCGACCCAGGTCGTGGCGGCTGACTTTTTGCTCCTGCAGTTGGCGCTCTACCACGATCTGGGTGGCAATGCCGGCGTGGTCGGTGCCCGGAATCCACGCGGTGTTGAAACCCGCCATGCGGTGGTAGCGGGTCAGGCTGTCCATGATGGTCTGGTTGAACGCATGGCCCATATGCAGCGTGCCGGTCACATTGGGCGGCGGCAGCTGGATGGCAAACGCGGGTGCATCTGCCTTGGGCGCCTGGGTGCCGCGGTAGCCGGCCACACCGTAACCGCGCTGCTCCCACTCGGGGCCCCAGTGGGCTTCCAGTGCCGCGGGCTCAAAGGATTTGGACAGGGATTGCAGGCCGGGTTGGGCCGGGGCAGAAGCAGGGGTGGGGGAGGCAGCGTTATCGGACATGGTCATTCTGGTTCAGTCGAACCCATAATTTTACCGGGGCACCAGCGGGATCTCTGGTGTGCTATGAAAATAATAGCTACCTGTGCAATATAGCCGGGGGCTAGAGGCTGATTTGGCTTGCAATCACCCGGCTGCCTGCCCGGTGTAGCGACGCAGCGCACCCATGCGCCATGCGGCCAGGGTCACGATGGTTGCCAGTGCCAGCCCCGAGATCTGGATGGCGATCAGCACGCCCACCGCGTTGACCAGTGCACCTGCTGCAAGGCCTGAGACAGCCGGAATGACCTGCGAGGTGATGGAGTAAATGCTCATCACACGCCCCCGCAAAGCCACCGGTGCCTGCACCTGAATGCCAGACACCACCAGGCTGATGACTATGCCGCCAGCCATGCCCACACTGGCCAGTGCCGCAGCAGACAGCCCCACCGAACTGATGACGCTTAGCGACGCAAACACCAGCCCCCCCACCACAATCCCGGTGAATACGACCACACCGTGGCACACGCGCCTGGCCAGTGCGAGGGCCGTCACGCCACCCGCGATCAGCGAGAGCGCCAGCAGCCCCAGATAGGCGCCACGCTGCAGTTCGGACAGCTGCAGTACTTCGCGCGCCAGCTTGGGCAGCAGGATCTGCAGCGGTCCGGTCATGGCGTAGCCCAGCACGGCCGCCAGCATCAGCTGTGCGAGTAGCGGGTCGGCTCCCACGGCACGGAAACCTTCGGCAATATCGGCCAGTACGGAGTTGCTGCTCACGGTGGCATTCGCCCGCGTGCGTAAATTGGCAATCAGCAGCGACGACAGGCCAAAGCCGCAGGCACCCAGCGCAATCACTGCGCCCCAACTGCCATGGCTGCGCACGACACCAATCAGCAGGGGGGCCAGTCCAAACCCCAGCAGCACCTGCAAATTGAACAGGATGGTGGCTGGCCGCAATTCTTCAGGCCGCGCCAATTGCGCCAGCGTGGTCAGCCGCGCTGGCCCTACAAAAGACCAGGCCAGGCCACCCAGAAAAGCGCCACCCAGCACCCAGGCCACGCGTGCCTCGGGCGCAGCACCTGATTGCGCCCACCACAGGCAGGCCAATCCTGCCAGAAACAGGGCCTGCGCACCGTGGATCACGCGGTGGGGCGCAATGCGGTCACACAGCACACCGCCAAACCAGCCAAACACGATGGAACTGCCAAACGCCAGGCCAAACCCCAGACCGGAGAGCAGATCGGAGCCCACCGCCTCCTGCAGGTACAGGATCACCGTGTAGTTGAAAAGGTGCCCGGCGGTGAACGCCAGCAGGCATGAGACAAAGAACGGGCCCAGGCGGACCAGCATGGGGCGGGGTGTCACTTGCTTGCGTTCGGGTTGAGGCGGATCAACGTGGGCTGTGCGTCTTCAATGTGCCAGGACGGAAAGCTGGCGCTGGAGAGCAGCACCTGGCCGTCGTCAGTGAACTCCACATCGCGGGTGAAGGTAGCCTTGCGTGGCAGCGGGAAGTGAGTCCACTGGCCGGTGGCAATGTCCAGCCGGTGCACGCCGTCCGAGTTGGTGCCGTTGACCCACAGCTGGTGGCGCTTGCGGTCCACGTTCAGTGCATAGGGCGTATCGCTGCCCACGGGTTGCACCGGCAGGTTGAACGTGGTGAATTTGGCGGTCTTCGGCTCGAAGCGCAGCACGGCAGATTCGCTGTACATCGAAATCCACAGGTTGCCGTCGCGGTCGGTGCGCAGGCGGCGCGGGTTCTTCAGCGGCGTGGCAAACATCGTGATCTCGCCGGTGGCGGGATCGAGCGAGGCAATCTCGTTGGTGTGCAGACGCGCCACCCAGACCTTGCCATCGGGCGTGATGTCAATGCCATAGGGCAGTGGCACGCCGGTGGAGACATGGTCAATCTTCACCCAGTTGGTCACCGGAATGCCCCATCCGATGAGCTTGAAGAAAAACGGCGTGAGCTTGACCGTGAGCTTCTCCATGAACGAGCGGAATGGCAGGTCGTAGGTGGTGAACTTGTCACCGGCGCGGTCGTACATTCCGATCTGGTTGGAGAGGGCCAGCGTGAACCACACACGGTCCTTGTCGTCGATGCGCACGGTGTGCGGGTAGAAGCCGCTGCCAATCTCGTGGTTGCTGAACGTCTTGGTCTTCGGGTCGAACTCGATCAGGCGGCGCTGGTAGGACGGCGTGATGAAGATGTGCCCGTCCTTGGCAGACTCCACCAGCGAGTGGATGCCCTGGTAGGTCTCGTACTTGGGAAAGTCCTTCAGGCGTCCGGCCAGCAGGCCACCCAGGTTGTCACCGGGTTGCGGTGGCACGCGATACACCGTGTAGGCCCCGGTGCTGGCGTTGATCTCGTACAGGCGGTCCTGCAAGTTGTCCCCCACGTACACCAGCCCGTTGCTGTGCTGGATGAAATCGTGCATCTGCGAGAAGCGGTCGCCAATCGGCAACTCGGTCACACTGGCGCTCGAAAGTGCCGGGCTCCAGGGCGTTCCTGCGGGCACTTTTTCCGGGTGGGCGGCGATATCCTTCCAGTGTGCTTCCAGCAGGGCAGGGAGTTCCTTTTGTGCCTCGGTGGACAGGCGTGCGCCGTAGCGCACCATGCGCTGAATGGTGCTCGCCCACTCGTCGGCACTACGCTCATGACGCAAAAAGCGGCTGCCCTGCTGGTGGCAGAAGCCGCACTGCGCCATAAACTCTTTGCGCAGGTCATCACGCCCGGCCAGCAGAGTCGAGGTCCAGGCGTTCGAGGGCCGCTGTTCGGCCAGCGCCTTGGGGTCAGTTTCCGGTTGCATACGCCAGGCGCTGGCCTTTGCCACCAGGCCGGGTTCAATGCGTTGGTCCTTGAACCCCGGCTTGCGCAGGCGCACTCGGTACTCACCGGGTGCATCGGGAAGATGCACGCGGCCCGCTGCATCGGTGAATCCGGTGAACTCAAACGTGCCCTGCTGCAGCTTGCCGGTGGGCGCATAGCCATTGTCCGACGTATCTATGGCGGCTGGCTGCGTGGGCAGGCGCGTCACCATGACTGTGGCCAGTGGCTTGCCGTCTGGCCCCTGCACCTGAAAGTCGGCCGCCAGCGCGCCCGCAGACAGTGTTGCCAGCGCGATCATCGCGCCCAGCAGGTTCGTGTGTTTGTTCATGCAAGTCTCCGTAGCTTTTAGGTATTCGGTGGAAAGATTTCGGCCTGCAGGCGCCGCTTCATGATCCGGGCATAGCGGGCGGGCCAGAGCCGGGACAGCCACCACGCTGCGTGCGCGGTGCTGCCTATCAGCAACTGGCGCCGGTTGCGCTGCGCAGCTGCCAGGATGGCCTCAGCCACTTCAGCAGGTTGGGTCTGGCCACCGGTAGTCTTGCGGCCTTGTGCTGCCGGGCCACCGTCACCGCCCAGTGCGGCCTTGTCGATGCCGGTGTCAATGAAAGAAGGGCACACCAGCAGCACGCCCACGCCGTCGTCCTCCAGCTCGGTGCGCAGGCTGTCGAAGAAACCGTGCAGCGCGTGCTTGCTGGCCGCGTAGCCGGTGCGTCCGATCAAGGGTGCGAACCCGGCCACGCTGGAAATGGTGATGATCAGGCCGCGCCGGTGGCGCAGACTCTCCAGCGCCGCATGGGTGCAATGCACGGCGCCGAAGAAGTTGACGTCCATGACCCGGCGCAGCACCTCCAGCCGGGTCTGTGCAAAGGCGCTGCGGTGGGCGATGCCGGCGTTGTTGACCAGCACATCCACGCCCCCCAACCGTTGGTTGGCGTACGCCATCGCAGCGGCACAGGCGGCGGCATCGGTGACATCGCACACGCGGGTCAGAAGCCGTGGAGCGCTTTTCGCATCCGAAGTCGGGTGGGCCTGTTGCAGTCTTTCCAGTGCCAGCGCATCGCGGTCCATCGCCAGCACCCGTGCGCCTGTTTTCAGAAAGGCCTGCACCAGCGCCGCGCCCAGGCCACCGGCTGCACCGGTAATGACCACGCTGCGCCCGGCAAAGTCGCGCATTCAGAGGACTCCTGCGCGTTGTTGCTCCCGGGCCTGACGGTAGATCTCAAAGACTTCGGCCGAGGTGTAGGTGGGGGTGTAGCCAAACACCTGCTTGAGTTTGGTGTTGAGCAGCACTGGGCGGTAGCGCAGAAAATCCAGCTGCTCCGGCCCGTACTGGGTCAGCCCCAGCGGCTTGAGGAGGCGCAAAGCCGTCTGCAGCAGCCAGGCCGGCAGGTTCAGCGTCTTCTTGCCCAGGCGCTGCGCAATTTCGTGGATGGTGAGGGCCCCGTCGCCCGCCACGTTGTAGATGCCTGCAGGGCCGTCGCTGATGGCCCGCGCGATGATGCCCACGACGTCCTGGTCCCAGATGAACACAAACGGGCTGTCGGAGCCGCGGATGGTGAGCAGCCTGGGCTTCTCGAACATGTCGGTAATCTGGTTGTGTACCGTGGGCCCGAGGATGGTGCCAATACGCAGCACCACCTGCTCCAGCGCGGGGTGCTTTTCGCGGTAATCGGCCAGCATTTCTTCCACCAGGCGCTTGTGGTGGGAATAGGCAAACACTGCGTTGCCACGCACCGGCATGTCTTCAGTGAGCCAGGGCGCGTTGTCCGCGTGGTAACCATAGGCCGCGCCGCTGCTGGACACCACGATGCGCTTGACGCCGTTGTGCACGCAGGCTTCGAGCACATTGCGCGTGCCGTTCACGTCCACGTCGTACTCAAACGCGCGCTTGCTGTCCTTGCCGGGCGTGACGATCGAGGCCAGGTGCACCACGGTATCAATCCGGTGCCGGACAAGGATGCCGGCCATGTCGGGCGACCGGATATCCGCCACCGCGTACGCCACACCGGGCGGCCGCACTTTGGGTTCACGGATGTCATGCGACACGATGGTCGTGGGGCGCTGCCCCTGTGGCAAAGCAGCCAGGCGTGCCACCAGCTGGCTGCCCAGATAGCCACCACCGCCGGTCACCAGCACGCGGCTCATGCCTGCTCCTTCACAGCGCCGTCACTGTCGTTCGGTGGCCGGTTTTTCCAGAACGTGGCCAACGCCATGCCCGCGACGATGTGCCACACGCCCCACCAGGCGGTCACGATGGCCATGCCACCCAGCCCGTCAAAAAAATTGAAAATCAGGATCAGGCCCAGGCCCGAGTTCTGGATGCCCATCTCGAAGGTGATGGCGCGCCGGTCCCGCTCGGGCAGGCCAATGGCGGCAGACAGTCCGTAGCCGGTGATCAGTGCCATCAGGTTGTGAACGAACACCACGCCCAGCACCAGCGAGATGTAGTCCATGAAGTGCCGGAAGTTGGCACCCAGCGCACCGCCAATGAAGGCTATCAGAATGACCAGCGAGAGCACCTTCATCGGCTTTTGTGCCTTGTGTGCAAAGCCGGGAAACTGCCGTGCCACCCACATGCCCAGCACCAGTGGCACACCCAGCAGCATCACGATCACTTCCAGCATCTCCCAGGGGCTCATCGCCACCTCTTTCATCAGGCTGGAGGTGATGGGATGCAGGTTGCCCCAGAAAGCAAAGTTCAGCGGCGTCATGAACAGCGCCACCACCGTGGACAGCGCACTCACACTCACCGACAGCGCGGTATTGCCTTTGGAATAGTGCACCAGGAAGTTGGAGATGTGTCCGGCCGGGCAGCTCGATACCAGAATCATCCCCAGGGCAATACTGGGCACCGGCTGCAGAATCCAGATCAGCACATAGGTCATGGCCGGAAACAGGAGGTGGTGGCCAAACAGGCCCAGCGCCAGCGCCTTCGGTGTTTTGAGCGCGACCTTGAAATCTTCCACCCGAAGCTCCAGCGCCACGCCAAACATCACCAGCCCGAGCACTGCGTTGAGCAGGGTCAGGGTTTGCGGGTTAAAGCTCAGGTGGACCTGGTCGATAGGCGCCATGCGGTTGTCTCCTCATTGTGGGGCAACTTTAGGGCAATCGTCGGTGCTTGTCTTGTGCAATGCGGGACGCACCGCGCGGTTGGCAATCGACCATCCATTTAATGGTAAATTGATGTATGTCAACGGCTGACTCTTCCATCGGAAAGATAGTGGGCCTGACAACAGGGAGCCCGACTATGCGTATAAATTTGCCTGTAAGCCAGCAAAGCTACAGCTTTCAAGAAGACCAGACCTTGGCGTCCGTGACCGACCTGAAAGGCCGCATTCTCTATTGCAACGCAACTTTCATAGAAGTGAGCGGCTACTCTAGCGAGGAGCTGATGGGGCAGCCCCACAATCTGGTACGCCACCCCGACATGCCGGAGGAGGCCTTTCGGGACATGTGGGACACGGTACAGGCCAAACTGCCATGGACCGGCTTGGTAAAAAATCGCCGAAAGAACGGCGACTACTACTGGGTCCGTGCCAATGTCACCCCTATGGTGGATGGTGACAAAGTTACCGGGTATCTGTCAGTACGGACCTGTCCTTCGCGAGAATCCGTGACCGCCGCGGAGACCCTCTATGCGCAAATGCGGGCCGAGGCCAAGGCAGGCCGTAAGACGGTGGGGCTTTCCCGGGGGAACGTGGTGCGGACCGATATCGGGGGACGCTTTTTGAATCTTTTCAAACCTGGCGTCATGGCAAAGCTGGTGCTGGTGCAAGTGCTCGTCATGTCGGTCTTGGTCGCAGGCATTGCCGTGGGCCTGCCAATTGCAGCGTTGGTGTTGACAGCCTGTCTGGCAGCCGGTGTCACCGTGTGGACGAGTCGGTCGATACTTATCCATCCGCTTGTGGGGCTGGTCATCGATGCCAACTACCTCGCTGCGGGGGATTTGTCGCACAAGGTCACGGTGAATGGTAGTGACCTGATACGCCAGTTGCAGCAGGCCATGATGCAGATGTCGGTGAACTTGCGCACGGTGGTGAGCGATGTGCGTGGGGAGATTGAGCACTTCACCATTGCCGTTCAGGAGATTGCAGATGGCAATCAGGATCTCTCGGCGCGCACCGAATCCCAGGCCAGCAGTCTGGAAGAAACTGCCGCTTCGATGGAGGAGATCACAGGCACGGTGCAGCAGAGTGCATCGTCGGCCCGGCACGGCTCGGAGCTGGCGCATGAAGCCAGCTCGATAACCACGCGCAGCAACGAGATCGTGGTGTCGGTGGCCCAATCGATGGATGGCATTTCCCAGTCATCGGTGCGCATCTCGGAAATCGTTCACCTGATTGAGGGCGTGGCGTTTCAGACCAATATTCTGGCGCTAAACGCTGCTGTCGAAGCCGCCCGTGCGGGCGAAGAGGGGCGGGGCTTTGCGGTGGTCGCGTCTGAAGTTCGCGCGCTGGCCCAGCGAACAACGGCGGCCGCCAAGGAAATCAAACAACTCATTGCCCAATCGACAGAACGCATTGTCACCGGCAGTGATCAGACCGGCGTGGCGCTCGCGCGCATGAAGTCCGCCCTGGAGTCGGTGGGCAAGGTCAGTGCCGTACTGGATGAGATCAGCAGCGCGTCTGCCGAGCAAACGATGGGGATTTCCCAAGTCAACGAGGCTATTGCGCAAATGGACACGATCACCCAGCAAAACGCTGCCATGGTGGAGGAACTCGCGGCCACAGCGGGCTCGCTCTTGCAGCAGGTGCAGGGGGTTCGTAATTCCATGCGCTTGTTCCGGCTGAAGGCAGGTGAGGCTACAGTTACCCAAACCGATGCCGTGACCTTGCGGCGCGCAAGCAAGTCACTCATGCTGCGGTGATGCCGGTGCGGACAGCCGATAATGCGTCATGCTTTTTCTTCTGTCTCCCGCCAAGTCCCTTGACTATGCAACGCCGCTGGACCCGCAGCCGCACACGCCCCCGCTGTTCGTCAAGCAGTCCAAAGAACTGATTGCCGTGCTGCGTACGCAGTCGCCGCAACAGATTGCCGAACTGATGTCGCTCAGCGACAAGCTTGCGGCCCTGAATGTGGCGCGCTACCAGGCTTGGTCATCCAGAGCGACCCAGAAGAATGCCCGCCAGGCCGTGCTGGCCTTCAATGGCGATGTGTATGACGGGCTGGACGCCAAAACGCTCACGCCCGATGGCCTGGCCTGGGCGCAGGACCATGTGTGCATTCTCAGTGGCCTGTACGGCGTGCTGCGCCCGCTGGATCTGATGCAGCCCTACCGCCTGGAAATGGGCACACGCCTGGCCAACCCCGGCGGCAAAGACCTGTACCAGTTCTGGGGCACGCAGATTGCTGATTACCTCCATACCCGCCTGCGTGCCGACGTCAGCCCGGTGGTCATCAACCTGGCCAGCCAGGAGTATTTCAAGGCGGTGGATACCAGTGCCCTGAAAGCGCGCGTGGTCGAATGCGTTTTTCAGGACTACAGCGCTGGCCAGTACAAGATCGTCAGCTTCTTTGCCAAGCGCGCGCGTGGCCTGATGGCGCGCTATGCCGTCACCCACCAACTGGTACAGCCCGACCAGCTGCGCGCCTTTGACCTGGATGGCTACGCCTGGGCTGCCGGCGAGTCCACGCCCGAGCGCCTGGTGTTTCGTCGCCGTACCGCGTGATTTTTAACCTTTCAGGCCTACAGCCCCTATCCCACCTGCATAGTGAGCTATGAAAATAATAGCAAACGGAATCGATATCGAAGTTGAGGATTCGGCGCAAAGCCACCCCGCCACGGCTGACAAGCCGGTGGTGCTGCTCATCATGGGGCTGGGCATGCAGCTCATCGCCTGGCCGCCGCAGATGGTGCAGGGCTTGGTGGATGCCGGCTACCGCGTACTGCGTTTTGATAACCGCGACGTGGGACTTTCCAGCCACTTCGACCAGCTCGGCAAGCCCAACCTGCTGTGGGCCAGCCTGAAGTACAAGATCGGTCTGGTGCCCGCCGCACCCTACACCATCAGTGATATGGCCGACGACGCACTGGGCGTGCTCGATGCCCTGGGCATTACCCAGGCCCATGTGGTGGGCGTCAGCATGGGGGGCATGATTGCGCAGCGCGTGGCCATTGCGGCCCCCCGTCGCACCCTGAGCCTGACCAGCATCATGAGCACCAGCGGCGCGCGCGGCCTGCCGCAGGCGGACCCGAAAGTGATGAAAGCCCTCATCAGCCGTCCCGGCAGCAACACGCCCCAGGCGATGGTGGACCACACGGTCCGGCTGTTCCAGGCCATTGGCAGCCCGGCCTATCCCACCGCCGAGGCCGAATTGCGCGATCGGGTGCAGCAGAGCATCCAGCGCAGCTTTCATCCTGCCGGAACCCTGCGCCAGATGCTCGCCGTGGTGTCGGACATCACCCGGGCCGCACAACTCATGCGCATCAGCAGCCCCACGCTGGTGATCCACGGCAAAGCTGACCCGCTGGTGCCCTATGCCTGCGGCGAAGACACCGCCCGGCGCATCTCCGGGGCGAAGCTGCTGGGCATCGATGGTATGGGCCATGACCTGCCGCCCGAACCGGTGGCGCAGATTCTGGCCACGCTGGTGCCCCACCTGAACGCATCCAACCCCATGCCTGCTTGACACCATGAACACGCCCGAACAATCCCAGCTCGGGAAAGCCTCTGCCTACGTTGACCAGTACGACGCTTCGCTGTTGTTTCCCATTCCCCGCGCGGGCAAACGCGCCGAGATCGGCATTGCTGGCGCCGCCCCGTTTTTTGGTGCCGACCTGTGGACTGCGTTTGAGCTGAGTTGGCTCAACCTGCGCGGCAAGCCCCAGGTGGCGCTGGTGCATTTTGTGGTGCCCTGCGACTCGCCCAACATCATCGAGAGCAAGTCCTTCAAACTCTATCTCAACAGCTTCAACAACACCCGGTTTGCGGACGCTGCAGAGGTGCAGGCGCGCCTGCGCACCGACATCACCGAGGCGGTCTGGCGCGGTGGCGTGGTGCAGTCTTCGGTGGGTGTCAAGCTCATTGCTCCCGAAAAATTTGACATGGAGCCGGTCCACGAACTCGATGGCCTGAGCCTGGACCGGCTGGACGTGGAATGCACCCAGTACCAGCCCGCGCCCGAACTGCTGACGCTGGATCTTCAGGACGAGGAAGAAGCGCCGGTTAGCGAAGTGCTGGTCAGCAACCTGCTCAAGAGCAACTGTCTGGTCACCGGCCAGCCCGACTGGGGCAGCGTGCAAATCAGCTACAGCGGCCTGCCCATCCACCAGGAAGGTCTTCTGAAATACCTGGTGAGTTTTCGCAACCACAACGAGTTCCATGAGCAGTGCGTGGAGCGCATCTTCATGGACATCTGGACGCGCTGCAAACCCATCAAGCTGTCGGTCTATGCCCGCTACACCCGCCGCGGCGGGCTCGACATCAACCCGTTTCGCACCAGCTACCCGCAGGCGCTGCCGGCCAACACCCGCACCGCACGTCAGTAGGCTGATGGGGTGACCGGTGGCAAGGCTGCTTCAAACTCTGTGATGGGCACCGGTTTTCCAAACAGATAGCCCTGGCAGCGCTCGCAGCCATGCTGGGCCAGAAAGTCGCGCTGCGCGGTCGTTTCCACACCCTCCGCAATAACTTCCAGCCCCAGGCTACGCGCCAGGCCGATGATGGTGTCAATCACTGCGGAATCGCTGGCCTGCTGGCCAATATTGCGCACAAAGGATTGGTCAATCTTGAGCTGGTCCAGTGGAAGCCGCGTCAGGTAGGCCAACGACGAATACCCGGTTCCAAAGTCGTCGATCGAAAAACGAACCCCTAGTGCCTTCAGCTGCTGCATCGTCGCAATGGTGTCATTGATGTTGTCCAGCACCATGCTCTCAGTGAGTTCAAGTTTCAGCAGCCTGGGTTGAATGCCTGTTTCCGCCACTATGCGGCTGACAAGTTGCACAAAGCCTGGTGAGCGGAGTTGGCGTGCACTGACATTCACCGCCAGTTGTAGTGCTGATGCCTTGAGATTTGTTTCCCATTGTTTGAGTTGCTGGCAAGCGCTCCGCAAAACCCATTCGCCAATTGGCAGAATAAGCCCTGTTTCTTCGGCCAGTCCGATAAACTGGCCCGGAAGCACCATGCCGTTCTCGGGGTGCTTCCAGCGCAGTAGCACCTCGGCGCCCACCGGGCGTCCGTGGGCCGCCACCTGAATCTGGTAGTACAGCACCAGTTGCTGAAGGTCGAGCGCCTGGCGCAGCGCGCGCTCGGTATCGGCACGCGCGGTGATGGTGGCCAGCATATTGGGGTCAAAAAAGCACAGTGCGTTGCGGCCGGTGTTTTTGACCTGGTACATGGCAATGTCTGCCTGCTTGAGCAGATCCGCTGCGTCCTGGTGGGTTTTGCCAAACAACGTGGCACCCAGACTGCCACCGCTGTGGTAGTCGTTGCCATTCAGCAGGTAAGGTTTGTTCAGGCTGCTCAATATCGTTTCACCCACTTTCCTCGCCTGTGTGGCAGCCTCCTGCGGGCTGGCGCTCAGGCTTTGCAGCATGACCACGAATTCATCGCCTCCCAGCCGGGCTACGGTATCTTCCTCCCGCACACAGGTTTTAAGGCGCTGTGCGACTTGTTGCAGCAGCACGTCGCCGGTGTCATGGCCAGCCGTGTCATTCAGTGTCTTGAAATGGTCCAGGTCCAGAAACAGAAGTGCGCCATGGCGGCCGGTGCGCAAGCTGGCAATGATGGACTGCTGGAGTCGGTCATTGAGCAGGCGCCGGTTTGGCAGACCCGTCAAGGGGTCGTAGAACGCCAGCATCTCTACATCGGCAATGGCGCGGTGCAACCGGGTCACGTCCTGGTAGACAATCACCGTCCCGCCATCGGGTGTGGGGCGTTCCACCACTTCAAGGTTGGTGCCATCCGGGCCGATCACCTGCCGTGCCTCGAACGGTCCCTGGAGCAGGGCCATGCGTTGGTCGACCCACTGGCGCCTATCGGCGGCATCGGCTTCGGGAATGCTGGCAACCGCTGTTGCTTCCACCAGAGTCCGGAATGGCTCGCCCGAGCGTACCCTTCCGGCCAGCCAGGGGTGCAGTTCCACAAACCGGCGGTTCCAGGTTAGTACCCGCTGGCTCGCGTCCAGCAGTACAAATCCGCTGACCATGGACTCAAGAGCCTGCGCAAGTGTTTGTTGCGCTTTGCTGATGTTGGCCTGCGCGGCATGCAACCTGGAAAGGTGCCAGAGGGAAAAACCGCCGGCCGCCAGAATGGCTGCCGCCATGGACAGCGCCAACACATTGATCAACCAGGCCTCATGCTTCCAGTCCTGCAAGGCGGATGCCACGGGAATGCTGGCTGTCACGAAAATGCCGCCGTACAGCAAGTTGCGCACCACCACACTGGCAGGGCTTCCGTCCAGGCGGGCCGGCATAGCACGGGCCTGGTCGGCAGGCGGCAGGGTGGCTAGCGGCGGTGAAAGTAGTCGCCCTACCAACTGCCCCCGAGCAGGCGCCTCCACCAGAAGTTCACCATTGCCACGTTCTATGGTGGCCTGCAGGCCCGCAATGCTGGCGCCCTGAATCAGAATTGCGCGCAGCTGCGAGACAGGAACATCCGCCACCACAATGAGTGAAGAACCATCGGCCAGCCGGATGTGCCGCCCCATGTGCAGCATGGTTTGTGACGAGCGAAAGCTGGTATCCGGGCTGCTGACCATCAGCAGGGAGACAGGCTGGTTCATCACATTTTTGATGAACTCCATGGGCACAGCAGACCGGACGCCCAATTCCGACGGCTCTGACGAGGCTACGTTCTCGCCCGCTGCATCCAGGAGAGTCACGCGGTCGATTAGCAGGTTCTGGCGCATGGCTTTTTGCATTAGCGCACTGGCTGCCACCGGATCAATCCAATCGCGCATCTGCCCAGAGAGTCCCAGCAACTGGTCGGTGCTGGCCAGCAGCACATCCACCCCCAGCAGGCTGCGGTTGATCGCTGCCTCGGCACCATTGACAAAGCTGACGGCTGTGGCTTGACTCTCCTTGAGTGCCGTTTGTTTGCGGTCCCGATCGAGGCTGATGGCAATTGCCGCCACAGCGGACAGCAGCAGTACCACCAGGCTCAGCACAAAGGCAGTGGATCGGGAGGGAGACTGCAAGCTCATGGCTCTTTGGGTGCCGGTACACCCGCGCTGGGGCCAACAGTCTGGTTCCAGATGTCATTGCAACGCCCATTGCACCGCTGCAGCCACCGTGGCAAAACGGTGCTCTTGAAGATGTCCTTGCGCAGGGTTTCGTCCTGTGCTGACAAGGGCACCAGTGTCATGCTGCCTTTTCGGCCGGTCTGGCAGGTAGCAAGTCCCTGGTTACAGGCCAGTCCCTCGCGGGTTTCGCGTTCACTTTCGCTCCAGATGCTGGCTTCCAGTTTGGGAATTTCGCGGGACAGCAGGGCCCGCAAATCACCGGGAAGTCCTGCCCATGCCGTCTGGTTGGCACCAAAGATCGCCAGGCCCCAGGTGACTGGCAAAACATGGAGGTATTGTGTCTGCTCATAAAGGCCCAAGGTGTTGCCAGACATGGCGCCGGTGATCGCGCATTCCACATTGCCGGAGGCCACGCTGGCGGTAATCTGCGACATACTGACCAGTACCGGTGTGGCGCCCAGAGCAGACACAAAATCCGACTGGGTGGCCGATGAAACCCTTACCCGCCGACCCGCAAGCTCACCGAGATGTTTGAGCGGATTCTTGCAGAACAGTACCTGCGCAGGATAGGTGTATACGGCCAGCAGTTCCACGCTGTAGCGCTCGCGCAGAATCTTTTCCATATAGGGCCTGAAGGTGGCCAAATTCTTGCGCAGGGATGGGACATCGGGATTCAGCCCCGCCAGGTCGGGGGCAGCAAACTCCGGGTTCTGTCCCGAAATGTTGCTGATAAGCGCGGTCCCGAAGGGAACGACACCGTATTGCATCAGCCGCAGCATCTCCGGGCCTGGCACGCCCGCACGGTTAAAGGGCACAATTTCCGCGCTGTACTTTCCTCCCGATAGACGTGCCAGTTCGCGAGTCCAGAAGGGCTCTTCGTTCCGGACGAATTGGTTCAGTCCAGCGAGTCCGCCGACAATTCGCAGTGTTTGCAGAGGCTGCGCGGGGGCCTGTGCCAAAGCGGCTTGCGCAAGGGAAAACAATAGCAGCCACCAGCGGAGATGCCGGCTTTTAAAAATTAGCAAGTGATCTTCTGGCATGCGGTTTCCCCTTGGGGCAGTGGCCCGCAGTGTAGTGCGAATCAGCCTGGCGACGCTGGTTCCAGCGGCACGGGTTTGCCAAAAAAGTAGCCCTGGTACGCGTCGCAGCCAAAACTGTGCAATGCGTCACGCTGGTCGGAAGTCTCCACACCTTCGGCAATCACGCGCAGACCCAGGCTGTGGCCCAGCGCCACGACCGTGCGGGCAATGGCTGCGGCATGGGAATCGGTCTGCAGGTCCCGCACAAAGGACTGGTCAATCTTGAGCTGGTCCAGCGGCAGTTGCTTGAGGTAACTCAGCGACGAGTAACCGGTGCCAAAGTCGTCCAGTGAAAAGCCGGTACCGCGCGCCTTGACGGCGTTCATCTTGCCGATGATGTCGTCCACATCATGGGCCAGCATGCTTTCGGTCAGCTCCAGCTTCAGCCGCCTGGGGTTGGCGCCAGTTTCGTCCAGCGTGGCAAAAAGCCTGTCCACAAAGTCAGGCTGGGCAAACTGCAGCGCGCTCACATTGACCGAAACCGTCCAGTGGGCCGTGGCCGGGTGGCGGGCCCATTGCACCAGCTGCTGGCAGGCTGCGGTCATCACCCACTGACCCAGGGGCAGGATGAGCCCGGTCTCTTCAGCCAGTGGAATGAACTGCCCCGGCGCGACCAGCCCGCGATGCGGATGGTTCCAGCGCACCAGGGCTTCATGGCCCTCGATGGCGCCACCATTGCCCACCTGCATCTGGTAGTGCAGCACAAACTCGCCGCGCGCAAGTCCGCTGCGGATGTCGCGCTCCGTTTCCGAGCGTATGGCCGCTGCGGCCTGCATGACCGGGTCAAAGAAGCGCACCGTGTTGCGCCCGGCAGCTTTGGCCTGGTACATGGCGGCATCGGCCCGTTTGAGCAACTCGTCGCGGGTTTCTTCTGCATGCTCCAGAAAGATCACGATGCCCAGGCTGGGCGTGCTGCTGTAGCGGTGGCCGTGCAGCACATAGGGCTGCCCCAGCGAGGCCATGATCTTGCTGGCGATGCCTTCGGCCTGGCTGGCGGCTTCTGCGGGCTGCATGCTCAGCGCCTCCAGCAGCACCACAAATTCGTCACCTCCCAGGCGCGCCACGCTGTCGCCTTCGCGGATGCAGCCCCGCATGCGCTGGGCCACCTGCTTGAGCAGTTCGTCCCCCACGTCGTGGCCCAGGCTGTCATTGAGCTGCTTGAAATGGTCCAGATCCAGAAACATCAGCGCGCCATGCTGGCCGGTCCGCTCGGAGGTCACCAGCGCCTGCTTGAGGCGGTCCATCAGCAGGCGGCGGTTGGGCAGGGCGGTCAGCGGGTCATAAAAGGCCAGGCGGCGGATTTCTTCCTCGTCGTGGCGCTGCTGCGTGATGTCGCGCACCAGCCCCACAAACGTGGGCTGGCCCTTGCGCAATATGCGCGACACCGACAGGCTGACCGGGAATTTCTGCCCATTGCTGCGCTGGCCGAAGACCTCGCGGTTGATGCCCACCACCCGGGCTTCACCGTTGTCCTTGTAGAACTGCAGATAGCTGTCATGTTCCGAGCGGTGCGGCTCGGGCATCAGTATGGAAATATTCTGTCCCAGCACCTCGGCTTCAGCGTAACCAAACATGGCGCTTGCCGATTTGTTGAAAGACTCGATGATGCCGCGCTCGCTGATGGTGATCACCCCATCGACCATGTTGTTCACCAGGGTCTGCAGATGCTCTGCCGACTCCCGCACCGCGGCCTGATCGGCCAGCGCCTGCTGCGCGGTCTGCTTGTGCTCGATGGCCATGCCCATCAGGTAGGCCGAACGCTTGATGGCCTCTAACTCGCCGGATGAAGGCGGGCGCGGCGTGCTGGTGTAGTTGGCAAAAGTGCCCAGTACCTTGCCTTTGGTGGAAATGATGGGAATCGACCAGCAGGCCCGCAGGCCATGGGCCAGTGCCAGGTGCTTGTAGTCCACCCACAGCGGGTCGGTGGCAATGTCGCTCACCAGCGTTTCCTTGCCCGTATAGGCTGCCGTGCCACACGATCCGGTATTGGGGCCGATGGCTACGCCGTCAATCGCCTGGCTGTAGGCCTGGGGCAGGCTGGGCGCCGCGCCGTGGCGCAAATGCAGGCCGGCGTCGTCCAGCAGCAGGATGGAGCACTGCACACCGTCAAACACGCCTTCGTAGCCCCGGGTAAAAGCGTCCATGATGGTTTGCAGCGGTGCATTGCGCGCCAGCTGCTCCAGCAGGGTGCGTTCACAGTCCACCAGCTTCTGCAGCTGTATCTGCTCGGTCACATCCTGCAGGGTGCCAACCAGAAACAGTGCGTTACCCTGGCCATCGAAAAGAAAGCGTTTGGTGGCGCGCCCCAGCCGGTTGGTGCCGTGGAGTGGGCTCCAGTAGATTTCGTCGTAGCTGATGGTCTGGCGGGTGTCCCGGGCCTCCTGGTCGCGCTGCCAGAATCTGCTCACCTGCTCCCGTGGGAACACGCTTTCCATTGCGCCGCCCTGCATGTCCGCCAAGCCGATACCTATAGTGGCCTCCCAGGCCTTGTTGACCAGCATGAGCGTGCCGTCGGGTTGTTTGACAAACACTGGCACCGGCAGGCTGTCCAGCAGGGCCTGCAACTGCGCTGGCGTGAGCCGGTCCAGATGGGTATTGGGCATGCGACCCAGTGTATCGGAATTCCCTGGCGAACGATGGCAAGATAGGCCCCCATGACCCCCCAACAATTCATCGCCAAATGGGGCCCCGGCGGGCCCGCCCATGCGCTCAACGAGCGCCAGGGCGCGCAGGCGCATTTCATCGACCTGTGCCAGTTGCTGGGCGTGCCCACACCCGGCAGCACTTCGGGCAGCGATGGTGACTATATTTTTGAGCAGGACACCCTGGTACTGGGCGAGGCCCGGGGTTATGCCGACGTGTTTTACCGCGACCACTTCGCCTGGGAAAACAAGGCGCCGGGCAAAAATCTGGATGCTGCCCTCAAGCAACTGCTGACCTACAGCCTGGCCCTCGCCAACCCGCCGCTCCTGGTGGTGTGTGACCGCCTCACCATCCGCATCCACACCCAGTTCAACGGCCATCCCAGCGAGGTGCACACCGTGCTGCTGGCCGAGCTGGACCAGCCGGAAAAGCAGGCCCTGTTGCGCCGCCTGTGGCTGGAGCCCGAGAGCTTTCGCCCCAAAAAGACCAGCCGCGACATCACCGAAGCCGCCGCCAAAAGCTTTGCCACGCTGGCCGAAGGCCTGCGCAAGCGCCAGCACGATGCCGACGAAGTGGCGCATTTTTTAACGCAGTGCCTGTTCTGCTTTTTCGCCGAAGACGTGGGCCTGCTGCCCGGGCGCATGTTTGAAGGGTTGGTGAACAACAAGGCGCTGACCGCCGAGAAGCTCACCACCGGCCTCACCAATCTGTTCACCGTCATGCGCGATGGCGGTCTGTATGGCAACGACGACATTCCGTGGTTCAACGGCGGCCTGTTCAAAAAGGTGAATGTGCCGCAGCTCACCATCATGGAAGTGACCGAGCTGCGCAACGCCGCTGCGCTGAACTGGAGCGCCATCGATGTGTCCATCTTCGGCACGCTGTTTGAACGCGGGCTGGACCCGTCCAAGCGCAGCCAGCTGGGCGCCCACTACACCGACCCTGCCACCATCCTGCGCATTGTGGAGCCGGTGCTGACACGCCCATTGCTACAAAAATGGGAGCTGCTTGTGCAGGACCTGCGCGGGCTAATGGCCAAAAGCACCAAGAAAAGCGACAAGCACTACCGCGCAGCGCAGGCCAAGTTTGTGCTGTGGCTGGAAGACATAAAAAGCTTCCGCGTGCTCGACCCGGCCTGTGGCAGTGGCAACTTTTTGTTCCTGGGCTTGAAGGCGCTCAAGGATATTGAGCACATGAGCCACCTGCAGGCCGCCGCGCTGGGGCTGGACCGCCAGGCCGATCTGGTCACTGGTCCGCACAATGTGCTGGGCATCGAGCTGAACGAATACGCCGCCGAGCTGGCGCGGGTGACGGTGTGGATTGGCGAGCTGCAGTGGCGCATCGAGCATGGCTACGAGTTCAAGACCAACCCGGTGCTGGAGCCGCTGGACCATATTGAGTGCCGGGATGCGTTGCTGTCTTTCGTTGCGGGGGGTACAGGTTCCGGGGCGCAGGCGGGGCAGAGGCCGGGGCCTCATGAACCTGCGGTTCCGAAATCGGCCCCAACCTCTGCCCCGCCTGCACCCCGGAACCTGATGGAGGGCGGGGGGGACGCTGGCGCTGCCCCCGCCGTCGGCGTGAACGCCCCCTCGGTTGTCGCCTCTGCCGTTAGTGCTGCGTCTCCCTCCGTTCGGGCTGAGCCTGTCGAAGCCACCTGGCCCAAAGCCAGCGTGGTGATTGGCAATCCGCCGTTTCTGGGCGACAAGATGATGCGCTCGGAGTTAGGCAGTGCTTACACAGACACTTTGCGCGAGGTTTACAAAGATCGGGTTCCTGGCGGTGCGGATCTTGTAATGTTCTGGTTTGAGAAGGCGAGGGCGCAAATTGAAAAAGCGGGTCTGGGGGCAGCCGGGCTGGTTGCTACGAACTCTATTCGCCAGAGGGGCAATCGACCAGTTATGGAGCGGATTCAACAAACCACGCGAATCTACGAAGCATGGGCCGATATGCCTTGGGTAAATGAGGGTGCAGCAGTTCGTGTGTCACTGGTCTGTTTCGGCCGTGCAACGCAGATAACCCGTTTGGATGGCGTTGAAGTGCTGCAGTTGTTCCCTGATCTGAAGGCTCAAGCTACCGGTTCTGACGCAACGGACTTGACTACTGCCAAGCCGCTGGCGGAGAACGTGGACGCTTCGTATTTTGTCTTGCCGGGCCGTTCAAGGTGTCCACGCAGCTCGCAACGCGATGGCTCACTGAACCCAACGTGCACGGTGTGCCCAATAGCGAGGTACTCAAACCAATCTACAACGGCTCGGACATTACGCGCCGTTGGGCTGGGAATTGGGCGGTTGATTTCGGGGCACGTATGTCTGAAGCCGATGCGGCCCTATTCGAGAAACCGTTTGAATACGCCAGTCAGCACATTAAAAGTGTTCGAGCGAATAACCGCGAAGCGCAGCGCGCGAAAAATTGGTGGCGTCATGGACGTCCGCGTCCCGAATTGCGCAGCAAATTGGCGGCGCTCAGTCGCTACATTGCCACGGTAGAAACTGCGAAACATCGCTTCTTCGTCTTCTTTCCCGTCAGTGTTGCACCCGAGCACAGCTTAATTGTTATTCCACGCTCTGACGACACGACGTTTGGATTGCTTTCATCGCGTATGCACGTGGTCTGGGCATTGGCGCGTGGCGGTCGTATGGGTAAAGGCAATGACCCACGCTATAACTCACTCGCCACATTCGAGCCTTACCCCTTCCCCGCGGGCCTCACCCCCGCCGACACCGCCCACCAGCGCACCGAAACGCTGGAAGGCGGCGCCATCATTCCCGCTGGGATTTCAGAGTCAAATCGGCCTACAGCCCCCGTGAAATATGCACAAACAGCTACTAAAAACGTAGCAACTTCCAGCCAACCCGAGGTACCAGCGCGGGCCGGGGTGGGAGTGGGGCGGATGTCGGGGGTGATTTTAAAAAGCGAAGCGTATGAGCCCCCGGCATCCGCCCCGCTCGCGCCCCTGAACCCGCCCGCGCTGGTGCCGGGCGAACGCAAAGAAGCGGCTTTGACAGGCTCAGCCCGAACGGTAGCTATCGCCATCGCCCAGGCCGCCAAGCGCCTGAACGACCTGCGCGAAGCCTGGCTCAATCCGCCCGAGTGGACCGAGCGCGTGCCCGAAGTCACGCCGCTGGGCATGGACAAAAGCCCGTACCCCGACCGCATCCTGCCCAAACCCGGCCACGAGAAAGACCTGGCCGACCGCACGCTCACCAAGCTCTACAACTTGTCTCCCGCCTGGCTCGACGCCGCCCACAAGGCGCTGGACCTGGCCGTCGCCCAGGCCTACGGCTGGACCGACTATCGCGGCGACATGCCCGACGAAGAAATCCTTAAACGCCTGCTGGCGCTGAATCTGGAGCGGGCGGGTGAAGCATAGAGATTATTTGATTCTATAAAGATTCAAAAATGACATAAAATAGAATCAAAATGATCAAGAACTTCAAGCCACCGTTCAGCCGTTTTGTGAAAAAGTCGCATAAACCCCTGCAATTGGCTATTGAAGATGCCGTGGACGAGGTTTGTGTTGACGTGACCATTGGCGAAGCCAAGGTGGGCGATCTGGCCGGGATACGTGTTTACAAGTTCAAGTTCAATAGACAAGAGTACCTGATGGCTTACCGCCCACCTGCTGCGGGTGAAGTTGTTGATCTATCGACGATTGAATGGCTGACCATCGATTTTTACCAGGTGGGTCTGCACGAGAATTTTTACGACGATCTGAAGCGTTATTTGAAGACGGAAGGATAGAAAAATGCCACAAACAATGACCGCAGAGAATCTGTACCAAAACCTCAAGCAAATGCCTGCGGAAGAGCGCCAGAAATTCTTTGGCATTTTGTCTGCTAACGCTTTTCAGAATGAAGACATGAGCCACGAGCAGTTGTTTGGTCAGTTGGCACATGACACGTTCACGGCGGCGGAGGCGATGGAGTACCTAGAAGTTTCCCAATCTACATTCCGCCGTTTTGTTGCCAGCAAGAAACTGATTCCGGCATCCACCATAGGTCGCAGCCAGATGTTTGCAGTGCCTGACTTGAAAGCTTTCAAAAAGGCTCTAAATACCGCCAGGCGTGTGGAGCCGCTTGCCCATTCTTCTTTATAAAAATCCCCACCATGGACAGACTTTGCCCATGAAAACCGCACCCAAGCTCATCGAGCATCTTGGCTGAATAGTCATCCAAACCAGGGCAAAAGTTTGAGTCAAATTGCGCAATCTCTCGGCGGGCGGTAATTAAATCTCCGTCTGTCGCCGAGGCCTACGGCTGGAGCGTCTACACCGCCGATATGCCCGACGAGGAAATCCTCAAGCGCCTGTTGGCGCTGAATCTGGAGCGGGCTGGCGCTTGATGCCCTTGCGGTCTTTGGCAATTTGTATTCGATCGAATACAATCCGTTTATGCCCACAGTTAAGACGTTGCCCGAATTCACTGAATGGCTCGACGGCATTAAAGACACGCTGACAGTGATGCGATTGCGCAAGCGCCTTCGCAAGGTCACTCTCGGAAACATGGGGGATGTGAAGCCTGTCGGGCACGGTGTTTTTGAGATGCGCGAGTTCTTAGGCCCCGGCTGGCGTATGTACTACGTGTAGCAGGGCGATGTGTTGATTGTGATGATTGGTGGCGGAGAAAAGTCTACCCAGAAAGCGGATATTGCAGCGGCTATAGCCCTATCCAAAACCCTTGAAGGAATTTGACCATGACCAAAAAAATCAAAGTAGCGAATCTGCCCGACTTCGATATGGTCGAACACCTCAAAACAGATGAGGACGTCGCCAATTACCTGACGGTTGTGCTGGAGGACAACGACCCGGCCTTGCTTGCCGCAGCACTGGGCGACATTGCCAGAGCCCGCGGTATGGCCGAGATCGCCAAAGCCAGCGGTATCGGACGTGAGGCCCTGTACAAAGCTCTTCGCCCCAATGCGCAACCCCGCTTTGACACTATTGCCCGCGTATGCGCGGCGCTGGGGGTGAAACTGGTAGCGCAAGCGCGCCCCGGAACACTTTAGCAACTCAGCCATGTACGCGGAGCAGTTTGCCCATTGATGGCAAGTCAAATCCTCCTCGCGCCCATGGAGGGCTTGCTGGACTTTGTGCTGCGCGACATCCTGACCCGCGTGGGCGGCATTGACCGCTGCGTGTCCGAGTTCATCCGCATCTCCGACCAGCTGTTGCCCGACCGCGTGTTCCAGCGCATCGTGCCGGAGCTGCACCACGGCGGGCGCACACTGGCCGGCGTGCCGGTGCGTGCGCAGTTGCTGGGCAGCGACCCGGTGTGCATGGCCGAGAACGCGGCGCGTCTGGCCGCCCTCGGCCCCCACGGCATCGACCTGAACTTTGGCTGCCCAGCCAAGGTGGTGAACCGCCATGGCGGTGGCGCCAAATTGCTGGAAGAGCCGGAAGTGGTGGCCGCCATCGTGCGCGCCGTGCGCCGCGCGGTGCCTGCGGACATGCCGGTGTCAGCCAAGATGCGGCTGGGCTATATGGACGATGCGCGCGCAGTAGAAAACGCAGTGGCCATCGCAGAGAGCGGCGCTTGCGAATTGGTGGTGCACGCCCGCACCAAGGCGCAGGCCTACAACCCGCCGGCCTACTGGGACCGCATTGCCGACATCCGCGCGGCGGTGGGCATTCCGGTCATCGCCAATGGCGAAATCTGGACCGTGGCCGATGCGCAGGCCTGCATGG
>JAGWUS010000019.1 GCA_028868305.1 Burkholderiales bacterium | reverse complement strand
GCTGGACTTCAGTTACTCGATGGTGGTGGCCGAGGCCCTGGGGGAATGCAATGCTGGCGGCGTGCCCATGGCCATTGGCGTGCAGACCGATATGTGCACCCCTGCGCTGGCACGTTTTGGTTCGGATGAACTGCGCCACCAGTTCCTGACCCCCGCCATTGCGGGCGACATGGTGGGCTGCGTGGGCGTGAGTGAGGTCAGTGGTGGCTCGGACGTGGCGGCCCTGAAAACAACGGCCAGAAAAGAGGGCAGTGACTATGTCATCAATGGCTCCAAGATGTGGATCACCAACGGCATGCAGGCGGACTGGTGCTGCCTGCTGGCCAACACCAGCGAAGGCGCGCCACACAAGAACAAGTCGCTGATCATCGTGCCCATGGATGCAGCTGGCATCACCCGCCAGAAGATCGAGAAGATCGGCATGCATTCTAGCGACACCGCGCAGCTTTTCTTTGACAACGTGCGTGTGCCCCAGAAGAACCTGATCGGCCAGGAAGGCCTGGGCTTCATGTTGCAGATGCTGCAGTTTCAGGAGGAGCGGCTGTACGGTGCCGCGGGTTGCCTGCGCTCGCTGGACCGCCTGATCGACCAGACCATCGACTACACGCGCCAGCGCAAGACCTTTGGCCAGCCCATCATCAACAACCAGGTGGTGCACTTCCGCCTGGCCGAGTTGCGCACCGAAGTGGAAGCGCTGCGTGCCCTGACATACCGTGCCGTCGAGTCCTATGTGTCTGGCAAGGACGTGACCAAGCTGGCCTCCATGGCCAAACTCAAGGCGGGTCGTCTCTCGCGGGAAGTTGCCGACAGCTGCCTGCAGTACTGGGGCGGCATGGGCTTCACTGCGGACAACCCGATTTCGCAGGCTTACCGCGACAGCCGTCTGATCTCCATTGGCGGTGGTGCCGACGAGGTCATGCTGGGCATCATCTGCAAGCTCGAAGGCACCCTGCCTGGCAAGGCATGAGCGGAACCGCAACCATGACAGCCACGCTAGATGCTATGAAATTGGTAGCTGTTCGTGCACAGCGGACGGGGGCTACACTGCAAATTACCTTGAATCGCCCGGAGTCGCGCAACGCCATGTCCCTGCAGATGGTGGACGAATTGCGCCAGGTTCTGACCGCCGCAGAAGCCACTGCCGGGCATGCTGACGCGGTGCGCGTGATCGTGTTGCGCGGAGAGGGCGGGCACTTCTGCTCCGGGGCTGATCTGAAGGACATGGCCGCTGCACGCATGCTGGCCATGCAAAAGAAAGAGGGCGACGACACGGATCCGATCGCCGGCGTAAATGCCGCGTTTGGGGAGCTGTGCGTGGCTTACGCCGAGACGCCGCTGGCGCTGGTGGCGGTGCTGGAAGGCACTGTCATGGGCGGTGGCTTTGGTCTGGCGTGCGTGGCCGATGTGGCCATTGCCAGTGACACGGCGACCTTCCGTTTGCCCGAAACTTCGCTGGGTGTGGTACCCGCCCAGATTGCCCCGTTTCTGGTGGAGCGGCTGGGCTATTCGCAGGCCAAGCGGCTGGCCGTCACAGGCGGACGCCTCGACGCCGCAGCTGCTTTGCACCTGGGGCTGGTGCATGAGGTGACCGGCACGCCCATGCTGCAAGCCGCCCTGAGCCGCGTGCTCGCCGATATTCTGGCCTGTGCACCGGGAGCGCTGGCCGCAACCAAGGTCCTGATGCAGCGGGCCCGTTTTGCACCGGCCAAGGCGCTGGTGCACGATGCAGCGGCCATCTTTTCGCGCTCGGCGCTTGGCCCCGAAGGGCTTGAAGGCATGACCGCATTCATCCAGAAACGCAAACCAGACTGGGCGTTGCAATGACTTTTTCAAAAATACTGATCGCCAACCGGGGGGAAATCGCCTGCCGCGTGATTCGTACCGCGCGCAAGCTGGGTTACCAGACCGTGGCGGTGTACAGCGATGCAGACCGCGATGCACCGCATGTGGCCCTGGCCGACGAGGCGGTGCACATTGGTGCGTCGCCGGCTGCCGAGTCCTATCTGCGCTTTGATGCGCTGCTGGATGCCGCCCGCAAAACCGGTGCTGACGCGCTGCACCCCGGCTATGGCTTCCTGAGTGAAAACGCAGCCTTTGCCCAAGCCTGTGCAGACGCCAATGTGGTCTTCATTGGCCCGCCGGCAAGCGCCATCGAGGCCATGGGCGACAAAGCCCTGGCCAAACGCCGCATGTTGGGTGCCGGTGTGCCCTGCGCACCCGGCTACCTGGGCGCCGACCAGAGCGATGCGGTGCTGATTGCCGAGGCCGAAAAGCTGGGCTTTCCCCTACTGGTGAAAGCTGTGGCGGGTGGTGGCGGGCGCGGTATGCGCCTGGTGCGGCACTTCAACGAGCTGCAGCAGGGCATTGACGGCGCACGCCGCGAAGCGACCAGCGCTTTTGGCGATGGCACGCTGATGCTGGAGCGCCTGATCGACAACGGTCGCCACATCGAGATTCAGGTATTCGCCGACGCGCATGGCAACGCGGTGTATCTGGGGGAGCGCGATTGCACCGCCCAACGCCGCCGCCAGAAGGTGATTGAAGAAGCGCCATCCCCCGTGGTGTCTCCGGCCATGCGCGAAGCCATGGGCAAGGACGCGGTGGCAGCGGCGTTGGCCGTGGGTTACCGCGGCGCGGGCACGGTGGAATTCATTGTGGATGACCAGCTCAAACATTACTTTCTGGAGATGAACACCCGCCTGCAGGTGGAGCATCCGGTGACCGAGTGCATCACCGGCTTTGATCTGGTGGAGTGGCAGCTGCAGGTGGCTGCGGGCGACCCACTGCCGGCCAGACAGGAAGACATCACGCTCACCGGCCACGCCATCGAGGCGCGCCTGTATGTGGAAGACCCGTACACCGCATTTGCACCGCAGACCGGCAAGGTGCTGTGGTGGCAGCCCGAGCGGGCGCTACACGGGGGCGTCCGCGTGGATGACGGTATCAGCCAGGGCAGTGTGGTGTCGCCCTACTACGACCCCATGGTGGCCAAAGTCATCGTGCATGGGCGCGACCGCAATGACGCCATCCGCCGCCTGCGGGCCGCTCTGGCCAACGCACCGCTGCTGGGGCTCAAGAACAATGGACGCTTTTTGAGCGCCCTGGTGGACCACCCGGCTTTTCGCAAGGCTGAAATGACCACCACCCTGATTGACCAGTGGTTGGAGCAGGGCGAGCCGTTGTTGCAGGCTCCCGTGGCCACGGACGATGCGTGGCGTGTGGCGGCTGTGGCCTTTGCCATGCAGCATGGCAAAAATCCAGTGAAAGGCTGGCGTGCCGATAGCGTGGCGGCGTTTGGCTTCACGCTGCAATGTGCTGACCTGACCCGGCCAGTGCGCGTGCGACCCGACCGCGCAGGAGGCGTGGCTGTCAGGCTGGAAGGCACCACGGTGCAGGCGCGCGTGATTACTTTCCAGGATGGCGTGCTGCGCTTCGAGCTGGATGGTGTGCTGCAGACGGCCATTGCCGTGGTGGCGGGCGCAGATCTGCACCTGGCCTGGGCGGGATACAGCCATGTATTCACCGAGGTGTCGGCCTTTCCCAATGCCGATGCGCTCAAGGATGCCAGCAAGGCACGCTCGCCAGTGGCAGGCAAGGTGACGCAGGTGCTGGTGGCCGCCGGCGATGCGGTGCAGGATGGCCAGCAACTGGTGTGCGTGGAAGCCATGAAGATGGAGATGTGGCTGTGCGCCGAGGCCAGCGGGTCCGTCAAGGTGCTCCACGTCAAAGCGGGCGAGCAGGTGGAATCCGGCGCGGTGCTGGTGGAGCTTGAACTGACAACAACGAAGGAAGCATGATGGAAAAGGCAATATTGACTTGTGCGCTCACCGGCGTGCTCACCAACCCCAAGCAGCATCCGGTGCCAGTTACCCCGTCCCAAATGGCAGCCGAAGCACGCGATGCGTTCAATGCCGGCGCGTCCATCATGCATGTGCATGTACGCAACCAGGAAGAAGGCATGGGCCACATGCCCTCGTGGGACCCGGAAGTCATGGCTTCGGTGGTGGATGCGATTCGCTCGGCCTGCCCTGGCGTCATCATCAACCTGACCACCGGCGTGGTTGGCAAGGATGTGTCGGGTCCCCTGGCCTGCATTCGCCGCGTCAAACCCGAGATTGCAGCCTGCAATGCCGGCAGCCTGAACTACCTGAAGATCAAGGAAGACGGCAACTGGGCCTGGCCGCCCATGGTGTTTGACAACCCTGTGTCCAAGGTGCAGCAGTTCCTGGACGTGATGGCCGAGTGCGGCACCCATCCCGAGTTTGAGTGCTTCGACGTGGGCATTGTGCGTGCGGTGGGCATGTTTGTGAAGAACGGCATGCTCAAGCCCGAAATGGGCCGACCCGAATACAACCTCGTGATGGGCGTGGCCTCGGGCATGCCGTGTGATGCCGACCTGCTGGCGCTGCTGCCACAGTGGATGGTGCCCGACAGCGTCTGGCAGGCCACCCTGATTGGTCGCCAGGAAATCTGGCCGGTGCACCAGAAGACCGCTGATCTGGGTGGCATGCTGCGCACTGGTCTGGAAGATACGTTCTACCTGCCCAGCGGCGAGCGTGCCAAGGGCAATGGCGAACTGATTGCTGCGCTGGCCCAATGCGCGGCAAACGCAGGTCGGGCCATTGCCACGCCCCAGGAGGCAAGGGCCATGCTGGGACTGCACGCCTGAGCGAGAGGGGTGTCACAGCAGCGGGAAAGACACGAAAAAGCTGTGCTAGAATTCGAAGCTTAGCGGCTGTAGCTCAGCTGGATAGAGTACTTGGCTACGAACCAAGGGGTCGTGGGTTCGATTCCTGCCAGCCGCACCATATGGATTCCCTCTGAAATCGCAAGGTTTCAGAGGGATTTTCATTTGTGGGTCTTTTTCTTGTTGGGGGACTTTTGGGGGACTCCGCTTCCAGAACTCAGTTTCTGGCTCAAGAATCAAACAGGCTTGCATCCTTTTGACGAGGTGGGGGCGATTGGAAATGAGCCCCTTTGTGAGCGAGCGGCAGATTCAGGCTGGTTGCTGCTGTACAAGTTTGACCGGAGAGTGACTGCAGTGCGCGAAAGCAGCCGCTACCGATCAGGCTAATAGCAGTGCGACGGTGCCACGATAATCCAGTCTGAATAGTGCATCCGCCAGGAGTTGACGAAATATGGCGATGACACGTGCGACGTCGATGCTCATGTCAGGTTCCTTCCGGGTTCTCGCTGAGAGTCCATCGGCGAGTGGCCTCACGGGAGACGCTCCACACCGCAAGACCTGCCGCGCTTCGTGCCCGACCCACGATCATCATCAGCAGCGCGTTGCTGTTCAACTGCGAACTGGCGATTAGGCGGCGCATGGCGTCGTCGTCAAGCCCCGAAGCGCTGGGGTAGTCTTCGGCGTGTGTGTGCCACTCGCCCAGGTACAGCAGCCCCCGCTTGTGTCGGTCCTCGATCGCGCGCTGGGCGGCAGCAGAGTCGGAACGGTAGCGATACCTGGAGCGCTCGTCGCCGGCATACGGGCCGGAGGCCTCGGTCACGCAGACATGTGTGGCATTGAGCGTGCCGAACAGCTGGCCGCCAGCCTCGGCCGCCCAAGGGGTGGACTGACGGTGTCGACTGACGTATTGCACGACCAGTCGGGCAATCGAAAGAGCTTGGGAAGTATCGGAGAGGTGCCCGACGATTGAGTGCTTGGTCATCGGCTTTGCAAACGAAAAGATCATGGCCAGACAAACTCAAGTACCGTCAACCGGTCGGTGAAACTTTCTTTCAGTATGCCGCCGTTGGCCTCGACCACAGCAGGGTCGCCCATCCACACGCGGCGGCACGAGGCAGGCACCTTGTCCAGCAGCATATCGAGTGCCAGCCCGGCCGCCATCCCAACCGTCGGGTGTAAATCGATCACGCCATGAGGTTGGAAGCTGTTGCCGCACCCCGCCTCGACGATGAGTGCTCCGGATTCATCCGGCCAATCCGTCAACCGGAAGTTCGGCTGCTCGTCGCCGTCAAACCCCGCCAAGATCGACGCTCGGCCGTACAGCAAGACGGCATGCCCTGCGGCCGCATATGCCTCGGTCCAAGTGCTGAGATGAGCTGGGGGGCGTGCCAGGCTTCGTCGCCAATGGTCCAGCGCAGCCTCGCCGTCGAAGTCGATACCCGCCGAGATGATCAAGTCGGCGCTTTCCAGCTGGTCAAGGTCCTTGGAGCTGAGTCGTTCGACGCGGTTGCGAAACGTGTGTTCAAACGTCAGGTGAGGAAACTCACGTCGCAGGCGCGCTTTCAGCGCCGAGGCCTTGCTGAGGCCGACGTGGAGCATGCCCAGCGGATGCCGAGAAACGTTGGCCGTCGACAGGCTGTCGGCGTCGACGAAGATCTGTTCGCCCACTCCAGCCTGGGCGAGAAGGTGCGACACCGCAGCACCGATGGCGCCGCAGCCGACGATGGCCACCTTGCGGTTCTTGACCGAAGCATAGCTCGAAGGGTGATCCCGACCGTGAACCCATGCCCCGTCGACACGTGCGACTTTGCAGCGCTCGATCGGCCGCTTCGTGTAGGAGCCGACGATGCGCGCGGTAGGTACCTTCGACATGTGCCTAAACCCCTTCATCACATCACGCCGCTCGGCACCCTGCAGCACCACCGCTGCGAAGGCGGTGCCGGTTTTGGTTTCGATTTCGAAGAGAAACGGTGACAGCAGTCCAGGTTCCAGGCACTTTCTGACAATGTCTTGCGGGAGCAACTTTGTGATTTCGTCTCCGGTTTCTGGAAACTCGCGCGGTGTCCATGGCTGAGAAAGGCGGAACAGCCAGGTCGGGTAGATCTGCTTGTCACTCGGATTGGCACCGGTGTTGCGCAACCAACGCTTGAGTGCGTCCTTGTTGTCGGCGATCACATGGCGATTCGACTTGGCATCGAAGAAGTACGCTATTTCGCGGGTCTCCTTACCTGGGGTGACGAGGCTCCACACACGTGCTTGATCAGCACTGTTCGTGGCTCGATGCGACCAGTATGCTGTGAACTCTCGCTCGAACTCCTCACGCCGCTTGGGTTCCGAAAAGTTGAGGAGTTCCTCAGCATCGCGAAGATGCGTCTGCACTCGGTCCGCAACCGGAGCAGAGTTCCTGCTGGACCGCAAGCACAGCAGCCCGGCCTGCTCGACGTGCGGCCAGCGGTAGTCGCTGCCCGCTGCGGGCGCGAAGATTCGGGGCTGCGAGTTGGGGAACACGGCGTCGACGGCCAGCACCAGATGGTCGACCGTTTTCAGCTCCAGCGAGCCAGCGGGGATTTTCACCAGCCAGCCAGCGGCGAATCCCTTTTGGAGCTTGTCCAACTCGGCCGCTGTTAGACGCCGCCACTGGCCCGGGCGTTGCTGCTCGAGGCTAGCTTCGATCTCACCCGCGGTCAGGGCGCGTTCTGCTTCGGTCCTCAGCCGAACCTCCCGCCACCATCGTTGCGCCGGGCGGTCTCGACCGACGTGACTGACATGGCTGAGCCTTTGCCGCCCCCGCCGTTGCCGCTGTTGTTGCGACCACCACCGTCGTTGTCGTCTTTGTTGTCCGGCTGCTTGCTGAAGAAGTCGGTGTCGAACACGTCGTCCCACGCTTCCCGTGCCTTTTTGCGAGTGCAATCGGACGTGTCAAGCACCTCCAGCGTCTTGAGCGTACCGCTTAAACAGGTACGGAAAAAGGTGACGGCCGTGTCACCCGCTTGCGCCAGTTTGGTGGCGAGCACAGGGTGGTCGATCTCGGTCGATTTCTGCAGCTTCTTGTCGATGGCCTTCCACGTTTCGCGCAGCGCCTTGTCATCACGATCGGCGCTGTACTGGAAATGGTCGACGACGAGTTTGGTGATGCAGATCCCGCTGGTCGTCTCGTCCTTCCAGCCCGCACGGCGCGCGAACTTCTTGGTTAATTTGGTGACGCGCCGCATCTGGCTGCCGTCCGACTCGCCGGCGTTCAATTCGCCCACCAGGCCGTTGAACCAGCGGGTCACCGCCCGTGCGTCGGAGCGTGCCCACTCATCACCGCTTGCCAGTTCAAAGTGCTCCACCGGATCGTTGTTCTCGTCTTTGGTGGCGACGATGCGGTACACCGGGATGTCGATGTGGTAGCCTGCAGAGTAGGCTTGGCGGACGCAGTTGCGCTTGACGGTGGCCTCCTGCTTGAGGCGGCCATCCCACGCCAGAGCATCACACACCCGCTGGCGCGCAGCCTTCGGCGCCAGCGCAGCGCCCGCGTCATCCTTGAGATCGTCGGACGCGAAGTAGGCCCCGTCGTCGATATCGTAGTCGTTGGCATCGTCCTGCACCATGGTGCGCATCTGGTACGACCCCTGCGACCGGATCTCTTTGGGTTGAGGCTTTTTGGCCTCGTTGAGACCGTTCTCCAGGCGCGTGCGGCCCGCGTCTCGGCGCGTGCGCATCTCACCTTGTTGCTTATTCGAGAGTGTGACGTTGTCCCGATGGAAGTTCGTCATCTCGCTGTGGCAGTCGATGTCAGCCATTGGTGTTCTGCTCCTGATTGGTGGCCGTTGGGTGAGGTCTGGCGGTGGCCAGGGTGGAACGAAATTCCTGCATCTCGGTTGCCGCCGAGGCGAACGCGAAATCGACGTCCGAGATCGCCTGGCGGGCCAGTGCATTGAGCACCTTCTTACGAGCGTCGTCCATGTTGGTCAGGTAGTCGCGCAGCTCGTTAGATGGGCACTGGGCCGGAAGTCGATAGGCGAAGCTGCCATCGTCACGCATCTCGGCCATCTTGCTAGTGAGGTAGTCGTATCCGATGGCTTGCGCGTTTAGACTTGCCGAGATGGCCTTGAGCCCGAAACCCCAGCCCCAGGCAGCACGATGCCGCCACCAGTGGATTTCCTCGCCACCTTGGGAAGGCAGCGTTCCAAGCATGAAGAGGTGAATTGGGCGATTTTCGCCACGATCTTTCAAGATCTCGGTCGCCTCCATCATGCCGATCAAACCGGGGTTGTTCGCCCAGAGACCGCCATCGACATAAGTTGCGGTCGCACCGGAGCCACCTGGTTCCTGCAGGCGAGCCATCGAGCGCAGGATCGGCGCCGCGCTGGTGGCCATACACACATCGACCAAGCTGCGCTTGTTGTCTCGCCCATTTAGGCGTTTCAAATGCTGAGATTTGAAGACGACTGCCGCGTGGCGGGCCAGATCGAGCGTCGGCACCGCCAAGGCGATCTTGCGAACGTCATAGACTGACCCGATGGTGCGGTCGCCCAGCGTGTCGGTCAGCGTCTTGCGCAGCGCCCGGTCTCCGCAGATTGTGCCGATGCCGAGCGCGCGAACGAGCTTGCCGAGGATGGGCAACGGTCGAACCCACTGCAGCGGGAAGATCTTTTTTCCCGCCTTGGCATAGAGCTCTTGAATTTGCGTCAAAGGCACGCCTGCAGCCAGCCCGCAGGCCACGATCCCTCCCGTGCTCGTGCCGACGACGAGGTCGAAGGCAGATCCAACATCGAGAGGGCCTTGCAGCTTCAGCTTTTCACTGATGCGCTCGGCAAAGGTGGCCAGGTAGGCGGTTTGGTAAGCCCCGCGCATGCCGCCGCCATCCAGGCACAGAACCCTAAAGGGCTTCGTCTCCTCCACATCTACTCCCTGTGGTTTATTGTCATCCACGCAACATGAGGAATGTTGTAATCAGTTTCAAGGGGCATTTCACGCGGGACAAGCAATTTTTTCAAGACCGTGGCGGGCTTCATGAGTTAACCAAAGCTAATCCGTCGTTAGCAATACTCAGTTTCTTTCGCCTTCGCCCGGTATCGATGCCATTCCCATATTGCGTGCTCATGCGCACAGCCGACACGCATTAAATTGTTGCAAATGTGCAACGCATGCATTTGCAACCATCAGTTGACCAGCCTAAAATCCGTTCATTTCCTACTTGACCACGACACTTTTTCATCGAGTCGTGGTGTTGCGGCAGATTTTGTTGCCGCAGCGACGTTGTAAGGTCCCACAAGGGACTTCTTGAACTGATCAGCTGTCTTTGCTGATCGCCTGCTGAAACCGAAGCTTCGGTTGGTGGGTCCGTGGCGAGTTCATGCACCTACTGCAATGTCGTGTTCAATTCGCGTGAACTCAAAAGTCCTTCGCTGGACGAAAAACCGAGTACGACCAATTCCGACTTTGGCCCCGTGCATGGGGTCGAAAAGAACCGAGCATTTGGTCAATCAGACCTCCGTCGCGGTCTAACCTGCGGAGAGGCTGCCAAATACCTTAGCGTAAAGCGTCGCATTTTCGAAGATGAGTGGCGTCCTTATCTTCGTTCGATTCGTCAAGGCACGAGTTTGATCTTTGATCGAGCCGAAATTGACAGGCTCTTTGATCTGAAGCTCGACCAAAGCCAAGCTCCCACGATACCCAGACCCATTTCGCACACGAAGGGCTGTGCCGCAAACGATGCGGTACTTGAAAAACGTGAACCGAAACTGGGAAACTTAAAGTGGGCAAAAAATCAACTGGAATCTACCGGGACTCTCAAGCAATCGAAGGTCCCTACTGGCAAGTCGACAAATGGTATCGCGGCTCGCGGATTCGAAGCCGTGGCTTCAGCAGCTTTGATGAAGCGCAAGACTGGCTCAATCGCCAAATCCAAGAGCTCCGTGACATCGGATTGCATGGTAAAAGGCCACGCCGCACGTTTGAGCAGGCAGCAATCAAGCACCTGAATGACAACCCGAACAAGGTGTCCCTCGAATCGGATGTCTATCAGTTCAAGAAGATCCTTCCATACATTGGGCATCTTGAGCTTGGGGAAATTGGTCAGACGCATGTGGATCAATTTATTGCGGATTTTCTCCGCCCGCCACCGGAAAACGGCGCGTCAGAAAAGCGCGGAAAAGATGGTCGCTTGTCCGCGAAAACGATCAATCTCGTTATTTCGCTCGTCAACACCGTCCTCGGTCGAGCGGCAACTGAATGGAAGCATGAAAACAATACGCTGTGGCTTGATCGGCAGTTCAAGCTCAAGGCACTGGACCTTGCTGGCCAGCAGCGTCCGCCCCGCCCGATTCTGTGGGAGGAACAAATCAAACTGTTGGCAGCACTTCCATCGCATTTGCAGGACATGACGTTGTTCTGCACAAATTCAGGTGTTCGGGATAACGTGGTCTGTCAGCTTCGATGGAGTTGGGAAGTGCGCCTCCCCGAGTTTGGGAATTCATCTGTCTTTCTCATTCCAAAGGAGTACGTCAAGGGGCGTAAAAAAGATGAGGTGATCATCTGCAACTCGGTAGCGCAAGCGGTGATCGACAAGTGCCGTGGCCGGCACACAGAGTTCGTTTTCGTTTTTCGCCGAGAGCGGGTCAAGAACTTTGCTCAACCAGCAAAGATGCGGTACCAGCCAATTCAGACCATGAACAACACGGCGTGGCAGCGTGCGCGGACTACCGCTGGCCTCGGTGACCTGCATGTCCATGATCTTCGGCATACGTTTGCAACCCGGTTGCGGGAGGCCGGCGTGGCCGATGCGAGCATCAGTGCTCTGCTCTGGCACGGTGATCGGTCCATTACCGACCACTACGCAGGTCCCATGCTGCGCGAGCTTTTCGACGCAGTAGAAAAAGTTGCGCGGGATCCCGGAAACCAAAACCGCAGCATGCGCATGCTGATTCAGCAGCACCAATTCAGGCTCGCTGATAAAGCGTCTGCGACCGAGACATTGAAGGTGAGCCAAACGGGAGAAGCCAAATGACGCCGATGGACGACATCGAATGGACGCGAATGGTTGAAGACCACTTGAAGTACGAACTCGACCATTCCGCTTACTGGTCGTTTCTTGCCACCGCGCCCCAGCCTTGGTCGAGGCTCGCACATCGACTTTTCCTGAAGCTCATGTATTCGATCGACGATCGACTCTACAGGGGCCCATACGACTGAGGCGGCTGGCAAATTCCAACAACTGAATATTCCAACTGGTCAAAGAAATCACGCAACAGACGAAGGAGATACAAATGGATGCAATGGAAAAAGATGACGCTGCGAAAGAAAGGGCATATCAACTGCTGCAGGAGCGTCGCGAAATGCTTGCGAAAGCGATTGCCGACAAACCTCATAGGATCGAGGCTGGAAAACGGGCCTTGGATCGATTGCTGACGTTGGCAGAAACGCGGCAGAGTGGGCAAATTAAACGCATCGCGCTCTTCATTGGAGCGTGTTGGCACGGTCCAAGGCATTTCGACTTTTTCGACTTTCGTTCACTGGATTTGGAAATTCAGGAAGACATGTTCGCCGTACTCCTGGCACATGCGACCGGCCATGTGGACATCGATTACATGTTGCCAGACGCCCACGTTCGAATCGTCCACATGCTTGATCGCTGGGGAATGTATGGGCCGGATCAAACCGGCCAGCCGATCGTGACTCGTCACTGCGAATGACCCTGAGACACGCCCGTCAACAGCGAACAATGGAGACAACTGAAATGAATCAATCGACGCATGCAACGCCCGCCACAACTGTCAAATCGTTTACGGCGGAGCCTTTGGATCTCCTCTTCACGATGAGCAATCCTCAACCTGCTTTCGACTTTGTCCTGCCTGGCATGTTGGCGGGAACCATCGGGTCACTGGTTTCGCCTGGCGGGGTCGGCAAAAGCTTTCTGGCACTCGAACTGGCACTGAGGGTTGGTACCGGCCATGACCTTCTGGGTTTTGATTTTGCGCTGAAGGCCGGCCCCGTGGCAATGTTTTGCCTCGAAGACCCGAAGGATGCGCTTTGCCACCGCATCCACGCCTTGGGTAAAAGCCTTTCACACGAGGTTCGAACTCAGATGCAGGAACAAGTTCAGATTTTTCCATTGGTTGGGTCGAAGACGGACATCTTTGACGAGTCCTTCTTCGCCTGGATGGCTAATGTAGCTGCGGGCACTCGCTTGATCATCATCGACACGTTGAGGCGTATCCACAGCGAGGATGAAAACGACTCTGGCCGGATGTCCGATCTCCTGGCAAGGATGGAAATGATCGCCACAAAAACTGGGTGTGCCATTCTGTTTTTGCATCACACAACCAAGAATGCAGCTCTGGGCGGCCAGGCAGACATGCAGCAGGCCAGCCGCGGGAGTTCCGTGCTCACCGACAACATTCGCTGGCAATCGTACCTCGCTGTCATGACGGAAAGTGAGGCCAGCGCCAAAGGTATCCCCAAGCCTGAGAGGCGGCGGTTTGTTCGGTTTGGCGTTAGCAAACAGAACTATGGCCCACCCTTGGATGAGATGTGGCTGGAGCGAGGAGTAGGCGGAATTTTGCGCCAATCGTCCATTGCTGTGAAAGCAGGCGTATCAAGTGCAGGCGTGAAACCCTCAGCGAAGAAGAAGCACGAGTGGATGGCGGATGTCTGAAATGTCACGGCATCCCACCACCACTGCACTTCTGTCCCGCCTACAAGTCTTTGAACCAACGCGGCGGCCGACATTCCAAGAGCGCTCAATCGATACAAGCTGGGGCAAGGCCTTGGTAAAGGGGAAGCTCGGGCAAGGACAAGCAGACCTATTGGAGCTGATCCTCTACTTGGCACAAGAGTCTGAAACCGGCCCAAACGGTCGAAAACAGTTGCTGGTCGATCAGTACGAACTGCGAAAGGGTCTGGGAGGTAGTCAGGAAGGCAGTGGTGAGCAGCTGAAAAATTTCCTCACAGATCTGCAGAATGCTGAAGTAGAGCTGAGTCCCAATGGACGCAATGCCACCGTTGGTGGAAAACTGATTCATGCTGTTGTTGATTCGGCGAAGACTATCCCGGCTCTGGGCCGCTTTACATCTGCTGGGCAGAAACTCGGCGTTCGCCCTCTCAAGGTGGTTGTCCTGGGTGATTTGCTGACTGAATTGCTTCAGAGCGATGTGAAGTTTTACTACGACCCGCATCCGATCGTCGGTTGGAACAAGGGCGTCGCGCAAGCAATGGTTCGGCATGTCAAAACCCACAAAGCTCCACCCCGAGGAGGATGGAAACTTGAAACCCTGCTCGACAGTGTCGGAGCTGGTCAGGAAAAGGATGCATCCAACAGGCGACGCGAATTGAAGGAGAGTAAGGAAAATCTTGCCGGGTTGGGAATTTCAATCAGCAATTCCCGTGTTCTGCTTGAAAAAACCCCGGGTTTCAAGGGGTGACATCATCCGATCGATGCTGATGTCCCCTCGTGTCTCATCATGCGGTAGCAAAGGTGATGTAGCCACCGCCAACAATTGTGTAGCTCAGGCCAACAAGTTGTAGCATCCGCCAAGCTTCATGTAGCAAAGGCCAAGATTGGAAGAAAGTTCAAGGTAGCTATTAGCGATTTATAGTGGGCGCAGGCCTTGCGGGCCTCCGCCCTTCTTGAAAATCAAGAAAAAAGGAGGCTGGCATGTTGGGTGGACGAGGGGCAATATTCAGAGCGGGATCCTATTGTGTTCCCAACCACTGCCCTGAGCTCTCATGCGCCCATCCCGCAGACCACTTTGATTGCCTTCTTGGAAATCATGGGTTCAAAGGGAATATGTGATTCGACCGCATGAATTTCTATGTGTGAAGCCGAGATTCTCGCCCACGGTACGAGGCTGAGAGCCGTGAACTTCTTCAGGAGTGGGTCGACTACCTTGTCACTCTACTGACGCATGCTGCGGCGCGTGCGAACTCGCAGGAACGCACCGAAATCCATCATCTCCAGGAGTAGCGAACCAGCCATATGCGCCGGGCGCCGCCGCTTGAATGCATGGTTGTAAAATGCATGCATCGAATGCATTCTGAGGAGTGATCGCCATGGCAATGCTGACTGTTCGCAACCTCTCTGAAGAGGTACACCGTGCGCTGCGCGTCCGTGCTGCCAAGCACGGCCAGAGCATGGAGGCTGAGGTTCGTGAAATCCTGGAGTCCGTGATCAGCCCCAAGGGGCGCGTGAAGTTGGGTTCGCTGCTCGCAGACATGGGCCGCCAGGCCAAGCTCAGCGATGAAGAGTTCGCTGTGTTCGAGCAGGTGCGTGACAAAACCCCAGCACACCCAGTGAGCTTCGAATGATCCTGCTCGACACCAATGTTGTGTCGGAGCCGCTGCGCCACGCGCCAGAAGCCCGCGTGATCGAGTGGATCGACGCCCAGCCAATGGAAACACTGTTCCTCTCAGCCATCACGGTGGCGGAGTTGCGCGCGGGCGTGGCATTGTTGCCGGCTGGCAAGCGCCGCTCTGGACTCCAGGAAAACCTGGAAAAGCGTGTACTGCCCCTGTTTGCCGGTCGCGTACTGCCCTTCGACCTGGCTTGCACACAGGCCTATGCGGCACTGATGGCTAAGGCACGCGCCGCAGGCCTGGCCGTCGCCACGGCGGACGGCTACATCGCGGCCATCGCAGCCACCAACGGTTTTGCTGTCGCCACACGGGATACAGCACCATTTGAGGCTGCAGGCGTGAGCGTCATCAATCCATGGCAGGCCTGAACATGCGAATGCCCGGGCACTTTTCCTCAACGTGCAATTTTTCGGCGGATAGCGCCGCAGCCGCTCCACGGCAGCGGCATCTGAATCGTCCCAGCCCATGAACGCAGTAGAAATTGAACAGGCCATTTCGGAGCTGGCGCTCCAACCCTTTGACGCGCCGGAATTCCCATACGCCTTTTTGGCAGCCTTTGGCAACAAGGACACCACGCTCAAACGCCTGCGCAGCGGCAACAACAACGCATCGGACCTTCCCGGCGGCGTGCTTCTGCGCAACAACATCCACATCGCCACCTGCGACGCCGGAAACGTCAGTGAAACCTTCACGGCACTGCTTGCCAGTGCTGCCACTACCAAGGGCAAGGCCAAGTTTGTCCTGGCAACCGACGGCCAGACGCTGGAGGCACAGGAACTGACCAGCGGCGAAACCATCGCTTGCGACTATCAGGACTTTCCGAATCATTTCGGCTTCCTGCTGCCGCTGGCCGGCATCTCCACCATCAAGGAGATCAAGGACAACCCCATTGATGTGCGCGCCACCGGGCGGCTGAACAAGCTGTATGTCGAACTGCTGCGCGAGAACCCGGACTGGGCCAAGGACGAACGCCGCAGCGACATGAACCACTTCATGGCTCGCCTGGTGTTCTGCTTCTTTGCCGAAGACACCGGCATCTTCAGCGATACCGGAGCGTTCACGCAGACGATCGACCGAATGAGCGAACGGGACGGCAGCAACACCCACGAAGTGCTGTCCGAAATCTTCCGCGCCATGAATGTGCCCACCCGGCATGACGGCATGCTGGACAACCGTCATCGCGTTGCCGCCAGCCTGCGCCCCTGGGCCGACCAGTTCCCTTATGTCAACGGTGGCCTGTTTTCCGGCAGCACCGAAGTGCCCCGCTTTACCCGCATGGCCCGCACCTATCTGTTGCATGCCGGCGGACTGAACTGGAAGCAGATCAACCCTGACATTTTCGGCAGCATGATCCAGGCCGTGGCCGACGATGAAGAGCGCGGCGCTCTGGGCATGCATTACACCAGCGTGCCCAACATCCTGAAGGTGTTGAACCCGCTGTTCCTGGACGACCTGCGTGCCGCTCTGGTCGATGCTGGTGACAACGAACGCAAGCTGTTGAATCTGCGCAAACGCATGGCGCGCATTCGCGTGTTCGATCCGGCCTGCGGATCGGGCAACTTCCTGGTCATCGCATACAAGCAGATGCGCGAAATTGAGGCTGAGATCAACCGTCGGCGCGGTGAGCAGCACTTGGGCAGCGAGATTCCGCTGACCAACTTCCGGGGTATAGAACTGCGGGACTTCCCGGCGGAGATTGCACGTTTGGCATTGATCATTGCCGAATTCCAGTGCGACGTGCTGCATCGCGGGCAACAAGACGCGCTGGCCGAATTTTTGCCGCTGGATTCCCAAAATTGGATCGTGTGCGGCAATGCGCTGCGGCTGGACTGGTTAAGCATTTGCCCTCCAACGGGGACCAGCGTAAAGCTAATAGCGGATGATTTGTTTGGAACCCCGTTGGACCAAACAGAAATCAATTTTGAAAACGAAGGCGGCGAGACATATATCTGCGGAAATCCACCTTACAAGGGCGGCACCGAACAGAATTCCTCTCAGAAAGCGGATATGGAGGCGCTTTTTGCAACTGAAACTGATAGCTGGAAATCGTTGGATTACGTTTCTGGGTGGTTCTTGCAGTTTTCGCGCTACACAAAAATAAACAAGGCATCCTGTGCATTTGTCAGTACAAACTCCATCACGCAAGGCGAGCAAGTTGCTCGATTGTGGCCACTAATCTTAGGAACCGATCTCCGACTGCATTTTGCCTTCACCTCTTTTAAGTGGGCAAACTTGGCATCAAATAATGCCGGTGTGACAGTCGTCATTATTGGTCTCGCCTATAAGTCCTCAAGCAAGGCCGCGCTCTATGACGAGGTAGGTGGCGGAGAAATAAAGCGGCGCGACGTCGAAAACATAAACGCCTATCTGGTCCCTTATAAGGATTTGGTAGTTGAACCTCGTTCATTGGTTCTGAGTGCAGTTGCACAGATGACATACGGCAACAAGCCGGTCGATGGTGGGCACCTAATATTGAGTTCCGATGAGGCCCGTCAGATTACTCAAAAGGACATTCGGGCAACTCCATTCATTCGTCCCTATTTGGGCGCCCATGATGCGATTCAGGGCGGTCAAAGATTCTGTATCTGGATCACTGAGCAAGAATCTAGCAATGCGATGAATATCGGGCCTATAAAGGAACGGACCGATCAAGTGGCTGAAATGCGGAGAAGCAGCAAAAAAGTGTTGACGAATGCAGGAGCCAGCACTCCATACGCATTCCAACAGGTTCGTCAAAGCGGCAATGAATCCGTAATTCTTATCCCAAGCCACTCTTCGGAATCTCGGCCATACCTCCCCATCGGCCTATATCCAAATGGGGTGATTGTCTCGAATGCCGCATTTGTTCTGTTCAATGCTGAATTGTGGACATTCTCTTTACTGACCTCGCGGATGCACTTGATATGGATTGCTACCGTCTGTGGTCGAATCAAGACCGATTTCCGCTACTCCAATACTCTTGGGTGGAACACCTTCCCAACCCCTTTGCTCACTGAGCAGAACAAGGCCGACCTGACCGGCTGCGCCGAAGCCATCCTGCTGGCCCGTGAAGCGCATTTCCCCGCCACCATTGCCGACCTGTACGATCCTGACAATATGCCGGAAAACCTGCGTCATGCGCACGAGCGCAACGACGAAGTGCTGGAGCGCATCTACATCGGTCGCCGTTTCAAGAACGATACTGAACGGTTGGAAAAATTATTTGAGCTGTACACCAAAATGACAGCCGCAGGAAAAACCAAACCTGCCGCAAAGGCAGCCAAAGGGAGGAAGACAGCAGCATGAGCGACCAAGCGTCAAACCCGACCAACGCCTACACGGTGCCGTCGGTCTCCATTGCCACTGCACGTACCGGCGCATCCAGCAAGGCCAACCTTCTGGGCATGCGTGCCATGCAGGAGCGCGCCTACGCTAAGCGCGGAGAGCAATACCTGCTCATCAAGTCGCCGCCGGCGTCCGGAAAATCCCGCGCGCTGATGTTCATCGCGCTGGACAAGCTGAACAACCAGGGCCTGCAGCAGGCCATCGTGGTGGTGCCGGAGCGCTCCATCGGAGGCAGCTTTGCCGACGAACCTCTCAGTCAGTCCGGTTTCTACTGGGATTGGAAGGTCGCACCGCAATGGAACCTGTGCAACGCGCCCGGCGTGGACGAGGTGCGCGTGGCCCAGTCCAAGGTGGCCGCAGTACGCCAGTTCCTGGCCAGCAGCGACAAGGTGCTGGTCTGTACCCATGCCACTTTCCGCTTTGCGGTAGACGAGTTGGGCATTCAGGCCTTTGACAACCGGCTGATCGCCATCGACGAGTTCCACCACGTTTCCAGCAACCCGGACAACAAGCTGGGCAATCAACTGGGTGCCTTCATTGCCCGTGATAAAGTGCATCTGGTGGCCATGACTGGCTCTTACTTCCGCGGCGACAGTGAGGCGGTACTGGGGCCCGCGGACGAGGCCAAGTTCGAGACGGTCACTTACACCTATTACGAACAGCTCAACGGCTACCAGTGGCTCAAGTCACTGGACATCGGCTACTTCTTCTACACGGGCGCTTATGTCGATGCCGTCACCAAGGTGTTGGATCCGGCGCTGAAGACCATCGTCCATATCCCCAACGTCAACGCTCGCGAGAGCCTGAAAGACAAGCAGCGCGAAGTGGACGAGATCATGCACGGCCTGGGCGAATGGAAGGGCGTGGATGTCGCGACGGGCTTTCACCTGGTCCAAACCCCGCAAGGTCGCGTTTTGAAGGTGGCTGATCTGGTGGACGACAGCGACGCGGCCAAACGCTCGCGCGTGCTGAGTTCTTTGAAGGACCCCGCGCAGAAAGACAACCGCGACCACGTGGACGTGATCATTGCGCTGGGCATGGCAAAAGAAGGCTTTGACTGGATCTGGTGCGAACACGCCCTGACCATTGGCTACCGCAGCAGCTTGACCGAGATTGTGCAGATCATTGGCCGCGCCACCCGCGATGCCAAAGGCAAGGAACGCTCCCGCTTCACCAACCTGATCGCGGAGCCCACGGCCGAGCAATCGGCGGTAACCGAAGCCGTGAACGACATGCTCAAGGCCATTTCTGCCAGCCTGCTGATGGAGCAGGTATTGGCACCGCGCTATGAGTTCACGCCCAAGGACGCCGGGCCTCAGCCTGGATTCGTCTACAACGGTGGCGAGGGCTACCAGGAAGGGCGCACCAATGTTGGCGTGAATGAGGCCACGGGCCAGTACCACGTGGAAATCAATGGCCTGGCAAAGCCGGAAACGCAGGAGGCCACCCGAATCTGCAAGGAAGACCTAAATGAGGTGGTCACCAGCTTCTTGCAGGACAAGACAGTCCTGGAGCGTGGGCTGTTCGACAAGGAGAACACGCTGCCCGAGGAACTGACCCAGTTGAAGATGGGCAAGATCGTGCGGGAGCGTTACCCGGAGTTGAGCGATGCCGACCAAGAGGCGATTCGCCAGCATGCCATTGCCGCCATGAACATCACCCAGCAAGCCAAACTGGCCTTGGCGCAGGTTGACGCAGATAGCGGCGGCGTTGCACAGGGCAATACGTCCTTGCTGGACGGTGTGCGCAAGTTCGTCAACGTGCGCGATCTCGACATCGACCTGATAGACCGTATCAACCCATTCGACGCGGCCTATGCGGTGCTGGCCAAGGCCATGGATGAAAAATCGCTGCGCCAGGTGCAGGCGAGCATTGCGGCCAAGAAGGTGAGCATTTCGCGTGAAGACGCGGTGGACCTTGCCAACCGCGCGCGGGCCTTTAAGAAGGAGCGCGGGCGCCTGCCTGACATCAATTCGGCTGATGCGTGGGAGAAACGCATGGCCGAAGGTGTGGCTGCTTTTGCGCGCTACAAGGCCCAGGAGCTGGCCGCCCAAAAGAGCGAGGCAAGCAATGGCTGACATCGACGAAGATGAGCTGCTTGCCGACCTTGGCATCGAGGTCACGCCACTCAAGGCCTCCAGCCACACTCCGCGTGAGGAGCGAATCATTGCTGGCTTTGAAGACATCCTGCGTTTTCATCAGACGCATGGCCGCGCGCCTTTGCACGGCGAAGACCGCGATATCTTCGAGCGCCTTTATGCTGTGCGCCTGGATCAATTGCGCAAGCTGCCAGAGGCGCAGACCTTGCTGGCCGGATTGGACACGCCAGGGCTTCTGGCCGGTGCCGTGACACCTACGGCCTCCGAAACTGATGACCTGGACGAAGACGCCTTGATGGCCGACCTGGGTCTTGGGGACGCACCAACCACTGAAGGCGATATCACCGTGCTGCGCCATGTGCGCTCGGCAGCCGAAAAACGTGCTGCAGAGGAAATCGCAAACCGCGAGAAGTGCGAAGAGTTTGAAAAATTCAAGACTTTGTTCGACGTCGTGCGCCGAGAGCTTCAGGATGGCGTGCGCCAAGGCCGAGCCTTTCATTCCAATGAGAAGTCCCTGGATGACATCGTGCAGGGGGCCTACTTCATCATCGGTGGCCAGATCGCCTATATCGCCGAGGTGGGCAAAGCATTCACTACGGAATATGGTCGACGCGACAGCCGCCTGCGGGTCGTGTTTGACAACGGCACTGAAGCCAGCGTTTTGATGCGCTCTTTGCAGCGGTCGCTTCATCGCGATGAAACAGCCAGGCTGGTGTCCGACCCAGATGCTGGCCCTCTGTTTGGTGGCATTGAGGAGGATGGAGACATTGCGAGCGGCACGATTTACGTGTTGCGCAGCAAATCCAAACACCCATTCGCCACCGAACACCGCGAACTGATCCACAAGATCGGTGTGACCGGCGGGAAGGTGGAGAACCGCATCGCAGGCGCAGACAAGGACGCCACCTATCTTCTGGCCGATGTTGAAGTGGTGGCCACCTACAAGTTGCATAACCTGAACCGCACCCGGTTGGAAAACATCTTCCACCGTCTGTTCGGCGCTGCCCAGTTGGACTTGACGATAGAGGATCGCTTCGGCAACCCGGTCAAACCGCGGGAATGGTTCCTGGTGCCATTGCATGTGATTGACGAAGCCGTCCAGCGTATTCGGGATGGCTCGATCAAAGGCGTGACTTATGACCCCAAAACGGCTCGGCTGATCTCTGATACCGAGTAGAACGAAGCGAAGAGGTGATCGCCAGAGCAAACCGTATTGACACGGTGGGCGTGCCCAAAAAAAAGTAGGACTTAGGATCCGCCAAAGACGCGTGTTCCTATTAATTGGTAGTTATTGACATATACCAATTTTATGGAACAATATGCCAACGATGGACACCCATGCCGACCAACTGCTCAACCTCGCAAGCGCGCGCGGCCTGGTGCGTCCCAAGGACCTGGCCCCGCTGGGAATCCCACGGGTGACCCTGACACGCGCGGTGCGGGCCGGGCAGCTGGAACGCGTAGGCCGCGGGCTCTATGGACTGAAGACTCGTCCAGTGTCCGCCCACGGCACGCTCGCCGAGGTCGCACGCCGCGTCCCCCGAGGCGTGGTATGCATGCTGTCAGCACTACGCTTCCATGACCTCACAACGCAGGCCCCCTTTGAGGTGTGGCTGGCCATCGCCAACAAGGCGGCGACGCCAAAGCTGGACTACCCGCCACTGCATCTCGTGCGCTTCTCTGGGCAGGCTCTGGACGAAGGGGTCGAAGAACACGTCGTGGACGGCGTCACCGTCCGCGTCACCAGCGTCGCCAAAACGGTGGCCGACTGCTTCAAGTACCGGAACAAGATCGGCCTGGACGTGGCACTGGAAGCGCTGCGCGAGGCTTGGCATGCCAAGCGCTTCACCAGCGACGAAATCTGGCACTGCGCCAAGGTCGATCGCATGGCGAATGTGATGCGGCCCTACCTGGAAAGCCTGGCATGAACCAACCCAAAGCCACCCGCAACAGCGCTGCTTCGGTTCGCGCCCGCCTGCTCAACAAGGCCCGCGCTGAAAAGCTGGACTTCAACCTGCTGCTGACGCGGTATGCGCTGGAACGCATGCTGTACCGCCTGAGCATCTCCGAACAGCATGGCCAGTTCCTGCTCAAAGGCGCCTTGCTGTTCGACCTCTGGTTCGATGTGCCGCACCGCCCGACGCGAGATGCCGACCTGCTGGGTTTTGGCTCTACCGAAATCCCGCACCTGAAAGACCTGTTCCGCCAGATCAGCCAGATCGAGGGAGATGATGGCATCGCGTTCCAGGCCGATACCGTGAAGGCGGCCGAGATCCGCAAGGAAGCAAATTACGCGGGCGTCCGTGTCACGCTGATGGGCCTGCTGGACGGTGCGCGCTGCTCGGTGCAGATCGACATCGGCTTTGGCGATGCCGTCGTGCCCGGCCCGGAGGATGTGCAGTACCCGGCAATCCTGGAAGGAATGCCATCACCGCAGCTGCGGGTCTATCCGCGATACACCGTTGTTGCGGAAAAATTCGAGGCCATTGTCAAGCTCGGCATGCTCAACACCCGCATGAAGGACTACTTCGACCTGTGGGTACTGGCCCGGCATTCAGACTTTGAGGGCGCTGTGCTGGCCCGGGCCATCCATGCCACATTCGAACGCCGGGGGACCGCCCTTCCAGCGGACCTGCCGCTGGGCCTGCAGGACGAGTTTGTGCAGGATGCGCAGAAGAACCAACAGTGGTCGGCGTTTCTTCGCAAGAACTCCCTGGAGAAGATGGAGCTTTCGACGGTGATCGATGCGTTGCGTGGATTCCTGCTACCTGTCTTGCAGGCGTTGGCGGCAGGGAAGAATTTTGAAAGCCAATGGCATGCGGGCTCGGGATGGGTTACCGCGTGACGTGAAAAGGCTTCCACCGCACAGGCCCACAAAGGTGGAGATAGGGCCAAAATCCCCGCTTCTTTGATGTGCCGAGTACATTGGACTGCGCCCTTGAAATTTTCAAGCATGAAATTCACCCAGCCCGACCGACCGTTCTCTATCACTGCATTGCGGCTTTCTGTTGTCGCACTGTTCTCGCTGCTGCTGTCTTCGTGCATGTCAACGCCAGGTATTCCGGCGAAGGCACGGGTATTTGGGATACAGGTAGACACGACGGTCGACAGCGACGTAGCTCGCTACTATTTGGAACAGCATCTGCAGGTCATCCACAGCAATCAGGTGCTGAAGGACGACATTGAAAAACTGCATGTCGTGCACGGCAGTGCCATTCCAACGCGTGAGGAACTCAGCAAAATCTCCCAAAACTTTTCCGTGGATTTTGCTTCCATATTCCTGGTTCGCCAGTTATTGAAAGACAGGTGCAACCAGCAAATCAATGTGGATTTTCTGCAGATACTGTCTGAAACGCCCGCGCAGCGCGTTGACACTGCACCTTTCATGGTGCTGTTTATGCCCGGCTGGGACTATGCGGAGAATGGCGCCATCACAGGAGCGGATTTTGCGCAGCCGCGCAAGCTGATCACCGAGTTGGGAATGGAAAACCATCTGGTTGCTCTTCCACCCACGGGCTCCGTGGAGGACAACGCGAAGGTTATGGCACAGGCGATTGCGCTGCACGCCGGCTCGGGGAAACACATTCTGATTGCGGGTGCCAGCTCTTCGGGGCCTGCCATCCATCTGGCGTTGAGTGAAATGGTTTCCAAGGAATCTCTGAAGTCGGTCAAAGCCTGGCTGAACCTGGGAGGGATTTTGCAAGGCAGTCCCTTGGTGGACTATATGCAGCAGGCACCACAGCGGTGGCTGTTCAATGCAGTGGTGTGGTTCAAGGGCTGGGATCGCCAAGCCATCATGAGTATGAGCGCACAAGAAAGCCGCCCCCGCTTCCAGCGCCTGCACCTGCCCCCTGATCTCCTGGTGGTGAACTACCTGGGTGTTCCGCTGTCCGGCCAACTCAGCCAGTATTCACGGGACAAATACCCTTTGCTGAAATCGCAAGGCCCCAATGACGGATTGACATTGCTGACGGATGCCATCGCTCCCCATAGCATGACCATCGTGGCGATGGGCAGCGACCACTTCTTTGCCGAAGACCCTCGGATCAACGCCAAAACGGTAGCGTTCATGACGCTGATCATCTCGTACTTGAATGTGAATTCAAAGACTCCGCCAGTCGAAGGCGTTCAATGCGTTTTGATGGACTGAAAGCAGGCAAAGTACCAACGTCCATTTCCGAGCCGGGTGTCAATGCCCGTGCCTGTGATGCACATCCGGAAAATGCGCATGCTGGTGTTCCATCGGTTGGTGGTAATGCCGGTGGCTATGTTTCTGCCCTGTCCCCAGCTTGAGCCCCGGCTGGTCCGGATGGTCGTGCTGGTGGTGCACATCGTGCGTGTGCTCATGTTCATGCTCCATTGCCTCGTGCGCGTGGACATGCTCGTGGTGTTCCGTCAGGTGCAGCCAGACACCGATGCCCATCAGTGCGCCGGCGGCCAGTAGCCGCAAGGTCAGCGCTTCACCGCTGGCCAGCGCCAAGGCCGCGCCAAAAAATGGCGCCACCGAGAAGTAGGCACCAGTGCGCGCAGTACCCAACTGGCGCAGGCCCACAACAAACAGGGCCAGACTGACACCATAGGCCAGGAAGCCGACCACCATGGCGCCGCCCATCAAAGTCATAGATGGCAGGCGATCCCCGATTGCAAATGCCAGCACCAGATTGACGCTGCCCGCTGCCACGCCCTTGACTGCGGCAATCCATGTCGCATCGTTCAAGGACACCTTGCGGGTCAGGTTGTTGTCCACGCCCCAGGCAAAGCAGGCTCCCAAGATGGCCAAAGTGGGCCACAGGCCTGCAAAACTTAGGTCGTCGGGCCAGCTCAGCACGACCGCTCCCAGGGCGATGGCACCCATCCCCAAGGCGATGCGCCGGTCGAAGTTCTCACGGAAAGCGATCCATGCCAGCAAGGCGGTAAAGATCGCCTCGGCATTGAGCAGCAACGACGCCCCGGATGCCGGCATGCTGCTGAGTCCCGTCATCAGCAGTACAGGGCCGATCACGCCTCCGGCAAGTACGGCACCGGCCAGCCATCCGGCTTCCCCGTGCGCCAGTCGGACGGGGGTGGCACCGGACACCAGACGGTAGAGAGACAGACCCATGCCAGAACCCAGGTAGAAAAGCCCCGCCAACATCCACGGTCCTACCCCATCCAGAAACAGCTTGGCCAAGGGCGTTCCTGCGCCAAAGAGCAATGCCGCTCCCAATGCGGAGGCGACTCCGGTATTCCAGCCGTGTTCGTTTGTCATTGCAATGGGAAGTGCTACTTCTTTCAGGGATTCACAAGGGTGGAGGCCGGGTTGATGCGGGGATGGGTTTCTTCCCCCAGCCACTTCAGTACGGCACCTGACGCGAGCATCGACAGAGCCACAAACCAGAATGCCGCCTGCAACTGTCCGGTGAAATGTGCGGCCAAGCCCAATCCCAAGGCACCGATCCCGTATCCCAGATCGCGCCAGAAGCGGTAAATGCCAATGGCCGAGCCACGCCATGCCGGGTGAGAAATATCAGCCACAGCCGCCGAGAGGTTCGGATAGAGCAAGGCCATGCCAAATCCCGACACTGCAGCACTGGTCGCCCACCAGACGGCGCCCTGGCCCAGCACCATCGCTGCCACACCTGCACCACAGATCCACATGCCCCAGACATTCAGGCGATGCCGCCCAATCCGATCCGACAGCCGTCCTGTGAAAAGCTGCGAGCCGCCCCACACAAACCCGTAAAAGCCAATGATCCACCCCACCTGGGGCAGGCTCACCCCCTGTTGGTACAGAAACACCGGATAAAAAACCCACACCAGAGCATCGACAAACTTCTCCACCAGGCCCGCCTGGCTCAGCGCCATCAGGCGTTTGTCACGCCAGCTCATCAGCGTGAAGACCTCCCAAGTGGAGGGTGTGGCCGACACATTGAGTGGGTAGCGCGGGCGCAGAACCTGGTTGGTGCCGGGCGCATGTTTGGCCGCCTCGGCTTTGGCCCAGGGGAGCGTGTCCTTGACGCCGAACTGGGTCAACAGCAGTGCCAGCACGATAACGGTGAGACCGAAGATCAGCAGGCCTTGCCGGGCACCAAAGCGGGTTGCCATGTACGCGGTGAGGATGCCTGCCAGGGCTACCCCCACGTAACCGGCGAACTCGTTCAAACCCAAGGTCAGGCCGCGTTCTTCGAGCCGGGTAATGTCCAGCTTGGAGGTTTGGGTCATGGACCAGGTCAGCCCTTGGTTCACGCCCAGCAAAACCGTGGCGGCGACCACCCAACTCCAGTTGGGAGCCAGCCAGACCATCACCGGGATAGGCAAAGCAACCATCCAGCCCAACAACAGCACCGGCTTGCGCCCGATGCGCTCAGACAGCCTGCCAGCGACAAAGTTCATCACCCCCTTGACCAGGCCGAATGCCACCACAAAGGAGGCCAGCAGCACAAAGGAGTTCTTGGGCACCCCAAAGTCTGACTCTGCCAGTGCGGGCACCACCGTACGCGTCATGCCGATGGTGAGGCCGACCAGCAGCACCTGCAGGAGCTGGTGCAGAAACTGTCCCAGGTTGGGGCGGATGCCGTGGTGCAATTCCATGGGCGTCTCAGGCAGCGATGTTGGCTGCCACGATCCGGTCCATGTCCGCAGGACGCGCGGGAATGCTGCCAGTCAACTCGCGCACAAACGTCTCCCGGTCCATGGCCAGGAAGGGGTTCCAGCGTTTCTCAAAGCCAATGGTCGAGTTAGGTTTGCCCGAGAGTCCTGCACCACAGGCACTGCCGGCCTGATGCCCCGGATAGATCTCCAGCTCGACGGGCAGGCTCAGCAGCTTCTCGCCCAGGCTCTGGTGCAGCATGCCCGCCATTTCCTGCTCGCGCCCGGCCAGATCCGGGCGGCCCACCGCCCCCACAAACAGGGTATCGCCGGTGATGACAAACCAGGGGTCCGGTCCGCGCCTTGCGTCGGACACCAGCAGGCACACGCTCTCCAGGGTGTGCCCTGGGGTGTGCAGTATCTTGATCCGCACATTGCCAAATTCCAGCACTTGTCCATCCGCCAAGGGCTGGAAGTCAAAACCCACCAAGGCGGATGCACACTCATGCAGGCAGTAGGAAGCCTCGACTCGACGGGCCAACTCACGGCCTCCCGTGTAGTGATCCGCGTGGACGTGGGTATCGATCACATGGGTGATGCGCACATTGGCAAGACTGGCTTGTTCAGAGAACCAGTCTTCGTCACCAGCCACCACATCAACGGCAACCGCAAGACCATGGCCCGCGCAGCCGAAGAAGTAGGAAAGGGATGCCTCTTTGGTAGGCAGTTGTTTGAAAAACAAAGCTGCTCCTCAGAAAACAAGCACTTTGTCGGCTTCCACGGTCCAATCTGCCAACTGGGCCAAATTGGATCGAGTGGCACCTGGGAGCAGTTGCACCTCCTCCAGGCCACGTGCGTCCATACAGGAGCCACACAGTGCAACCTCGCCATGCTGGATCACCTTGTCCAACAAAAGCGATGCGTTGTAGAAGCCTTCTGGGACTCGCTGGCCCGATTTGGCGCAGCCCACGGCGTCCCCCATGAGGAACAGGCGAACCCGTGCTTTGTCATGCAAGGCCAGCGCTCCAGCCAGGCGCAACGCGTTGTAGGGTCGCTCGCTGCCGTATGGGGCGTCGTTCAGGATGAAGAGAATGGTGTTCATGTGGACTCCTTGAATTCAAGTGGCATGCCGGCAGATCGCCACTCGGCTACCCCGTCCTGCAGCTTGCTGACTTTGCGACCATGGGCCTTGAGCAGCTGCGCTGCTTCTTCTGCGAACAGGCAAAAGGGGCCGCGGCAGTAGGCAACAATCTCCGTGGACTTGGGGAGTTCGGCCAGACGCTGCGCAATCTCGTTCACCGGCATGGACCGGGCATGAGGCAGATGGGCTAGTTCGAACTCGGCGCGCGGTCGCACATCAATCACGATGACTTCGCCACGTTTGGCCTGCTCCATCAGTTGCTTGCGGCTGATGCTGGTGAGCTTGTCGGGAGCGCTGGCCATGCCGTCCAGGGCCACCCGCAGCTCCACCAGGTGCTCCAAGGCTACCTCGCGCATGTTCACCCAGAGACTTGCCACATCTTCACCGGCCAGACGGTAGAAGACAAACTTGCCTTCTTTGCGCGCGGCGACCATCCGCGCTTCTTTGAGGACCTTGAGGTGTGCGCTGGTGAGCTTGATCTCAATAGATAGTTCGTCTGCCAAAACCTCAACAGACTTCTCGCCTTGGGCCAGCAGTTCCAGCAGCTCCAGCCGTTTCGGGCTCGATGTGGCTTTGCCAATGCGTGCGACTTGTTCGTAGAGAGTGTCTTTGAGGTTTCGCTTCTTCATTCGTATATTCTAGCGAATATTAGAACTAATGGAAAATCGAAACCATTGGATAGTCAGACTGGAAAATGGTGGATTTGAAATGCGAACCGGTGGTGGTTTTGTGATGCGAATGCTTGGCGGCTTTGCCATGCCAATGGCTGTCGGTTTTAAGTTGCTAATCGCTGGCGGACTTCATGCGAATACTCACGAAAGCACGGAACCCAAACAAAAGAGGTGGATTGCAAGCGTCAATTTGCCTCAAAAAAATGAGGCTTACATGAGCGCTCACCGATGATGGATGGGATTTGGAAGTGAAGATTACATGCATGGCTCCCATGCATGTAATCCGACCATATCTCCGTGTCGTTTGAGGACGTCCCATGAAACGCATTACACAGGACGACCTCCTTCAACTGTCACAGCGCCATGGATTTGTCAGTTTTGCAGACATGTGCGACAACGTCGAGGAGTGCAGCAACAAAGATTTTCTGGCAATTGATTTGATGCAGCTTGAAAAGCGAATCAGACAGCAAATCTCTCCCGACAAGGCCAATCTGCCACCTCGAAATGGACTCGCAGACGTGCAGGTTGATGCCACTGGCCTGCCAGACCTGCATGACCTCATAAAAACCGTAGTCCGGATGATAGTCAAGCTGCTCGTGGGTTACGACGCCGAAGAGCAGCAGTTCCTTCGCGATCGAGCCCTCGACATCGAAGCCAAGCACGTTCACGAAAATCACCACCGTGCACGGATGATCAGCGCCCTACGAAAGAGGTAGCGATGGCAATAGCATTCGATGCCTTCACTGTGCGAAACGCTGCACCGATCACCACCAGGCTGGAGGAAATCCCAATGCATGTGGGTGGCCTGCAATTCGTCGGCGATTGGATCGGTCGTAGATTCGTGATCAAAAAACTTTTGCCAGCGCTTGGCGAAGTTCATTCGGTCACGAAGGATTACGCAGCTGGCACCATCACGATTCCGCGATCGATATTGATTTCCGCAACCGACAGCGTTCGTGAACTTCGCAGTTTTGGTGCCAGCGTCACACGTCGTAAACAGAGCGGATCTTTCGATGTCGTTGCCGGATTCGACAGCGAAACTCATTTCGTTCCCGTTGGGCACCACATCGCGCTGTGTGGGCATCGGGGTCCGTGGCCCGACGCTTCGTATCCGATGACTTCGCCTGTGTCATGCAACGTGTGCGCAAAGATTTCGCAATCGAAACCGAAATATCGTGCCCGATTCCACCCGCTCTCCCCAGGTAACCAGAGCAAATAACCGTCACGGTTATCTGGATCCAAATTTTTGCTTTCTGGTTACGTTACTGTGAGGTTTGGGTGTGTAGTACCTGGGTACAAATGCGGGTACAAGCCAGGATACAAAATCTGGCAAAAATCCTACAGTCATCCGAAGTCCTGATTGGACATGCCCAATAGTTTCTGCCAGACTTTTGGCTCCCCCATCCTTTTGATGCTCCCATTGAGCCGAATAGCGGGCCAGCTTGGCCATTTGATGTAACGGATCGGCCAATTGATTGGCCTCAGTGGCCATTCATTTGGCTACTTTGGCCATCCAATACTTACTTGAGGAGCGACGATGAGCTACATGAGCGCGATGGGCGGAGTGAGGATGGGTGTGACTGGCTTGCAGGCAGGACTGCAGGCACTGACGTCGTCCCGGGTACCTCTATCCAGTTACTACAACTGGCAAGCCGGTGGGCCGGTGGGGGTTACGGCTGAAGCGTACAACGAGGTGGTGGCTGCGCACAACATGCTTGCGCGTGCCCTTGCTTCTGAAAAGCGGAAGTCGGCATTGCTTCAGGCCCAGCTTCGGGACGCTCTGAAGTTGCTGAAAAATGCTACCAGTCCAACTGGAAATAGCCGCTGAGTGATGCCAGGCAATGACCGGGCAGGGCGGCATCGATGGGACGGAATGGCCTCTCCCGGCTTCCGCGCCGAATACCCAGTTGGATATACCCCATGGATAGGTTGAGGTACAGGTTTTTCGATGGGCTTGCAAGTTGCAGGTTGGCCTCCGCACCACACCCAAATTCGACAAGCGTTATTAAGCTGCCTAACATTCCACCTCATGAATTACGGTCACACATTCGGTAACACTGCGTCGGTGCGTCAGGCGCACTGCGATGTGCCGCGTGGCTGCTGTTCGATTCCGACAACTCCGCGCTCGATAAGACCCTGAACTGATTCATACCCCGAGCGCCCGCCTCGTCGCGCACCTCGGGATTTCGGAAACAGCTTCAGGAGTGCTTATGTCCCCCTTTCTTGATTCTTTGGGCGTATGCCTTGGCGCGCTCAATGCACTGCGTACCGCGCTGTGTATCGACGGTTGCTTGCGACCCTTGACCACCACGCCAGCGGCCACCGTTCATGCCTGGCAGCTACACGCGATGAACGTAGCCTCTGGGTTTGGTACGGTGGTGTATGCAGTTGCCGGTGGATCGCGTGACGTGTTGGTTGTCAACGTCCTCATCGTTACTACGGGAGCGCTCGTCCCTCTGCTTTTCGCATCGATCCAGGAGGGTGCGCCATGAAGCTGCCTGTTCGATGGTTTCCGGACCTGCCGGTGGAAGTTCCAGAGGAATCCGATCGATTGGTTCTCGACGCATATGAGCTGCTGGCGGCAAATGTGGCAAATGGGCTGGTAAAAAGCCGCGGCGATACGCTTTCAATCGAAGTGGTCAGGGGGGAAACTTGGCTGGGATCCCGCGTGCATTGCGTCCCCGCTCTTTCCGCACGCGAACGTGCACAAGTGCGTCAATTGATTGGAGGCCTGGGATTTTTGTTTCCCTGGATTCCCCGTATCGATCGACAGCCAAAAGTCGACGAATCGCCTAAATATGATCCGATGGATGAGCTCGTCAAGGCGTTCCTATGCACCGACGATTCACGGGATGTGGTGCAAGTCTTTGATCCAGCACTGGCCGATGCGGCTGCTGCTTTGCAAAAGCTGTCTGTTGACCTCGAATCGCGGACAAAAGCTCAAGCCGCTCTCAAAAAAATTCTGGAGCACGGAACAACCCGACCTCGCGGCCGGCCTGACGATCAGTGGCAATGCCAGCTTGAGGCGCTACAAATCGAGTTTCCTTCATTTGGCGAGGTGATTGATCAGGTGGTTCGACCGCACTTGAGCTTGATTGCTGCCGGTGCGAGGCGCGTTCGGATGCCGCCGGTTTTGCTGGTGGGCCCGCCAGGCATCGGCAAATCCGAGTTTGCGCGGAGGCTGGCGCGGCTTTTTGGAACCAGCAGCCTGATCATTGACCTGGCCAGCGCCACGAATGGTTCCATGTTTGCGGGGTCATCCACGTTTTGGTCGAATTCGCAACCTGGCTTGTTATTCAATGCCATTGCAGCAGGTGTGCCGGGACATGCGCCGTTTGTAGATCCGGTGGTTGTCCTGGACGAGGTGGAAAAAACATCGGCGGATCGGTATGACCCTCTCGGGCCTCTGTACACGCTGCTGGAGCCAAGCACCGCACGTAGGTTCGAGGACCAGGCGTTGCCCGGCATCGTTTTCGACGCATCTCTGGTGCGATGGGTCCTCACCGCTAATGACACACAAGGTATCCCGGAGCCGATCCTCAGTCGTGTCTTGGTGTACCAAATCGAACCACCCACTGGGGATCAGATGCAGCAAATCGCCCAGGGCATGCTTGAGTCTGCATTGCGTGAACTCGACATCCACTTTCAGGCGCAAATTCCCGCTTCGCTAATGTTGCACATCAGCAGGATGAGCCCTCGGACGTTGAAAGTTCGTCTGGAGTCCGCTATCGGTAACGCTCTGGCTGCCGGAAGGACACATATGGAACCCGCAGACTTGAACTTCCTGTTTCCCGAAAAAGGAAGGAACAAAATGGGATTTTGGTAAGTCTGCAGCCCGTATTTACCGGGAACGACTCGCGCAAATCCAAATGCAATGACGCTGAATCGGTGGTTGGCAACGGGCATTCTGAATGTAGAGCCATTCATAAGTTTTTTCAGCTATGAAAAAATGCACCATGGGTAATGCGAAAATCATCAAGGAGTCACACAAGATTTTCGACCAGTGACTCAGAATGGCAGCAAATGACCAAGCTCACCATCAAAACCGGAACGGAAGAAGACTTCTTCAAGCGTGGCCGTCAGTTGGCCACGGTGGCAGATGGTGGCAAGCAGCTTCCAGATGAGCGCATCATCAGTTTCGAAGACCCTGCTGACGTGATGAAGCTCCTCACGTCAGCTCGCTTGGCGCTGATTCGGGCGGTGAAAGAAATGCCAGGGTCGATTACGGAGATTTCTGCACGGCTACATCGAGACCGTAGCGCCGTGAAGCGCGATGTGGATGAACTTGAGCGTGCCGGGTTGGTAACGATTGCAGACAAGGTGCTACCTGGGCATGGGCGCATGAAGGAAGTCCGGGCGACCGCCAATCGATTCAGCCTGCAGGCCGAGGTGGCGTGACTGGCGCCGGGTATTCGCGGGGGACTTTTGGGGGACTTAACTGTTCAAAACAGTTCTGCTCCCTCTTGGCGGATTTTTCGGCTTAAAAATGAAAAGTGTTTTAAATCAATATGTTACGGATTGCCGGAGTGGCTACGAACCAAGGGGTCGTGGGTTCGATTCCTGCCAGCCGCACCAAACGACAAGCCCTGGAACAGCAATGTTCCAGGGCTTTTTCGTTTTTGTGACCTGTGACTGGATTTTTCATTCGCCGGGATGATACTGACAACATGAGCAAGGCATTCACCAAAGAAATTGAATCTGACGATGACGAGTTGCAGTTGCCGTCCCTGCCTGCCGGTGGCAAGAATTACATCACCCCCAAGGGCTATGCCACATTGAGAGCGGAGTTGCTCGACCTGATCGACAACGAGCGGCCCAAGGTGGTGGAGGTGGTGCATTGGGCGGCCAGCAATGGAGACCGCTCCGAGAACGGCGACTACCTTTATGGCAAAAAGCGCCTGCGTGAAATTGACCGCCGCATCCGCTTTCTGACAAAACGGCTGGAAATTGCAGTGGTGACCGACCCCAGTGTTCACTATGGCAATGAACAGGTCTTTTTTGGGGCTACCGTTATCTATCTGGATGACGCGGGAGTTGAGCGTACCGTGACCATCAAGGGTATTAACGAAGCCAATAGTGCACTGGGGGAGGTAAGCTGGGTATCACCCATTGCGCGCACCCTGCTGAAGGCACGTGAAGGCGATGAACTCAAACTGGTGATGCCCGGTCGTGTCGGCACTATCGAAGTGCTCCGGGTGACTTACCCTCAGCCTCTTGCCAGCTAGCTGGACGAGTTGCTGCGCTCTGCTCGCAGTACCGATTGGGTTCTACGCAGGTTGCGCAAGATGGTCTCAAGATGGGTGGTATCCCGTACCGCAACCAGAAATCTGAGGTCGGAAGCTTCGTCCTGTGTGGCGTCCTGGGCCATATCAATATGGGTGATGTCAGCCTCTGCATTCGCCAGAGCTGCAGCCACTTTTGCGAGCACCCCTTTGCCGTTGGTGACCGTGGCCACAATCCCGGTCTCAAAAGTCCGCACCGGCTCGTCGGCCCACTCGACGCCAATGAATCTTTCGCTGTCTTTGAATTGCAGCCTTTTTGCCACCTGGCAGTCTTTAACGTGAACTGCCAGCCCTTCACCGCGTCCCAGGTAACCCACGATGGGGTCGCCAGGGATGGGGCGGCAGCACTGTGCGTACTGAACCGAAGCGTTTTCGCTGCCATCCAGGGTGATGAGTCCCACGGACGGAGATTCATGGGCGGAAAAACGCTCCCGGGTTAACACAACCGCATCGGGCCGTTCGCCGGATTCCATCAGCAGATTCACCATGCGTTTGGCGACGATGTTGGCGATGCGTTTTCCCAAGCCGATGTCGGTGAGCAATTCATGTCGGTTCTTGTTGCCGGTAAATCGCAGAAGCTTTTCCCACAATGGCTCGTACTGCGGTTCGCCGTCAGGGAAACTCTCAATGCCTTCGGCGCGCAGCGCCTGGTGCAGGAGCCGTTCTCCTAGACTCTCTGATTCAGTTTGTGCCATGGTCTTGAGGTGATGGCGAATCTTCGAGCGCGCACGGCCGGTTCGCACAAAACTCAGCCAGGCCGGGTTGGGCGTAGAAACGGGGGCGGTGATGACTTCCACTACATCCCCATTTTTGAGCTCGGTACGCAGGGGGACCTGCTCGCCGTTTATCCGGGCCGCCATGGTGCGGTCCCCCACATTGCTGTGAATTGCATAGGCAAAATCCACTACCGTGGCGCCACGCGGCAATGCCAGGATCTGGCTCTTGGGGGTAAACACGTACACCGCATCGGGGAACAGGTCGACCTTGACGTGATCCCAGAATTCGGCTGCGTCCCGTGTCTCGTCCTGGATGTCGAGCAGCGATTGCAGCCACTTTGTTCCGAGGCGGTCACTGGCCGCCTCATCCGGATTGTTGACCTTGTAGAGCCAGTGCGCCGCAACGCCAGATTCGGCGACCACGTGCATGGCTTCGGTGCGCATCTGGAATTCGATATTGATTCCCGAGGGGCCAACCAACGTGGTGTGCAGCGACTGGTAACCATTGACTTTGGCAATGGCGATATGGTCCTTGAATTTGCCAGGAACCGGTTTGTAAAGCTGGTGCAGTAGGCCCAAAGCGGTGTAGCAGTCAATCACTGTCGGTACCAGCACGCGGAAGCCGTAAATATCGGTAACCTGGGCAAAGCTCAGGTGCTTGTTCTGCATCTTCTGGTAGATAGAAAACAGCGTTTTTTCGCGGCCCGCAATGCGAACGGGGATGCCCGCCCCGGTAAAAACCGCTTCGACCTCCTTTCGCACTTTCTGGATCAGGTCACGGCGGCGGCTGCGTGCTTTGGCTACAGCCTTTTTCAGAATGACGTACCGCCAGGGTTTGAGGTGTTGGAAAGACAGGTCCTGCAGTTCCCGGTAGGTCTGGTTCAGACCGAGCCGATAGGCAATCGGGGCATAAATCTCCAGGGTTTCCGATGCAATACGATTCCACTTGGATCGCGGAACGTCGGAAAGCGTGCGCATATTGTGCGAACGGTCTGCAAGCTTGATCAGAATGACGCGGACGTCCCGCGCCATGGCCAGCAGCATTTTCCGGAAGGACTCGGCCTGGTTCTCCTCGCGGGTGTTGAACTGCAGCTTGTCGAGTTTGGTCAGTCCATCGACCAGCTCAGCGACCGGGGAGCCAAAGCGCTCGATCAATTCGATCTTGGTGACGCCGCAGTCTTCCAGCGCATCGTGCAGGAGTGCTGCCATCAACGCCTGGGCATCAAGTTTCCATTCGGCACATTGCGCCGCTACGGCAATGGGGTGGGTGATGTAGGGTTCGCCGTTATTGCGCAGTTGCCCCAGGTGTGCCTCGTCTGCGAAACGATATGCAAGTCGCACCTGCTCCACATCCTGAACGGAGAGATAGTCCAGTTTGGCTGTCAGGCCAGCAAAGCTTGCCGCAGCCGCATTGCTGGCGGCGGCGCCGGCTGGCATGGTTGGAAGTGCGCTACCCATGCCGTAAATGTAGCGCAGCAGATACGGGTTTGTGCAGACGAAAAAAAAGCACCGCGTCGCGGTGCTTTCATAACAAGTATTGATGTTTTACAAGGGGACCTTTTTCAGCATCTCAATGCCGATTTTCCCGGCAGCAATCTCGCGCAGGGCAGTGACGCCGGGCTTGTTCTTGCTCTCGATCTTGGGGGTGTGCCCCTGGCTCAGCATACGGGCACGGTAAGTGGCAGCAAGCACCAATTGGAAGCGGTTGGGGATTTTTTCGAGGCAGTCTTCAACGGTAATGCGGGCCATGGTGTTTCTCCAGAAGGCTAAAGAATGTTCAGTGCTTTGAATGTTTCGGCCCGTGCACGACGCTGTGACGAAAATTTGAGCCGCTGGGAATGAACGATGGCCTTCAGATCGAAGAGCGCACGGTCAAACAACTCATTGATTATAACGAAGTCGAATTTATCCACCTGTGCGACCTCTGCCTGGGCGTTTTTCATGCGCATGTCGATGATGTCGGGCGCGTCTTCTCCGCGCCGCTCCAGCCGCGAGCGCAGCTCTTCCCAGCTGGGGGGCAGGATAAAGATGCAGACGGCGTTGGCAAATATGCGTTTGATTTGGAGGGCGCCCTGGAAGTCGATTTCCAGGATTACATCTGCACCCTGGGCCATTCGCTCTTCGATCGCTTTCTTGGAGGTGCCGTAACGCTGGCTGTGTACATGCGCCCATTCCACAAAGGCTTCGGCCGCCACCATGGCGTCGAATTCCTGCTGGGACACAAAAAAGTATTCGCGACCATGTTTTTCCTGGCCGCGCGGCGCGCGCGTGGTGTGGGAAACGGAAGGTTGAACCCGGGAGTCGAGTTCGAGCAGTGCCTTGACCAGGCTGGACTTGCCTGCCCCGCTGGGCGCTGCGACGACGAAGAGGTTTCCGGGATAGTCCATGGCAAAAGCCTTTATTCTACGTTTTGCACCTGCTCGCGCATTTGCTCTATGAGCACTTTCATGTCCACGGAAATGTGGGTCAACTCCAGCGCGGACGACTTGGAGCCCATGGTGTTCGCCTCACGGTGCAACTCCTGAATCAGGAAGTCCAGGCGTTTGCCCACTTCGCCGCCCTTTGTGAGCAAGCGCTCGATTTCATCGAGGTGAGAGTTCACCCGTGTAATTTCTTCCGCCACATCAATACGAATGGCAAAAGCGGTGGCTTCCGTCAGCGCACGGTCCTGGGCGGCTTCCGGTAGCGCCTTGCCATCGGTCAATGCCATGGCTTCCTGCCAGCGGTCCATGAAGCGCTGGCGTTGCTGGGCTACCAGCTGGGGTACCAATGGTGTTGCCTGCTGCGCCAGGGCGCGCAATTGTTCCAGACGGTCCGTCAACATGGTCACCAGCCTTGCGCCTTCGCGTTGTCGGGCTCCCAGAAGGTCTTTTAGGGCTTTTTCCGCCAGGGGCAGCACGCTGTCGCTCCAGTCGCGCTGGACTGACTGTTCGGAGGCCGCCACGCGCAGCACGTCGGCCACGCTCAGCGGCGTGGCCTGCGGCAGCCAGGAGCGAACGGTATCTTGTGCCGCGTTAAGACGCTGCAACAGCCTTGGGGTCGGTTCTGCTACCCCGGAGGAGTTACCCGTCTCGATCGATGCCCTGACTTCCACCTTGCCGCGTTTGAGCTTGCTGACCAACAGGTCGCGCAGCGCCGGCTCAAACTGGCGCAGGTCTTCGGGCAGGCGGAACGTCAGATCCAGAAAGCGGCTGTTGACGGACCGAATTTCCAGTCCCAACTGGGCGGCAGGCTGGTTTTTTGTCTCGGTTTCGTGGGAAATGGTGGCTGTGCTGTGCTGTGCACTGGCATAGCCAGTCATGCTGTAAACTGGCATCGCATGGTCTCGGGTCGTAAGAATGGCCCCGAGAATAACCCGGTTCAGCCGTTCAAGACGATTCCCTCAATTCGAATTTATGTCAAAGGTCAAGCCAGCACCACTCCCACCGGACACCATGATCGGCGGCTACCGCATCATTCGTAAAGTTGCAGCGGGCGGTTTTGGTCTGGTTTACCTAGCAGTGGACTCAGAAGGTCAGCAGGTCGCCGTCAAGGAGTATCTGCCTTCGTCTCTGGCAACACGTGCCCCCGGGGAATTGCTGCCGCAGGTAGCCCCCGAAAAGCTGTCGCTCTACCGTCTTGGCCTCAAGAGTTTCTTTGAAGAAGGCCGTTCACTGGCCCAGATTTCACACCCGTCCGTGGTCAGCGTGCTGAATTTTTTCCGGGAAAACGAAACCGTGTACATGGTCATGAACTACCTGGAGGGCGCTGCCCTGCAGGATTTCATTGTCACAGCGCGTGACCTTAAACAGAGCAAGGTATTCCGCGAGTCCACCATCCGATCCCTATTTGACGAAATTCTTCGTGGTTTGCGCATCGTGCACCAGCACAAGATGCTGCACCTGGACATCAAGCCAGCCAATATTTTCATTACCGATGACAACAAGTCGGTGCTGATCGACTTTGGTGCGGCCCGCGAGGTGCTGAGCAAGGAAGGCAATTTCATTCGCCCTATGTATACGCCCGGGTTTGCTGCACCCGAGATGTACCGCCGCGATGCCTCCATGGGCCCTTGGACAGACATTTATGCCATTGGTGCCTGTATCTACGCCTGCATGCAGGGCTATCCGCCCAACGAAGCACCGCAACGACTGGAGAAAGATCGCATTGCCATTGCCTTGGCACGGTTGCGCGGTGTGTATTCCGACAATCTGATCGAGGTGGTGGAGTGGTGCATGTCGCTGGATCCGCTGTCCCGTCCGCAATCGGTGTTCGCCTTGCAGAAGGAATTGAGCCGGGAAGGGGAGCGAAAGTACACCAAGCTGAGCGTCACAGAAAAAGTGCGCATGCAGTTTGACACCATGCTGGCTGATACCAAAAAGACGGTTCAGGGTGCTGCGCCGGGGACAAAAACCAAATGAAATTTTCCGTTTTTCAGATCAGCCGCAAAGGCGGTCGCGAGAAAAACGAGGATCGCATGGGATATTGCTACACCCGCAGTTCCGGCCTGTTTTTACTGGCCGACGGCATGGGGGGGCATCCGCAGGGCGAGGTGGCTGCCCAGTTGGCGTTGCAGGTGATATCGGCCCTGTACCAAAAACAGGCGCAGCCCGAAATTTCAGACGTGCAGGCTTTCTTCACTTCGGCTGTGATGGCGGCACACCACCAGATTCTGCGCTACGCTGCTGAAAAGGGCTTGCTGGACACCCCGCGGACAACTCTGGTGGCCGCCATAGTCCAGAACGGTGTTGCCCACTGGGTGCATTGTGGTGACTCGCGGCTGTATTTCGTGCGCCAGGGAGAACTGCTGGCACGTACCCGCGACCATTCCTATCTGGAGCAGCGCAACGACAGCCGAAGGACCAACGCAATGCCGGCCAATATCAGCCGCAATGTGCTTTACACCTGCCTGGGCTCTCCCAGCAAGCCTGTGTATGAGCAGACGGGGCCTATTCCTCTACAACAGGGCGACCGCATCCTGCTGTGCTCGGATGGTTTGTGGGGCGCCATGGAAGACATTGATATCGTCTTTCACTTGAGCCAAAAACCCGTGGCGCTGGCGGCGCCAGAACTGGTAGAGCATGCACTGATCAAGGCTGGCTCCCACAGCGACAATGTCACACTGATAGCCATGGAGTGGGAAACACCGGATGCGTTCCCCTCCACGCGCGGCAACATTTCCACCGATAACATCGAAGACGGTGTTTTTGCGTCGACTGTACAGGCCGGTGGCATTGACCCCGGTGAAGATGACATGGATGACGCAGCAATCGAGCGCTCCATCGCTGAAATCAATGCGGCCATCCGTCGGTCGGCCGCACGCAGATCCTGAAAGCCATGAATGAATTCGTCCGAAGCGGTGAACGTGCCGCAAATCAGTTGCGCCCGGTGCGCATGACCCGTGGCTATACGGTGCATGCCGAAGGCTCGGTGCTGATCGAGTTTGGTGGCACTAAGGTGCTCTGTACCGCCTCGGTGCAGGAAAAGGTACCGCCGCACAAGAAGGGCAGCGGCGAAGGCTGGGTCACCGCCGAATACGGCATGCTGCCGCGTGCCACGCATTCCCGAAGCGACCGCGAGGCGGCCAAAGGCAAGCAGAGTGGTCGTACCCAGGAAATCCAGCGCCTGATCGGACGGTCCATGCGTGCCGTGTTCGACCTCAAAAAACTGGGCGAACGCACCATCGCGCTGGATTGCGATGTGCTGCAGGCCGACGGTGGTACCCGCACTGCGGCCATTACTGGGGCATTCGTCGCGGCACAGGACGCGGTGAACACCCTGCTGGCCTCCGGCAAAATTACCGAGTCGCCCATTACGGCCCAGGTGGCGGCCATTTCGGTGGGCATCGTGCAGGGTACGCCGCTGCTGGATCTGGAGTACACCGAGGACTCGGCGTGTGACACCGACATGAATGTGGTGATGACCGGGGCAGGCCATTTTGTCGAGGTTCAAGGTACCGCGGAGGGCGCAGCCTTCACGCGCTCCGACATGGATGCCCTGCTCGTCCTGGCGGAAAAAGGCATTTCCGAACTGATAGCAATGCAGCGCAAAACGCTATCAAATACATAGCTTATTGCGCAGATCTCGTAAGGGCTGGAGTGCTTTTTAATGAAAATTGTTCTGGCATCCAACAACCAAGGCAAGCTGGCTGAATTGCAGGCACTGTTCAGCCAGCTGGGCTGCACACTCATTGCGCAAAGCGATCTCAGTGTGCCCGAGGCGCCGGAGCCTCACCGCACGTTTGTGGAAAACGCGCTGGCAAAGGCGCGCAACGCCGCGCAGCACACTGGCTTGCCTGCCTTGGCCGACGATGCCGGCCTGTGCGTGGAAGCCTTTGGAGGTCTGCCCGGCGTGGATACGGCCTACTACGCCACCCAGTTCGGCTACCCCAAGGGGGACGACAACAATGTGCGCGCCTTGCTGGAGCAGATGACGGAAATCGATGACCGCCGTGCCGCACTGGTGAGCACGCTGGTCGCAGTGCGTTCACCGCAGGACCCGGAGCCCCTGATTGCCATGGGCCGCGCCCAGGGGCTCATTACGCGGGCCCCAGCGGGGAGCAACGGTTTTGGATTTGATCCGGTCATGTGGCTTCCCGAATTTGAAAAAACATTTGCACAGTTGCCAGTGGAAGTCAAAAATGCCAATAGCCATCGGGGACGGGCTGCAGCGGCCATGGTGGCCCTGATGCGTGAACGCTGGCTGGGCAAGTGACGTGGTGAGTCCCGGGCCTGTTATTCCCATTGCGCAGGTGGATGCGCTGACGGCCCAGGTGCACGATGTGCAGCACTACATGCGCCCCGGCACCTTGCAACTGATCGCTTTGCCGCCGCTGTCGTTGTATGTGCACCTGCCCTGGTGCATTCGCAAGTGCCCCTATTGCGATTTCAATTCGCATGAAGTGCGCCGGGATGCGTTGCCGGAGCAGCGGTATATCGACGCCGTGGTGGCCGATCTGGAGGCTGCTTTGCCCCTGATCTGGGGCCGCACCATCCACAGTATCTTCCTCGGGGGTGGAACTCCCAGCCTGTTTTCTCCGGCAGCGATCGACCGCTTGCTGGGTGATATCCGGGCGCGGCTGCGCCTGGAACCGGACTGCGAAATCACCATGGAGGCCAATCCGGGCACCTTTGAGAAAGACCGTTTCAGGGCCTACCGCAGTGCCGGCGTTACCCGCTTGTCCATTGGTGTGCAAAGCTTTAACGATAGCCATTTGCAGGCCCTTGGCCGGGTGCATGACCGCGACCAGGCACTGCGCGCGGTGGAAGAAGCCGCTCAGGCGTTTGACACCTTCAATCTGGACATCATGTACGCCCTGCCGGGGCAGACGCTTGCGCAGGTGGGGCAGGACATTGCCACGGCCCTGCAATTCGCGCCACCGCATATTTCCATCTACCACCTGACCATCGAGCCCAATACCTACTTTGCCAAGTACCCGCCAGCGGTGCCGGAGGACGACACGGCCTATGCCATGCTGGATCACATTACCGCACTCACCGGCGTGGCCGGGCTGGACCGGTACGAGGTGTCGGCGTATGCCCGTGCCGGACACCGGTGTCGCCACAACCTGAACTACTGGCAGTTTGGTGACTATTTGGGGCTGGGCGCCGGCGCGCATAGCAAGTTGAGCTTTGCCCATCGTGTGGTCCGGCAGGTGCGGCTGCGTGAACCCCGCTTGTATATGGAGCGCGCATTGCTGGGCAACGCAGTAGCGCAGGACGTGGAAGTGGGTCGTGCTGAACTCCCGTTTGAATTCATGCTCAACGCATTGCGTTTGCGTCACGGTTTTGGTTTGCGTGAATTCACCGAACGTACCGGTCTGGCGGTTACAGCTATTCAGGCGGCGCTGGATGCAGCGGAGGCAAAAGGCCTGATTGAGCGGGACTTCGCCCGCGTACGGCCCACGCAACGGGGTTTTGACTTTCTGAGTGACTTGCAGGAGCTTTTCCTGTCCAATGCTGAATAGCAGGTGCACGGGTCACCACAGGAGGAAATGGCATGTTCTCGGTGTATGGAAGGGCAGGTCGCCTGTTTCGCGGGTCTATGGAAGATCTGCGCACGATAGACGCCATGTCCGCGCTGGCCCGCTCCCGTCGTGTGGCGTCCATTGGTCAGGACGCGCAGGACCATACCCCCGCAGTGCCCAGGGATCTGCTGCACCGTAGTGCCATGTCCGCCTACGCACAAACGACCCGACAGGATGCCCAGCGCCATCCCTTGAGCAGGGTGGACGATATCGTGACCCGCAATGTCGTGACCATTTCGGATACCGCTACGGTGGGAGACGCATGGTCTCTGCTGGCAGACCGGGGTATCGGCCAGGTGCCTGTGGTGGGGGCTGATGGTGTGCTGGTGGGTTTGCTTACGCGCGCCGATCTGACGCGCCCGGACCGGCTGCCTGGCCCTGAAATGCATGCCCTGGTCTGGCGTGCCCTTCTGGCCCAGAGCGTGGGCGACGTGATGTGGTCGCCTGTGCCCAGCGTGGCCATGGACACCGATATTCGCCGTGTTGCCCGCGTACTGCTCGATACCGGCTTGCCTGGCTTGCCAGTGGTGGACGATGGCGGTCGTGTGACCGGATTTGTGTCGCGCACCGATATCCTGCGCGCTGTGGTGGCAGACCCCCCTCTGGATCTCTGGACCTGAAAACTGAAGGCTCAGCGTTTCAGACCACTGGCCCAGCGCCGGTAGAGATGGCTGGCGATGCGCTGGCTGTGCGCGAGATCCAGGTCAAGCGAGCACAGGATGGTTTCGACTTGCCCAACGCCCGGGGATGCGCAACTGTGGATTTCTCCGGCCCCCGCAATCAGCCACTCGCGCACTTTTGGGGCATCCACTTCGCAATGGAACTGCATGCCCAGATGCCTGCCGCCCAGAACATAGGCCTGGTTGCGGCAGTGCTGCCCACGCAGGAGGTGTGTGGCACCCGGCGGGATGCTGAATGATTCGGCGTGCCATTGAAAGAGGCGCACTGGTTCTGACGTGCCCAGCCATTGCGCTGCCTCCGGGGAAACGGCTTCCAGATCACTCCAGCCGATCTCCATGTTTTCGGAGGCTTGCACGGTGCCACCCAAGGCCCGGCTCATGAGCTGCCCGCCCAGGCAATGGCCAATCACCGGAACATCGAGCTGGGTTGCGTTCCGCACCAGTTGAAGGAGATTGCCAAAGTACGGCACAGGGTCGTTGGCGCTCATCGGGCCACCCAGAATGCAAAGGCCGCTGTGCGCGCAAATGTCAGCCGGAAGACTGTTTCCCAGGAACATCTGAAAAACCTGGAATGGTATGCCTTGCAGTGTCAGCCACGTGGCAAAGTAACTGGGCCCGTCATTGGCGACATGCTGAATGACGGCGACAGGTTTCACGGTGCGAAGATGGGGAGTGGCGGAAGCTGTGACCAGGTGTTCACCTTGCCCCAGGTCAGGGGCGTAGCGTCTATAGTGTTCATGCTGGTCCGGTCACACACATCTCAATACTCGAACGCTTTTGCCCAACTGTCCATCTGGCGTGCGGTATGCAAAGTCGGGTGCACCAGCATGCTAGCCGGAATGTGGGCGTCACGGATACGCAGTCCCACAGCGCCAGCGCAAAGGGCTGGTCTCACTCTCCCAGGCGTGCCCAGCTTGCGCTGGGCTGCAATGGAAACGCCCAGGCGCCCAGCACCGACCTTGCCAAAGCGTGCCATGCCGGGCATTGCGCCGCAGATTAGCCAGTCGCAGTGGCTCATATGCTATCAAAGGTATAGCTATTTGTGCACGTCCCATAAGGGCTGCAACGATCATGGCGTCGTCTCCAATCAGCAATGCCGCACTCTAACCCCGCTGCTATTGCCAGGGGGCCACCCTATTTGCTCTTCACCTGCCAAGGCAGCATTGAGGCAAGGACCCCGTCCTTAAGTTTGAAATGGTGAAACAGTGCGGCCAATGCATGAATTCCAGCTAACCAGAGGATGGTATCGCCAAGCAGTTTGTGTACGTCACCCCAGTCAGCAAGACTTGCCAATTGCGAGCCTGCGATGAACGGCAACTTGTCAACGCGAAACCCTCCCAGCAAAGTCAGAGGATTGGACTCACTGCCCAGTGCCAACAGCGCAGTCATCGGCAAGGAAAAAAGTAAACCCCACAATGCAATGTGCATCAGTCGGCCGAGTACATGCATCCATGACTGCATCTGAATTCTTGGGGCAGCGGGACGCACTGCAACCCATAACAGGCGCAGGAGTGTGAGCGTGAATACGGCAATGCCCAAAGACTCGTGCCATACGATGTCAATTCTCGTACTCGGGTCAATGCCGTCATGCATTAATCGCCCAAAGTCTCCGGGTCCTAGAATGAAAGCAGTGACAACAATAATCGCAGTAACCCAATGAAAGGCTTGACTGAGTTTGTCATATTGGGAATGGGCAATATTTTTCATGGTTGACGGGATTTGAAAGGACTATGAGTCGCTATTTTCGCTCGCATGCTCAATGCACGGTTCTGGCAGCACGTTGCTTGAACAACAAGATAGCAGTGAGCATGAAAGCCAAAAGCGCAGCTGATGCTGAATAGCGGCTTAGGTCCAACCCGCCTGCACTGATCGGCTTATCCAGAAAGTCGCCCACCACGGCTCCAAGAGGCCTGGTCAAAATAAATGCAGCCCAAAAAAGTAGGACTCGCGACACTTTTGTCCAATAGTAAGCTGCAACGACCAAGGCCAAAAGCCCGCTAAATACAATGGCGCCGCCTGTGTAACCCAATCCTGCCGTATCCGCCGTCCAATCGCCCAGTGCTGTTCCCAAAGTCTGGGAGAACATGATGGTCACCCAGTAGAACATCTCGGCCTTCGGGGAACTGACCGTGCTGACCGAAACTGAGCCTAGCGTTCGATGCCAAATAAACAATGAGCCGAACAACAACGCCATTAGCAAGGCTGATCCACCAGCGTACCCAATGCCTAGGGATCGGTCAGCATAATCAGCCAGTGTCGTGCCGATCGTGGTGGTTGCAATGATTGTTGTCCAGTAAAGAAATGGCTGAAAGGTTTTGGCCTTGATTTGCGCAAAGACCGCAGCCAAAAATACGGCTGCGAAAATAACGGTACCAATCAGGTAGCCCAAATTCATCGACATCGAAACGGCGTCACCCCCTGTTTCACCGAGCGTGGTGGCCGCAATCTTGATGATCCAAAAAACGAGAGTGACCTCTGGGACTTTGCTCAGGGCTTTTTCTGCTGAAGTATTCATGCTAATTCGTTTTCTCTGGTCAGGGCTTCATTTGCAAAGAGTCGAAAGTGCTCAATAGGTCAGCCATGGCCTTTTTGCAGTCGGTTTGATTGGGGGGCTCTGCACGCAGTGCGCTAAGCGCGGGGTCAATTGCTTTGTCGAGCCTGTGCCAATCGTCCGCTGCACGAGGCTTCAAGCCTGCCTCCGCCGAGTCCCATGCGACCTCCAGGTCTTTGATCCGTGCTTTTGCCGCTGCTAGATCGCCTTTGTCCACGATGGTGGCAACATCTGCTGCAATGTTCCGAAACGCAGACAAGTCCCCTAATTTGGACGGGGCCTTTGCCTGCAGCGCGGTGGTGCTCTGACTTGTCGCTATTGCGCCGGTACCAGTATCGGTGGACTTTGAGCATCCAGCCGCAAGGGCCAAGAGTGCGACAACCGATAGTGCAGCAATTGGGCGGGTTAGTAAATTCATATGTCGCAAGATTATTCCTTTGGTTATGGGGTAGAGGTTATTCGGCAGCTTGTGCATGCATGCGGCGACCAACGCTGAACTGCGCAACGGCGACCAACATCACAATCACGGTCAAGAACAACGCGCTGGTCCACATGGCACCCAAGCCAAGGCCGCCATAAGTTTTAGCCTGGGTCAGCAAGTCACCGAGTGCTGCACCAAAGGGACGAGTCAGGATGTAGCCAATCCAAAAGGTGAGTACAGCGTTACCGCCAAAACGGAATGCCGCATAGGTGATAGCGATCAATGTGCCGAACGACACTGCACCCCAAACGAAGCCAAGACCAAGCGCCTCAGTCGCCAAGTCACCGGACGCTGTGCCCAACGCAAATGTGCAGAGAATGGCCGACCAGTAAAACCATTCCCTACGCCGCGTGAAAATCTCATGGATAGACAAACTGCGTTCCACCCAAAACCACACTGCAAAAATCACTGCAAGCGCCAAGGCAAATGCCGACGTGCTGACATACAGGCTAACGCCTAGCCCGTCGGTGAGCAGGTCAGTAATCTGGGTGCCGACCACGCTGACCAGCACGACCGTAAGCCAGTAAATCCAGGGCGTGTAGCGCCGCGTACGTAACTGCAAGAATAAGGCTACAGCCAAAAGCGCGCCCATCACTGTACGAGTCATGCCTTGGCCTAAGCCTGCATTGACAGCCAGAAAATCGGCTCCGGTTTCTCCGACCGTCGTGGACATGATTTTGATGACCCAGAACGAAAGGGTCACTTCAGGGACTTTATTGAGCCAGTTTGATGCGGAAGGCGTGGTTAGCGTATTCATGGGATTATTTTCTTTCTTCTTTCGCGGGTTGTTATTTCAGCTAGTTTGACCGGCAACACTTAGGCCATCCTTAGGGCCATTATTCTCGCACCCATGCAATTTGGACGAGTTTTCCGAATATGACTCGATGAACGCGGAAGGCAAGGTCAGGACAGGGTCAAGATAGCGTGCTGCCGGGTGACCGATATCCAGACCTCGGCACAGGTGGCAGAGGCGTTGCGGTCACTGGCTGGTGACATTGGCACGTGCTTTATGGTTGGCGCAAACAGTGTCTTGTCCGCTTTCATGCGTTGCCGCATGCTGATCAAGCCTCCAGAGCATCGAAAATGTGAAAATTGAAATTTAAATCGGGGACACTCTCGAATCCCTTGAAACTCGCATCGTTATTGGCTTGCAAGCTTTTGACCATCATTTAAACCGGACACTACTGTTTCCAGGCAATCAGTGATCTCTGTCCAGCAGTTGTGAGGCGAGTTGTATCAAACAAGCCCTGTGCGCACCGTCAGGCAGGCGCTGTGCAGCGGCGATGGCGCGCTGTGCTTCACCCTGGGCTGCAACGCGCGCAACATCCAGGGCGCCCGTGCCCTTGACGATGCGTACAACCTCTTCAAGCTTGTTAACTTCGCCGTTTTCAATGGCCTGCCGGATGGTGGTGCGCTCTTGTTCAGTGCCGCGTTGCATGGCAGAGATCAGGGGCAGTGTCGCTTTGCCTTCGCGCAGATCGTCGCCCAGATTCTTGCCCATGACAGCGGCATCGCCAGCGTAGTCCAGCACGTCGTCGATGACCTGAAAAGCGGTACCCAAGGCTTGTCCATACTCGGCGCAAGCCTCTTCTAGAGTGGGGCTGGCTCCAGACAGGATGGCACCCACACGGGCACTGGCTTCAAACAGCTTGGCGGTCTTGGAGCGGATGACCTGCAGATAGCCGGCCTCGTCCAGACCGGCGTTATGCATGTTCATCAGTTGCATCACTTCGCCTTCGGCGATCACGTTGGTGGCATCGGCCAGTACCTGCATGATGCGCATGCTTTCGGCGTCCACCATCATCTGGAAGGCGCGGGAATACAGAAAATCGCCCACCAAGACGCTGGCCGGATTACCGAATTTCGCGTTGGCTGTCGCATTACCCCTGCGGAGCATGGATTCGTCCACGACATCGTCGTGCAGCAAGGTGGCGGTGTGGATGAATTCAACCACCGCTGCCATGTTGAAACGCTGGGCACCTTTGAAGTTGAGCGCGCCGCAGCACAGCAGCAGCAAGGCGGGGCGTAGGCGCTTGCCGCCCGCAGCGATGATGTACTGGGAAACACTGCCGACCAACGGAACGCCAGAATCCAGCCGCTTGGCAATCACCAAATCCACCTGGCGCATGTCCTCTTCGATGATGGAGAGCCCTGTGGGCGAGGCGTTGGATGTGGCTTGCAAGACGGTGCACCAGTGGAAAGTTGGGCTGATTATAGGAAGCTTGGGGTGCCGTCGATCCCCTGTTGGGGATGATTTTGCGAAAAATGGGTGGGCATGTTATACTTTTGGGCTCTGCGGAAATCCGTCCGGGGAGTCACATCCGCTGATGCGAGTCAGCGGGGTCAAGTTAAAGAGGTCAACATGTACGCGGTCATAAAAACCGGCGGCAAGCAATATCGCGTTGCAGCCGGCGAAAAAATTAAAGTAGAACAGATTGCTGCGGACGTAGGCCAAGAGATTGTGTTCAATGAAGTTCTGGCGGTCGGTAACGGCGCTGATCTGAAAGTGGGCACACCCTTGGTGTCCGGCGCGACCGTTACGGTCACAGTAATTTCTCACGGCAAGCACGACAAAGTGCGCATTTTCAAAATGCGTCGTCGTAAGCACTACCAGAAACGTCAAGGGCACCGTCAGCAGTTCACCGAACTGCAAATTGGCGCTATTACTGCTTAAGGACATAGGTCATGGCACAGAAAAAAGGCGGCGGCTCTACGCGAAACGGGCGCGATTCCAAGCCCAAGATGCTCGGTGTGAAGGCTTTCGGCGGTGAACTGATCAGCGCTGGTTCCATCATTGTCCGGCAACGTGGAACCAAGTTCCATGCCGGCAATGGGGTTGGAATGGGCGTGGACCACACCCTGTTTGCACTGGTAGACGGCCACGTGTCGTTCGCAGTCAAGGGTGCTTTGAACAAGCACACAGTGAGCGTGACTTCTGCAGCTTAACCTGCAGTAAGCTCACCGCGAAACCCTGCGCCAAAACGCGCAGGGTTTTTTAATTTATAACTACTGCACACCATGAAGTTCGTTGACGAAGCCTATATCGACATCTCCGCGGGAGACGGTGGGGCGGGCTGCGTCTCGTTCCGGCACGAAAAATACAAAGAGTTCGGCGGCCCCAATGGTGGCGACGGAGGCCGCGGTGGGCACGTATTCGCGGTGGCCGACCCCAACCTCAACACCCTGGTGGATTACCGCTTCGCACGGCGTTACGACGCCAAGCGCGGTGAGCATGGCATGGGCTCTGACATGTTTGGCGCTGCGGGCGACGACATCACGCTCAAGATGCCCGTGGGCACCATCATCACCGATGCCGAAACCGGCGAAGTACTGTTTGAACTGTTGACCCCAGATGAGGTGATCACCATTGCCAAGGGCGGCGACGGCGGTTTTGGCAATCTGCGTTTCAAGAGCGCCATCAACCGTGCACCGCGCCAGAAGACCCCCGGCTGGCCCGGGGAAAAGCGCAACCTCAAACTGGAACTGAAGGTGCTGGCCGATGTGGGCCTGCTGGGCATGCCCAATGCGGGCAAGTCCACCTTTATTTCCGCTATCTCCAATGCCCGTCCACGCATTGCCGATTACCCGTTTACCACCCTGCACCCCAATCTGGGTGTGGTGCGCGTCGGTCCCGAGCAGAGCTTTGTGGTCGCTGACCTTCCAGGCCTGATTGAAGGTGCCGCCGAGGGTGCCGGTCTTGGGCACCAGTTCCTGCGCCATTTGCAGCGCACCCGCCTGCTACTGCATATCGTGGACATGGCCCCGTTTGATGACAATGTGGACACCGTGGCGCAAGCCAAGGCCATTGTCAACGAGCTCAAAAAGTACGACGAAAACCTGTACAAGAAGCCTCGCTGGCTCGTGCTTAACAAGCTCGACATGATTCCGAAAGAAGATCGCCCTGCGCTGGTCAAGGATTTTGTAAAGCGTTTCAAGTACAAGGGGCCGGTGTTTGAGATTTCAGCGCTGACACGTGAAGGGTGCGAGCCGCTGATCAAGGAAATCTACAAGCACGTCAAAGCTCAGCAAGTGGCCGAACAGCCATATGTGGAGGTGGACCCACGCTTTACAGGCGAAGCTGCGGCGGATCCGCAGTCCTGATTGCTATAAATACAGTAGCTGCTTGTGCAGTTTCCGCGCGGGCTACAGGCCAAAATGACGAATAAATCTGTTTCAACTGTGTTGCGCGATGCCAGGCGCATTGTGGTCAAGGTCGGCTCCAGTCTGGTGACCAACGACGGTCGTGGACTGGACGAACAGGCCATTGGAGAATGGTGCCGGCAGTTGGCCCATCTCGTGCGCGACGGCCGTGAGGTCATCATGGTGTCCAGCGGCGCGATAGCCGAGGGTATGAAGCGCCTGGGTTGGTCGACCCGACCGACCGCCATTCAGGAATTGCAGGCAGCAGCAGCCGTGGGGCAGATGGGACTGGCCCAGATGTACGAGACCAAGCTGCGGGAGAACGATCTGGGCAGTGCCCAAGTGCTGTTGACCCACGCCGATCTGGCGGATCGGGAGCGGTACCTCAACGCGCGCTCCACCCTGCTCACGCTGCTGAAGTTGGGCGTGGTGCCGGTGATCAACGAAAACGATACCGTGGTCAACGACGAAATCAAATTTGGCGACAACGACACCCTGGGTGCGCTGGTTGCCAATCTGGTGGAAGCCGATGCGCTGGTCATCCTGACCGACCAACAAGGCTTGTTCACTGCCGACCCCCGCAAAGACCCTGCGGCGGAGTTTGTCTATCAGGCCAAGGCAGGTGACCCGGCGCTGGAGCTCATGGCTGGCGGTGCAGGCTCCAGCATTGGTCGTGGCGGCATGATTACCAAAATTCTGGCAGCCAAACGCGCAGCCGGCTCAGGCGCCTCCACGGTGATTGCCTGGGGTCGAGAGCCCAATGCCCTGATTCGTTTGACCCAAGGAGATGCCATTGGCACATTGCTGGTGGCCCAGACCCAAAAGAACCAGGCGCGCAAACAGTGGATGGCGGACCATCTGCAAATGCGTGGTGCGGTGGTGGTCGATGCCGGAGCGGCGGTCAAGGTGCGCGATGAAGGCAAGAGCCTGTTGCCCATCGGCATGCTACTGGTCGAGGGCGATTTTTCCCGCGGCGATGTGATTGCGGTGCGTGACGAGACCGGTGCAGAAATTGCCCGCGGCCTGGCCAACTACGCCAGTGCCGAGGCGCGGCTACTGTGCCGCAAGCCCTCCAGCGAATTCGAGAAGTTGCTGGGCTATGCCGCTGAGCCCGAAATGCTGCACCGGGACAACTTGGTGCTGGCCCGTTAGCGGCTGCTGTATCGGGAGTCAGAAGCTAATCTTCATCGGTGATTTCAGGGCCCTGAGGATGTCTGTTTTGCTTGCGGTCATCCGGTTTTCGCAAGCGCCTTGCTTTGCAAAAGCCTGTGCGTGTCTGGAGGGCATGTTGTCGCTGAAATTCTTCCACTGCGGATCATTGACCATATTCCAACTGCCGGAGGCACTCCAGCGTGCATAGGTTTTGACCTCGCTGCTGGCGCAACGGATGCCCTCGTATACCGCGTTGACTGAACCGCTGGCGTTGACCATCACGATGACGTAGCGCACCACACCGTCATGGCCTACCACAATGGTGTTGGAGTCCACGCCAACCTTGAGCGAAACATGCCCTGGCATTTCGATGGGAACCACCCGGTCTTTCGAGAAGTCCGGGGGCGGTGAAGCCTGCTCCTCTTGCCAATCGGGGTTGTCTATCCCGTTTCCGGCTTGCTGCGCCCAGGCACCATTGCCTCCAGCCAGGCATAGGTACGCAATCAGACTAACCAGCCGCTTTGACGTCATGGAGTAGCGGCTGGTTGGTGCCAGGGTCCGGCTCAAAAGTTGCGCCCGGAGGCAGTTCCATCGAAGCCCCCGGCGGGTGATCGAAGGCAACTGCATCGTGGTCACGGCCCCGCGAATTGCTGCGCAAATAGCGGTTACGGGAATCATTGCGCGGCAGGTAGCGCGCCAGTTCGGTGAGCGCCATCTCATACACGCCACGCTTGAATTCCACCACCGCGTCCAGCGGGACCCAGTAATCGTTCCAGCGCCAGGCATCGAACTCGGGGTGGTCGGTAGCACGCAGGTTCAAATCCCAGTCGTACCCCATCAACTGGAGCAGGAACCAGATCTGTTTTTGGCCTTTGTAATGTCCGCGCGCATCGCGGCGGATGTACCGATCCGGCACCTCGTAGCGCAACCAGTCTCGGGTACGGGCAACAATGCTTACATGCTCCGGCTGGAGGCCCACTTCTTCGTGCAGTTCACGGTACATGGCCTGCTCGGGGGTTTCACCCCGGTCAATGCCACCCTGCGGAAACTGCCACGAGTGGGTACGTATGCGCTTGCCCCAAAATACCTGATTTCTCTGGTTGAGCAGGACGATGCCGACGTTGGGCCTAAAGCCGTCCCGGTCAAGCATAATCAAACCCCAATTTTTAAACTTCGTTCATTATGCACAGCGATTGCTGTGGATCAAGGGGCGAAGACCCTCGTAGGTCACAAGTCACGCCATGAAAGCCTCCCAATTTCTCATTTCCACCCTCAAAGAAGCGCCTGCCGATGCGGAAGTGGTCAGCCACAAGCTGATGACACGCGCGGGCATGATCAAAAAACTGGGCGCTGGCATCTACACCTACATGCCCATGGGACTGCGCGTGATCCGCAAGGTCGAGGCCATCGTGCGCGAGGAAATGAACCGTGCCGGCGCCATCGAGATGACCATGCCGGTAGTGCAGCCGGCCGAGCTGTGGCAGGAGACTGGGCGCTTTGAGAAGATGGGTCCCGAGCTGCTGCGCATCAAGGACCGCCACGAGCGTGACTTCGTGATCCAGCCCACCAGCGAAGAAGTGGTGACGGATATCGCCCGCCAGGAAATCAAGAGCTACAAGCAGTTGCCCAAAAATTTCTACCAGATCCAGACCAAATTCCGCGATGAGCGTCGCCCCCGTTTTGGCCTGATGCGTGGCCGCGAGTTCACCATGAAGGATGCGTACAGCTTTGACCGCGACCAGGATGCGGCCAAGGCCAGCTACCAGGTGATGGCGGGTGCTTACCGCAGGATTTTTGACCGCTTTGGTCTGACCTACCGTGCGGTGGCGGCTGACAGTGGCGCCATTGGTGGCGATCTGTCCGAAGAGTTCCAGGTGATTGCCGCCACGGGAGAAGACGCCATCGTCTACTGCCCGGGCAGTGAATACGCGGCCAACATGGAAAAAGCGGAAGCTTTAGCCCCTGCAGCCCCCAGAGCGCCTGCACAAGCAGCTATGAAAAAAGTAGCAACGCCGGGCAAGAGCACCTGCGAAGACGTAGCTGCGCTGCTCAACGTGCCGCTGTCCACCACCGTCAAATCGCTGGTGCTGGCCACCGACACCAAGGATGACAAAGGCAATGTCACCAAGACCCAGGTCTGGCTGCTGCTGCTGCGTGGGGACCACGACATGAACGAAGTCAAGGTGGGCAAGCTCGCGGGCCTGGCGGACTTCCGTTTTGCCACCGTGCCTGAGATTGAAGAGCACTTCGGCTGCAAGCCCGGGTACCTGGGCCCTATCGCCTTGAAGAAGCCGCTGAAGGTTGTGGCCGACCGCGAGGTGGCGGTCATGGCCGATTGGATCTGTGGTGCCAACGAAGAAGACTTCCACATCACTGGCGTCAACTGGGGCCGCGACCTGCCCGAGCCCGATAGGGTGGCCGACCTGCGCAATGTGGTGGCGGGCGACGCATCCCCCGACGGCAAGGGCACCTTGCATATCGAGCGCGGGATTGAAGTAGGCCATGTGTTCTATCTGGGGACCAAATACAGCAAGGCCATGAACGCGACCTTTCTGGATGTGAACGGCAAGCCGCAGTTCATGGAAATGGGGTGTTATGGCATTGGCATCACACGCCTTCCAGCTGCCGCGATTGAGCAGAACCATGATGACAAGGGCATCATCTGGCCCGACGCGATTGCGCCGTTTACGGTGGCCCTGTGCCCCATCAGCCCGGACCGGTTCCCTGAGGTGAAGGCTGCTGCCGAGAAGCTCTATGCCGACCTGTTGGCTGCCGGTGTGGACGTGATTCTGGACGACCGCAACGAGCGCCCCGGTGCCATGTTTGCCGACTGGGAACTGATTGGTGTGCCACACCGCGTGAACATTGGCGACCGTGGTCTTAAGGAAGGCAATGTGGAGTACCAGCACCGCCGTGATGAGAAGGCGACCAGCGTACCCGTTGCAGACATTTTGGGTCTGTTGGTCTCCCGCCTGAAGGCATGACGCACGGGCCAATGTTTCAGGAGGTGACACGGCGAGTGGCCGTCTTGTCCCCTTTGGCATTGCTTGGAACGCTGTCGTTTCAGGAGAGTGCGATAGCCGGTGCGCAGCAGGAAGAGCCGCTGGTCGACTCGGTGCGTACCGCGCTCAGTTCGGCTATCCAAAACGCTGCGCCGCTTGTGCCGGAATTTCCGGATACGGAGTCGCGCCTCAAATACCTCCGCTGGATAGGGGCCATGGGCGAAAGGCTCAAGAAGAAGAAACCCGACTGGGAAACCCGCAAGGAGTTTCTGCAGACCGTCTGGTACGAGAGCAAGCGTGCCGGACTGGATGTGGCGCTGGTGCTGGGTCTGATTCAGGTGGAAAGCGGTTTCCGCAAGTTCGCAGTGAGCATTGCCGGTGCGCGTGGCTACATGCAGGTCATGCCATTCTGGACCCGTGTATTGGGTGATGGGGATGCCGGAAAGCTGTTTCACATGCAGACTAACCTGCGCTTTGGCTGCGTGATTCTGCGCCACTACATTGAACGCGAAAAAGGCGATCTGTTCATGGCCTTGGGGCGTTACAACGGCTCGCGCGGCCGCTCCCCCTATCCGAACGCCGTGTTCGGCGCCAAGCGCGCCTGGGAATACGCAGCTTAGTTTATTGGGGCGTGCCTGCGTGCGCTTGCATGTAGGCGGCAAACTGTTCTGCAGTAAGCGGGCGGGCAAACAGGTAGCCCTGTGCCAGATCGCAGTCCATGGCGCTCAGCCGCGCACGGGTGGTCTCGTCTTCCACCCCTTCTGCGGTGGTGGTGAGTTGCAAGCTCTTGGCCATATGGATGATGGCGTTGACGATGGCGGTGTCCTGCGGGCCGTTGGCCAAACGTTTGACGAAAGACTGGTCAATCTTTAGCTTGTCCACCGCAAAGCGCTGCAGGTAGGATAGGTTGGAATATCCGGTACCAAAGTCGTCAATCGAAATGCGGATGCCCATGGCCTTCAGGCGTTGCAGAGCCTGAATGAATTGCTCGGTGTCCTGCAGCAGGATGGATTCTGTGACTTCCACCTCCAGACACGCAGGGTCCAGGCCCGATATTTTGAGCGCACGCTCTATCACGGCCTCCACACCACCCCGGCGAAACTGCACAGGCGACAGATTGACCGCCATGGTCAGCGGCGGTGCACCGGCGTTACGCCAGGTCTGCATCTGCCGGCATGCTTCTTCGATGACCCATTGCCCAAGGTCCACAATCAACCCGGACTTTTCGGCGGTCGGGATAAACAGGCCGGGGGCCACCAGGCCGAGCTTAGGGTTTTGCCAACGCACCAGGGCTTCGGCCCCCACCAGGGCGCCGGTAGAGAGCTTGATCACCGGCTGGTAATGCAGCACAAATTCATTCTGCTTGATGGCAGCGCGCAGGCTTGATATCAGGTGCAGGTTCTCCTGAATGCTGACGTTGACGTCTTCGTCATAGAAACGGTAAGCATTGCGTCCGGATTCCTTGGCCTGGTACATGGCCAGATCAGCGTGGCGCAGCAACTCTTCAAACGTAGCCCCATCCTTGGGGTACACCGCGATGCCGATGGAGCACGAGGCACGTATCTCTGTGTCACGCAGGGAAAAAGGCATCTGCATCTGCTGCAGCACATTGTTGGCTACCTGCGAAATATCCTCGCTGCTGTCCATGTCAGTGAGGCCGATGAGGAATTCGTCTCCCCCCTGCCGGCACACAACGTCCGAGACGCGCACGGCGGTGAGAAGCCGCATGGCAACCTCCTTGAGGAAGGAGTCGCCTGCGGCATGTCCCAGCGAGTCGTTGATGTCCTTGAAATTGTCCAGGTCGACAAACAGCACCGCTACCTGTACTTTGCGGCGCTGGTTGCTGGCCATGGCCAGTTCAATCAACTCACTGCCCAGCACCCTGTTGGGAAGGCGTGTGAGGGAGTCGTGCTGTGCCAGAAACTTCAGGTCTTTTTCCGAGGCACGCAGGGTCCGTATCTGCTGTCGCAACCGGCCCTGGGCCCGTTGCAAGTCATGCGTCAGCAGCCATGTGATGTAGCCCCCGGCGGTCAGTATGGCGAGGGAGTCGATAAGGCGATCCAACTCTGTGCTGGGAACCAGCATGGACCGCCAGCCCAGCACTGTGCCGGCACCGATGAACAACACAATGAGCAAAATGAGCAGCATGACGGCCAGAAAGTGTCGCGGCTTGAACAGCTGTGCTGCGCCAACCAGAATGACCGGAAAGCTCAGCAGTGCGGAGTCATGCAGGCCATCGCTTCGCCACATGATGACAGACAGGGTGCCAACGACAGCCACCAGCATCAAAACACTGGCCGCATAACTGGACCGGTAGGTGCTGAGCCACAGACCCACGGGCATCATCAGGGCACCCGCCGCCAATGTCCAGGCCACATCAAAACGGTTTTGATACCAGTGGTTGACAGCGGTCATGAGGAAGGCGATGAAAACCGTCGTCCCGTACTGCACCAGACGCAACTTGCGCAGTTTGCGTTCTGCAGAGTCAAAGGACGTGAGGTCTGCCACGGGCGCTCCCAGAAGTTGCCGGCTGTTCGAGCCTCCAGTCTGCGCTGGTTGGCTCTACCCTTGCGGGTCAGCGTGGGCGCAGATCAGCTCTTGCCCAGAGCCTGGGCCAACTCGCCGGACTCGTACATCTCCATCATGATGTCGGATCCGCCAATAAACTCACCCTTGATGTAGAGCTGCGGAATCGTGGGCCAGTTGCTGTATTCCTTGATGCCCTGGCGAATGCCATCGTCTTCCAGCACGTTCACGGTCTTGACCGTCTTGGGGTCCACGCCGCAGGCTTTGAGGATCTGGATGGCACGGCCGGAAAAGCCGCACTGCGGAAAACTGGCATTGCCTTTCATGAACAGAAGAATTTCGTTGCCCTTGACCAGTTCGTCAATACGTTGTTGTGCGTCGCTCATGTGAGAAGTTCCCATCGATAAATAGATACCCGGATTATTCCACTCTCCCGACCTGCCGGCCATGGCGGAGGTTTTTCCGGATAATCAGCGGTCTACTCAGGATTCCACCATGAAAATCGAAAAAAATACCGCCGTCACCCTGCGCTACAAGGTGACCGACCTGCAAGGCAAGCTGCTGGAGGAAAGCACCGAACCTATGGTCTACCTG
>JAGWUS010000018.1 GCA_028868305.1 Burkholderiales bacterium | reverse complement strand
GGAACGAGGTGGCCGATGTGATTCTGGCTAACCCACCGTTCATGAGCCCCAAGGGCGGCATCAAACCGCACAAGCGCTTTACTGTGCAGGCCACCCGCAGCGAAGTGCTGTTTGTGGACTACATGGCCGAGCATTTGAGCGCCACGGGCCGCGCGGCAATAGTGGTGCCCGAGGGCATCATCTTCCAGAGCGGCACGGCGTACAAAGCGCTGCGCAAGATGCTGGTGGACACCAGCCTGGTGGCCGTGGTCAGCCTGCCCGCCGGTGTGTTCAACCCCTACAGCGGCGTCAAGACCAGCATTCTGATTCTGGACAAACGCGTACACAAGCAGACCGACAAGGTGCTGTTTGTGAAAGTGCAAAACGACGGTTTCAACCTGGGCGCGCAACGGCGGGCGGTGGTGAACAGCGACCTGCCCGAAGCCACGCGCCTGCTGCGTGGCTGGACGACCGCGCCGGGCCAGTTTGAGTGTGATGGTGTGATGGCCCAGGCGGTGGAGCGCAGCAAGATTGGGGCGAGTGGGGACTTCAATTTGAGTGGGGAGCGATATCTGGCATCTGAGCGGCCTGCCACTACCACTGCGCCAATGATTTCGCTGGGTGAGCTTTGTACCTTCAAGACTGGCGGAACGCCAACATCGTCAGTCGAGGAATACTACAAAGACGGCACGGTTCCTTGGCTGGTATCCGGCGACATTCATCAAAAGAAGATCGTCGATTGCGAGGGACGTATTGCTGACGCTGGAGTTGCAAACTCCAATGCCAAGGTACTTCCCCAAAACGCAGTGTTGATTGCGTTGAACGGTCAGGGAAAGACACGCGGAACCGTTGCACTCCTCAAAATGAGCAATGCAACCTGCAATCAATCCTTGGTGGCGATTAGTCCGCTGAGCACTGAAAAGTTGCTCCCAGAATATCTTTTTTCGGTCTTGGATTCGATGTACCAGGATATTCGAAATTTGACTGGAGACGAGCAACGCAGCGGGTTGAATATACCCATCTTGAAGACGATCCAGATTCCCCTTCCACCCCTCGAAGTCCAACACCAAATCGTGGCCGAAATCGAGGGCTATCAGAAAATCATCGACGGTGCCCGGCAGGTACTCGACAACTACAAGCCGCATATCGTCATTGACCCAGGTTGGGAGATAGCGAAGCTTGATGACCTCTGCGACCTTGTCCGTGGCAGTTCGCCGCGTCCTCAGGGTGATCCAAATTATTTTGGAGGTCCAGTCCCAAGGTTGATGGTGGCCGATATCACACGCGACGGAATGCGTGTCACGCCAAATATCGACACGCTTACTGAAGAGGGCGCGAAGAAGAGTAGGCCTATGACTGCTGGCAGCGTGGTGATGGCGGTCAGCGGAAACCCGGGACTACCAGCGATTCTGCAAGTAGACGCGTGCATTCACGACGGATTTGTTGGCTTCCGTTCGCTGGATACACGGCGTTTGTTGCCGGAGTTCTTCTACTACGTACTTCTCGCAAACAAGGACGCGAACAAGTTGCAATCCGTTGGTACGGTATTCATGAATCTAACGACGGACCAGATTCGCACTTATTCGATTCCTGTCCCCGACCTGGCCACCCAACGCGCCATCGTCGCCGAGATCGAAGCCGAGCAAGCCCTGGTCGCCGCCAACCGCGAACTCATCCGCCGCATGGAAGCCAAGGTCAAAGCCGCCATGGACCGGGTGTGGGGTAGTGCAAGCGATAGCTAGGCGCGTTGGCCGTCGATGACTAAAATGAACTGAATCATGGAAGCCCAACGCATCACCATCGCTTTGACAGACAACACGGCTGGCTTTGAAGCCACGCCGGATCGCGTGCGCTTGGGCGATCTGGCTGACTTTTCATCCGATGTAGCCACGTTCCTGCGCGGTGAAGACAAAGATGTGGACACCAACACGCTAGAGGTTGCGGTGCGCAAGGGCTCCCTGGCGATCGAGACTACGCCATTGCTGTCTGCACCCAATCTGTTTCGGGATTTGCGCTCCTTGCTGGGTGGCGAGTTATTGGACGGCTTGGACACGAAGCGCCGCGAGGTGATGGAGCGTTGGCAAAAAGCCGCCCGTCAGTCCAAGCAGCTGGCCTACCGCATATCGGCCCCTTTCCTGGAACGGCCCATTGAGATCAATGCTGAGTCGGACTACCACCCAGATGACGCGGACCAGTGGGTGCAGGTGGAGCGTTATGTTCGTGGCGAAATTCAGGATTTGGGCGGCGTGACCAAGGCCAATGCGCATATCAAACTGCCTGATGGCCGCACTTTGAAGGTCACTACCGAGCGTGATGTCTTGCGCAATGACACGGTAAATCGCTTGTACAAGCTGGCCATGCTGCGCATCAAGGCGGAGTACAACGTGCTAACCCGCGAACTGCGCAATGCCCGGCTGGTCGAGTTTGTGGAGCATGCATCCACGGTAGACGAAGATGCGCTTTTAAGACTTACACGCCGAGGCGCCGTCGCCTGGAAAGACGTGCCCGATGCCACCACATGGGTGGACGAGTTGCGCGGAGACAAGCAGTGAACAGTGTTCTTCTGGACACCAGTTTTTGATTAGCCTGAGCGATCCGGCGCGTCCACACCACGATGCCGCCATGGCGTATTACAGGGAATGCGCGCGCCGACAGGTGCCTATGTACTTGTCCACCATTGTGATTTCCGAGTTTCAGGTAAAGCAGGCGATCAACGATTTGCCTTTGCGCAACTTTGTGGTGCTGCCGTTTAACGTAGACCACGCGATGCGCTGCGGATTGATCATTCGACAAATGCCACGGGATGCCGGCGATGACCGTGTGCGTGTGAAAGATGACTTCAAGCTCTTGGCCCAATGCGACTGTGAGTCCATTAGCCACCTCATCAGCGAAGACGCCAGCACACTGGCCAAGTACATTGATCGTGCACGTGAAAGCGGCTTGGCGACAACGAAGGTTGTTCTGCTGCGCGATGGCTTTGATGCTGCTTGGTTTGAGAACGGGCAAACACGGCTAGTTCCTTGATCTCCGTTCCTTGGGAAAGGGATCGCATTCGGCCGGTCTTCGATAAAGCCACTCCTATTTTCATAGCTGCCTGTGGACATTCCATGCGGGCTAGCGTCCTAAAATATTACTATTTATGAGCGACAAAGACGAACCCAAGGGCCGCAGTGCCTTTGACCTGATCGGTGGCGAATCTGCCATCCGCCTGCTGGTAGACCGTTTCTACGACCTGATGGATCTAGAGCCGGCGTACAAGGAGTTGCGTACCGTGCACGGCTCTACGCTAGACGATGCGCGCGACAAGTTGTTCTGGTTTTTGTGCGGCTGGATGGGCGGGCCGCAGCATTACATTGAACGCTTTGGGCACCCCCGTCTGCGGGCGCGGCACATGCCCTTCAAGATTGGCATTCTGGAGCGCGATCAGTGGCTGGCCTGCATGGACCAGGCCATGGGCGATGTGGGTGTGGATGAAGACTTGCGTGCGCGCCTGCGGGAATCCTTCTTCCAGACCGCCGACTGGATGCGCAACCAAAACGTCTAGCTTCAGCGTCTAGTGTTTCAGGTTTAGCTTGCGGTAAACCGTGGCCCTGCTGATGCCCAGCACCTGTGCGGCCTGGGCTACGTTGCCACGGGCTTCTTCCACGGCGCGGCGAATCACCTCCACCTCGCGGGCTTTGAGCGGCACGCCGCGCTGTTCCAGCGCGTTCATGGCGGTAATGCGCTTGTCTTCTGAGGCTTGCACCGGTAGAGCCTGCAAACGCAGACCGGTCCACAACGGAATGTCGAGCACGGTGCGAGCGCGCCGGGCGGCGTCGAACAGCATCTGGTAAGGCATGCCAAAGACTTCGCTTACATGCACCGCATGGCCCGTGGCGGTGGCCAGGGCCGGCACCATCATGCGTGCTGCCGGGTTGGCGCCAGTGATCCAGCCATCGGCATCGAGGCACAGCAGGCCGTCGGTATCGCCACCCATGCTGTTGCCCGGCCAATTCAGCCGCAACGTCACGCTATGGGGCTGATCCAGCACCAGCGCATTCTCGATCTTGCTGGCGGTTTGTGCAGCCAGGTGCTTGAGCTCTGGGCGTTCCACGGCATCGATTCCGGTAAGGTCCAGCATGCCGATGCAGCGTCCGTCCGGCCCGATCAACGGCGCTCCGGCGCAGCTGTAGTGCCCGGTGTTGGCAAAGAAGTGTTCGCCCCGGTGCAGCCACACGGGTTGCAAATCCGCCAAGGCTGCGCCGATGGCGGTGGTGCCCACACTGCGCTCGGACAAGTCGGTGCCAACGCGGGTAATCATCTCGGCCCGCAGGTCCGAGTGGTCTATGGCGCCACAGGCATCGACCACCACGCCATCGGCATTGGTGAGGATGGCGAAGTAGCGGGTGTTGGCGATAGCGCGCGCCAGGGTCTCCAGCAGGGGGCGAGCGCTTTGCACGAGTTGCGCGTTGCCCTCGGTGGTGCGGCGCATCTGCTGGGGGGTGAGCACCTCGAATACAGTTTCGTGCCGCGGGTCGTGGCCAAGCCCCATGCACCGCTGCCAGGAGCGTTCTACCCAAGGCGCCAGCAGCCCCATCGTCGCGCTGGCCCGCTCTACGAGCAGTGCCTGGCGCGCGCGCGCAATACCTTCCAGGCGAAGACCTGTTTCGATGGGCAGCGTGGTGGTGGGCGGAAGCATGGTGATTGTGGGCAGCATCGCATCGTAGTTCCAACTTGTTTCAATTTGAGAAATTCATGCGCTTCGTAATGGTTGACTAGGGTTATCCCTAGCAAGTGTGCGGTTGTTCAGTCCAACAATCGCTATGTACTTCAATTCATAGGAATGACTTTGCATACGCGCAAAGCCGCCGCTTAAGGAGAGACATATGCAAAAGACCTTGCACATCAACCCGGACAAGTGCACCGGCTGCTTGCAGTGCGAAATGGCCTGTTCTTACGAGAACTACGCCACTTTCGTTCCTGCCAAGTCGCGCATCAAGGTGTTCGAATTCCACCAGACTGGCAAGAAAGTGCCCTACACCTGCACCCAGTGCGATGAGGCCTGGTGCCTGCACGCCTGCCCGGTCGAGGCGATCACGGTGGACAAGTCCACCGGCGCCAAGGTGGTGAACGAAGCCACATGCGTGGGCTGCAAGGTGTGCACCATTGCCTGCCCTTTCGGCACCATCAATTACGTGCAGGAGACTGGCAAGGTACAGAAATGCGATCTGTGCGGCGGCGACCCCGCCTGCGCCACCGCATGCCCCACCGGCGCCATCACCTTCATCGATGCCAATTGGACCGGCCTGGGCAAGATGCAGGCATGGGCCGACAAGCTTGGCAACCAACCCTCAGCCGCTTAAGGAGACACGCTATGTCATGGGCAGGAAAAATTCTTCGTGTGGACTTGACCGCGGGTACCGTCAAGTCTGAACCTCTCAACATGCAGTGGGCACGCGCCTACATCGGCTCGCGCGGCCTGGGCACCAAATACTTCACCGAGGAAGTGGATGCCAAGGTTGATCCGCTGTCCGCTGCCAACAAGATCATCTGGGCTACCGGCCCGCTGACCGGCACTATGGCCTCCACAGGTGGTCGCTACACCGTCATTACCAAGGGGCCGCTGACCGGTGCCATTGCCTGCTCCAACTCGGGCGGCTACTGGGGTGCCGAGTTCAAGATGGCCGGATGGGACATGGTCATTTTTGAAGGCAAGTCGGCCAAGCCGGTCTACTTGTACGTCAACGACGACGTGGCCGAGCTGCGCGATGCCTCCCATCTGTGGGGCAAGAGCGTCTGGGAAACCGAAGAAACGCTCAAGAAGAGCCTGCAGGACCCGCTGACGCGTGTGTCCAGCATCGGCAAGGCCGGCGAAAACGGCGTGCTGTATGCGGCGGTGGTCAATGACCTGCACCGCGCGGCGGGCCGCTCGGGTGTGGGCACCGTGATGGGCAGCAAGAACCTCAAGGCGATTGCTGTGCGTGGCACCAAGGGCGTGGGCAATATCCGCGACCCCAAGGCTTTCATGGAGGCCGTCAAGGTCAGCAAAAAGGTGTTGGCCGACAACGCCGTGACAGGGCAGGGCCTGCCCGCATTCGGCACCCAGGTGCTGATGAACGTAATCAACGAAGTCGGTGCCTTGCCTACCCGCAACCACCGTGATAACCAGTTCGAAAGCGCCAAGGATATTTCCGCTGAAGCCATGGCCACCCCGCGCGCTACCGACGGCAAAAAGCAATTGGTCACCAATCAGGCGTGTTTTGGTTGCACGATCGCCTGCGGTCGTATCAGCAAGATGGACCCGGGACACTTCACCGTGGCCACCAAACCGCAGTACTGGGGCGCCTCGGGCGGTCTGGAGTACGAAGCGGCCTGGGCATTGGGCGCGGCCAACGGTGTGAAAGATCTGGAGGCCCTGCAGTACGCCACGCTGATCTGCAACGAGCAAGGTATCGACCCCATCAGCTTTGGAGCCACCGTGGGCGCCGTGATGGAGCTCTACGACATGGGTGTCCTCACCAAGGAACAGTTGGGCATTGACGCCAAGTTCGGCTCAGCCGAAGCGCTGGCATTTTTTGTGGAAGAAACCGTGAATGGCCGCGGCTTTGGCAAGGAAATCGGCCAGGGCTCCAAGCGCCTGACCGCCAAGTACGGCCATCCCGACCTTTCCATGAGCAGCAAAGGCCAGGAGTTCCCTGCGTATGACGGCCGCGCCATCCAGGGCATCGGTCTGGCCTATGCCACCTCCAACCGTGGTGGCTGCCACCTGCGCGGCTACACCATTGCCTCCGAAGTGCTGGGCATCCCGGTCAAGACCGATCCGCTGGAACATGAAGGCAAGCCGGATTTGGTCAAGGCTTTCCAGGACGCCACTGCTGCTTTCGATTCGTCGGGTCTGTGCATCTTCACCACCTTTGCCTGGGGCCTGCAGGACCTGGCGCCGCAAATGCAAGGCGCTTGCGACGAGGCCTACACGATTGAAGAGCTGGCCCTGATTGGCGAGCGCATCTGGAACATGGAGCGCGAGTTCAACAACCGTGCAGGCTTTACCGCCAAGGACGACTCGCTGCCCAAGCGCCTGCTCACCGAAGCCTGCAAGACCGGCCCTGCCAAAGGTAAGGTCAACATGCTGGCCGAGATGATGCCCAAGTACTACGCCGCACGCGGCTGGGATTCCGAGGGCCGCCCCACCGCCGAGACGCGCAAGCGCCTGAGCCTGTAACCGGGCCGCAAGCCTGAAAAGCGGTCCTTGGTGGCCGCTTTCTTTTTGGAGATATCGTATGACCCATCACCTGATTCTCGGCGCCGGTCCTGCCGGCGTGATTGCCGCAGAAACCATCCGCAAGCATGCGCCCAACGACACCATCACCATCGTGGGTGACGAGCCGGAGCCGCCGTACTCGCGCATGGCCATTCCCTACCTGCTTATCGGCAATGTCGATGAGCGTGGCACCTACCTGCGCAAGGGGGCCAGCCACTTTGCCGATTTGAAGGTGAATGTGGTTAGAGCCCGCGTGCAGTCTGTACAGGCAGCTACTAAAACCGTAGCACTTGACAACGGGCAGAGCATGGGCTTTGACACGCTGCTGGTGGCCACGGGTTCGCATCCAGTCCATCCGCCCATTCCAGGCATTACCGCCGAAGGCGTGCACACCTGCTGGACGCTGGAGGACGCGCGCGCCATTCAGGCATTGGCTACCAAAGGCGCACGCGTGCTGCAACTGGGCGCCGGTTTCATCGGCTGCATCATCATGGAAGCACTGGCCGCACGCGGTGTGCACCTGAGCGTCGTGGAAATGGGCGACCGCATGGTGCCCCGCATGATGGGCCCGACTGCGGGCGGCATGATCCGCAATTGGTGCGAGGCCAAAGGGGTGCAGGTGTTCACAGGCACCAAGGTGGAGTCCATCACACCGGGCAAGCCCCTGCAAGTGAAGCTGTCCAACGGCAAGACAGTGGAGGCGGATCTGGTCATCAGCGCTGCTGGTGTGCGCCCGGCCATTGGCTATCTTGAACAATCGGGCGTGAACTGCCTGCTGGGTGTTTTGACCGATGAGCACATGCAAACCAATGTGCCGGGCATTTACGCCGCAGGGGACTGTGCTGAGGCGTTCGACAAAGTCAGCGGAAAAACCATTGTGAGCGCCATTCAGCCCAATGCTGCCGAGCAGGCGCGTGTGGCGGCGCTGAACATGGTGGCGTACTCGCATGGCCAGGCGCCACGTGCCAATCTCAAGGGCGTTACCCAGATCAATGTGCTCGATACACTGGGCCTGATCTCCACCAGCTTTGGCGACTGGCAGGGCCGCCCCGGCGGAGAGCATGTGGAGCTCACTGATGTGCCTGCCGGACGCCACCTGAGCCTGCAGTTCAAGGACGATGTGCTGGTGGGCTGCAACAGCGTCGGCTGGACCGAGCATGTGGGCGTTATGCGTGGGCTGGTGGAAGGTCAGGTCAAGCTCGGCGCCTGGAAAGAGGTGCTGATGAACGACCCAACCAAGCTCATGGAAGCCTATTTGGCCAGCGCGCAGGGGCAAGGTGAGTGGTCCGGTGCACAGGATGCGCTGCGCAGGTAGCATGTCGTTGTCATGAAGATTACGTTCAAGCTGTTTGCATCGCTCACCGAATTCCTGCCGCAGCAGGCACGCTATACCAATGTACTCGAACTGGAGGTGGCGCCCGATGCCACCATCACCCAGATCATCGAACCCTTTGGCCTGCCGCCCAAGCTGGTGCACCTGGTGCTGATCAACGGCAAGTACGTCGAGCCCGAAAAACGCCTGACGCAGACGCTGGTCGAAGGCGATGTGCTGGCCATCTGGCCACCGATCGCTGGAGGCTGATATGGCCCCCACGCTCCGCCGCTGTGCGGGTCGCTGCCCCCCGAGGGGGCTAACTCGTTTTGGGGTGGCCCAGCGCCGAGTTGTCCACTTCGCGTTGCACCACTGTGCGGCTCACTGATGCAGTCGTTTTACGAAGAGCGCTTTGAGCGCGAGATGGGCTGTACCGAAGCCGACTGGTTGCGCTGGCTGCCGGGCGCCATTGGCGAGCACCACTGGAAGTTGCAGGACCGGACGGTGGGCGTACGCATTGGCGATGGCGCGCTGGGTATCAAGTGGCAGGTGGCCGAGCCCCGCGTCATTGCGCTGGTGCGGATGCCGCGCTTGCTGGTGAGTTTCCGCTTTGGCGGTGTGGACGATCAAACACGCTACGATTTCATGCGCCGCTTTGACCTGTACATGCAACGTGGCGGAGGTTAACGGCCCATTCTTCAGGAGACAGCCATGCACACCAGTTCACAGTTCGATCTTCAATTGCAACGCGACGTGGATGTGTCGCCGTCCGATGTATGGCGGGCCTGGACCACGCCGGAGCTGATTTATCAGTGGTTTTGCCCTCGGCCCTGGAAGGTGGTGGACTGCGAAATCGATTTGCGCGCGGGGGGGCTGTTTCGCAATGTCATGCAGTCCCCCGAAGGGCAGCACATGCCGGAGAACGTGGGATGCTTCCTGCTGGTGGAGCCCCTCAAGCGGCTGGTGTGGACCAATATGATGGGGCCCGGATTCCAGCCCCAGCCTGCCCCCGCCAGTATCCAGTTGGGTTTTCCCTTCGTTGTGGATCTGGTTTTTGAGCCCCTGCCCCAGGAACGCACCCGGTACAAGGCCAAGGTCATGCATGCGGATGCCGCTGGACGGGACGCCCATGCCGCCATGGGCTTTGGGCAGGGCTGGGGCATTGCGCTGGACCAACTCGTGGAACTGATGAAGGCGCAGGGCTGAACCCCCTGGGAGTTACTTGGCAGGGGCCCTGGCGGCTTTGGGTTTGGCAAAATTCCACCAGGGCAGCACGTCGCGCAGCGACAGCACTTTGCCGCTGCCAGATGGCGCATAGCCAGCGATCGTGGAGAGCTTGCGTTGCCATTGCTGACTTTGCAGCAGATGAAGCAAGTTCACGATGGCAGGCTCGTCCAGCGCCGATTTCAGGCACACCAGATGGTAGTTTTCCTGCACCAGCGGCACAAATTCCAGGCCCTGTGACTTCGCTGCAATCGCAATGCCCAACGCGGCATCGGCAGTGCCAGAGGCTACCGCATGGGCCGCCGCCGTGTGCGAAACCTCTGCGGTGTCGTACCCCTTTATGTCGCCCGTGGAAATAGTTGCCAGCGCCAGCAACTCATCCAGCACAACACGGGTGCCGGTGCCCAGGGTGCGGTTGACAAATCTTGCCTGGGTGCGCTGTACGTCGGCCAGCGATTGCAGGCCCAGCGGATTGCCAGGCGCCACCATCAGGCCCTGGGTGCGCTCGGCAAAGCCGATGATCTTGTGCAAACCCGGTTGCAGCAGTGGCTTGTAGATGCGCTCGGCCAGGGAGCCGGGTGCGGGGTGCTGCAGCGTGTGAAAACCCGCCATGACGCAGCGGCCTTCGTTGAGCGCCCGGATGGCGTCCACACTGCCACAAAAGCGGATGTCCAGGTGCAACTGTGCCGCAGTCTGGCCGGACTCGTCAGCGGCCAGTGCGTGCTCGCGCAGGACAGTCAATGCCGCGTCATGGCTGGCGTAGAGCGTCACCACGTGGGCGTGCGGGTCAAACGCCACGGCAAAAGCGCGCTCCAGGTCGCCGCGCAGCGCTTCAATCTGGGGGGCCAGCCTCACCTGAGCCTGGCGTTCGGCCCACATCAGCTTGGCGCCAAACTCGGACAGCTTCGCGGGCTGGCCCTTTTCCCAGATTAGCAGTTCGTTGCCAAGCTCTTCTTCCCAGCGTTTGAGTTCTCCCCATACGTGGCGGTAGGACAGGTCCAGTGCGCGGGCGCCGGCCGAAATCGACCCGTGCGTGGACACCGCCTGCAACAGGTCAATCAGCGGGTTGCGAATCAGCGCAGGGCTGCTGTCGCGGGACAGGGTGTAGTGGAACTGGAGCCTATGCACGGAGTTTCATATCGCAGGGTATTGAATCGGTGGCTACGATACCCGAAGTTATTGATTCACTGCATGACCACTCTCACCGATAGTGCAGGTACTGCGCTTGACCTCGTTTTTTCACTTGACCCCGTTTTACTGTCCATTGTCTGGCGGTCCCTTGCCGTCAGCGCCTCGGCCTGCCTGATCGCCTGCGTGGTGGGGCTGGTGCTGGGCGCATGGCTGGGCGTGACCCGGTTTGCCGGGCGGGGGGTGGTGCTCACCGTGCTCAATACGTTTCTGGCGATTCCCTCGGTAGTGGTGGGGCTGCTGGTGTACCTGCTGCTGTCGCGCTCGGGGCCTCTGGGATTTCTGGGCTGGCTGTTCAGCTTCAAGGCCATGGTGATCGCCCAGACGCTGCTGGTGCTGCCAGTGGTGACCGCGCTGACACGCCAGGTGGTGGAAGATGCCGAGAATCTGCATGGAGAACAACTGGCCTCGCTGGGCGCGCGGCCACTGGTGCGTAGCCTGCTGCTGGCCTGGGATGAGCGCTATGCGCTGCTGACGGTGCTGATTGCATCCTTTGGGCGTGCCATCTCGGAAGTGGGCGCCGTCATGCTGGTGGGCGGCAATATCGATGGCTTCACCCGTGTCATGACCACTGCCATCGCACTGGAAACCAGCAAGGGCGATCTACCGTTGGCACTGGGGCTGGGCTTGATATTGCTGGGTGTGGTGCTGCTGCTCAACGCCGCCACCGGACTGCTGCGCCGCTGGCGTGAGCGCCAGGGCGGCCACGGTGGCACCACGATTCACATGCAGGTGAGCGCATGACGCCCCATCTCTCGGTGCGTAATGCGTCGGTGCACTATGGAGCGCGTTCGGGTGGTGTGCAAGCGCTGCGCGACGTCAGCCTTCACGTGGCAGCCGGTGAACGCATTGCCCTGGTCGGCGCCAATGGTTGTGGCAAGAGCACGCTGCTGCGTCTGGTGCATGGCCTGCTGGCGCCCACTGCTGGCACCGTGATGCGTAACCCCGACGTACGTCAGGCCATGCTATTCCAGCGGCCCTACCTGATGCGGCTCTCCGCACAAGGCAATGTGGCCCTGGGGCTGTGGCTGCGTGGCACGCCATGGTCCAGCGCCAAGGCGCAGGCGCTGGAGGCACTGCAGCGGGTGGGGCTGGCGGACCTGGCGCTGCGCCCAGCCAACAAACTCTCAGGCGGGCAGCAGCAGCGGGTGGCATTGGCCCGCGCCTGGGCCCTGGCACCGCAGGTCTTGCTACTGGACGAGCCTACCGCCAGTTTGGACCCGCATGCCAAGCGTGAGGTGGAGACCCTGATTGGAGACCTCGCCCACAACGGTACCGGCATGACATTGCTTTTTGCCAGCCACAACCTGGGCCAGGTCAAGCGCCTGGCTACCCGCGTGCTGTATTTGGAGCAGGGCAGTGTGCTGGCAGATTTGCCGGTGCAGGAATTTTTTGCCGGCACGCTCCTGAAAACGAATTACCCCGAAGCCCATCTGTTTGTCAAAGGAGAACTTGTATGAAAAACTTTAAACAAAATATGCCTCTAGCCCTTGCGGAACATGCACGAGCAGCTATTGTTTGTGTAGCAATCCTGGGTGCCTCGCTCAGCGCCATGGCCCAGTCCATCGTGGTGGCGTCTACCACCTCGACCGAGCAGTCCGGCTTGTTTTCGTACCTGTTGCCCGAATTCAAGAAGGCCACAGGTATTGATGTGAAAGTGGTGGCCTTGGGCACCGGCCAGGCCATTGACATGGGCCGCCGCGGCGATGCCGATGTACTGTTTGTGCACGATCAGGTGGCTGAAGAAAAAGTGGTGGCCGAGGGCTTTGCGGTCAAGCGGTTTGAAGTGATGTACAACGACTTTGTGCTCATTGGCCCCAAGGCCGACCCCGCCAAGACCAAAGGTAACGACATTGTGGACGCCCTCAAAAAAGTGGCGGCTGGTAATGCAAGTTTCATCTCCCGCGGTGACAAGAGCGGCACCCACGCCGCAGAACTGCGCTTCTGGAAAATTGCCGGCCTGGATGGCAAGACGGGTACGGGATACAAGTCCTGCGGCTGCGGCATGGGCCCAGCACTCAACATGGCCTCAAGCACCGGCGCCTATGTGCTGGCCGACCGTGGAACCTGGCTCAACTTCAAGAACCGTGGTGACCTGGTGGTGCTGGTGGAAGGCGACAAGCGCATGTTTAACCAGTACGGCGTGATGCTGGTTAACCCCGCCAGGCACCCCCAGACCAAAGCGGTGGAAGGCCAGAAGTTTGTGGACTGGGTCACCTCCAGCGCAGGGCAGGGCGTGATTGCGAGCTACAAGATTGGTGGCGAGCAGCTGTTCTTCCCCAACGCAGCGAAGTGAGCCGGCATTCGCGGGCCAGGTGTAGTGGCAGCGGGGCTACATGACGTAGCCCTGGATGGCGTTGTCGCACGCAGCCTGGGCATCACCGCCAGACGTGGTGTCGCAAGCAAAATGGGCGCTAGCCGGCGTGTAATGTTTACAAGCAGCTATTTTATTGATAGCAATTTCAGCGCACCATCACCACCCACCACGGTCGGTACGAGCGCGCGGCTATATGGCTTCCAGCTGTTTGGCTTGTAATTGGTCAGAAGCTAATAAGCGTAAGGACCAGCGCAAGATTGGCAATGGAAATTATTCCGAAATAAAAAATCAAAATCGCAGCACCGCGACATATGGTTTCAGTCCAAGAACCACCATAGACCCTCTTGAGTGCCAACGTGAAGTAAACGATCATCCAATACGAAAGTCCATTGGCCAAGATGGTCGGCAACTTTGCTTCTACCAGAAGCATGAAAAGCAAATAACTCTGGCAGTGCAGGCCAAATACCAGATGTTCGACGTAACGCCGCCGCCGGTTTCGGTAAAAAAATCCCAAAGTCAAGGCCAAAGCAGGCACTAAAAACAAGACGAAGTACGAGACATATTGTGTTCGCCGCGCCCGCAGGAACGAAAAGCGATCTTCAGGTGACAGGGCTTTGAAACGCTGTACAGCAGTCGTATTCACCTTGTCTAGAATCAGTTGAACAGGTGCCACGCCCATTCCACGGTTGCGGCTGTCATCGGTCGAAGAAACCCTTGTGCTACGTAGCAAATGCACGCCCTGCTCTCCGTAAAGTCGAAAACTAAGATTCAGACTAAAGAATTGCACCAAGGCAAATACGAAGACACTTGCCAGTAGATAAAGCCTCCAAGGTCGAAGGTAGCGCACTCGCCTACCCAAGGTGTACTCGACTGTAAGCGCGCCCGGTGTGAAGAAGAGCTTGACCAGCGTTTGCCAAATGAGCCCCTTCCGCGTCAGGTGCTGTGTGGCCAGTGCACGGACGGCATCCGCAAGGCTTTGCGGTTCCCTCGCGGTTTCCTGTCCACACTCCGAACAAAAATTACCCGCAGTTTTCGCTCCACAATTGAGGCATACGTTGACAGGGGCAGGGACGGGCGAGTTCATAGAAGTTCAATCTATCTTTGACCCAACGTGCGCCGTTGTCAGACCTTTTGCAACAACAAGACTCATGGTTTTTCCTGTGGTCGTGCGGTCTATGTCGGGCCGTACTGCGCCCGACGATGAAAAAAGTGGGCTCCGACCATAAATGCGATGCTGAATCCAGCCAGTGCTAATACATCTACCGTCACGGAGAAGTACGCGTTGCCCCCAAAGCCAACCCGGATCAGATCAGCGCAATAGGATAGAGGAGAAATTGGAGAAAGCCACTGCCCCCATTGGGGCATTTGCGCATGGGGCACGAAAACGCCGCTGACAAAAATCAACGGTAGACGCACAAGATTCGACAACATCATGACCTGTGAAGGGGTGTCCGATGCGGGGGCCGCCATTAAAACGCCCAGCGAAGAGAATGCGGTTGCACCGAGCAACCAGCCAGCCAGTAATGGCACGAGGTTGCCTACCTGCGCCGTTGTTAGTGCCAATGCGGTGACCAGTGGCAACAATGCGAGCAAAGCCCCAAAAGCAGCCCCTGAACCGACATCGCCAAAAACTATGGCACCCAGCGAGGCAGGTGAGGTCACCAAACGCTCGAAAGTGCGTGCCTGCCGCTCCCACGGGGTTACCAGTGGACCAACGGCAGATGCGGTGAAGAACAGCGCCATTGCTGCAATACCGGGCACCATGACTTCGACAGGGGCATTGTGTCCAGCCGCGAAAGAGAGATAGAAAAAAAGCGGAAAGACGATGCCAAAGGTCACCACTGGACCTTTCATGTAATAGATGCGGGCGTTCTTTTTCGCGATCACCCACGCGCAGTGTGTTTGCCGCAGGAATTCAGCCCATCGGGTTGCATGCGTGAACTCAATGGTGGCCATGTGCATCTCCTGTGATTGACATAAAGACTTCTTCCAGTGACGGCGACAAGGTGTTCAAACTTTCAATCGAGAGATTGAGCGCACTGGCACGGGTAGCAATCTCTTGCGCAACACGGCCAGGGTGTGGGTCGAAGACCTGAAAACCATTCGTAGCCATGACAACTTTGCCCAAAGGCCCGGTAAGCACGCTTTCAGGTTTGACGCCACTTTGCGTGAACCGAACCTCTACCGAGCGAAGAGATGAAACCCGGCCACGCAAGGCAGATGGGGTATCTATGGCCGCCAGCTTGCCCTTGTCGATGATGGCGACCCGGTGGCAGAGTTGGTCGGCTTCTTCCATGTTGTGCGTGGTGATGAAAACCGTCATCCCCCGCTCCCGATTCATGCGCTGTATGACCTCGCGGATCATGTGTGTGCTGGCCACATCCAGACCGGAGGTTGGCTCATCCAGAAACAGAACCTGCGGATCGCTGACCAGCGCCATGCACAGCATCAACCGCTGTCGCAGCCCTTTAGACAAGTCCCGGCCTTTTTGCTGTTTGCGCTCCTGCATATCAAACACCTGCAACAACTCGGACGCGCGCTCCAGCCGCTGTGGCTTCGAGATACCGTGCAACTCGGCCATCAACAAGACGTTCTGCAGGACAGTCAAGTCTGCGTAAACGTTCGCCTCTTCGGGGACTACACCTATGAGGCGGCGGGCGGCTGAAGCCTGCGTAGACACATCCAGGCCGGCAATCAACGCACGGCCACTGGTGGGACGCATGAACCCGGTCAACATGCGGGCAGTGGTGCTCTTGCCAGCGCCGTTGGGGCCCAAGAAGCCAAAAACTTCGCCGTGACCCACCTCAAAACTGACATGATCCACTGCTACCCGTTCGCCAAAACTGCGCGTCAGCCCGTCCGCCATGAGCGCCGGCACAGTTGGGAATGCATTTGTCGGTTGCGGTGCTGTAGTCATGGATTCCTTTGAATTTACGATGGAACGCTATTCGCGTTCAAGTTCGAGGTAGGTACGGCTGGCATTTCCTGGCATCAGGTCCGCTGCATTGAGCAGGCGCATGAAGGGCTTGGCATCAAAAGACTTGACAGCGGTACTCATGTCTACCCCGTCATCAACTGCCTTCTTCATGTGGTTTCGCAATGCCACCAGATAGTCACGCGTGTCAGCCTGTGCGGTGCTCAGATCGGTTACACGGCCATGTCCGGGAACGATACGCAATGGCGCCAGACGCTCGATCTCGGCAAAGGTGGCTAACCAGGGTTTGCTCTGGCTGAACGGCAGCACGCCCAGCAGCCGGTCTACATACACCACATCCCCGGTAAAAACCACACGCTGCTGAGGCAGCCAGACCAGCATGTCGCCGGGCGTGTGGGCACCGCCACGGTGTTTGAATTCCAGCACCACGCCGCCGAGTTCAAGCCGTTCATCCGATTGGGTTATCCATCGGCTGGCAAACGTGGGGACGGTGCCATTGGCCAGTGACCCCAGCGCAGAGCGCAAGCCCTCCAGTTGATCGCCGCCACGGCTGCGCATGTCAGCCTCCGCCTGCTTGTGGGCGATGATTTCTGCACCTTGGGCCTTGAAATAGCCATTGCCCAGCCAGCGGTGGTCTTGCCCGCCAGTGTTAACCACCCAGCGAACAGGCTGTGAGGTGACACGCTGCACGGCCTGGTGGATTTGGCGGGCGCTGCTGAACGTCGCCCCGCTGTCAATAAGTACCGCCCCAGCCGGTGTCACTACCAGTCCGATATTGGCATTCAGCCCTTCGTTGCTTGCCGTGCGCTGACCCAATTCACCGACGAAAGCGTAGACGCCTTCGGCCACGGGTTCAAACCGTACGTCAACGGCGTGAGCTGTTCCGGCCAGCAAGCTGATTGAGATGAGCAGCCACTTTGTGTGCTTGAGGAGTATGTTCATGTTGAGCCTTGGGTTCAGGATTTACGCCACTTCAGAAGCGCCAGAACGTCTTCGGCCGACCATCCCCCTTTGACACCGGCGGGTGTGCCAGGGCCATTGGGAAAACCCACGAATTCAACGGCGCTGCCGTCCTGGCGGATGTGCAAACGCAATGATTTCCACGACCGGTGGTGCGGCCCATGCCAGTCCCGTGCTCAGGGTAGTCACCACAATGGCGGAGACTGCGAGGAGGCGTCGGCGATTCAGATGCATGATTTTGGGTCTCCGAGATTAGGATGAATGCAGGCGAGGGTCATTTGCAGTTGTTGTGCAGCTTCCACTGCTCCTCATGCCCAATGGCCTTGGCGAAATCGGGAATCTTGCAGCGTTCGGCTTCTGTGGGGTCAACGGGCACAGCTGGCCGGGCCGTGACGGGTTTCTCAAACTCGGCAGCCCGCATGGGTGCCGTGCTGTAGACCCACTGAACGATGCCAGCGACGGCGAATGCAAAAGCGGTAACCAGGATCACTTGCGACAGCTTGACTGACGGCATCTGGTTGGAGGGCATTTCGCAAACACCACCGGGGCAGAGTTGGGCCTTTTTCTTGTTGAACATGTTGTAAATATTGCAGCCGATGCAGATACCAAAGGCAGTCTCAAAGAACAGCAGGGTCAGGCACATTGCGCACACGATCAGGTTGATCGGGCCAATCACGTTGTTGAGCACCACCAGATAGAGCATGGTGGCAGCAAGGACAAAGCCAATGGCCCAGGCAAACCGTTTCTGGGGAGCACCAGTCCATTCGGGCTGCTGCTTGCGAACCGCCCATTCACCAAGAATCATGACCGGGGCGAAACGTGGGTTGATGAAAATCCGGATAGTGAACTCAATCAGGAAGCTCACAACAAACACACGCGTTGGCTGGAAGTTGCCCGTCAACCAGGCATTCATGAAACAGATCAGGGCCAGGAAAAACAGGATTCCGGCGCTGGCACGAACGGCGCGTTCATTTAGAACGGATACATCGTACTCCGGCAGCGTTTGTCCGAATTGAAAAATGGTGGTGGTCATCATGCAGCGTTGTATTTGTCTTGGCTGAAGTATTCCTGAAACGGCGCGGGAGGTCGTATGATCTTTGTCATATGGCACCCAGCTTTACGCAACTTCATCCGGAACTTGCAGAGTTGCTTCCCGGTGAACTGCACGCCTTTTGTACGACGGGCATCCATCAGAGGGGTGAACGGCTGTTTGCAACCGGAAGCAAGCCAGTCAACATGTTCTTCATCAGAAGTGGCGAAGTTATCCTAGAGCGTATTGGTGCGCACGGCGGATCTGCGGTACTCCAGCGTAGCCGCCATGGTTTTGTCGGTGAGGCAAGCCTTCAGTCCGCGCGCTACCACTGCGATGGCAAGGTAATCGCCACATCCGAAATCACACAGATACCCATTGCCCAAGTCCGCACCGCCATGGACGCAGACCCCGTTTTTGCGAGCCGCTGGATAACGATGCTGAACCGCGAAGTCAAGCGGCTCCGATTGCAATGCGAACGCCTGTCACTCTGCAGGGTTCAGGACCGCCTGATGCATCTGCTTGAAACGGAAGGTAAAAGCGGGAAGTACCCCTTGGGTTCAGGACTGAAATCACTGGCCTCTGAATTGGGTGTGACCCACGAGGCCCTGTACCGCTGCGTGTCGATGATGGAGAGGGACAGGACTCTGATGCGTGACTCCGGGCACTTGCAGCTTGTCCATCGTTAGCGGATGCAGCCGTTCAGACTGGTTCGGTATTCGGGGGCACGCTTTCAATGGACGCCTGCGCGCACAAATAGTCCAGTAACCGTTCTGCGGCCGGCGTGAGGTCTATGCGCTTTCTGAAGCAGATGGCGAAGCGCCGCTGCGCCCATTCGTTGCGCAGCCTGACCGTACGGATCTGTCCGGCGGCAGTGTAAATACTGCTGACTTCACGGGGGACGACGCTGACCCCCAAGCCCGCAGCAACCACGCGAAACGCGGCATCAAAGTTGGACACCACGATGCGATAGCTCAGTGTGTGGCCCGCTTTGCTGGCGGTGCGGTGCAGCATGGTGTACACCGCTGTCGAGGGTGGAAGGCCAATCTGATCGTAGTGCAGCGTATCTTCAAACCACACGGACTCCTGGCCCGCCAGCGGATGACCCACGGGCACCGCCAGCACCAGTTCGTCCTTGCGGTAGGGCAGGGACTCCAGGCCGCCAAAGTCGGCACTGTCCCAGCACACCCCCAGTGGGGCCACGCCATCACGCACCATGGTGATGATGTCGCGCGAGAAGCGCTCTTCAATATCGACCTTGATGTCCTTATGTTGTGGATCACGCATGAATGCCGAGAGGTCATCCAGCAACGATTCCGCAATGGCCGATGCACTGGCGGCCACACGCACCTGGCCCTTGACGCCTCCCTTGAATGCAGCCATGTCTGCTTCGATGCGGTCCACGGTAAACATCAGTGTGCGGGCGTGCTCCAGTAAAGCGCGTCCTGCGGGCGTCGGCTTGGTGCCCTGGCGCCCACGGATCAGCACCTGGATACCGAGGGCACCCTCCAACTGTGCCAGCCGCTTGCTGATCGCGGAGGGCTCGATGTGTTCCTGGGTGGCCGCGTCTTTGATGTTTCCGTGGTCGCACACGGCAACGAGCAGCCGCAATGACTTCAGGTCCAAGTCTCTCATCCGGGGAAACCCTTGCTTAAAGTTCCGATATGGAATGTTGATCATTCCAAATTAACGCTTGAAGTGTTATTTGGAATTTTAGAAACTATACGCCAAGCCACTTAATTGCCCATGTTCCGGAGATTTCCCTTCATGAAAAACCTGCCTGCCACCGCCGTGATTCGAGAAGTGGGTTTGCGCGATGGCCTGCAAAGCATTGCGACCATCCTGCCAACCGCCAGGAAGTGCGAATGGGTGTCCCGGGCTTATGCCGCAGGGCAGCGCGAGATAGAAGTCGGCTCGTTTGTGCCACCGAAGTTGCTGCCCCAACTGGCCGATACTGCAGAGGTGCTGGCCTATGCTCAAACGCTGCCTGGGTTGGTGGCGTCGGTGCTGGTGCCCAACCTCAAAGGTGCAGAGCGGGCGCTGGACGCCAATGCCGACCTGATGCTGCTGCCCCTTTCGGCCAGCCATGCCCACAGTCTGGCGAATCTGCGTAAGACGCCGGACGAGGTGGTCGATGAAATGCGCCGCATTCGCGCCGCGCGCGATGCCTCTGGCAAGAAGACCCTCATCGAAGGTGGCGTGGGTACGGCTTTTGGGTGCGCCCTGCAAGGCGAGGTGAAGCATAGTGAAGTGCTGCGGCTGATGCAGGCACTGCTGGATGCGGGTGCTGACCGCGTCAGCTTGGCCGACACCGTGGGCTACGCCGACCCCAGGTCGGTGAGCGACTTGTTTGAGCAGGCGTTGCGTATTGCAGGCGGCGCATTCTGCTGCGGCCATTTTCACGATACGCGGGGCCTGGCACTGGCCAATGTGTACGCGGCCCTGCAGCTGGGCGTCACGCGGTTTGATGCCTCGCTGGCCGGCATTGGTGGCTGCCCGCATGCGCCGGGTGCCAGCGGCAATGCAGCCACCGAAGACCTGGCCTTCATGCTGGAAGCCAGTGGCGTGCGTACGGGCATGGACCTGCCCCTGCTGCTGGACTTGCGCCAGCAACTGGTGCATTGGCTCGACGGCGAACCCACCCACGGAACGCTGTGGCGAGCCGGCCTGCCCAAAACCTTTCACTCACAACCATGACCACGTCCAATACAAACTCCGCCACCGGCCTCCCCCTGGAAGGCGTCCGCGTCGTTGAATTCACCCACATGGTGATGGGCCCCACCTGCGGCATGATCCTGGCCGACCTGGGCGCTGAGGTCATCAAGATCGAGCCACCCGGCGGCGACAAGACACGCAATCTGCCGGGGCTGGGCATTGGCTTCTTTCGCAGCTTCAACCGCAACAAAAAGAGTGTGGTGCTTGACATCCACACCGAGCAGGGACTGGCCAGTGCCAAAGACCTGATTGGCCAGAGTGATGTGGTGCTGGAGAACTTTCGCCCCGGCATGATGGAGAAACTGGGCCTGAGCTACAAAGACCTTGAGGTCCAGTTTCCGAAGCTGATCTATGTTTCGCACAAAGGCTTTTTGCCCGGCCCGTACGAAGATCGCCTAGCACTGGATGAAGTGGTACAGAACATGGCTGGCCTGACCTACATGACCGGACCCAAAGGCCGCCCCTTGCGCGCTGGCACCTCGGTGAACGACATCATGGGCGGCATGTTTGGTGCTATTGGTGTGCTGGCCGCGCTGCGTGAGCGAGATCGCACGGGCAAGGGCCAGGAAATACAGAGTGCCCTGTTTGAGAACTGTTGTCTGTTGGCTGCACAGCACATGCAGCAATACCAGATGACGGGCGAAGTGCCGCCGCCTTTCCCCTCCCGCGTATCGGCCTGGAGTGTGTATGACACCTTTGATGTGGCGCATGGAGAGCAACTCTTCATCGGCGCGGTGAGCGACAAGCAGTACCTGGCATTGTGCGACGTGCTGGGTCGCCCGGACCTGGCTACCGACCCCGCATTGCTGACCAATGCCCAGCGCGTGGAAGTACGGTCCGAACTGCTCAAACGTCTGGGCGAATCCATCTGCCAATGGGAAATTGATGTACTGTGCGACAAGTTGCAGGCAGCAGGTCTGCCCTACGCCAAGGTGGTTCGCCCGGATCAGTTGGTGAAAGATGAACACCTTATCCAGAGCGGTGGTCTGGTGCCCATGGAAACAGAAGACGGTGAAACGCAGGTGATGCTGTTGCCGCTGCTCATGGGTGGACGCCGACCTGGTGTACGCATGCCCTTGCCCCGCATTGGCCAGCACACAGAAGAGGTGCTGGCTTCTCTCAAAGCTTGATCCATTTCATTTTCTCAATAGCCATTCTTCTGGAGACAACATGATCACAACATTTTTCAATCGTCGCACTGCACTGTCACTTGCATTGGGCTTGGCACTTGGAGGTTCAGCGCTCGCGCAAACCACGCCCTTGCGCGTGATCCTGCCGGTGGGGGCCGGCTCCGGTGTTGACACCATCATGCGGTCTGCGCAGACGGCACTGAGCAAGGCCCTGGGTGACCAGCCCGTGGTTATTGAGAACATGCCCCGGGGCCGGTGGCATCACCGGAACGCAGGCGCTGGTAAAGGCGGCACCCGATGGCCAGACGATTGCCGTGGTGTCCAACAACCACGCCGTGAATCCCAGTGTTTTCAAAAAAATGCCCTATGACAGCCTGGCGGATATCACCCCAATCACCGTGGTGGGCGCAACCCCGTTCGTACTGGTGGTCAATCCGGCCAAAGTGCCCGCAAAGACGGCCAAGGAACTGCAGGCTTTCCTGAAGGCCAAGCCCGGGGAATACAACTACGCGTCTTCTGGCAACGGCACCATCATTCACCTCGCGGGTGAGATGTTTGTTGAGGCGGCAGGTGCACAGGTTCGCCATATTCCCTACAAGGGCACGGGCCCCATGGTGGTGGACCTCATGTCTGGCCAGGTAGAACTGGGCGTCGTGGCGCTGCCCGCCATTCAGGGGCAATTGAAAGCCGGCACATTGCGCGCCATCGGCATCATGGGAAAGAGCCGCGTTGCGTCGATGCCGGATGTGCCCACGATTGCAGAACAGGGGTTTCCCGATGTCGATGTGGCAGGCTGGTTTGCAGTGATTGGCCCCGCCAAAATGTCCGCAGCACACGTCAAACGCATCCACGATGCGTTCGTCACCGCTTTCAACGACCCCGCCGTTAAAGCTGCCATGGCCAAGCAGGAAAACGTGATTAACCCGATGACACCCGATGCATCGGCTCAATTTTTCAAATCGGAGCAGGCGCGCTTTGGCAAGCTGGTGACCAAAGCGAATGTCACGTTGGAGTGATTCTGTCTGAGATGTAGCCATTTCGGCGCACTGTCGCCAGGCCCTTGATCTTGGGTACCGCGAGTGGCTAGATGCCAGCCACCAGCCCCGAGCGGCGCGCCGAGAGTAGGCGGATGCGTGACAGCGGACACGCGGCATTCATGGTCGTGCCCCGCGTCGCCCACTTGCAAGTCCATTAAAGGATGCGGTGAAAAAGTAGCGTCCAAACGCAGCCCTGACTCGGTATGCGGATTTCGATCGCGTAGTGTGGGCTTGCGTTAGTACTCAAACGTCTGATAGGCTGCCGTGTTGAGGGTTTGTAGTTTCGTTGGCATGTAACGCTTCAACACCCTATGAGGGAGGCCTCAATCATAAAAGCCCAAATACAATAGCGACAACCGAATATTGTCAGACTACACAGGGGAACAACGCATAAATGAAAATTCCTATCCTACTGCGCTCGCTCATTTTCGTGCTGATCACGTTGCTGGTTTCCGGCGCAAGCGCGCAATCAACCCAAGCGTTTCGTTTTGGAGTGGCGCCGCACACCAGCGCCAGGGTTATCCTGGAGATGTACCAGCCACTCCGCATTCAATTAGAGAAATCACTGGGCGTGCCAGTAGAGGTGGTAACCGCTCCGGACTTTACCGAGTTTGCTCGGCGCATGTTGAATCAAGAGTATGACATCGCGGTAACAACAGGTCATCAGGCCCGCTTGGCCCAAACCGATGCGCAATACCTGCCACTACTCACCTACAGTGCGGACTTCAGGGCGGTTGCGCTGGTGGCGGGAAATAGCACCATTACAACAGCCAAGGAACTCAGGGGAAAGCCAGTGCTCGGCCTGTCGCCCACATCGCTTGTCACCCTGTGGGGCCAGCACTGGCTCAAGAAAAACGGTGACCCCGACACACTGAATTACGTGAGTGCATCGGACAGTGTGGCTAGGCTAGTACTGTCTGGTGAAGCGGTTGCAGGGTTTACATCCCTGGCGAATTACCAGAGCCTTGCACGGGATGTGCAGTCGCAATTGCGATTCCTGGCCATCAGTGAGCCCCTTGCAGGTCGGGTCTACATGCTCAATAAGCGACAAAGTGCCAATATGAGCAGAATAGAAAACGCGCTCTCCACATTTGCCGACAGCGCGGAAGGGAAGGCCTATTTTGCTAAATACAAGTTGGATGGGTACCGCAAGTTGAAACCCAATGAACTTGTGTCTATGGATCCTTATGCCAAAGAAGTGCGTCAAAGCCTGCGTTGACGGACTCTGCTAGAGAGTGGCAGGCACAATGAGTGCTCAGCTTGGATCAGTGCGCGGTCGGTTGCTGTTGGCCGCGATGCTCGTTGAATTTGTGATGTTGACACTTCTCGTGACCAACAGCATTCGACTGATGAACAAATACATGGTGGAGCAAGTCGGGCAGCACGCACGCCAAATTACGCCGATTCTTACTGCTGCGATCGTAGCGCCTTTGGCTCAGCGGGACTACGCAACCGTTCAGTCGGTGCTGGATGAAAGTCTAAGCAAAAGCGGGGTTAATTACCTGGTGGTGGCAGATGCCTACGGCAGTCCCGTTGCCAGTAGCGGTTGGCCGACCGGACAAAAGCTACCGGATGCAGAGGAAAAGCTGGAGATGGACCGGCTGATCGATAAGCCTGTGTACCACTTCAAGCACGCAATCATGATGTTCGGTCAGCCGATGGGAAGCCTGCAGTTCGGGCTGGACATGTCACACATCATCATTGCCCGACATGCGCTACTGACGCAGGGTGTGCTGATCGCAGTAGGCGAACTTGTTTTGTCTTTTTTGATGCTGTCGGGGCTAGTGTTCTGGATGACGCGCCAATTGGTGGAGTTAACCCGAGCCAGCGAGCAGGTGGCCTCTGGAAATCTCACGCCTGCACCTGTCAAGGAGGGTAGGGATGAACTTGGGCAACTGGGCGTTGCCTTCAATCTGATGTCGCGCACCATTCGCGACCGGGTGACGGAATTGACGCTAGCCAAGGAAAACGCCGAAATCGCAAACAAGGCCAAAAGCGAGTTCCTGGCAAATATGAGCCATGAAATTCGCACACCCATGAATGGCATCATAGGCATGACCGACTTGGTTTTGGACACCTCACTTACACCGCAACAGCGCGATCACCTGCACGCTGTGAAGACATCGGCGGACTCCCTGTTGGTCGTAATCAACGACATTCTTGATTTTTCGAAAATTGAGGCCGGGAAGTTGACTATTGAGCATATTCAATTCAACCTCCCGGAGGTCGTTGCTGAAATGCTTGTGCCGCTTGCGTATCGGGCAGAGCAAAAAGGCTTGCGCATCGAAACCCACCAACTGCCAAGCATGCCGACCCTCTATTATGGCGACCCCGGCCGGTTGCGGCAGGTGATTACCAACATGATCGGAAATGCCATTAAGTTCACTGAAAAAGGGGTCGTGACATTAGGCATGGAGTTCGGTGGTGCGCATGCACCCCTCATGCACTTCTGGGTCTCCGATACAGGTATTGGTATCGCGAAGGCCAAGCAAAAGCTTATTTTTGAAGCATTCACTCAGGCCGACAACTCCACCACCCGGCACTTTGGTGGCACTGGACTGGGGTTGAGCATTTCCAGAAAACTGGTGCACCTGATGGGAGGCACTGTCTGGCTTGAATCGACGGAGGGTGTAGGAAGCACATTTCACTTTACCGTGAAGCTCGATCCGGACCCGGCAAATTTTTTACCTCTGTCCAAGGCAAGGACGCAAAGCTCAGCGGAAGCGGGCGATCCCACCATCCCGGATGCTCTGGAAGTGCTAGTGGTGGAAGATCATCCGATCAACCAGGTTCTGGCAACAAAAATAATTGAACGTGCAGGGCATCATGTTGTCCTGTCAGAGAACGGCGAACTGGGACTGGACGCCGTGCGCAGCAAGGAATTTGACATCATATTCATGGACATGCAAATGCCTGTCATGGACGGTCTGGAAGCAACACGAAAAATCCGTGAACTGGAGCGCAGTCTTGGTCGGAAACACGTTGTCATTGTTGCAATGACTGCAAATGCCATGCCCTCAGACAAGATCGCCTGTGCGGAGGCTGGTATGAATCATTTTCTTGGCAAACCTTTCAAGGCAGACGATGTCAGAGAGCTTCTGGCAACGGTGCTCGCGTCCCGTAAATAGAGTTTCATGCAGCCCCGATTGGGCAGGGGAAGTGCAAAATTTGGGTGGCGAGGACCTTACTAACTGAAAAAATAAAAGGATACGGCAATGGACTTTCTCTCTCCCTCATTCCTGGCCGCTCTGGCGCAGATCATGCTGGTCAACATCGTGCTGTCCGGCGACAACGCGGTGGTCATTGCGCTGGCTGCCCGCAATCTGCCAGCACAGCACCAGAAGAAAGCGATTCTGTGGGGCAGTGGCGGCGCCATTGTTCTGCGTATTGCGCTGACAGTGATTGCCGTGGAACTCTTGAAGATTCCGTTTCTGCAATGTGTGGGGGGCCTGCTGCTGGTCTGGATTGCCGTGCAGCTGCTGGTCGAAGACGACGAGGAAGAGGGCGAGCACCATTCCCACTCGGACCTGATGGGCGCGGTCAAGACCATCCTGATTGCCGATGTGGTGATGAGCCTGGACAACACCCTGGCCATTGCGGGCGTAGCCAAAGGGGACTGGACGCTGCTGATCACAGGCCTGGCGCTGTCGATTCCCCTGATTGTGGTGGGCAGTACGGTGATCATGAAGATCATGGACCGCTTCCCCATCGTGGTCTATGTGGGCGCCGCGCTCATTGCCTGGACCGCGGGCGAGATGATTGACTCGGACAAGGCGATTCAGCCGTTCCTGCCTTCCATCTTCCATGGCACGCCGTATCTGGCGATGATCCTCACAGCGGGTGTGTTGGGCTACGGCTGGTGGAGCAACGTCAAAAAGGGCCGCACCGCACATGATGTGCTGGAGGCAGACAAGCATGCGGCGCAGCGGATTGAAGACAAGATTGATTGATCTTTGACTTTAGCGTTCAGCGCACCATCGCCACGCCCTTGATCTGGGCGTACAGCGCAACGCCAGGCGCTAGGCGCAGACGACGCGCCGAGAGCTGGCTGATGCGCGACAGCAGGCGCGTGGTCTTTGCGGTCGTGCCTTGCCCTGCGTTGCCCACCTGCAAGCCCACCAGCACCTGGCCAGGGCCGTCATCGACCATATCCACCACCGTGGCCGGCAGGATGTTGAGTACGCTGGTCTGTTCCGGCTTTTGCAGCGACACGCTCACGTCGCGCGCCTGGATGCGGATGCGTACCGGCGTACCCGTGGGCAGGGGCGTGGTGCGGGTCTGGGGTAGCACCAGGCGTCCCCCGTCAAATTCAAGCACGCACATGAGGTCCGAGGGTGTGTGGTCACAGATGCGCGCTGCAATCAGGGCAGCGGCCCCGTCACCATGTGCAAGCGGCAAGTCCAGACGCGCCATCAACTCGATCACCGGGCCACACTCCCGTACCCGGCCATCCTCCATCAGCACCACCTGGTCGGCCAGCCGCGCCAGCTCGTCAGGCGAGTGCGTTACGTACAGCACCGGGATGTCCAGCTGGGCGTGCAGTTGCTCCAACCAGGGCAGGATTTCTGCCTTGCGCTGCGCGTCCAGCGCAGCCAGGGGTTCATCCATCAGCAGCACCTGCGGGCTGCTGGCCAGCGCGCGTGCAATGGCCACCCGCTGGCGTTCGCCGCCTGATAGCTCATACGGCATGCGTTGCAGCAGGTGCGCAATACCCAGCAGATCGAGGCTCTGGTCCCAGGCGTGGCGGCGTTGGTCTGCTGGGGTGCGGTGGAAGCCAAACATCAGGTTGTCCTGCACGCTCAGGTGATCGAACAGGCTGGCTTCCTGAAACACATAGCCCAGTGCGCGCAGGTGCGGCGCACGGAACACGCCGCTGGCACTGTCTTGCCAGACCTCGCCGGCAACGCGAATCTGGCCTGTGGCACCACGCTCCAGGCCTGCCAGCACGCGCAGGCAGGTGGTTTTGCCACAACCGGAAGGGCCAAAGAGCACGCTGACCCCCTGGGGCGGCAACTGTACGTCCATGTGGAGTGCAAAGCCTGCGCGTTGCAGCTGGACACGCATCTCCAGGGGGGTACCGGAGGATTGCGGACTACTCATGCGGTACCTGCCAAACGGTTGCGCTGGCGCTGGTTGTACAGGTGGAGTGCCATCAGCACGATGAAGGAGAAGCCCAGCATGACGGCTGCCAGGCGGTGCGCATCGCCATACTCCATGGCTTCCACATGGTCGAAGATTTGTACCGACACTACGCGGGTCACGCCCGGAATATTGCCGCCCACCATCAGCACCACACCAAACTCACCCACCGTGTGGGCAAAACTCATGATGGTGCCGGTGATGAGTCCGGGTTTGCACAGAGGCAGGACCACATGGAAAAAAGTGTCCAGCGGGGAAGCGCGCAATGTGGCCGCTACTTCCAGCGGGCGCTCGCCCAGGGCTTCCATGGCGTTGTGCACGGGTTGCACCATGAAGGGCAAGGAATAGAACACCGAGGCGACCACCAGACCTGAAAAAGTAAATGGCAGTACGCCAAGCCCCATCGCCTGCGTCCATTGCCCGATGGGGCCGTGGGGTCCCATGACCACCAGCAGGTAAAACCCCAGCACCGAAGGCGGCAACACAATGGGCAGGGACACCAGTGCCGTCAGGGGCACCTTCATCCATGAACGGGTGCGTGCAAGCCACCAGGCCAGCGGTGTACCGACCAGCAGCAGGATGCCGGTGGTCAGCGTGGCCACTTTCAGTGTCAGCGCAATGGCTTGCAGGTCGTCGCTGGTCAGCAGCATCGGTTGGTGGCGTCAGAGTTCGTAGCCGTAGGAACGGATCAGGGCCTTGATGTTAGGACTTTTCAGCAGCGTGATGAGCGCCTGCGCTGCCTCGTTGCCCGCTGCCCTTTGGAGCACGACGGCACCCTGCGCGATGGGGTCGTACAGGTTTTGTGGGATGACCCACATCGATCCGCTTTTGAGCTTACCGCCTTCCAGCACCTGGGACAGGGCGACAAAGCCCACGTCGGCATTGCCGCTGTAGGCAAAGTTGAAGGTCTGGCCAATGCTTTCGCCCTGTACCAGCCGGGGCGTCAGCGCTGCGGTCATTCCCAGCCGTTCCATCACCTGGACCGCGGCGGCTCCGTAGGGGGCAATCCTGGGGTTGGCGTAAGCCACCTTGCCCAGATTGGGCGCTTTCAGAACCTTGCCCTGGGCATCGACCCGCGACGGGTCGGCAGACCACAGCACCAGCTTGCCGATGGCATAGGTGAAGCGGCTGCTGGGTTGGGCCAGACCGTCGGCTTCGAGCCTCTCGGGCGTCCTGGTGTCTGCAGCCAGCAGCACATCGAAGGGCGCACCATTGCGGATCTGGGCGTACAGGTTGCCAGTGGCGCCCAGCGTGATCTTGAGGGTATGGCCAGTGGTTTTGTACAGCACGGCCGCGATCGCTTTGATGGGCTCGGCAAAGTTGGCTGCTACGGCCACCTGGGCTTCCCCCGCCAGAACTGCGCCCTGGCTGATGGCCAGAATGCCGGGCCCCAGAATCTTGAACATCCACCGCATCGCAGGACTCCTGAAAAAACGCTATTCCAAAAAGGAATAGCGAAAGTATATAGTCATGGCCCATGACTCCAAAAGCTTTTTCCCTGAATGCGCTGGGGCAGGAGGGCGCGGACAAGCGTATCGACATCCTGCGCCTGATCGGACTGACCGGCTCCATTTCGGAAGCAGCCCGACAGGCCGGCATCAGCTACAAGGCCGCCTGGCAGGCCATCCACACGTTGACCAACCTGGCGGGGGTGGAACTGGTGGACCGCGCCGTGGGGGGCTCGGGTGGTGGCGGGGCGCGGCTTACGGCGGCGGCGGAGCAATTGCTGGATGCGGCAATGCAGATGGAGCGTGCGCGCCAGGAGGTGCTGTCGCGCTTTAGCGGTGGCGCTGCACAGGCGGTGGCAGGTGCGGGCCTGCGCACCAGCATGCGCAACAACCTGCGCTGTGTGGTGCAGTCGCTCGACGGGCTGGAATCGGGTGACCTTCTGGTGCGTGTGGTCCTGCAACTGTCCGATGGGGCGCAGCTAGCCTCCAGCATTACCCTAGAGAGTGCCGAATTGCTGGACCTGCAACCGGGCAGGGCGGTGCTGGCCTTGTGCAAGGCGACCGCCGTGAAGGTGGTGGCTGTGCCCGGGGCGGGTTCGCAATCTGCCCGGAAGACCCCGCAAAAAGAAGGTACCAACTGGCTGGCAGGCAAGGTAGACAGGGTCACACGCGGTGTGCACAGCGATGAAATTGTCCTCACACTGGCCGGTGGACAGCAACTGGTCGGCTTCGCAGCACGGCCCAACCGTCTGCGCACCGGGAGTCTGGCCCGGGCTGACATGGCCGAAAACGCGGTGGTGCTGGCGCGGGTATGAGCCTACTTTACATGCCGTTCACGCAGCGCGGAAAAAAAGCGGACATGATCTGTGCTTCCTGAAAAGCACTGTTCATCATGTCCAATCCGTCTGCCTCCAACCCACTGCCCGATACCAATTTGCCAGCGCAGCCCGGCGGCACGCTTGCCAGGCTGCATGGCATTGGCATCATCCCTGCCGTCGTGATCACCTGCATCGCCCTGGTGGCGCTGGGGAACCTGGGCTTTTTATTCAAACGTGTTGTCGAAAACCGGGGCCTCATGCCGCGCCCCACAGCCATGGAGTCTTATGCATGCCAAGGATTTGCCGTGCCTTTCACCATGGACTTTCGCCATGGCATGGATACCGTCAAGCTCCACACTCAGTCTGTGACGTTGGAGGGCAAGCTGCTCAATGGCAAGATGGACTGGGTCGGGCTGTCTGCCAAATCTCCGCAACTGGGCTTTGTGCCACCTACAGAAATCACCTACGACGACAGCAGTAGCCTGCGGTTACTTGATTCTGGGCAGGTCGAGCGCATCTGTCTGCTCGCGCAATAACGTTACCGACGGAAAACCTTATGGATATTGACCCGCTCGACATCGTTGAATCCAGCAAAGATTCCGCCGAAACCCGCAAGTCGAGATGGCTCAATCCAGCCGTCGCCATTACGGTGGCCTTGTTGGCCACCTTCATGGGCATTTGCAAGGTCAAGGACGACAACATCGTCCAGGCCATGCAGCAGGCGCAGGCGGACAAGCTCGACCACTGGCAGTTCTACCAGGCCCGCAATATTCGCGAAGAGGTGGCCAAGTCCACCCTGGTGCAATTGCGTTTGCAGGCCCTGAATGCAACGCCCGCACAAAAAGCCGCGTACCAGGAGCAGATTGCCGTCTACGAGACGCTGGCCAAAAGCCAGGCGCAAAAGAAGGAGGAGTTGAAGGCGCAGGCCGAGCAGGACCAGTCCACCTACGATGCCCTGAACTTTCGGGACGACCAGTTCGATCTGTCTGACGCGCTGATTGCCATTGCCATCTCGCTTTTGGCGGTGGCTTCGCTCACCGACTTGCCGTGGCTGTACCTGCTGGCGCTGGCGCCGTCGGGCTTCGGGGTGCTGATGGGGGCGGCCGGGCTGGCAGGTTGGAAAATTCACCCCGACGTCCTGATCAGACTTCTGAGTTAAGCGTCAGGCCTGTCGCTGCGGTTGCAGCAGTACCACCAGTGCCCCGGCACCACCCTGCGCGGGCTGGGCCTGCACAAAGGCCACGACTTCGTTCTTTTGCACCAGCCAGCGGTGCACCTTGTCCTTGAGCACCGGTGTTTTCCCCGGTGAGCCCAGCCCTTTGCCGGTGACCACGCGCACGCAGCGTATGCCCTGCTTGTGCGCGTCACGGATGAAGGCGGTCAGCGTTTCACGGGCCTCTTCGGTGCGCAGCCCATGCAGGTCCACCTGGCGCTGGATGGCCCATTTGCCGCGGCGCAGCTTCTGCGCCACATCCGGACCCACCCCGGGACGGCGAAAACTCAGCCGCTCGTCGGTATCGAGCAGGCTGCTCACATCCACTTCGTCGCTGATGGCTTCCTGCAGTGCAGCGGCTTCGTCCAACTGCTTCTGTTTCGGGATCGGGGCCGGTGGTGTGGGCGGCAGGTGGGCACGCTGCCTGTCGGGAAGGACGTTGACCACGCCCACCGCTGCCTGGAACAGGTTGCGCTGCGCAGCCTGGCGTTTGGCATCGAGCGCCCGCTGCGCGGCCTCGGCGGCTTCGCGGCGGGCCTGCGCGTCAATCTGCTTTTTGACCAGCTTCAGGTCGGCCAGCGAGGTGACTTTCATACCAGCCCTTTTTCCGCCATCGACAGGGCCTGACCCGGTGCCACGATGATGTGGTCCAGCACCCGCACGTCCACCAGGGCCAGCGCGGCTTTTAGGGTGTGGGTAAGGGCTTCGTCGGCGCGGCTGGGTTGCACCGTACCGCTGGGGTGGTTGTGGGCCAGCACCACGGCAGCGGCCTGGTGGTGCAGGGCGCGGATCACCACCTCGCGGGGGTAGACCGACGTTTGTGTGAGGGTGCCGCGAAACAGCTCTTCCAGTGCCAGCAAGCGGTTTTGTGCATCCAGAAACAGCACCGAAAAAACCTCGTGTGCACGCGCCGCCAAGTGCAGTTGCAGGTAGTGTTTGACGGCGGCTGGGTCGGCCAGCACGGTGCGCTCCTGCAGTTGCTGGGCCATGGCGCGGCGGGCCAATTCGAGCACCGCCACAATCTCGGCGCGCTTTGCGGGGCCCAGTCCTTTCACACGCTGGAGGTCGTCTGCCGTAGCGCCCAACAATCCGGCTATACCTCCAAACCCGCCCGAGCCCCCGTCTAGATTGCGTGAGGCGCTATCATTTTTGAGTTGAAGTAATTCTTCCGCCATTTGCAGCACCCCCTTGCCTTGAATGCCGGTACGCAGCAATATCGCGAGCAATTCGATATCACTGAGCGCACCGGGGCCGCGGGAGAGCAGCTTCTCGCGCGGGCGGGCCTCGGCGGGGATGTCTTTGAGGGGCATGGGAATGAGGTCGGGCAGGGACAGATTTTTGGCTTTGGAATCGAGGTCAGTTTATCGGGACTTTGATGGGTTCAACAATTCCCCTGGGACTCTTGCGCACTGACGACAGAATTTGGCAAAACGCAGCGTCTATGCCGAGTAACCCGACGCTCACCAACGACTGCTGGCCGTCGACTCAAAAACCCTCTACGCTCAAATCAATAAATGCGCGCACTTTGGGCGTCAAATACCGCGCACTCGGGAAAACCGCGTGTACAGGCACATCCGGTGGCTTCCAATCCGGTAATACACGCACCAACAAACCTTGGCTCAACTGGGGCTGGATCACCACCAACGGTAGTTGGGCAACGCCGAGACCCGCTATCACCGCATCACGAACGGCAAAACTGTTGTTGACCACAAGCCTTGGTGCTGTCTCCACACGGGCCTCGTGCGATCCTTTGTGCAGACGCCAAGTCTGCGACTGTGCGCCACCACTGAACGCCAGGCGGTCATGGGTGGCAAGTTCATCGGGTGAGGCCGGCAGGCCGCGCCGTGACAGGTAATCTGGGCTGGCAAACAACCCGTATTCCAGGCTATCGAGTTTGCGGGCCGCCAGACTGGAATCCGGCAAATTGCCTACCCGAATGGCCAGATCGAAGCCCTCATGTACCAGGTCCACCAGTCGCCCAGTGAACTCTGCCTGCACTTGCACTAAAGGGTAGCGTTGCAGGTAGCAGGCAATCCATCGGCTCACTGCAACCATGCCGAATTCAACACCGCAGGTCAGCTTGAGCACGCCGCGCGGCTCGGCTTGGGTCTTGTGGGCCGTACGCTCTGCATCTTCTACCGCGCCAATGATTCCCACTGCGCGCTCAAACATTTCCCGCCCCACTTCGGTCAAGGAAAGCGATCGCGTGGTGCGCTCCAGCAAACGCACGCCCAGCTTCTTTTCCAACTGGGTGATAACGCGGGAGAGGTGGGCCTTTTGCGTGCCTAGGCTCTCAGCTGCTCGCGTGAAGCTGCCGGTTTGCACCACTTTAACGAAGGCGCTGAGTTCTTGCAGTTCCATAAGTAGGCTTTTTTTGGGTCCCTAGTTTGTGCGTAATTGTTGTTAGATATGGCAACAGTATGTCGCAAATTTCAGTATTTATCTAAATGATGCCTTGCCACAAACTCCGGGCTCACGCTGCAAGAAGCGCAGTTTTCAACTCAAACCGGAGCACTCCATGAGCCTCAAAGACCCTAACGTTTCCAACCCAACCGCCAAGAAGCGTATCGCCATCGTGATCGCCAATCCAGCGGTTTCCACCACCACTGGCTGGCCCGTGGGCTTTTGGTGGAGTGAGTTGACCCACCCCTACTTGGCTTTTGAGGAAGCCGGGTATGAAATGGAGATTTTCAGCCCTGAGGGTGGCAAGTGTGATGCGGACGGTATGAGCGACCCCAACGATGCCAGCGGCTACAGCAAGTCCGACCTGATTAGTCAGGGCTTCATCCACACGCCGGAATTGCAAGCATTGGTTGATAACACCAAGAAAATCGCAGAGCTGGATGTGGCCCGCTTTGACGCCATCGTGGTCGCGGGAGGGCAGGCCCCGATGTTCACGTACGACAAAGCCAGCGCGTTGATTGAAAAATTTGTCATGTTTTATGAAGCAGGCAAGGTCACATGCGCCCTGTGTCACGGTACAGCCGTATTGGCCTATGCCAAGTTGAGCGATGGTGAATACCTGGTCAAAGGCAAAACCGTGACCGGCTTTGCGAACGTGGAAGAAGATTTTGCCGACAACGCCGTCTGGAGCTACGGCATGCTGCCGCGCGACAAACATGTGATGCCCTGGCGCATTGAAGATCGCTTGAAAGAACTGGGTGGCAACTTTGTGCAAGCGGGCTTGTGGCGCGGCTTTGCAGTGCGTGACCGAAACCTGATCACCGGTCAACAAAATTTCTCAGGTGCTGATACAGCGGCACTGGTGATTGAGACATTAGGTCGCTGAGGTTGGAGGATCATCATGCGTATTTCCATCATCGGTGCCGGTAATGTCGGAAAGGCACTGGCCCACGCATTCATTCGGCAAGGCGAAGAGGTTTTCTTTGGCGTGCCCAACCCGGAAAAATACCAAAGCGCCGTCGCGCCTTTGGGATCGATGGCATCGCTGGGCACGGTGGAACAGGCCGTCAACGCCAGCGAGGTGGTGATTTTGGCCGTGCCGTGTGCTGCCACAGAGGCAATTGCCCGTAGCAGGGCAGACTGGCAGGGCAAAGTTCTGGTGGATGCGACCAACCCGCTGGCCGCTGGCTTGGCAGGGCTGACGGTGGGTACCACGACCTCTGCAGCAGAGCAACTTGCCAGTTGGGCACCCACAGCCAGGGTGGTCAAAGCGTTCAACACGACCGGGGCCGAAAACATGGCCGATGCCAGCTTTAGACAAGGTCTGCCGTTCATGCCGGTGTGTGGCGACGATGCACAGGCACGCGCCAAAGTCATTGCCCTGGCAGTGCTCATTGGTTTTGACGCGGTTGACCTGGGGCCGTTGTCTGCTGCCCGCTATTTGGAGCCGTTTGCAATGACCTGGATTCACATGGCATTCAAGCAAGGATTGGGGCGCAATTTCGCTTTTGGCATCTTGCGCAAAAACTGAGACTTAGCTGGCAAAGGAATTCCCGTGGGCAAAGGACGTTTGGAAGCATTTAGCGATGGTGTTATAGCCATCATCATCACCATCATGGTGCTGGAGTTAAAGGTGCCGCATGGTGCAACCTGGGCTGACCTGAATGCTTTGGGACCGGTGTTTCTCAGCTACGTGCTGAGCTTTGTGAATGTGGGCGTTTACTGGAACAACCACCACCACATGCTGCATTCGGTCCATCAGGTTAATGGCCGCATATTGTGGGCAAACATGCACTTGCTATTTTGGCTTTCCCTGCTGCCGTTTACCACCGGCTGGATGGGCGAGAACGATTTTTTGTCCGCCCCGGTGGCACTGTATGCAACCAATCTGCTGATGTGTGCCATTGCTTATGCCACCTTGCAGCGGCAGATTATCGGGTTGCACGGCAACGAGTCTGTTCTGGCCAACGCCGTCGGCAGTGACACAAAAGGCAAGGTTTCTTTGGTGGCCTATTTGGTTGCTATTCCAATGGCACTGCTGGGGTACTCCTTGCCGGCAGGAGCTTTATTGACCGGGGTGACACTGATCTGGTTCGTACCCGACAAGAGGATTGAAAGGGCATTAAGTGATTAGCGAATTTAATTTTGGCGTCCACAACTTGGAGGTCCGGTAGACTGCTATGGGCACGCAGGAGTCCGTGACCAAAGTTGGCTCGCGGAAGGGGTAGCTGTGAAATGCCGAAACCAGCCAAAATATTTTCGCAATAAAGTAACACTGAGTTGTGTGAGAGTGCCACGAAAAAGTTCTTCCATCGCCAGCAAGCGGTTTTGTGTATCCAGAAACAGCACCGCAAAAACTTCGTGTGCACGCGCCGCCAGGTGCAGTTGCAGGTAGTGTTTGACGGCGGCCGGGTCGGCCAGCACGGTGCGCTCTTGCAGCTTCTGCGCCATCGCCCGGCGGGGCAGTTCCAGCACCGCCACAATCTCGGCGTCGCTCAGCGCCGCGGCACCGCGTGCGAGCAGCTTTTCGCGGGGGCGGGCATCAGGTGGCAGGTCTTTGAGGGGCATCGCATCGCCCGTTCGCCCTGAGTGTGTCGAAGGGCTTCGACCGGCTCAGCCTGAACGGAATCACAGGTTTCTACAATAGAGGCAAGTTTATCGGGACTTTTATGACCTCAGTGCTTCCCCGCGTTCAGGCGGGCTCCTTCCTGACCCTGCATTACCGCCTGGGCGGCCCGGCGGGCGACATCATCAATACCTTTGACGGCAAGCCCGCGACCCTGAGCCTGGGCACGGGAGAGTTGTCGCCTGCGGTGGAGCAGTGCCTCATGGGCATGGAGGAGGGCGCGCGCAGCACGTTTGAGCTGCCCGCCGGTGCTGCATTTGGCGAGCGCAACGCGGACATGCAGCAATGGCTGGCGCGCAAGGTGCTCAAGGACATGGGCGATCCGCTGGAAACCTACAGCGTGGGCGATGTAGTGCAGTTCCCCACGCCCGATGGCCAGGGCCAGTTTGCCGGTGTGGTGTTGCAATTGCGTGGCGAAACCCTGGCAGACCAGGCGGTGCTGTTCGACTTCAACCACCCGCTGGCCGGCCAGCCGGTGACCTTTGAAGTGCAACTGATCGGGGTGCTGTGATGGGAGTCGAAATCCTTCTGGCCGAGCCGCGCGGCTTCTGTGCCGGGGTGGACCGAGCAATCGAGATTGTGGACCGCGCGCTGGCCAAGTTTGGCCGGCCCATCTATGTGCGCCACGAGATCGTGCACAACACCTATGTGGTCAACGACCTGAAGAACCGTGGCGCCATCTTCATCGAAGAACTCGATGCTGTGCCAGCGGGGGCCACCCTGGTGTTCTCGGCCCACGGCGTGAGCAAGGCCATTCAGCAGGAGGCCGAGAAGCGCGGTTTCCGGATATTTGACGCCACCTGCCCGCTGGTGACCAAGGTGCATGTGGAAGTGGCCAAGCTCCACAAAGAGGGCTATGAATTCATCATGATCGGCCACAAGGGCCACCCCGAGGTAGAAGGTACCATGGGCCAGCTCGACAGTGGTATCCATCTGGTGGAAGACGTGGCCGATGTCGCCCGCATCCAACCGACCCAGACATCCAAGCTGGCCGTGGTGACGCAAACCACGTTGAGTGTGGACGATGCCTCCGAAATTGCCAGTGCCGTGAAGGCACGCTTTCCGAATGTGCGCGAGCCCAAGCAGCAGGACATCTGCTACGCCACCCAAAACCGCCAGGATGCGGTAAAGATCATGAGCCCGCAGGTGGACATCGTGATCGTGGTGGGCAGCCCCACCAGTTCCAACAGCAACCGGCTGCGCGAAGTAGCCAAAAAACTGGGCACAGAAAGCTACATGGTGGACAGCGCGGATGAACTCCAACCCGAGTGGTTTGAAGGCCGCAGCCGCGTGGGCCTGACCGCCGGTGCCAGCGCCCCCGAGGTTCTGGTGAAGGCGGTGATTGACCGCATCAAGGCGCTGGGCGCAGTGTCGGTGCGCAAGATGGATGGCATTGAGGAAACCGTGAAGTTTCCCTTGCCCAAGGGCCTCAAACTGGACGCCTGATCCTCTTGTTGGATGCTATTAAATAGATAGCTTCTTACGCAATAAAATCGGGGGTTAGAGCCCTATTTGACTTGGAAGTACGAGAACACCATGCTAGACATCACCCTGCTGCGCAAAGACCTGGATTCGGTCATCGCTCGCCTGCAAACCCGCAAGAACCCCCAGGCGTTTCTGGACGTGGCTGTCTTCACCGCGCTGGAAGCCGAGCGCAAGACCCTCCAGATGCGTACCGAGGAAATGCAGGCCAAGCGCAATACGGTCAGCAAACAGATCGGTATGCTCAAAGGCAAAGGCCAGCATGCCGAGGCCGATGCGGCTATGGCCGAAGTGGCAGGCCTGAAAGCCGAGCTGGACGCCTCTGCCACGCGCCTAGACGCGATTCAGGTCGAGATGCAAAGCCTGCTGCTGGCCGTGCCCAACCTGCCGCACGAGAGCGTGCCGGTAGGTGCGGACGAGCATGGCAATGTGGTGGTGCGCAGCTGGGGTACGCCGAAAGCATTTGACTTCCCGGTCAAGGACCACGTGGACCTGGGTGATCCGCTGGGGCTGGACTTTGAGATGGGCGTCAAGCTGACCGGCTCGCGCTTCACCGTCATGAAAGGGTCAATTGCCCGTATGCACCGTGCACTCGCCCAGTTTATGCTGGACGTACAAACCACCGAGCACGGCTACACGGAGTGCTACACGCCCTATATCGTTAATGGCGATAGCCTGCGCGGCACCGGCCAGTTGCCCAAGTTCGAAGAAGACCTGTTTGCTGCCAAAAAAGGCGGGCAGGACGGCGAAGCGCAGCCCGACAACACGGCGCTGTACCTGATCCCCACCAGCGAAGTACCACTGACCAACTTTGTGCGTGACGTGGTCATGCCCGAGGCCGACCTGCCCATCAAGCTGACCGCCCACACCCCATGCTTCCGCTCCGAGGCCGGCAGCGCTGGGCGTGATACCCGTGGCCTGATCCGCCAGCACCAGTTCGACAAGGTGGAGATGGTGCAGATTGTGCACCCCGAGAAGAGCTACGAAGCCCTGGAGCAAATGACCGGCCATGCAGAAGCGATTTTGCAGAAGCTGGGCTTGCCCTACCGCGTGATGAGCCTGTGCACTGGCGACATGGGTTTTGGTGCCAGCAAGACCTACGACCTGGAAGTCTGGCTGCCCGCGCAGAATACCTTCCGCGAAATCAGCTCGGTGTCCAACTGCGAAGCCTTCCAGGCCCGCCGCCTGCAGGCCCGCTTCAAGAACGCCCAGGGCAAGAACGAACTGGTCCACACGCTGAACGGCTCCGGCCTGGCCGTGGGCCGCGCGCTGGTGGCTGTGTTGGAGAACTACCAGAACGCCGACGGCAGCGTGACTGTGCCCGAAGTGCTGCGCCCCTATATGGGCGGCGTGGCACTACTCAAGGCCTGATAGAATTGCGGCTTCGTTTCGACCGACGCGAATGCAGGAGAAGTGGCAGAGTGGTCGAATGTACCTGACTCGAAATCAGGCGTAGGGGCGACCCTACCGTGGGTTCGAATCCCACCTTCTCCGCCGAATGACAAGGGCCTCTGCTGTGCAGAGGCCCTTTCTACTTACACCAGGGACGGCAAGGATTGAAATGGATTTTCAGGAATTTTTCAGACAGTATTGGCCATTCATGGCCCTGGCACTCTGGTTTGGGTACAAGTGGTGGAACTCGAAAAGAGTAGTTGCCATGCTGCCGGAGCTCAGGAAGGAAGGCGCAACCCTTGTGGATGTCAGGTCGACAGCAGAATTTGCGCATGGGAGCGCCCCGGGAACCATCAACATTCCCCTTCAGCAGTTGGGAAGCCGGCTGGGTGAGATACCCAAGTCCTCTCCGGTGGTGTTGTGCTGTGCCAGTGGTTCACGAAGTGGGATGGCCAAACTTCTGCTTAAGAAGCATGGCTACCCACGGGTTTACAACATTGGCACCTGGAGCAAGTTCTTGAACTAAGCGGCGGGTTTTCGCTTGTACACGCACCTGCTTCAGGATGTGCGCCCGGTTGATTCCGTGTTCAGAAACCGCCCAGTCAACCGGACCCAAAAGGCCGCCCCGATAGGGAGCTAGCGGTTCTCAAAATCGTAGTTCGGGTTATGCACCATGCAGGCAATGCTTTACTTAATGTTTACTTGGGCAGTGAGCGCTTTTTAAGCCTGAACCTATAGAATTCCTGCATCATTAACAACCGGCCAACAACATGGACTCAGAAAGTTCTTGGCCTCCGGTTGGTCTGATTCGCTTCTAGCCACGCAGTGGCCAAGAGAGCTTGTCGAACCGGCACGGGGGCTTTTGCTTAACGTGCCTGGCAAGCTTGCCGTGGGTCTTGCACCACCAAGACCGAGCAACCTCCCCAGGTGATTTTTATCAGCGCTAGTCAATAGAGCGCGTACGTGCACCTTGGTGGGTGCATTGGGGTATTTGCCATGGTGACTCAAACCGCAAAAGAATTCGTCAACCGTCTCGGCCCTGGTCTGATTACCGGTGCGGCTGACGATGATCCGAGCGGCATTGCGACCTATTCACAGGCTGGTTCGCAGTTCCGCTTTTCGCTCGTTTGGACATTGCTTCTTACTACGCCACTGATGATTGGCATCCAGATGCTTTCTGCCCGCATCGGATGGGTCACTGGAGAGGGGCTTGCTGCCAATATCAACAAACAGTTTCCCCGGTGGCTCACAAAAATCCTTGTCGGGCTGCTTGTGATCGCCAACACCATCAATATTGCGGCTGACATTGGGGCTATGGGCGAAGCTTTACGCCTGTTGGTCGGCGGCCCATTGGCTCTCTATGTACTTGCCTTTGGGGGGCTTTGCATCACTACCCAGATTGCTTTTTCGTATGAAAGTACCGTACGAATCCTGAAATGGCTCACGCTGACCCTGTTTTCGTACGTTGCCGTGATTCTTACTGTAAATGTGCCTTGGAAGCAGGCCATCAGTGAGTCACTTCACCCTTGGGCATTTTCATTCCACGACACGTCACTAAAGGAGTATGCCGCCATGGTGGTCGCCGTTCTGGGTACGACCATCAGTCCCTACCTGTTCTTCTGGCAAGCGGCTCAGGAAGTCGAGGACAGCAATCGTCGACCAGATTCCAAGGCATTGAAGTCACATCCGGAATACGCAGCGGAGCACCTTTGGCGAATCAAGGAAGACACGTACATCGGAATGTCATTTTCCAATATGGTGGCCCTCTGCATTGTCATTGCCACGGCTGTAACCTTGAATGCGCAAGGTATTACCAACATTCAGACGTCATCTCAGGCGGCCGAGGCGCTGCGTCCCGTGGCAGGGGAGTTTGCCTTCCTGGTGTTCGCTCTGGGCATTATTGGGACTGGCTTGCTGGCCGTGCCGGTGCTCGCAGGCTCTGCCGCCTATGCGGTGAGCGAACTCTATGGCTGGAAAGCAAGTCTGTCCGACGGTTTCAATGAGGCAAGAGGGTTCTACCTCATCATCATTGCCGCTACCGGCATTGGCACCGCAATGGGCTATCTGGAAGTGGACCCCATCAAAGCGCTTGTATGGAGCGCGATTGTCAACGGTGTGATTTCAGTACCCATCATGGCCGCCATGATGCTGGTGGGGCAATCGGAAAAACTGATGGGACAGTACACCATCAGTACCCGGCATCGCTTTTTTGGCTGGTCGGCAACTCTGGTGATGACTGTTGCGGTGCTAGTGATGTTTGCCACAAGCTTCTGACCAACACCAACCGCATCAGGAATCTTCTCATTGCATCACGGTGCACAGCAATCCGGCAAGTATGTCGTGGCGAACCATACCAGCCAGCCACAGAATATGACGGACAGGGCACAGATGACGAGTAGTCTGCCGAATCGCGGCTGGTGTTCTTTTTTGGGGTTGATGTTGTTGGATTCTTTCATTCTTCTACAACGAGTGCGGAATGTCGCAGGGCGGCAAAGGACCGATCAGGGTGGCTTTGGAGTCAGGCCCCGGTGCCTTATTCAATGCGAATGCCGGGCATCCTCTGGCTCGTGAAAAGTCAGCGAAGTAGGCTCAGATTATGGCCCTGTTTCGCCAGTTTGTACGGGAGCATCTGCACGACTGACCCAGCAGACCACGCCAGCGTTCAGGTGGTGGGATCGAAATCATTGCCCGTGATCGGGGCGTGCTGGATGGCCCGCTTGGCCAGCAGAGTGAGCAGCATGGCCGTTGCTGTCGAACCCGCAAGCACCGGCGAAGAGGAGATGATCTGAGAAAGACCGTCAACCACCTGTACGCTGACTTGCTGCACATGGTTGACCAGAGCAATGACATCGGCGGAGGCAATACGTTGTGCGTCTTCTGCGCTGACGTGCAAACCAGGGGTGGCATTGCCGAGGGTAATTCTGGCAAATGCGCCATTGGCCACCGCAACCAGTGACAGGACACTCAAGGGTTTCAAAAGGTGTTCTATAAGACGTCCACGCACCACCGGTGGGGCCTCTTCATACACCTGACCCACCAGGACGGGAACCAGATCTACTGACGCAGGCGCCGGATTCGGACCCGTGGTTTGCAGGTCAGCGGGAGTGTGTTCCTGAAGAGCTTTCATGGTCATTGGGGATAAGAGACATGATGGTGCCACTGAAATGTGACCGCGCCATGACCAGGAGGTAAAGGAATGTAACAGTGCACCGCCGCGAATGCGGGCCGGTTCACCGATAGAAGGCTTCGACTTTTCCCTTGAGCTTGATCAGCAGGGGGCGGCCCCTGCGGTCGACGGTCTTGCCGGCGGCGACCTTGATCCAGCCTTCGCTGATGCAGTATTCCTCGACATCCATGCGTTCCTTCTCGTTGAAGCGGATGCCGATGTCGTGATCGAACACTGCGGCCACATGGTGGGGGCTGCGTGGGTCGATGGCGAGGTGGTCGGGTAGCGCAGGGCGCGGGCTGGTTTCGGTCATGGATTTCTTTCCGGTCAATATCAATTGGGTTTAGTGGCTGTCCATCAGTTCGGAAAGGCGCAGGCTGACCCACTGTGCTTCAGCTTCGCTGAGGCCTGCTTCGCCGGACAACAGGCCTTGGTGGATGCGCCCGACGATGTCTTCTTTTTCCACGCCGAGTTCCCACTGTCGGGTGTTGGCCTGCTCCACCAGCGCGCTCGCCAGGTCCTCGCACAACTCGTAGCGCTCCATGATCAGGGCATGGGGCGCATGGTGTCTGGTGCGTCCCGGATTCAGGAACAAATCCAGGAAGGACTGCGGGATAAGGATCTGGTTGTCGTTTGACATGGCGCAGAGCAGGGAGGGCGCTTACTTTTCGATGGACAGCAGTTCCACCTCAAACGTCAAAGTGGCGTTGGGCGGCACCGCGCCAGGCGCACCGCGTTCGCCATAGGCCGTGGCAGGCGGGCAGGTCAGGGTGGCTTTTCCGCCCACCCTGATTTTCTGTACGCCCTCGGTCCAGCAGGGAATGACGCGGTTGAGCGGGAACGTGGCCGGCGCATTGCGTTTGTAGGAGCTGTCAAATTCCTTGCCATCGGCCAGCGTGCCACGGTAGTGCACCTTGACCGTGTCGCTGGCTTTGGGGCTCGCGCCCGTGCCCACGGCGGTGTGGGATACCTTGACGCCTGAAGGCAGTGTTTCTACCGTGGCACTGGCCGCCAGGGCAGACAGTGTGGCGCCGGCCAGTGCCAGGATGAGAGTTTTGATGGTGTTGTGCATAGTTTGGCGGTGGTGGTTGGGTTGTGGAGGAGAGGGTTCTGATAGCGCGCGTCAGCCGCGTGCCAGCGGGTTGGGGGTGGGCTCTGTGAGCTTGCGCAGGGTGTTGCGGTCGGTGTGGTGAAACGGTTCGGTCTGGCCCTTGATCATCAGCACCGTGTCTTCGTCGTAGCTCCAGGTGCCATCATCGTTGATGGTGACCTTGATCCGGTATGCATCGGTCCGGAACGCGTATTCCAGGAACGGGTTGGAGCAGATGCCGTAGGTGGTGGTGTCCCGCGTTGCGACCAGTTCGAAACTCCTGGCATCTGCGCTGGCCTGGCCCACGGCCATGGCAATCTGTCCGCGCGGAATCGCCAGGGTCTGGATGATGGTGCCGGTAGCGGGCTCCCACAGCCAGTAACCTACCTGGTCGTGGTAGGTCTTGACCTGGTCCGGCTTGGTGACGTGGGTGTGGTAGCGCAGGCCGTACAGCAGTTGGGGTCCATTGGTCTGCGGGTCAATGGGTTGCAGCTCCATGTGCTCATAAAAAGCCTGCTTCTTGGGGCCTTCGGCTTTGGGCTTGACGTCCAGGCCGCGCAGGCCTTCCCAGATGCCGGCCATGCCACGCAACGGCCCCAGATTGGCCAGGGTGTTGACGTCCAGCGGCGACGGTTCGGTGTAGATGTCTTTGGGGTAGTCACTCATGGCGTAGCTCCTTTGTGAACATTTTTGCCTCCACCCCGCATGGGATGTGCACAGTCAGCTATTTAATTGATAGCGTTATTTTTTCTCGGCCGCCTCGGCCATGGCTGCCAGGGCCTGGGTTGCCGAGCTTTGTGCCAAGGCATCCAGCGCTTCCAGTTGCGTCTGGAGCGCTGCGATGCCCGTTGCGCCGTCACGCTGCAGCTGGGCAATAGCCTGACCTGCAGCCTTGCCCGATTCAAAGGCCTTGCTCTGCAGCAGTACTGTTCCGTCAGCAGCTGCCAGCTTGAAGTAAAACTGGCCGTCTTTCTCTCGGTACTGCTTGAAGGACGCGAGTGCCACCTTGTGGGTTTTGGTGGTCTGCGTTTGTGCAGCAGCACCCAGGCTGCGCAGGCCCACGGCACTGCGCAGTTGCGCCATGAAGGGTGTGGCAATCGCGCGGGCCTTGGCAGCACCGGTCAACAGCAGGGCCTCCACCTTTTCCGGGTGGGCCATAAAGTCTTCGTAGGCCGCACGCATGGGAGCGATCTCTCGGTCAATGCGTTCGAACAGTATGTCCTTGGCATCGCCCCAGGCAATGCCGTCTGCGAAGGATTTGCGCAGCGCTTCAGTCTCTTCTTCCGAGGCGAACGCCTGGTAGATCTGGAACAGGGCCGAGCCTTCGGTGTCTTTGGTCTCACCCGGCAGGCGCGAATCGGTTTTGACGCCAGCAATCAGTTTTTTCAGTTGCTCGCGCGGTGCAAAGAGCGGAATGGTGTTGTCATAGCTCTTGCTCATCTTGCGACCGTCCAGGCCGGGCAGGGTGGCCACGCTCTCTTCAATCTCGGCCTGCGGTGGCACAAAGTGCTCGCCATAGCGGTGGTTGAAGCTGGCGGCCATGTCGCGGGCCATCTCGATGTGCTGGATCTGGTCGCGTCCCACCGGCACCTTGTGGGCGTTGAACATCAGGATGTCGGCGCCCATCAGCACCGGGTACATGAACAGGCCGGCGGTGACATCCGAGTCCGGGTCCATGCCACTGGCGGTGTTCTTGTCCACGGCCGCCTTGTAGGCGTGGGCGCGGTTGAGCACCCCCTTGCCGGTGACGCAGGTGAGAAACCAGGTGAGTTCTGCAATTTCGGGAATGTCGGACTGGCGGTAGAAAGTGACTTTCTCCGGGTCCAGACCGGCGGCCAGCCAGCTTGCGGCAATTTCCAGCGTGGAGCGCTGGATGCGTGCCGGCTCATCGATCTTGATGAGTGCGTGGTAGTCGGCCAGGAAATAGAAACTTTCCACCCCCGGACTCAGGCTGGCACGCACTGCGGGACGGATGGAGCCCACATAGTTGCCCAGGTGGGGCGTGCCCGATGTGGTGATACCGGTAAGAAAGCGAACGGGACTCATAGCAGAAACAATCAGAAATGAAATCAGTGAACGAGCGCTGCCAGAGGCGAGAGCAAAAGGTCCAGCAGCCCGAAGGTCAGGGCCATGACAGGCTGCATCCACACTGAACTGACGATGCCAGACACCACTAGTGCCATCACAATGAAAAAGCCATAGGGCTCTACCTGGGACACCAGCGCCGCCTGGCGGAGCGGTAGCAGCCCCACCAGAATGCGCCCACCGTCGAGGGGTGGTAGCGGAAACATGTTGAAGGCAAACATCACCACGTTGACCAGCACACCACCCTGGCACATCCGGCTGAAGAAGGGCTCGGTCACGCCCATGGCTTGCAATAGGTACAGCAATATGCCCCACGCGAGTGCCTGCGCCAGATTGGCTGCAGGGCCAGCAAGAGCCACCCAGACCATGTCCCGCTTGGGATTGCGCAGGCGGTCGAAACGGACTGGGACCGGTTTGGCGTAGCCAAATAGGAAAGCCCCCGACGTTGCAAAGTACAGCAACAGGGGCATGAGAATGGTGCCAATCGGATCGATGTGCTTGGCGGGGTTGAGCGTGACCCGGCCCAGCATCCATGCGGTATTGTCGCCAAAGTGGCGCGCTGCAAAGCCGTGCGCTGCTTCGTGCACTGTGATGGCGAACAGCACGGGCAAGGCGTAGATGGCAACGGTTTGAATCAGGTGTGCAATGTCCACAGGAAAAATTCCTTGTTGGTTTGAGAGGTGTTACATGCCCAGCCGGGCCAGATCGCCAAGACCCTGGCGCAACACCCGGGGGGCGTCGGTCGTGAGGTCGATCACGGTGGTGGGTTGGTGGGCACAAGCGCCCACATCAATGACTGCGGCAATCTGGTGCTCATAGCGCTCGCGGATTTCATACGCGTCATTGAGCGGGTCGGATTCGTTGATTGCTATCAAAGTAGTAGCTAGCAGTGCTGATCCGTGAAGGGCTAGCAGGTCCTGGAGCACTTTATGCTCAGGTACGCGCAGCCCAATGGTCTTGCGCGAAGGGTGGCTCACGCGCCGCGGCACTTCCTTGCTGGCCTCCAGAATGAAGGTGTAGGGCCCTGGCGTTGCCAGCTTGAGCAGGCGGTACTGCCGGTTGTCCACGCGGGCATAACTGGCCAGTTCGCTCAGGTCGCGGCATAGCAAGGTGAGGTGATGTTTGTCATCAACACCCCGGATGCGGCGCAGGTTGTCCGCGGCTGCCTTGTCGTCCAGGTGGCAGACCAGCGCATAACTGGAGTCGGTCGGTACCGCAAGGATCTGCCCTTTTTCCAGCAGGGTCACCGCCTGCTTGAGCAGCCGGACCTGGGGGTTCTCTGGGTGAACTTCGAAATATTGGGCCATGTTCAGCGAATGCGCGAAGCCAGCGCTTCCCACACTGGGGTCACGTTGCCCGGAAGAAAAGGCAGGGTTCCCAATTCGGTGTGGCTCTCGTCGGGACTGTGAAAATCACTTCCACGGGATGCGGCCAGACCAAACTCATTGGCCATGTCGGCATAGGTCACGTATTCCGCAGAGGTATGGCTGCCGGTCACAACCTCCACGCCGCGGCCACCATGGGCCTTGAATTCTGTAAACAGGGCAAATTCTTCGTTGGGCGTGAACTTGTAACGGGCCGGGTGGGCAATGATGGCCACGCCACCGGCCTCGTTGATCCAGGTCACCGCGTCCTTCAGGCTGGCCCAGCGGTGGGGCACAAAGCCGGGTTTGCCTTCCGTCAGAAATTTGCGGAAAACCTCGTTGGTTTCCTTGCACACACCACTTTCCACCAAAAAACGGGCAAAGTGCGTGCGGGAAATCAGTTCAGGGTTGCCAACGAACTGAAGTGCTCCCTCAAACGCGCCCTTGATTCCAACCTTGGCCAGCCCATCAGCCATTTCTATGGCGCGTTCCTTGCGACCGCCCCGGGTCTGGCGCAGGCCAGTGCGCAACTGCTCGTCGTCGGCATCAAATCCCAGGCCCACGATGTGCACGGTCTGGCCTATAAAAGTGACCGATATTTCCACACCCGTCAGGTATTTCATGCCCAGCGCCCGGGCTGCATCTGCAGCCCGGTGTTGACCGCCAATTTCGTCGTGATCGGTCAGGGCCCACAATTCGACGCCATTGGCATGCGCGCGCTGCGCCAGGGCTTCTGGCGTCAAGGTTCCGTCAGAGACCACGGAGTGGCAGTGCAGGTCAGCATTCAGTATGGAAGTCACCGGGCCATTTTAGGTGCATGACGGCAAACTCAGAATCCGGCCGGGCAATTGAATTCCAGCAGGGTACCGCTTAAGGGATGCCGCAACGCCAGCTGGCTGGCGTGCAGCAGCAAGCGTGGCGACTGCGCCAGCACCTCGGCCGTTGCGTACAGGGCGTCGCCCAGGATGCAATGGCGGATGGCCTGCATGTGAACGCGCAACTGGTGCGAGCGGCCGGTGACCGGCTCCAGTGCCACGCGGCTGGTGTTGTCTAGCGGGTTGTGACCAAGGCAGCGCATGCGGGTCACACTGGGCCTGCCATGTACCGGGTCAATGATGCGCAGGGGGCGATTGGGCCAGTCGACCACGATGGGCAGGTCAATGACCTGCCAGTCATCCTGCGCAGCGCACACCCTGCCGCTGACCACGGCTTCGTAGCGTTTGTGCACCTCCCTGGCAGCGAAGGCGTCCCCCAGGGTGCGTTGAACGGATTTGTTCCGGGCAAAGATGATCAGGCCGGAGGTGGCCATATCGAGGCGGTGCACCACCAGCGCATCAGGGTACTGGCTTTGCATACGGGTGTGCAGGCAGTCCTGTTTGTCCGCACCCCTTCCGGGCACGGACAGCAGACCCGGTGGCTTGTTCAGGACAACGATAGCTGCATCGGCATGGATAACATCAAGCGTCATTGCCATCGCTAACCAGGCGCTGCACGGTTTCGCACAGCTCGCTGATGTCATTGGGTTTGTAGATCAGGGCACAGGCCCCGGCTTGCACGGCACCTTTTTCGATCTCCGGGGTGACGTAACCCGAAGCCAGGGCGACGGGCAGGTTTGGGCGGATGCGTTTGGACGCACGCAACAAATCCAGCCCGCTGTAACCCGGCATGTTGTAGTCGGTCACCAGCAGGTCAAACTCCCTGGACGTATCTTCCAGAGCGGCCTGCGCTTCCATTGGCTCGGTAAACGTGGTGACCTCAAAGCCCTTGCGGGTGAGGGCACGCGTCACCAGGAACACCAGTGACTGGTCGTCATCCACATAGAGGATGCGCTTGCCCTTGCCCTGGACTTCTTTGAACACCTCTGGCTCGATCGGCGTTGCAAAAGCGGCCTGTTCGGTGATGGGAAAGTACAGGGTGAACTGGCTGCCCTGTCCCAGCGCGCTTTGAACATCAATCGCGCCCTGGTGGGTTTGCATGATCCCGTGCACGACGGCCAGGCCGAGGCCGGTGCCCTGTCCCACCTGACGTGTGGTGTAGAACGGCTCAAAAATACGCTCCATGGTCGCCGCAGTCATGCCGCTTCCGGTGTCTTGCACCGAGAGCGTGACATAACCACCCGGTGCTAGGCCAAGGCGTCCGCTCAAGGGATCCGTCAGCGGGGTCTGCCCCAGCGTGATGGACACCGTACCCTTGTCGGTTCCCATGGAAAGAATGGCATTGGTGCAGACATTGAGCAAGGCCTGCTCCACCTGCGTAGCATCCGCCAGCACTGGGGGGCTGGTGTAGGGAACCCTAACCTTCAGTTCCACCGAGGGCGGTAAGGTAACCTTGACCAGACGCACGGTTTCCTGCACCACCTCGCCCAGTTGTATGGGAATGCGTTTGGGCTGTTCGTTGCGACTGAAGGTGAGAATCTGGCGCACCAGATCCCTGGCGCGTCGACCAGCCTTTTCAATTTCGTTCAAACTGGTCAGGGCAGAGGCATCCGCTGACGTATCCTGCTTGGCCAGTTCCACATTGCCCAAAATGGCACTCAGGATATTGTTGAAGTCATGGGCTATGCCGCCCGCCATGGTGCCCATGGCCTGCATCTTCTGTGATTCTCGCAGCTGGGTTTCCAGTGCAAGGCGCTGTGCTTCGGCCTTCTTGCGGGTGGTCAGATCCCGGGCAAAGATGGTCGTGATGGCACTTGATCTGCGGTCGGGATTTCGCTGATTCAGGGCCTGACGGTCGGTAGCGGCCTGTGAGGGGCGTGCACGCAGGCGGCGCTCGATCGAGACACTGATTTCCACAAAGATCGGCTTTCCCTGCAGCGTGTTGGCCTGGAATTCCCCCAGTGTGGTCTGTGCAAACACGTCGCCATCGTCAATGGCCTTTTCCACTGCAGGAAGAAAGCGCCCCAGCGGACTGCCGTAGGCCTGATCGGCCGGGCATTCAAACAGCGTGGTTGCAGCCGGGTTGAAAACCGTGATGCATTGGTGCTCGTCAACACACACAATGGCATCGAGTGATGAATTGATGATGGCGGCCATCCGCTTTTCGCTCATCAGCAGGTCTTCGTTGCGCTGTCGCAGGACATCGGCGCTGTGCTGGAGAGCCTTGCGTTCGGTAAGCAGCGGGCCCTGGTCAATGATGGCGCAGATGAAGTGCGCAAGGTCATCCACCGGGTTCTCGATGCGGGCAATATGCAGGTCGCCCGTGAACGTTCCCTGCAAACCTGCCAGGAAAACTACCTCGTTGACTTCGCAGGTGCCCGCGGTCTTTGCGTTCAGGACAGCAACGGCGACCTCGTCGGCATGGGCTGCGCTGACAAAGGGCAGCAGGAAGTTAAGCGGCGGGTCGCTTTCCAGCGGTTGAAACAGGCGTAGCGCCATGGCGTTGCTGGCCAGCACCAGCCCATCTTCGTCCACCACCATCAGTGCCAGCGGAACATTGGAAAACAGGGTGGCAAAGCGCTCCGATGCGCCCTCGGCTTCGAGTTGACTGTAGCGCAGCGCCTTGTTCTGGACTTCCAGTTCAGCCTGGTATTTGCGCAGATCCTCAATCATCTGCGCCGGCTGGTAACCGTCGATAATCAAGTCCTGCGTGGCACGTCGCCCCGCAGGTGACGGCACTATCGGCCGGAGTGCAGATCTTTGGGGTAGCAGTTTTTTGCGGCGGGAGAGGCGAACCATGGAAAGTGGTGCGAACCTAATTGCGCACGACGTAGTGGGTGGGCGCGTAGTCAGATGCCTTGAGTGGGCTGTGCGCTGAAATGTAGGCGCGCAGGATGTCGGCGTCCACAAACCCGGTATCAACGTAGCTTGGGTGCCCTGTCAGCCTGGGATAGCCATCACCGCCTGCGGCCACAAAGTTGTTGACAGCCATCCGGTAAGTTTTGGCGGAGTCTATCGACACACCATGGATCCTGGCTTCTTTGACCACGCCGCCTGTGATGAGCACTTGAACGCCGGCAAACTGCGGGAACGCACCTGACCCGGGACTCATCTTTGCAGCAACGCCCAGGTATGCGAGTACTTCAGTCCCCGACAGGTCTACCGTCACGAGGGTGTTGCCAAAGGGGTGGACGGTCAGGATGTCCTTGTAGCTGAGCTTGCCCGCGGGCAGGGAGTCACGTATGCCCCCTGCGTTCATCACGGCAAAATCGGCGTGGGTCTTTTCCATCATGGCTTGTCCCACCAGCACGCCCAGGGCGGCAGGTTGGCTGCGCACCACTGCGCGGTCTCCTTCGAGCCTCGCATCGGTGTTGCCGACCTCGACCAGAAGCTTTTGCTGTCCGAAATCCTGAAACGGCTTGAGTAATGCCAGCATCTCCTTGTCTTCTGGGATTTCCGGTGTGTAGGTCACCAGACTGGTCTTGCCGTCTGCCGTCTTGACTGGCTTTTTCAGATTGATCGGTATGAGCGCGTACTTGATAAGCTTGAACTCTCCGTTACGGTACTGAAAGTCCGCGCGGCCCACGTACTTACCCCACTCATGGGCCTGAACAATCCATGTGCCGTTCTGCCGGTCCGGCCTGCAGTCGACACCCGGAATGTAGGCACGGTCCAGTACGTTTTCTGCCTTCATGCAGGCAGGATTCTGGGTGTGTCCGCCCACCACCAGGTCAATGCCGCTGACCGCTCTGGCCATCTCGACGTCGCCAGGTGCCTGGGTACCATGCCGGCCGTTTTCATAGTGGCCCATGTGTGTAGCGGCGATCACAATGTCGGACTTGCTTCGCAGTTCGGGCAGAAGGCGGGCTGCTTCCTCAATGGCGTTACGGAACTCCACACCGCGGATGTTGTCCGGGTGCACCATCTTGCGGGTGTCTTCCGTGGTCAGGCCCATGACGCCTACCCGCAGGCCGCCCAGATTGAACACCTTGTAGGGTTCGAACATCCGCTCTCCATGGCGGTAGATATTGGCTGACAGCATGGGGAATCGGGCAAGGTTGCGTTGCATGTTGAGCACGAAGGGGCTCTTGTCGAATTCATGGTTACCCACGGCCATGGCGTCGTAGCCCAGCAGGTTCATGCCACGAAAATCGGGTACGGCGTCCTGCAGGTCTGATTCGGGCACACCCGTGTTGACATCCCCCCCGTCGAGCAACAGGCTGTACCCTCCCGATGCGGCCACTTCCTGGCGCATCGCATCAATCACCGTCTTGCGGGCCGCCATGCCGTACTCGCCGTCCCGGTTTTTCCAGAATCGGCCATGGTGATCGTTGGTGTGCAGAATGGTCAGCGCGTAGGTCTTGTCCTTGTCGGGCGCGTTGGGTGCAAGGCTGCTGCAACCCGCCACGAGGAATGTTGCGACGGCGACGCAGGCGTATTGCAGGGAGTTCATGGCAGAGCCCTAGGGTGAGGAAGATGCACGGATCCTGTTTATATCAAACTCACTGATTGCGGTGCCCGTGTTGCCCCAGGCAGAGCGAATGTAAGTCAGCACCGCAGCGATTTCTGCATCGCTCATGAAGAGCAAAAAGGGTGGCATGCCAAAGGGTTTGGGGTTGCCTGCAGTGGCTGGCGCAAACCCCCCATGCAGCACCTTGAGAATCAGGTTGCTGGTATGGGCCTGTGTGACTGCACGGTTGCCGGCCAGTGGCGGATAAGCCTTGTTCTGACCCAATCCGTCTTTTCCGTGGCATTGCGCGCACTGGTTTTCGTACAGGGTGGCACCTCGAGAGGTGTTCACTGGCACTGCACGGACGCCTGGCTGCAATGGTGCTGGTGGCGAAGCAGATTTCAGATACACGGCGATGGCGTCAGCATCGGCTTCGGTCAAATACTGGGTGCCATGCAATACCACCTCGGCCATGGGGCCACTGGCGCTGGCGTGCCCGTTGCGCCCGGTCACGAGAAAAGTCCGTACGTCCTGAACCGTCCATGTGGCTAGCCGAGAATCGCTCTGACCCTGGAGTGAGGGTGCGTACCAGGGAATTGTGGGCATCAGGCCGCCTTGTTCAGTGGTGGCTATGCCACCCAGCGCGTTGCGCTGCGCATGGCATTGGGTGCAATGACCCAGTCCGCGCACCAGATATTCGCCCCGCCGGTTGGCGCCCACGGGCGAAGCCGCTGGTTCAGCTGGCGTGAAGTACAGCAGGCGCCAGGCTCGCAGGGCCAGTTGGGTTCCCGTGGGCCAGTGCAGCGAGTGGGGTGTGTTGGCACGCCCGGAGGGTTTGACGGTTCGCAAATACGTCCACAGAGCGTCTGAATCCTCGCGCGTGACATGGGTGTAACCCGTATAGGGAAACGCGGGGTTCAGCATGCGCCCGTCGCGTGACTTTCCGTTGTGCAATGCCTGCCAGAAGTCTTCTGCGGTCCATTGGCCGATACCCTGTATCGGGTCAGGGGTCAGGTTGCTTGCATAAACCTTTCCAAAAGGAGTGTCTATCCCGCGGCCACCGGCATAGGGGTCGCCACCGCGCGCCGTGTGGCAGACGGCGCAGTTGCCAATGCGCGCAAGATAGGCGCCCCGTGTCAGCGGGGAGTTCTCCAAGGCTGTAGGGCGGCTGGAGCCGCAGTGGATCCCCTTTTCGGTCAGCTGGCTGGCACTTAACGCGGGCGCCGCCCTGGCAATTTCCGGGACGATCTGGGTGGATAGCCAGCCCGTGACAGCGCTGATGTCATCGTCAGACATTTGCCGGGCCACGTGCCGCATGCAGTCGGGTGGGCTGGCCTTGCGTTGCCCGGTTTTCCAGCCTCCAAGCTGGGCGTTCAGGTAGTCACGCGGCAAGCCGAGCAGGCCCGGGATGTTGGGTTCCAGGCCGGTGAGTGCTGTTCCATGGCAATGGGTGCATGCGGGGATTTTGCGGGCCGCATCGCCCTGCGTTGCCAGAGTCTTGCCTCTGGCCAGTGCCGCCTGGGTCAACTCAACGGGTACGGGAGGCGGGTAGGGGAGGGAGAGGGAGGAAAAATGCGCTGCAATGTCACGCAGGTAGGCATCACTCAGCGGTTCCAGCAAGCTGCCCATGGGAGCATAGTGGCGCCGCCCTTCGCGAAAATTGACGAGCTGGTTGTAAATGTACCCCGCCGGTTTGCCCGCCAGGCGCGGGTAGTAGCCATCCGGTCCGGCACGCCCCTGATCGCCGTGGCATGCCGTGCATGCCAGGGTACGCTGGGCCATGGTGTCCTCAAACGGACGGGCGTTTACACCGCAGTGCAATGCGATGGCCAGACACATTGCAATCAGCCGGCGGCCATGAAGCAAAATCATGGCACAAGCTTACCGCAGGGTGCTCAGTCAGTCTTCCACCCACACCACGGGCCGCTCCTGTAGCAACCAGCTGTTGAAGTGGCTTGCGTAGGCAATTTCAATGCATGGGCGCTTGACCTTGAGTGTGGGAGTTACAAATCCGTTTTCCGGTGTCCAGGCGGTCGTGACGACCGCCAGAAAGGACAGTTTTTCGTGCGGTTCCAGTTGGGCATTGACACCGCGCAGATGGTTTTCCAGCGATTCGGCAATAGCCCGCCTTGCAGCGGTCGACATGCTGCGGTTTGCAGCGTCTGGCGACAGCATGACGATCCCCAAAGGCTGCGTCATGTTGGCACCAGTGACCGCGCAGGCTTCCACATCAGGGTGCATCACCAGCAGATCCTCAATGGGGGCCGGTGCGATGTATTTTCCCTTGCTCGTCTTGAAGATGTCTTTCACGCGACCAGTGATGCGGAGAAATCCCTGGTCATCAATGGCCCCTTTGTCGCCCGTGCGAAGCCAGCCGTCCGGCGTGAAGGTCTGCGCTGTCTGTTCGGGCTCGCGGTAGTACCCCAGCATGACGGCTGGGCAGCGCATCTGGATTTCGCCGTTGCCTGGGTCAATGCGACATTGCACTTCGTCGTATGTGAGGCCCACCGTGCCGGTCTGGCGCGCGCCCGGCAGGGTGGAGTGCGAGATGCCGCAGTTTTCGGTCATTCCGTACACCTCAATCAGATCCAGACCGAGGCTGCGGTACCAGTTCAGCATTTCGTGCGGCATGGGGGCTGCGCCACCGGCGGCCACACGGCACTGGTCCAGTCCCAGGCTTTTGAGGATCTTCTTGCGCACCAGTCCGCCAACCAGTGGCAGGGACATCAGAAACTTGAGTTTTCGGGGTGAAATTTTCGCGTGCACACCCTGTTCAAACTTGAGCCACAAACGCGGCACTGAAAAGAAGATGGTGGGCCGCGCCCGTTGCAGGTCCTGAAGGAAAGTATCGAGCTTTTCGGCAAAGAAAATGTGCCCGCCATAGCGCAATGACGCCTGTTCTATCAGCATGCGTTCTGCGACATGGGCGAGCGGGAGGTAGGAAATGTAGCGGTCTTCGGTGCGCATCGTGACGCGGCGTGTCGCACTCGTCACGCCCCAGGCCATGGTGCGGTAGCTGTGCACCACGCCCTTGGGTTTGCCGGTGGTGCCAGAGGTGTAGATGATGGTGAACACCGTATCGGCATCGGGCGCGGGATGACCTTGCATTGGTACTGTTCTGGCGAGTAGGTCCGTCCATTGCAGTGCGTCTATGGCAGGCGACAGCGGCAGAGCAATTAAGGGCAGACCTTGTGGCAGTCCGGTGCGCAGATTGCTGGTATCGTCCATCTTCCCTACGAAGCAGGCTTTGCTATCGCTATGTGCCAGGATGTAGGCAAGTGCTTCGCCATTGAAGGTGGGGTAGACGGGAACTGATACATGTCCCGCCATGGCTATGGCGAGATCGGCCAGAATCCAGTGCGCGCTGTTTTTGCCAACGATGGCCACGCGGCTTCCCTGTGGCCAACCCTGAGCCTGCAGCCACGACGCCATGCGTCGCACCTGGTCTGCGGCCTGGGCCCAGGTGATGTCCTCGACCTGTCCTGCTCCTACAGGCTGGGTCAGGTAAATTGCGTCAGGACGCTCTCGCTCCCAACGGTAAAGACAGTGCAAGGGCAGATCGCCAGACGCGACAGTGATGGGGGAGTGCATGGTGAACGGCAGTAGTAGTTGCCGCAGATTCTTGGAGGCTTTGCCATCCCGGGCAACGGTAGTGACCCTAGGTGACGTTAAGCTTTGAACTCCGGGAAGCCAGCGGCTGCTCAATGACGATATCGGTTTGTGCGCAGGCAACGCAGGGCAGGACGAGACCCTCGCGCTTCTCCTCCAGGCTGACACCGGGCCATTCAATCAGGTAGCGTATCTCGCCGCTGAGCAGCCGGCTCAGGCAGCTGCGGCAGGTTCCGTTGCGGCAGGCGTTCGGCAACTCGATGCCTGCCCGCAGTGCGGCCTGCAAAATGCTCAGATCGGACGGGGCCGGCGCAAGCCAGCCCATGGGTTCAATCCGCACGGTGGGGGCGGTGAGGTCGGCTGCAGGGCTGTACGGGTCAGGCATGGGTAACTACGGCGTAAAAGAAGGGCGCTGCTTTTGCAGCGACAATGGAGGCCTTTACCAATTTTGCTTCAGGTTGACGTTTAGACATGTCCAGTACGACTACTTTCAAGGTGCGCCCTGCCACTTTGCGCGATGCCAAGAATATTGCAGAACTCCACAACGCGACCGTTCGCGAAGCCTTCAAAACCCTCCTGGCTGACACCCCGATTCCTGCCGTACCCCTGGAAAAACGCCAGGCGTACTGGCGTGAAGCCATTGAGTACAGCGAACCCCAGGTGCACGTGGTGCTGGACGAAGACAGGATCGTCGGGTTTGTGGGGTTTGACCGCTGCCGTGACAAGGGCACTCCACCCACCATGGGCGAAATCTGGGCGATCTACGCCAATCCCGTTTACTGGGGCAAGGGCGTAGGTCTGGCGCTGTGGGACGCCGCACGCGAAGGTTTGCTGGAGGAAGGTTGTACCCATGTGTGCGTATGGGTGCCCATTGCCAACGAGCGTGCGCTGCGTTTTCACGAACTCGCGGGTTTCAAGCGGGAAATGTCCAGTGCCAAGACGGTTCCCATCGGTTCCGTCAAGGTGGAGGAAATCCGCCTCAAGCGCGCTTTGAACTGACGCGCTTCAGAGCTTCCTGACGATCGCGCTGCCGATCGAATAGCCGGCGCCGAACGAACAGATCACTCCCACCTGGCCTGCCTGGATGTCAGCTTTGTTGCGGTGAAATGCAATGATGGAGCCGGCCGATGCCGTATTGGCGAACTCGTTGAGGATGATAGGTGCGTCGTCCAGCGTGGCATCGCGTCCCAACAGCTTGCGGCTGATGAGCTGGTTCATGGACTGATTGGCCTGGTGCAGCCAGTAGCGGCGTACCTCCAGCGGTGAGAAGCCCAGCGAAGCCAGGTGTTTTTCGATGTGTTCAGCAGCCATGGGGCACACCTCCTTGAACACCTTGCGGCCTTCCTGGCGGAACAGCTGGTCGCGGTCTTCGGGGTTGCGGTCTTCGGCGCGGGACATGAAGCCCGCATTGTTGCGGATGGTGTTGCTGAAGGTGCTAAGCAATCGGGTGCCCAGTATCTCGAACGCACCAGCAGGGGCCAGGTCCAGACGTTCCACCAGGATGGCGGTGCACACGTCGCCGAAAATAAAGTGGCAATCGCGATCCTTCCACGCATGGTGGGCTGAAGTGATTTCCGGGTTGACGACCAGAATGGCGCGGGCCGAGCCGGTGCGAACGGCGTTGTAGGCCATCTCCAGTGCGAAAGTGGCCGAAGAGCAGGCTACGTTCATGTCAAAGGCATAGCCCTGCACACCCAGCGCGGTCTGGATCTCGACGCCCATGGCCGGGTAGGCCCGCTGCATATTGGCCGCTGCGCAAATTAGGCCATCGACATCGGCTGCCGTCTTGCCCGCTCGGGACAA
>JAGWUS010000089.1 GCA_028868305.1 Burkholderiales bacterium | reverse complement strand
CGACTTCCGTGGTGAGACCTGCACCAGCGTGTTTGATGCCGACGCCGGCATTGCGCTGGACAAGACCTTCGTGAAGGTGGTGAGCTGGTACGACAACGAGTGGGGTTACTCCAACAAGTGCCTGGAAATGGTGCGCGTGGTGGCCAAGTAGCTCGCTCTGACGCGAATGGCAAAGGCCTCTGCTGGCAACAGCAGAGGCCTTTTGTTTAGGCCTCCAGCCCCCGCGGAATTTGCACGGTTTGCTATGAAATCAGGAGCGTTTTGGGATCAGCAAGCCGCGCTGCACGGCGGGGCGTGTCACAAACGCCGCCAGCGCGCGCGCCACATGCGGGAAGTCGGTGTAGCCCACCAGATCGCCCGCGCCGTAGCGCTCGATCAGGTTGCGCACCCAGGGGAAGATGGCGATGTCGGCAATGGTGTATTTGTCACCCATGATCCAGCTGCGCGTGGCCAGGCGTTGGTCCAGCACGCCCAGCAGGCGCCTGCTCTCGGCAACATAGCGGTCACGCGGGCGTTTGTCTTCAAAGTCCTTGCCACCAAAGAAGTGGAAGAAGCCGACCTGTCCGAACATCGGCCCCACGCCGCCCATCTGGAACATCAGCCACTGGACCGTCTCGTAGCGCGCTGCCGGCTCGGTGGGCAGAAACTGCCCGGTTTTCTCGGCCAGGTACAGCAGGATGGCCCCCGATTCAAACAGGGCCAGCGGCTGGCCGCCAGGCCCGTTCGGGTCCAGGATGGCCGGAATCTTGTTGTTGGGAAACGTGCTCACAAACTCGGGCGACATCTGGTCGTTGGACTCGAAGTTCACCAAGTGTGACTCGTAGGGCAAGCCGGTTTCTTCGAGCAGGATGGACACCTTCACGCCGTTGGGGGTAGGCAATGAATACAACTGGAGTCGCTCGGGATGCTGCGCCGGCCATTTGCGGGTGACGGAATATGCGAAGAGGTCGGTCATGGAAAGTCCTTGCGTTGCAGTAACAGGTGGCGCACCAGTTTACGACGCCGCAGCCATTGCCACGCGCAGCAGCATGTGCTGGTCCACGTCTAGCGGCGTGGCAGAGACCAACCCGCCTGCTGGTTGGTTTTGTCGTTCTCGTAGTCCCAGATGGAGCCACAGCGGTCGCAGCGGTAGCGTGTCACGGTCACGCTGCGACCGTTGCGATCTTCCTTGCGGTTATCCCCTTGCACCAGTTCGGCGTGGCCGGGGGCGCGACGCCAGTGGCGCTGGATGCCACGGCAGGGTTCGCACAGCGCGGCTTCCCGGGCTTCTGCGGCGGCTTTGTAGTTGTCGGTCATGGGTGAGTTTCTCTGGCAGCGCCGTCGGTTGGGTAGGGGCTGATTGTCGCAGCGTGCACAACGCTCAAATAGCGCTGTGGCTCATCGGGCAATTCAAGCCCACGCCGCTGGCGTTTGATCCGGGCAAGTCCATCCATCTGCCCACCCCGACTCCTGTCGGCGGCGGCTTCAGCCAGCCACGTCCAGCGCGCGCAAGCGCTGGTGCGCCGCATCGTCCAGGTCAGCGGGCACCAGGCGTTTGGCGCTCAGGTAGTGGTTGGTGAACACGTCCAGATAGGCCTCCAGCGTCTGCGCGGCGTGGGTCTCACCGGCCAGGTCCAGGCACAGCGCCGCCACTTCGGAGGTGCAGAAGTGGTCGTCGCGCTTGGAGCGGCGTAGGCGGTAGCGCGACAGCTGCTCGCTCTGCAGGCTCAGCACCGGCAGGTGGTTCAGGTAGGGGCTCTTGCGAAACATCTTGCGCGCCTCGGGCCAGGTGGCGTCGAGCAGCACAAAAAGCGGGCGCTTGCCGGCAGGCCCGGCGGCGAGTTGTGTCGCTTGGTTGTAATTGACAAGTGTTGTCACCACCCGCGCAGGGTCCACAAACTCACCGGGGAACACCACATAGGGTTGCCACTGCGGGTCGGCCAGCAGGACCAGCAGCGCGGGGTCGACCTCGGTGCGGGCCCAGCCAAAGGCAAAGGTGTCGGGTACCACATCGGCAATCAGCCAGCCCGTGTTGGTGGGCTTGAGCGGCTCGATGTCGAACATGATCAGGCAAACGCCTGCCGTCGTCTGCACCGTCGGGCGCAGGGCGCACAGGCAGTGGCTGAACACCACGCGGCAGCCCGGGCAGCGCTCGGAGTGGGAGCCGCGGGCCACAAAGGGCTTGGCGCTGCGCGCCAGACGGGCGGCGCGCAGCTGGGAAACGGCGTGGGTCATGGTGCTGGTTTCAAAGCGGCTTGCGTACAAAGCCAATCACCAGCCCAGCATCGGTGACTGTGATGCTGCCAGGCTCCAGTCCCATCACATCGGGCAGCGCCAGGTCTTGCGGGCGCAACTGGTGCAGCACCACTTCCAGCAGAGTCCGCTGCGCCAGCGCGGGCGTATAGGTATTGAGTAGCGCCACTACGCCGGGCTGCAGGCTGGGGAACTGCAGCCGCCGTATGCGCAACTGGTGCGCACGAATCGTGCGATCGCTGGCCTCGTAGCGCAGCGCAAAGTCCACATCCAGCAGGCCCTGGTGCACGCGCTGCAGTGCCGGTCCTTCGGCCTGCACTACCATCTCGGCGCCCATGCGGTTTTGGGTGGGTAGCAGCCGCAGCTTCGGCGTCTCTACCACCAGGTCCAGCAGGCCCTGTATTGGGTAGCGCAAGGGAAAACGCTGCGCTACTGCCAGTTGCATCTGCGCTGCAGACACCGTATAGCGTGGCCCTGCCTGTGGCTCGGGTTCTGCCTCAGCCAGCTGTGCGCGGGCCCATGGCGCCAGTGCTATCGGCACCAGTGTGGCCAGCAGCAATCTGCGGCGCATGGATGTGCCCGGGCCGTCTGGAGCGGGCTCTATTTGGCTGGCCGGAACAGCGCGCAGAGCTTGTTACCGCTCGGGTCGCGCAGGTAGGCCAGGTAGAGCTTGCCGACGGAGCCATCGCGCCAGCCGGGAGGGTCTTCGCAGGTGGTGCCGCCGTTGGCCACGCCTGCTGCATGGAAGGCGTCCGCCTGTTCGGGTGACTGCATGGTGAATCCAATGGTGCTGCCATTGCCGTGCGTAGCCGGCTCGCCGTTGATGGG
>JAGWUS010000017.1 GCA_028868305.1 Burkholderiales bacterium | reverse complement strand
ATCGTACCGCTGGCCGCTGTGGCCGGTTTTCTGCTGGGCACCGCATTGGCCGACGCACTGCTGGGCACCGACAGCATGGCCTACTGGCACGCCCAGCCCCGCATGGCCTGGGGCTTTCTCACACTGAGTCTGGTCACGGGTGCGGTGCTGACCTACTTCGCGGCCAGTCGCGCCCAACTGGCCAAAGCGCGGGAGCGTGCCGAGGCGGCGCAGCGCCACGCAGCCGAATCCCGCCTGCGCCTGCTCGAATCGCAGCTCGAACCCCACATGCTGTTCAACACCCTGGCTAACCTGCGCGCGCTCATTGGCGTGGACCCGGCGCGGGCCCAGACCATGCTGGACTACCTGATTGCCTACCTGCGCGCCACGCTGAGCGCATCGCGCACCGGCAGCCACACCCTGGCGCAGGAGTTTGACCGGCTGCGCGACTACCTGGAGCTGATGGCGGTGCGCATGGGCCCGCGCCTGCACTACACGCTGGAGCTGCCTGACACGCTGCGCCAGATCAGCGTGCCGCCCCTGCTGCTGCAGCCGCTGGTGGAGAACAGCATCCAGCACGGGCTGGAGCCGCAGGTGCAGGGTGGCAGCATCTCGGTGCGTGCGTTTGCCGCCGCTGGTGTGCTGACACTGGAAGTGGCTGACACCGGCAAAGGCCTGGACCCCGCCACATCGCCCGCAGACGGCAACGGCTTTGGCCTGCGCCAGGTGCGCGAGCGCCTGGCCACCCTGTATGGTACTGCGGCTGCTATTGAATTCATAGCTGACCATGCAGGTGGCACGAGGGCTAGCATCACAATTCCCTTAAAGCCATGAGCCAGACACCTGCCACCGCCCTGATTGCCGAAGACGAGCCGCTACTGGCCCAGGCCCTGCGCGCCGAGCTGGCCCAAGCCTGGCCTGCGCTGCAGGTGCTGGTCAGCGTGGGCGACGGTGCTTCCGCAGTGGAGCAGGCGCTGGCACTGCAGCCGGACGTGCTGTTTTTTGACATTCGCATGCCTGGCATGAGCGGCCTGGAAGCCGCCGCCGAGCTGGCCGACCAATGGGTGACCGCCGGCCCCGCAGGCAAGCCCTTCCCCGCGCTGGTGTTTGTCACTGCCTATGACCAGTACGCGGTGCAGGCGTTTGATGCCCAGGCGGTGGACTATGTGCTCAAGCCGGTGCAGGCAGACCGTCTGGCAAAAACTGTGGCAAAAGTGAAGTTGGCCCTTGCGGGACGTTCTCAAGCAGCTATCAATTTTGAAGCACGCCGGGAAGCGGAAATGGAAAAGGCATTGGCGCAGTTGCGGGCGCTGATGGCCGCGCCTGCAACCTCCAATGCCGATTCCACCGCCAGCGTACCCCTCCTCAAGGTGATCCAGGCCAGTGTGGGGGCCAGCATCCGCATGGTGCCGATTGACGAGGTGCTGTACTTCGAGGCGGCCGACAAATATGTGCGCGTGATCACCGCGACCCACGAGTACCTGATCCGCACGCCACTCAAAGAGCTGCTACCGCAACTCGACCCCGCCAGCTTCTGGCAGATCCACCGCGGCACGGTGGTGCGGGCCGACGCCATTGACAGCGTGACCCGCGACGAGACCGGCAAAACCTGGCTCACTCTGCGCCAGCACGGCGACAAACTCAGCATCAGCCGGCTTTACACCCACCATTTCCGGGCTATGTAAGCCCGGCTTTGGGTTGCCGCAGACGGTGTGGCGCACTAGGATAGAGGGATGACAACCATTCGCTACGCGCCCATGTCCCAGGTCCTGCCTGAAAACAAGATGCGCCTGTACCCCACCAAGGTCATCAACATCATTGGCGGGCCGGGCAGCGACAAGTCGCTTATTGCATCGGCCATCATCCTGTACCTGCACCTGCACAACAAGACGGTCGAAACCATCCCGGACTACGCCAAGTCCCTGGTGTGGCAAAAGAACTATGAAGTGCTGAAAAACCAGTACTTCATCGCCCAGCGCCAGGATGAAATGCTCAGCCTGCTCGATGGCCAGGTGCAGTTTCTGATGACCGAATGCGCCCTGCCCCAAGTGCTGTACTACAACGAAAACTACCCCGACAACATCTGCGATATCACCAAAACCCGCGCGCAGATTCTGGAGTGGTACCAGCAGTACGACAACGTCAACATCTTTGTGGAACGCGGCGACAAGAAGTATGTGCACACCGGCCGTTTTCAGGACGAAGAGCAGGCCCGCGCCATTGACCGGGGCCTGCGCGCCCTGATGGAGCGCGAAAAAATCCCCTACACCGTGCTGCAGCCCAATGTGCAGGAAATCAACGCCTTCGTGGCCACGCTTTTAGCCTAGCCCTCAAGCCCAACTATCTTGGGCGCAGCCCTTCAGGCACGCCCAGCCACACCACCGGCAGGCCCAGCGGGGTGAGCGCAAACGGGCACAGCATGCTGTCGCGGAACACGCGGCACGACAGGTAGCCGTCTAGAATCGTAACCATGAGTTCCCCTACCTCCGCATCCAGCACCGACACGCCCAAAACCAGCAACTTCCTGCGCCAGATCATCGAGTCTGATCTGGAAACAGGCACCTACGCCCAGCGCAAGTGGGCCGGCAGCCCCGGCGACGCCTCCCACCACGCTGCGGGCCAACCCGACCCGGCCAAAATCCGCACCCGCTTCCCGCCCGAACCCAATGGCTACCTGCATGTGGGCCACGCCAAGAGCATCTGCATCAACTTCGGCCTGGCGCGCGATTACGGCGGCGTGTGCCACCTGCGCTTTGACGACACCAACCCCGAGAAGGAAGACACAGAATATGTGAACTCCATCATCGACGCGGTGAAGTGGCTGGGCTTTAGCTGGAGCCAGCCTGGCAACGATGCCCCCTACCAGGCCAGCGATTACTTTGGCTTCATGTACCGCGCGGCGGAGTATTTGATTGAAGCCGGCCATGCCTATGTCGACGAGCAAACGTCTGAACAAATGCGCGCCAACCGCGGCGACTTTGGCAAACCCGGTGTGGACAGCCCTTTCCGCAGCCGCACGCCGGCCGAAAACCTGGCACGGTTCAGGGAAATGCGCGACGGCAAGCATGAGGATGGCAGCATGGTGCTGCGCGCGAAGATCGACATGGCCAGCCCCAATATCAACATGCGCGACCCGGCCATCTACCGCATCCGCCGCGCCACGCACCACAACACCGGCGACACCTGGTGCATCTACCCGATGTACACCTATGCGCACCCGATTGAGGACGCGTTGGAGCAGATCACCCACAGCATCTGCACGCTGGAGTTTGAAGACCAGCGCCCGTTTTACGACTGGCTGATGGACCGCCTGTGCGAGGGCGGCCTGCTGGCCCACCCCGCGCCCAAACAGTATGAGTTTGCCCGCCTGAACCTCACCTATGTGATCACCAGCAAGCGCAAGCTGGCGCAACTGGTGTACGACCACAAAGTATCAGGCTGGGACGACCCGCGCATGCCCACCATCGTGGGCCTGCGCCGCCGCGGCTACACGCCCGAGAGCCTGCAACTCTTTGCCGAGCGCATTGGCGTGACCAAGAGCGACAGCTGGATTGACTACAGCACGCTGGAAGGCTGCCTGCGCGAAGACCTGGAGGCCAAGGCCCACCGCGGCATGGCCGTGATCAACCCTGTCAAGCTGGTACTGACCAACTGGGACGACGTATTTGCCGCACAGGGGGGCGCCAGCCACCTGGAGCCCTGCACCCAGCCCGCCCTGCCCCACCAACCCGAGGGTGTGGAATCGCCCACGCGCCACTTCACCATCGGCAAAGAAGTGTGGATCGAGCGCGAAGACTTTGAAGAAGTGCCGCCCAAGGGCTACAAGCGCTTGGTCCCCCCGAGCATTGACGCTAGCGGCAATGCGGTCCCAGGAAGCAAGGTGCGCCTGAAGGGCGGCTACGTGATCGAGTGCACCGGCAGTACCAAAGATGCGAATGGTGTGATTACCGAAGTGCTGGCCACCGTGGTGCCCGACACCAAGAGCGGCACGCCCGGCAGCGACAGCGTGAAGGTGAAAGCCGCCATCACCTGGGTGGGCGTGGCCGACGGCGTGAGCGCCGAAGTGCGCATGTACGACCGCTTGTTTTTGGACGCGCAGCCCGACGCGGGCGGCAAAGACTTTATCGAAAGCCTGAACCCCAACAGCCTGAAAGTGGTGACCGCGATCGTGGAGCCATCATTGGCCAACGCCGCGCCGGATCAAAAGTTTCAGTTTGAACGGCATGGGTACTTTGTGGCGGATCGGGTGGATCACGTGCAAGGTACGAAGCCAGTGTTTAACCTGGCGGTGGGGTTGAAGGATAGCTGGGGGAAATAAGCCATGTTCTACCTCGACCTTTTTGCCGCATTACACCGCCACCAGGTTGAATACGTTGTGATTGGCGGCCCGGCGGTAGCGATGCACTCCAAACCCCATGACTAGCGCAACCCTCAGCACGGTACGAGATCAACGCACCTATTTCGTTAGCGACGAGCGTCTGCGCGCCTTTGCGCAACTCACCTACGCGCAGAGACTGCAATGGGTGGAACAGTGCTCTCAGTTTGTGCGGATGGCCCAGCAGGCGAAGGCCCAAATGGGCGATTCTGCGCTACAAAAAAACCGGTACAAGTCGGTTTCAAGCTGATTTAAATCCAACCCATGCCCCTGTCCTGGAACGAAATCAAATCCCGCGCGCTCACCAGCCTGTTTCCAAGCGCCCCAGCAAAGGCAAAACGCAAATCCACTAAAACCGGTTAGTTCAATCAGGGAAAACAAAAAATGGCAAAGTTTCTAGCGACCACCGGCACCAACTACCACCTCGAAGAGTTGATCAAAAGTGCATCAGACCGCTTGATTTTGATCAGTCCTTTCCTCAAGCTCAATGACCGCATGAAGGAACTGCTGGCGGACAAGAACCGGCTGAAGATTGACGTGCGCATCGTCTACGGCAAGAGCGAGTTGCAGCCGCAGGAAATTGAGTGGCTGCGCGGCATGACTTACGTTCGCACCAGCTTCTGCAAGAACCTGCATGCCAAGTGCTACATGAACGAAGAGCTGTGCATCATCACCAGCCTGAATCTGTACGAGTTCAGTCAAGTCAACAACAACGAGATGGGCATTCTGATTCAGCGCAGTGAAGATGCGCAGCTTTACAAAGACGCGTACGAAGAAGCACAGCGCATTATTCGCATCAGCGAAGAAGTGCGCATTTCCTTGGAGCGCGTTGTCGATGAACCTGCCACTGCCAACTCTGCTGCAGAGACTGGCGATGAGGGTGACGCCGCAAGTGACAAGCTGCCATCGGGCAAGCTGGCGCAGAAGTTGGGGATGAAGGCTGCCGATCTGCTGAGCCGTGCCACCGAGCAAGGCTATTTGGGGCTCAACGGTGACAAGCATGTGCTGACACCCAAGGGTGAAAAGGCCGGTGTCGAGTTCGTGGCAAAAGGACGCTTTGGCCCCTATTTCTTGTGGCCGCAGGACTTTCATCCGGTTTGATGACCATGGCACGGTCAAGGTCCACCAAGCGGAAGAGTCGCGCACTCAACACCATGCAGGACAAGGGCTTGAGGCTTTGCGCTCTGGGCGTTGGAATGCTGGTCGCTCCCTTACTCTTCGGCGCTTCACCCATGATGAATTCCGTGGCTTCGGCCCTTCGCATACCAGGCTGGATGGCGTTGACAGCGGGAGTAGTGCTATTGGGCATCCATCACATCACCAAAGCCAAAGTCACCCGAATCGCACCCTTGCCTCACCTTACTCCACGTGCATCGGTGCCCAACGAGAGTGCAGTGCTGCGCGACATTCGAGACGAAATCGGCGTAATCCCAAGGAAGCCCTTCTCACCAGCGCCAAAGACACGCGAGGCCGCAACTAACTGGAGCCCTGCCGTCTTTGCCGCCATTGAGTGGCGGCGGTTCGAAGCGGTATGCGAGAAGCTGTTTGCACAGGCTGGATTCGAAACCAAGTCCCAATCCCACGGTGCCGATGGCGGCGTAGACATCTGGCTGCACAGCCGCAACGCCGAAGGTCCGGTGGCCGTGGTGCAGTGTAAGCACTGGCAGGGCAAAGCCGTAGGCGTGAAGGAAATGCGCGAGTTCTTCGGCGTGATGAGTTCGCACAAGCTGCAGCGCGGCACCTATGCCACCACTTCCACATACACCCTTGACGCACAGCAGTTCGCCAAAGACAACGGCATCAATGCGCTGGATGGCAAAGGCCTGCTGGCACTGATTGCCAAGCGCACACCAGAGCAGCAGCAGGAACTGCTGGACGTGGCCTATGAGGGCGAATACTGGCGCCCTACCTGCGCCAGTTGCGGCATCAAGATGCTGGAGCGCACGCCTGCCAAAGGCGGCGCGCAGTTTTGGGGTTGCTGCAACTATCCCAGGTGCAAGTCGCGGTTACCGATGGCGGCGGCTCTGCGGTAGCAGATTGCTACGCTTTTAGTAGCTGTCTGTGCATATTCCACGTGGTCTAGAGCCCAATTTTGATACCAATTGCCAATACAACCCAATATGGGTATCATCCACCCCAATATGGGTATTTCAACCAATTCAACTGAGTCCTCCGCGCTTGCAGACGCCCTGTTCCCCAAGGTGCGCCAGCGGGTGCTGGCCGTGCTGTTTGGTACGCCAGACCGCAGCTACTACGCCAACGAGGTGATTGCGCTGGCGCAGTCGGGTACGGGCGCGGTGCAGCGCGAGCTGGCAGACCTGTCTGCGGCGGGCTTGCTCACCGTCAGCAAGCAAGGCAACCAGAAACATTACCAGGCCAATGCCAGCGCGCCGGTGTTTGCCGAGCTGCGCTCGCTGGTGCTCAAGACCATGGGCCTGGCGGACGTGCTGCGTACGGCGCTCGCGCCATTGGCGGCGCAGATCGACGCCGCGTTTATCTACGGCTCGGTGGCGCGCCAGCAAGACACGGCGCACAGCGATGTGGACGTGATGGTCGTCAGCAACGCGCTGGGTTATGGCGAGGTGTTTGGCGCGCTGGAAAGCGCCACTGCATCGCTGGGCCGCAAGATCAACCCCACGCTGTACACACCGGCCGACTGGGCCAAGCGGGTGCACAACGACAATGCCTTTGTGACCCGCGTCTGGCAGCAACCCAAGATATGGCTGATCGGCAGTGAGGAGAAACTCCATGCACCCAGCACTTGAAAACCTGTGTGGCCCCGGCAAACCGCTGAAGGCCGAGGCCCCGGACGCCAACGAGATTGCCGGCTTGCTGCGCACCGGCATTGCACGCCTGCGCGATGCGCAAAACAACTCGCTGGCGCTGGAAAGCCGCTTCGACCTGGCCTACAACGCCGCGCATGCCTTGTGCCTGGCCGCACTGCGGCGCATGGGCTACCGCTCTGGCAACCGCTACATCGTGTTTCAGGTATTGCCGCACACCCTGGGCCTGGGCCCAGAGGTGTGGCGCGTCTTGGATAAGTGCCACAACACGCGCAATCTGGGCGAGTACGAAGGCATGCTGGATGTGGACGAGCGCTTGGTCAAAGACCTCATCAGCGCCACTGAAGCGGTGTCCAACGCAATTCAAAGGTAGTCCATGCCCCTGTCCTGGAACGAAATCAAATCCCGCGCGCTCACCTTCAGCCGCACCTGGGCCGACGCGGCCCATGAGGACAGCCAGGCCAAGCCGTTCTGGATCGACTTCTTTGAAATCTTCGGCATCACCGACAAGCGCGTTGCCACGTTTGAGCATGCCGTCAAAAAGCTGCCCGGTGCCAACGCCAAGACGGACGGCTTTGTAGACCTGTTCTGGCCCGGCATGCTGCTGGTGGAGCAAAAGTCGCGGGGCAAAAATCTGGACGCGGCGCTCACCCAAGCACTGTCGTACTTTCCTGGTATTGCGGAGCGTGATCTGCCGCAAATCATCATCGTCTGCGACTTTGCGCGTTTCCGGGTGCACCGCCTCACGACCAACGAGACGGTTGAATTTGCGCTGAAAGACCTGCACAAGCACATCAAGCTCTTTGGCTTTGTGGCGGGCTACAAGGCGCTGGAGATCAAGGCGCAAGACCCTGTCAACATCAAGGCCGCCTCCGCACTAGGCAAGCTGCACGATGCACTCAAAGCCAGCGGCTACACCGACCACCCGCTGGAAGTGCTGCTGGTGCGCCTGCTGTTTTGCCTGTTCGCCGACGACACCGGCATCTTCCAGCCCGCGCAAGTGTTCCGCACCTTCATTGAAGAACGTACGGCGGTGGACGGCTCCGATCTGGGCTCGCGGCTTGCGCAACTCTTTCAGGTGCTCAACACGCCCGACGACAAACGCAGCAAGGCGCTGGATGAGCAGGTAGCGGCCTTTCCGTACATCAACGGCAAGCTGTTTGCCGAAGTGCTGCCCATGGCCGACTTCACCAGCGCCATGCGCGAGGCCCTGCTCGATGCCTGCGCGCTGGACTGGTCTGCCATCAGTCCGGCCATCTTTGGCAGCCTGTTCCAGAGCATCATGGACGAGAAGGCGCGCCGCAACCTGGGCGCGCATTACACATCGGAAGAAAACATCCTCAAGCTCATCAAGCCGCTGTTTCTGGATGAGCTGTGGGCAGAGTTTGAAAAGGTCAAAAGCAACAAGAACAAGCTGTTTGAGTTTCACAAGAAGCTGCGCACGCTCACGTTTTTTGATCCGGCCTGCGGTTGTGGCAATTTTCTGGTGATCAGCTACCGCGAGTTGCGCGCGCTGGAGCTGGCGGTGCTACGCGCATCGCATGTCACCGGCCAGTTGAGTGTGGACGTGCACCAGCTCATCGGCATTGATGTGGACCAGTTCTACGGCATCGAGATTGAAGAGTTTCCGGCGCAGATTGCGCAGGTGGCCATGTGGCTGATGGACCACCAGATGAATTTGCAGGTGAGCGAGGAGTTCGGTCTGTACTTTGCGCGCATTCCGCTGCGCACTTCGCCGCATGTGGTGCATGGCAATGCGTTGCGGCTGGATTGGAATGAGGTGTTGCCAGCGCAGCGGTGCAGCTATGTGCTGGGGAATCCACCGTTTGTGGGCGCCAAGTTCATGGACGACACGCAGCGCGAAGACACACGTGCTGTGTTTTCTGGCATTGACAACGCCGGATTGCTGGACTTTGTGGCGGCGTGGTACGTGAAGGCTGCGCACTACCTTCATTGCGATGCAACGGCGATCGCGGGGTGCCCACTGGGCGCTCATGAGCCTGCGGCTCCGAAATCGCGCCCATCGGGCACCCCACACTCGCCTTCTGGCGTTGGCGTGACGCATTCGGCTCGGGTGGCGTTTGTATCCACCAACAGCATTACCCAGGGTGAACAGGTAGGCGTGCTGTGGGGCTGGATGTTGGCACAAGGAGCGCATATTCACTTTGCGCACCGCACCTTCAGTTGGAGCAACGAAGCTTCAGGCAAAGCAGCCGTGCATTGCGTGATCATTGGCTTTGCCCTGGAAGACCGCCCCGGCAAGATCATCTACGAGTACGACGACATCAAGGGCGAGCCCCACCAAGTCGCTGCGAAAAATATCAACCCGTATTTGATTGACGGGCCAGATGTAGTACTACCCCGCCGGTCGAACCCTGTCTGCAACGTACCGCAGATTGGCATTGGCAATAAGCCGATTGACGATGGAAACTATTTGTTTACCACTGAAGAGAAGCTGGCCTTCATCGCTGCGGAGCCTGCAAGTGAAAGATGGTTCCGCCGTTGGCTTGGCTCGATAGAGTTCTTGAACGGCTACGAACGTTGGTGCCTATGGCTAGGTGATTGCCCACCAGCCGAGTTGCGTGCGATGCCAGAATGCATGAAACGTGTGCAGGCGGTCAGAGCATCAAGACTCGCTAGCAAAAGTCCACCGACCCAAAAGTTGGCATCGACACCCACCCGTTTCCACGTGGAAAACATGCCGACTGCGCCTTACTTGGTGCTGCCCGAGGTTTCGTCAGAACGGCGGGCCTTCATACCCTTTGGATTTGAACAGCCAGCTACGCTCTGCAGCAACCTCGTGAAGCTGGCGCCGAACGCAACTCTGCTCCACTTCGGCATTCTTTCGAGCACTATGCATAACGCCTGGGTTCGTTACACATGTGGCCGTCTAAAAAGCGATTACCGTTATTCCAAAGATATCGTCTACAACAACTTCCCCTGGCCCGAATTTACACAGAATTTCAAGCCAAATCAGCCTGCAGCCCGCGTCCAACCTGCGCAAGCCGCTATCGAAATTGCAGCACAAGCCGTGCTCGACGTGCGCACCAAGTTCCAGTCCGGAGCGCAGCCTGCCACGCTGGCGGACCTGTACGATCCGCTCACCATGCCGCCCGAACTGCTCAAGGCGCACCAGAAGCTGGACGCTGCCGTGGACAAAGCCTACGAAGCCAGCGGCGGCAAGAAAAGCTACAAGAGCGACGCCGAGCGCGTGGCGTTTTTGTTTGAGCTGTACCAGCGGTACACCAGCCTGCTGCCTGGCGCACCCGCCAAAGGCAAGCGCAAAGCCAAAGCAGCCTGAACGTCCGCGGGTGCAAGCAACCCATGCAACCCCGATCCATCGACCGCTTTGGCCGCTACCCGCACCGCAACGCGATTCCGGGGCGCAGCTCCAGCGCGGAGGAGCTGGCTTTCCTGAGCGAGTCAGGGTCTTCTTTCTAGGTTCCGTCTTGCGAATGCTACGGTTTTAGTAGCTGCTTGCCCATATTCCACGGGGTCCAGAGGCAGATTTGACACATAACCGCCTCATATCGTTAAACTTGGCCCATGCCAGTCGTTTTGCGCTACAAATCGCTTCGGTTTTTCTTCTATTCCAACGAAGGCAATCCGCGCGAGGCGATACACATTCACGTGCGCGGCGCGGAAGGCGAGGCAAAATTTTGGTTGACACCTACTGTGTATTTGGCAGACAGCGACGGTTTTGATGCCCGCACCCTGCGAGAGTTACGTGACGTAGTGATTGCGAACAAAGAGTTGATTGAAAGGACATGGAATGACCACTTCGCCTAAAGCAGTTCGCTTCGATGAGGACACTCTGTGGGTCAGCCTGTCTGACGGTCGCACGATTGCGGCACCGTTGGCCTGGTTTCCGCGTCTGTTGGAAGCTGCACCTGCGCAGCGCGCCCTGGTTGAGTTGAGCAAGGGTGGCCTGCACTGGGAAGCGCTGGATGAAGACATCTCGGTAGCCGGCTTACTGGCTGGGCAGCCTGACTTGACCCGGCGCGGTACGCATCAAACCGCATAAGTTCAGGATCGTGATAAAGGTCCTCAACATCCGCCCCGTCAGCGACTTCAAACTGGACTTGGATTTCAGCGACCACCCCAGGGCGTGTTCGACGCAAGCGCCTGCCTGGCAAGCCGTTCCAGCCCACTGCTGGACGAGCTGCGCGATGCCGATACTTTGCGCGCGCGTGCATTGATGCTGGCGCACTGTGTTGGCCCAACGGGCTGGAAATTTCTCCCGCCAAGGTGCATGAGCTGTCTTTGATACACACCGCAGTGTGAACTCCCCCCAACCCATCCTCCATTTCTGGTTCGAAGAGCTAACCCCCAAGCAGCACTTCGTCAAGGACGCCGCGCTGGACGACACCATTCGTGCGCGGTTTGGCGACGCGCTGGAACCTGAACTTCGAGCTGCGCCATAAAGCCATCATCGACCGCTTTGGCCGCTACCCCCACCGCAACGCGATTCTGGGGCGTACCTCCAGCGCGTAGGAGCTGGCGTTTCTGAGCGAGCCGGGGTCTTCGTTCTAAGTCTTTGTCTTGTGTTTGCTACGTTTTTCGTAGCTGCTTGTGCATATTCCGCGAGGGGTACAGGCCAATTTCGCATTCAATGCCGCACGATTTACACTGCAGGCCATGCCATCCACCACACCCGCTTCAACTACACCTGTGACGCCTTTGCCGGGCCCGCTCACCATGCAGCCCGTCAACGCCAATGTGTACGGCGTACACCTGGCAGATGGCGCGCAGGTGGGCAACCTCAAGCGGGTGGGCGCGGTGTGGAAGTTCAAGGCTGTGGGCTACGACACCGCCGGTGCGGTAGAGCCCGGTGGCGGGCCGTTGACCCATCAGCACAACATGGTGTTCGCGCAGCCCGATGCGGCCGAGGTGAGTGCGCGGCTGCTGGCAAGCCACGCGGCCATGCAGCCCCAGTAGTTGCAGCCGCACCATGGCCCGCAAGCACCACCACGTCTATGTGATCGAGCTGTCCCGGGACGTGCTGCTGGAGCCACGCTTTCGCAAGAACAACCCCGGCTATATCGACGGCAAGCCCTGCGTCTACGTGGGCATGACCGGGCTGGACCCGGACGTGCGCTTTGACAAGCACAAGGCTGGCATCCAGGCCAACGGCTACGCGCAGCAATACGGCCTGCGCCTGCTGCCGGACCTGTACGAAGCCTTCAACCCCATGACTTACAAAGACGCCGTGGACAAGGAGATCGAGGTTGGCATCGATCTGCGCTCGGCGGGGTTTGGGGTGTGGCAGGCCTGACTGCAAGTCTAGAATCCATCCACTCCCCGTGCGCAGTGCGCACCAACCCTTCAGGAAGACACACCATGGCCCAACTCAAACTCTCGTATTTCGACTTTCACGGTGGCCGCGCCGAGCCGATCCGCCTGGCCCTGGCCATTGGCGGTGTGGCGTTTGAAGACCACCGCTTTACCTTCCCCGAGTTTGCCGAGGTGCGCAAGACGGTGCCTTTTGGCCAGGTGCCGGTGCTGCATGTGGACGGCACGCTGGTGACGCAGAGCGACGCCCTCCTGCGCTATGCGGGCAAGCTGGCCGGCCTGTACCCCACCGATGCCTACCAGGCCCTGCTGTGCGATGAGGTGGCGTATGTGGTGGAAGAAGCGGGCGTCAAGCTCGGCCCCACCTTCAGCATGAAGGGCGACGAGCAGAAGGCGGCGCGCGTGGCGCTGGTCAACAGCTCCATGCCCCTGTACCTGGGCTGGCTGCAGCGCCGGCTGCTGGCGCATGGCGGCGAATACTTTGCCGATGGCCGCCTGACCGTAGCCGACCTCAAGGTGTTTGTGGATGTGCGTGGCCTGAACTCCGGCCGCCTGGACCATGTGCCCACCGATCTGGTGGAAAAGGTGGCCCCGGCGCTCAATGCCCACATGCAGCGTATTGCCCAAAACCCGGCTGTGCTGGCGTACTACGCCAAATTTGGCGTGTAGCAAGCAAAAGATCATGGCCGAGGAAACGGCGCCCAAACGCACCAATCGCGTAACCCAGGCCTTCAAGGCCTTGGGGGCACCGCTTTTCTCGGGTTCCAAAAACGCCAGGGTGAGCGAAATACCCCCAGTGGCCACGCAATGGAGTGCCGATGTGTTTTCCTCTATTGAGTGGCGGCGTTTTGAGGCGGTGTGCGCCAGGCTGTTTGAACAAGCCGGTTTTCGCACACAATTGCAACCGCGCAGTCCGGATGGCGGCGCCGAGATCTGGCTGCACAGCCGCAACGCCAAAGGTCCGGTAGCCATCCTGCTGTGCAGGCACTGGCTGGGCAAAAACGTGGGGGTGACGGAGTTGCGTGAGTTTGTGAACCTGCTGGCATCCCACCAGCTCACGCGCGGCACTTTTGCCACCGTTGCCACCTACACCCCCAGCGCCTTGCGTTTTGCCAAAGCCCACAGCATCAATGCGCTGGACAACACCGGCCTGCTGGCACTCATTGCCAAGCGCACACCCGCGCAGCAGCAGGAACTGCTGGACGTGGCCTATGAGGGCGAATACTGGCGCCCCACCTGTGCCCGGTGCGGCATCAAGATGGAGGAGCGCACCCCCTCGCGCGGCGGCGCGCAGTTCTGGGCCTGCAGCAACTTCCCGCAATGCAAGGCGTGGCTGCCCATGGCTGCCGCAAAGACATAGGGCAAACAGCCAGCAGGCTTGCGTGAATCGTGGAATACTGGCGCGGCTTTGAGCTGGTTTCCATCTTCACCTTGAGAGGGCTTTCCAAATGATCCAACGCATCACACCCCTTGCAGTTTCCCTGCTGCTCGCCGCCTGTGCGGGCTACCCGGCGGGGCCCAACGCTACCGCCCAGCTGGCGCCCACCAGGGGCAACGCCGTGACGGGCACGGTCACCTTCGCCCAGCAGGGCGACGCAGTGCTGGTCTCGGGCGAAGTGCGCGGCCTGGCGCCCGGCAAGGAGCATGGTTTTCACATCCACGACAAGGGCGATTGCTCCAGTGGCGACGGCATGAGCACGGGCGGACACTTCAACCCCACGGGCAGGGCGCATGGCGCGCATGACCACAGCGAGCACCACGCTGGCGACCTGATGAGCCTGAAGGCCGATACCAACGGTGTGGCTCGGTTCAGCTACTCATCAACCACCATCAGCGTGGGCAGCGGCGCCAACGACGTGGTCGGCCGCGGCCTGATCGTGCACCGCGACCCAGACGACTACACGACCCAACCCACCGGCAACTCAGGCCCCCGCCTGGCCTGCGCAGTCATCACCAGGGGTTGAGCACGTTCTGGCATGGGGTAATCTTGCGGCCTCAACTAACCGGAAGCACTCCATGAAAAAACTCAATATCACCATCCAGCTCGAAATGTCGGTCCCAGATGACTGGGACATTGTGGACACCTCCGAGGGAACACCGGTGCTCAAGCTGCCCAACGGCCAGTTCATGGACATGGCCATTGAGCCGCTGTTTGCCGCCGACCCCGAAGACACCTGGAGCAGCACCGAAAACGAAGCCGTGCTCAACGACATCCTCGACATGGTGGAGAGCGAAGCCGTCGCCTACGAGTTTGTTACCCACTGATCAGTAAGGTTGTGCTCCGTCCATGTGGGCGACCTTCTGGTTGATCAACACTTCGGGGGCTTCTGCCTCCATCCAGGTTTCGTTATTCAACCCGGCTTGCAGGCGCTTGGTGTTCAACTCACCCGTCCACTTGGCCACCACGAGCGTAGCCACGCCATTGCCCACCAGATTAGTCAGGGCGCGGGCTTCGGACATGAAGCGGTCAATCCCCAGAATCAATGCCAGGCCAGCCACCGGCACCGTGCCCACCGCAGACAGCGTGGCCGCCAGCACGATGAAGCCGCTGCCGGTAATGCCGGCCGCGCCCTTGGACGTGAGTAGCAGCACCGCCAGCAATGTGAGTTCTTGCGTGAGTGACATGGGCGTGTTGGTGGCTTGCGCAATGAACACCGCCGCCATCGTCAGGTAGATAGAGGTGCCGTCCAGGTTGAAGGAATAACCCGTGGGGATCACCAAGCCCACACAGGTTTTTTTGGCGCCCAGGTTTTCCATTTTTTCCATCAAGCGGGGCAGCACCGATTCGCTGGAGGAGGTGCCCAGCACGATCAGTAGTTCTTCCTTGATGTATTTCACAAACTTCCAGATGCTGAAGCCGTGCAGCCGCGAAATGATGCCCAGCACCACGAACACGAAAATCAGACAGGTCAGGTAGAAGGTGCCCATCAGCTTGCCCAGCGAGAACAGGGACCCCACGCCGTACTTGCCGATGGTGAACGCCATCGCGCCAAAGGCACCTATGGGGGCCACTTTCATGATGATGCCGACAATGTCGAACAGCACGTGCGATGTTTTTTCGATGAAGTCAAACACCATGGTGCCGCGCCCGCCAAACTTGTGCAGCGCAAAGCCGAACAGTACCGAGAACAGCAGCACCTGCAGGATCTCGCCCTTGGCAAACGCATCGACCACCGAGGTCGGAATCACGTTGAGCAGGAAGTCCACCGTACCCACCATCTTGCCGGGGCCGGTGTAGGCCGCAATGCTCTTGGTGTCCAGCGTGGAAGCATCGACATTCATGCCTGCACCCGGCTGGATCAGGTTGACCGTGACCAGACCCACAATCAGTGCAAGGGTGCTGACAATCTCGAAGTACAGCAGTGCAAGACCACCGGTTTTGCCGACCTTCTTCATGTCTTCCATGCCGGCAATGCCTACCACCACGGTGCAGAAGATGATGGGCGCGATGATCATTTTGATCAGCTTGATAAAGCCTTCACCCAGCGGTTTCATGTCGGCGCCCAGATGCGGATAGAAGTGCCCCAGAGCAACCCCCAGCGCAACGGCAACAAGCACCTGAAAGTACAGGGAACGATAGAGCGGCCTTTTTGTCGCCGTGGTAGATGTGCTCATGGACTGTCTCCTCTTGATTTGGGTGGGGGGCAGTCTAGGCACTCCGGTTGCAGTTGGGTAGTGTGGAAATCCACATCACCCTCCTGGCCACACACGGCAAGGCCTTGAACTGACACAGATCAATATTCAAGGCAATGCAGCGGCTAGCATTGAAGCTGAGTTATATGAAGACCAAGGCACGCCATGACAACACGCAAGAAAACTGCCACACCGCCACAAACAGAAGAGACCCCTACGCAGCGCCTGGACCGGTTGACGCATGCCACCATCGCCCCGCTGACCGGCGGGCTCTCGCCTGTGTCGCTGGCGCTGGCCATGGCCGACTGGGGATGGCACCTGGGCGTATCCCCCGGGCGGCAACTCGAGCTTGCGGCCCTGGCGGCGCAACTGGCCAAAGATACTTTGCTGGCCGATGGCAAAGTGCCCGACGATGCGGGCACGGCTGACGATGACCCACGCTTCCGGCATGAGGCCTGGGCTCAGTGGCCTTTCAGCCAGCTGCGCACCGGCTTTCGCAATACCGAGGCCTTCTGGCGTGAGGCGGCCCGGGTTCCTGGCATGACCACCCACCACGTCGACATGACCCAGTTTTTTGCCCGGCAGTGGCTTGGCATGATGGCACCCGCCAACTGGCTGCCCACCAACCCGGTCGTGCTCAAGGATGTGGTGGAGTCCAAAGGCAGACATCTCATGGCCGGCGCACAGAACTGGCTGCGTGACGTCACAGGCATCCATACACCCGAAGAGCTGGCGCAAACAGACCACTTCCGGTTCGGCCAGGATGTCGCGGTCACGCCGGGCAAGGTGGTGTTTCGCAACCGGCTGATCGAGCTGATTCGCTACGACGCCCAGACCAGCAAGGTACACCCCGAGCCAGTGCTGATCATCCCCTCGTGGATCATGAAGTACTACATCCTGGACCTGTCGCCACACAACTCGATGGTGCGCTATCTGGTGGAACAGGGGCACACCGTCTACATGGTTTCGTGGCGTAACCCGGATGCGTCCGACCACGATCTGACCATGGATGATTACCTGCACATGGGGGTCATTGACGCCCTGCATGCGGTGGGTGCGCTCAGTGGCACGCGGCATGGGGTGCATGCCATGGGCTACTGCCTGGGTGGCACCCTGCTGGCCATTGCCGCTGCGCTGGGCCGCAGGGGTGGCATGTCAGAGTACTCGCATATGCCCACCGTCAGAACGCTGACACTGCTGGCGGCGCAAACTGATTTCTCCGAGCCCGGCGAGTTGGGCCTGTTCATTGACGAAAGCCAGGTGGGCTTTCTGGACAACATTACCCGCGGCAAGGGCTACCTCACCGGGGAGCAGATGGCGGGCTCGTTCCAGTTTCTGCACTCGCGTGATTTGTTGTGGACACGGCGCATGCGCGAGTACCTGATGGGAGAACGTGAACAGCCCAACGACCTGATGGCCTGGAATGCAGACACCACCCGCATGCCCGCGCGCATGCACCACGAATACCTGACTTCGCTGTACCTGCACAACGCGCTGGCCAACGGCACCTACCGGGTACGGGGCCGTGCAGTGTCGCTGGGCGACATTCACATGCCTGTGTTCCTGGTAGGCACGCAGCGTGACCACGTTTCGCCCTGGCCATCGGTCTACAAGCTGCACCACCTGTGCGACGCCGAGATCACTTTTGTACTGACCAGTGGCGGGCACAACGCCGGCATCGTCTCGGAGCCGGGGCACCCCAAACGCAGCTACCAGATCGAGACCCGCCCGGAACACGGGAGCTGGGTAGACCACACCCAATGGGCAGCCCAGGCACCCAGCCACGAGGGCTCCTGGTGGACAGCGTGGCACGCGTGGCTGGCCGCACATTCGGGGCACAAGGTGACGCCCCCCAAACTAGCGGCCAGCGCCGTGCTGTGCAACGCCCCCGGCGAATATGTGATGCAGCGCTACACCGACTGACCCAGCCCCAGTGCGTTGAAGACGCGAATGGCGGCATAGGCATCGTTGGCAGCGTAGACCAGTTGGGACTCGGTCAGACGGGCATTGGCCCAGTTGCTGGTGGCCGCTTTTTTGGATTTCATGAAACGCTGGTTGAACAGCACGGCCACGGCGCCTTTGACGCCCATGTCCTTGCGGTAGCCCTGCGCACGGAAAACCGTGTTGAGTTCCAGCACGCCGGCAGGCTCCACGCCCAGCTTGCTGACAATGCGCTTGCGGTCATCCCCCAGACCGAAACCGGCCTTGACAAACCCCTGCATTGCCAGCAATTCGGCGGCGATGTCACGACAGGCCGTGTCATGGAGCTGAAACACCCATGCCCGCTCGGCACTGGCGAGTTGCAGAATATGCGGCCCGTCCGACAGGTCACCCACGCGAAATGTGGGCTTGGACTCGGTATCGAAGCCCCAGGCCGGCACATCCATGAGATGCGCCTTGGCCTCACGGGCCTCCGTCCCGGAACTGATCAACGCAATGCGATCCATTCCAAGCCGCTCGAATGGAGGCAGCAGGGCGATGGTGTCTTTGTCGGGCGTGGCGTGGCGGGTCTGGGCACTGGTATTCATGGGGTCGTATCATCGCCGCTTAAGGATCCCCATGAAAAAAACTTTTCCTCTGGCCGTTGAAGGCAAGAACCCTGAGCGTCTGCTTGAAGCCACCAAGCACGAAATCCGCAAATACATCAAACGCGAACGCAGGCGTACGCTGCCCCAGGGCGTGGACTTCTGGGACTTTGACTGCCGGTTTGGCGCTACACCGGACACCGCGCAAAGCGCCCACGCGGCCGAACTGACGCCCCTGATCGATACCCTGGTGAAAGAAGGCGGGACGCAGTTTTACGTGGAAATTTTGGCCAAGCACGGCCATCGCAAGCCACGCGAACAAGGCGAAACAGCAGCAGACTGACTGTTCCTGGCACCATGGATATCACCCGCCTTGATGCCTTGCGGAACCCAAGCTGAAATCCATGGCGTCGCCCGACTTCAGCCCCGCCGCCGAACGCAACAAGCAGCCCATTCTGGATCTACTGCGCCGCGTGCTGCCCGAGTACGGAAACGCGCTGGAAATTGCTTCGGGCACTGGCCAGCATGTGGTGTGGTTTGCACAGCAACTGCCGCACTGGACCTGGCAACCCACCGACGCGCACCGCGGTGCGCTCTATAACATCGAGGTGCGTGCAAACGAGGCCAACCTGGACAATGTCTACGCGCCTGTTCAGCTGGATGTGCTGACGCCGCTGTGGCCAGTGGGTGAAGACAGGTTCGATTTGGTGCTGTGCATCAACATGTTGCACATTGCGCCCTGGGCCAGTTGTGCAGCACTCATGCAGGGGTGCGCCAGGCATCTGACTCCTGCCGGCTTGCTGGCGACCTACGGCCCGTACTTTGAAGACGGCGTGCCACCTGTCCCCAGCAATCTGGCTTTTGACGGGAGCCTGCGTGAGCACGACCCCAGCTGGGGCATACGCCGGCGCGAGGACGTGGAACAACAGGCTGCCGCCGCCGGACTGGTCCTGCAAGCCCGTTACTCCCTGCCTGCCAACAACCTGCTGCTGGTATTCGCACGGATTACGGATAATCCCACCCGATGAACCTGACATCTTCCCTCTTTCCCCTGGGCTGGCAGCATTACCTGCTGGGCGGCCTGATCATTGGCAGCGGTACCGCATTGCTGTATGTGTTTACCGGCCGCATCGGTGGCATGAGTACCGTGTTTTCCAGTACCTGGTCGTATCTGTTGCAGCGGCCATTCTTCCAGCAGGCCCGGTTTGTGGATTCGCGCGGCTGGCGACTGGTGTATGCGGCAGGACTGATTCTGGGCGCCTTTATCTGGTGGACGGGTTTCGCCGGTGGTGCCGCACAAGCCACAGCTGTGCCGGTTTGGCAACTCGTCGTGGGCGGTTTTTTTGTGGGTTACGGCGCGCGTCTAGGTAACGGCTGCACATCGGGCCACGGTATATGTGGACTGGGCTCGCTCCAGCTTCCCTCCCTGATGGCGGTGCTGACCTTCATGGCCACGGCGTTCCTGACGGCCAATATTTCCGCAAGGGTACTGGCATGAGCACACCCAACACCCTCGCCAAAAGCCTGGCCACCCTGGCAGCGGGCACGCTGTTCGGGTTTGGTCTGTCGATTTCAACCATGATCCGTCCCGAAGTCGTTCTGGACTTTCTGCGCTTCAAGGACCTCGGTCTGATGCTGGTAATGGGAGGCGCCGTAGGGGTGGTTTTGCTGACCTACAAGCTGGCGCCCAGAATCCTGACGCGCCCCCTACTGGACGACCACTTTCACCGACACCCCAGTGCCTGGAACCGTGACACGGCTGTGGGTGCTGCACTATTTGGCATGGGATGGGGGCTGTGTGGCGTATGCCCTGGACCCGCCATTGCAGGCCTGGGTGCGGGAAATTGGGATTTGCTTTGGGCACTGGCCGGGATTTCACTGGGCGCGCTGGTGCAGGGTCTCAGAGCCAAGATATAAGCAACTGCCGTGTACGCATGGCCCGTTTCCGCGCCATCTGCGGTAGTATCAATCGATCTATAAATAAGCGCGTTGGATGCCCTGGCGGGAGTTCACCATTCTCCTGACAATGGCAATCGGGTTCGTGGCGCTTGCAAGTGCAGGCGCCGAAAGTCCGGTAGGTCGTTTCTCACGTATGAAACCTGATGTTTATTCGTCTCTGGAAAGATTTATTGCCGCCCTGTTGGCGCGGCTGGGGACGCTTGTAGTTCCATTCGTACTGGCACTTCTTGCTATCTTCATCCTCGCTTGGCAGATGGTGCATTTTGATTCGCCGCGTGGGACGGCCGTAGCCATCCGCGTCTGGGAGCAGCCAGCACAACAACCCGAGCCATCCATGGAGGCGGTGTGGAGCGCAGTGCAGGCCAGTCCGACCGTCTCCACTTTTAGTACCCAACTGTCAACCCGCGCTTTCTGGTTCGCATTGGATGGGTCCAGCGATAACGCCAACTCACCTACGCTGGTGGACTTCCCGTCTCGCCATGCCATGAGCCTGACTTGCTGGAACCATGCCAGCGGTCTGAAGCTGGGGTATGCTGACCGCGTCACCACAGAAGGCCAATTGGTGGCGCAGCGGGCAGGTTTTAATTTGCTTTCGGTCAGCGCAACGGATATGCCAGCGTTGCTATGCCGCGGTACTTACCGTGGCCCAGCCAAGATTTCAGCCAGCCTCTGGAACGCTAGCACGATGGCCCGTGCGCAAGTGGAATACCAGCAGGTCGGCACGCTCATCGAGGCGGGCATCGGTGTTCTGGCCATCTCCATGCTGATTACTGCCATCGTGAACCGCAGTTGGCTCTACTGGGCCTTTGTAGCCTGGCTGCTGCTCAATATGCGGATGGCTGCGATTTCGGCGGGAACCGACTTCAATCTGTTTGGCTACACACTATCGCCCACTGGGCTGGTGGAGTCCAGAAAATGGACCGTCTGTACCTACTTCTCCATGACGATTGCGCTTTTCAGTATGCTCTTCAAACAAGAGTTGTTCGAAATCAAAGCGCGAATACCCCTCTTATTTACCCAGCTAGCCGCCATTTCTCTGCCCATAGTCTGCGTCTTTCTCTCTTTTGAACAGATGCTTCCAACGCTTTGGCTCAGCACCACGCTAGGGTCGGTGGTTCTGATTCGTTATCTCTACATGATTTTGCGGCGTGCACACTCCAGAGTGGCCATTTGGTATTCCGCCTCCATCATCATGACCTTGGCTGGTAGCTTCAATGAGGTGGTTGCCGCATCCACCGGAGGGTCCTTTGTGACCATGGGCCTCAACAGTGTTACCGCAGCCATTGCCTCTGCGCTACTGGTCTCCGCTGCGGTCGCAGAGAGCATGCGTGCTGACAGGCGGGAAAAACTGGAGGCACAGCAAACACTGAAAGCTGCCTACGAAGATTCCCCCATAGGCCTGTTTTCTCTAGGCAATACCGAGGTCATACTGAAAACCAATCCCGCGTTTCAGCACATGGTGCAAAGCCTGCGTATTGAGCGACCTACCCACATATCCCAGATATTTGATGCCCGCGTGGCGGCTGATTTGATGAGCCTGGGAGGTACCAAGTCGCGTGCCATCGAACTGCATACCAAGGTACACGATGCAAACAAGAACACGGACCGATGGTTTGCCATCAAAGCATCCACGGTGGATGGAACCACCATTGAAGGCACTTTGCAGGATATTACCGAACGGTTTGTTGCCACCGAACGCCTGGAATATCTGGCCAACCATGATCCATTGACGGATTGCCTGAATTTGCGTGGTATCGCGCGCACCCTGGGTCGCCTTGCGCGACCGCCTTCAGCGCTGGCGTACTTTGATCTGGACCGGTTCAAGTTAATCAACGATCTGTATGGCCACGCGGCAGGGGACAAAGTACTTAAGCGTGTGAGCGAACGCATGAGGAGCGCCCTGGGGCCGAAAGACCTGCTGTCGAGGGTCGGAGGAGATGAGTTTGTCATTGCCTTTTATGACGCTACGGTGGCGCAGGCCACAGTCTGCTGCGAAACCATCGTGCACTTGATTGCTGCGCAGCCCTACCAGGTGGGGCGCCAACGCTTTACCCTGAACATTTCTGCTGGGCTCGTTGGCACAGCGCGGTTTGAAGACGCACCGCTCAAAGAAATCATCTCCGCTGCCGATACCTTGTGCCGTCTGGCAAAAAAGCGGACAACCCAGCGGCTCGTGGTGATGGAGTCCGACGACAGCTTCTTCCTGCACCACAAGCAGGAACTGGAGGTGATTACTTGCCTTGAGCGCGGAGTAGTTCCGGAAGGTCTTTTCCTGGTCATGCAACCTGAGATTTCTCTTACACAGCCGTTTGACTCGTTGAACTTCGAGATACTTCTGCGGATGCGCAAGGCGGATGGCGGCATCATCCCGGCGGGCATCATCATCGAAGCCGCCGAAATGCACGGCAAAACGGCCATCATTGACCGGTGGGTCATCTCTAGGGCGATTGAATGGTTGGAGACCCACGCCAAAACCTTGTGCAACACCCGCTTTGTCAGTATCAACATATCGGGGGGGTCGCTCAACGACGAGGCATTTACGGACGAACTGTTCGACACGCTAGCAAAACACCCGTCCATCCTGTCGCTCATCTGCATTGAAATCACCGAGTCAGTGGCGCTGACCGACATACGTAACGTACAACGCTTTATCGACCGGGTCCGGTCTCTGGGCGCCAAAGTGGCGATTGATGACTTTGGTGCAGGCTACTCTTCGTTTGGTTACCTCAGGAACCTGTCCGTGGATGCGCTCAAACTCGATGGTTCTCTGGTAAAAGATGCTCCACGCAGCACCGCAGGTCTGGCCATTATTCAGGCCATTGGTGGGTTGGTGTCCAGCCTGGGAATGAAGTCCATTGGCGAATACGCCGAGGATTTGGTGACCATCAAGGCCTTGTCGGATGCCGGCATTGACTATGCGCAGGGCTATGGCATCAGCAAACCGGTCATGCCAGAGCGGATACTGTCGGCAAAATCCAGTGCCGACTTTGTCGAAGACCCCGCCATACTGGAGTTCCTGGCAGGTCTGCAGTCAACTGCGGACAACACGATGTCACTGTTTGGCAGTTTCCAGACCGACGCTATGCATTGAACGGCCTGGCAAGATCGATATCAATATCGGCCGCACTGAGTTGTCCAAACCGGCTGATAGGCGTGAAGTCGCTCAAAGGCGCCAACCCGCTGTTCGATTCCGGTTCCGCCTGCGGACAATTCCAGGCAAAGTTAAGGCTGGTCATGGCCGACAGATCCAAATCTATGTGCAGCGTTTCGAACACAAAACTATAGAGCAGATGTTTGCATGCTCCCCAAGTGGCTTGCGCCTCAAAAGTCGGGAAACTCATGACGCGATGAGGTACACCGGCAGCATGTGTCATTGGATAAAATTTTCCCTGTTCGCCTACGTCGGAGAACAACAGCGCATCGTAAATCCGGTCAACTGGGCGACGGCCAGCCGCCATCATCCACTCAACGTTTTGCGCTACACAATACTCAAACAGTGCTTTGAAGAGCGCATTTCGCACTAATGACGCGTTAGGGCTTCCTTTGACACACAAACGCGTGGCCTCCACCATGCGCGCATTGGAAAATCGCTCGGGCAAGCGCAAAGACATTTGCAATGGCAATGGCTTGAATGCGTTTGTGTGGATTCGCATCGTTCCGAGTAACGAGCCATCAAATTTGGAACGTGCAACGATGACTTCACAGCCCAACTCATAGTCACATTCTTCGGGCTTCTGTAAGACCATGCCCAATTCAGGAATATGCCGGCCATACGACACCGATCGCAAGGCAGCCACATCTCGCAAATCCCCCTGACGGGCCATTTCAACCACGAACTGGAGTGCTTCGCTGAAAGGCGCAGTGACTGGATTCTGAACTGAGGTATTCATAAAGCACTCCTGTTGGACAAATCTGGAGGCCAGTTTAGGGTTAAGCAAAGCGCAGCATCGGGCAAAATTGACCGGAAAAAAACCTCCTTCTTTGTACTTTAAGCAGGGCGCAAAGGCCGCGATCAGGCGTCGAGTCGGCCTGCAATCAATGCTGAGACACGGTCCGCCGACAATTTGAACCCGCAGGCTTGTGCATGTCCCCCGCCGCCCATGCTTTCCGCCAACGGAATACAGTCGAAATCGCGTTGGGAACGCAGACCCACCTTGACAATGCCATCTTTACCCACGTTCCACATCAGCGCAAACGTACCGCTCTTTCTAGACAACAGGTCCCCAACCAGGCTATGAAAGACACCAGGCGCATTGACCATCAGTCCCGGCTGTCCGTTAAACACCACCGGCTGAGCACCGTCCGCAATATCGGCCGCAAGCTTGGAAAACTTTTCGTCCATGGCCTGTCCGCGCGCCATGAAGGTCTGCACCTCGGTCGGGCTGTACGCGGCAATTTGGGCCCAGCGGGAAAATTCAAACGGCTCCATGTCCAGTGCAGCAAGAAAGGCGGCGCTCTCGGGATACTGCCATGCCCAAATATCGCGATCTTCAACAAAGCGCACGAGATCTGGCGCGGGCACATCAGGATGAAAGAACTCCCATGCCAAGCGCGCTCCGGATTTGGATAAATCAAAATGCACCACGCCACAGCGACAGGTAAAGCCGGTCAGTTTCTCTGCTGCACTTTTGTGGTGATCCAGCAGTACCAGCTTGGCCGCGCGCTGCTCGATCGCCCGCAAAATATCGGCATCAAACGAGAAATCAAGAATATAGACCGCGCGACCGTCAAGCGCTGGCAGGTCATCCACGGTCTTAACATCCCCATGGTCCAGCCCCACACATTCGACCACATCACCGTAATAAAGACGCGCAGCCAATGCAGACGCGAAACCATCTGGGCAATTGCGCCCGTGGTAAAGCACCAGGGGTTTGGGGTCGTTCTTGTCAGGGGCAGTCAGTACTTGTGTGGGGAGAATGGTTTTCATGCGCATACTGTACCGTTTGTCGCCTGAGCCCGGTAACAATGGCACCCCTGTCTCAAACGCATCACCCCATGACCGCATCCTGGTACGACCGATACATTCTTCCGCCTGTACTGGATATGGTCTGTGGCATGCCCATGATTTCACGCATGCGTGAGCGTGTCGTCCCTCTGGCACAAGGGCGAGTGCTTGAAGTAGGCATCGGTACCGGCCTGAACATGCGGCATTATCACAAGACACGGGTCCAGCGTATTACGGGACTGGACCCGGGCGTACAAATGCATCCTTTGGCGCAGGAGCGGATCGACGAGGCTGGCCTGCAGGTTGATCTGGTGGGGCTCTCGGCCGAAAAAATCCCCATGGCTGATGCCAGCTTTGATACGGTGGTCATCACCTACACGCTGTGCACCATCCCTGACCCGCTCAGTGCACTGCTTGAAATGCACCGTGTTTTGGCACCAGGCGGCACACTGCTGTTTTGCGAGCATGGCCGTGCACCCGATGCTTCGGTTCAGGCTTGGCAGGACCGCTTGCAGCCCGTGTGGGGGGCAGTTGCCGGCGGCTGCCACCTCGGACGCGACATCCCTTCTCTTCTGCAGCAGGCGAGGTTCGCTTTGCCTGACCTGCAAACCCGCTACCTGAAAGGGCCACGCCCATTTACCTTCCACTACTGGGGCCAGGCAGTGCCAGTTTGAGCCAGAATTACCATATTCGCATTCCGGAAAACTTCATGAAAAAAACCAGTTTCACCCTTCTGCTGACCACTGCTTTGCTGCTTTCAATCGCCGGCTGCTCGCCGCAGGATGCCACAACCAAGTCTTCGGCCACCACTGCCAATCCGGCCCAGTCCTATGCAGACGTGGCCGCCAAGACCCGCGGTTTTACCGTGGGCGCCCTCATGAGTGCGAACACCGTTTATGTGCTGTTCGATCCGCAATGTCCACATTGCGGACACCTGTGGCAGCAGGCACAGCCTCTGCTTAAAAAAGTGAAATTTGTATGGATTCCCGTCGCGTTCATCAATGCGAAGAGCACCCCTCAAGGGGCCGCTCTGCTGGCCGCAGCCAATCCGACGGAGTTAATGAGCAGCCATGAAGCTTCGATTCTTGCAGGCACTGGAGGCATCCCTGCATCAGCGAGCATTCCCTCCGACATTGAGGCGGCTATCAAAGCTAACACGCAGCTTCTTACTAGCATGGGCGTTGAGTCGGTTCCCTATCTCATTGCCAAGCATTCGCAAACTGGGCAGGTAGTGACCAATACCGGCGCCATGGAAACCGCTGCACTGGCACATCTTCTGGGCTTGGAGTCCCCCTGAGTCTGTCGCCTAGGTCATCTGCCGCACCGCTTTTGCTGGCATGATGTACAACAAACAAATAGGCAGGAGATTTGTCATGAAGTACACGTACCTCACGCGCCGCATGGCACTGGCCGGCGTTGCTGCAGTTCTGGCGTTGGGTGGGCTGAACGCCAGGGCGCAAACGGTATGGCCGGGCAAGCCTGTCAAAATCGTTGTTCCCTTTGCGCCTGGTGGCACAACCGATATTCTGGCCCGAGCTGTGGCGCCCGAGCTTTCAAAGGCTTTTGGTCAGCAATTTTTCGTGGAAAACCGGGCCGGAGCGGGCGGCAACGTGGGCGCGGAAGTGGTCGCGAAATCGCCTGGCGATGGCTACACGCTGTTGATGGGTACCGTTGGAACACACGGAATCAACCGCGCGCTGTACCCCAGGCTTCCCTACGACCCGTTCAAGGACTTCACTCCCATTACCCTGGTGGCCGCCGTACCCAACGTAATGGTAGTCAATGCCGATGTAGCACGCACTAACAACATCAATACCGTCGAGGATTTCATCAAGCTGGCGAAATCCAGACCCGGCCAGTTAAATATGGCCTCCAGCGGCAATGGCACATCAATCCACCTGGCCGGGGAACTGTTCAAGAGCCGGACTGGCATCTTCATGACACACATTCCTTACCGCGGTTCAGGTCCGGCACTGATGGATCTGGCAGGTGGACAGATGGATGTGATGTTTGACAATCTTCCATCTGCGATGCAGCTCATCAAGAGCGGAAAACTCAAGGCGCTGGCAGTAACCAGTGCGCAGCGCTCGGCCGCCCTGCCTGATGTTCCGACGATCGAAGAGGCTGCCAGACTGAAGGGTTTTGAAGCCACCAGTTGGTTTGGCCTGCTGGCTCCAGCAGGCACACCAGTTGATATCGTGAGCCGCATTCAGCAGGAAGTGGCCCGCGCACTGAATACACCGTCCATGAAGGAAAAAATGCTGGCCCAGGGAGCAATTCCCAGCGGCAATTCACCTGCGGAGTTCGCACGCCTGATCGAAAGCGAACATACCAAGTGGGCTCAGGTCGTCAAGACCTCGGGTGCACGTGTGGACTGAGGCTTTACTCAAACCGGAGACAAAAACTATGATTACTTTGTGCGGCTTTGCCATTTCCAACTACTACAACGTGGTCAAAATGGCTCTTCTGGAAAAGAATGCGCCCTTCACTGAAGAACTGGTCATGACCGGCAGCAAGGATGAAGCCGTGCTCGCGTGCTCGCCCTTGGCCAAGGTACCCTTTATCCGAACTCCCCAAGGCAGCATGTGCGAAAGCCACGCCATTCTGGAATACATCGAAGCAGCCCATCCCACGCCAGCACTGCTACCGACAGACCCGTTCGCCGCAGCAAAAGTGCGCGAGTTGATCAACTATATTGACCTCCACCTGGAATTGGTGGCGCGTGAGTTGTATCCCCAGGCGTTCTTCGGTGGCACGGTCAGCGACGGCACCAAAGAGCGCGTGCGCAAATTGCTGGAGAAGAACATTGCGGGCTTCAAGCGCCTGGCAAAATTCACCCCTTATGTGGCTGGAAACACTTTTACGCTCGCCGACTGCGTGGCGTTTAACAATCTTCCGCTGGTTGGCATGGCCACTCGCGTTATGTTTGGTGAAGACATGCTGGCGACCGCCGGCGTGGACTACAAGCCCTATGTCAAACTGGTAGGAGAGCGTGCCAGCGCGCAAAAAGTAGTAGCCGACCGCAAAGTGGCCACTACCAGAAATCTTTAGCGCTGTTCAACGGGTAACCAGCACCGGCACCAGCGATTCGGCCACCACTTTGGTTGCCACACTGCCGAGCATGAGGCGAGCAATACCGGACCGTCCGTGAGAGCCCATCACAATCAGGTCAGCCCCCTCATCTTTGGCGCTTTGCACAATACCGCTGGCGGCGGCGACGTCCTCGACCAGACGTGCCTGAAGCTCGACAGGGCTACCGCCCTGCTTGCAAAGGGTGTCAACAGTCGCATGCGCTTGAGCCGCCAATTGCTGGGCTGCGGCCGAGTAAGCCTGATATCCCATAGGGTTGATTTCCCCAACCCCAATATAAGGATAGGGGTCAGCAACATACAGCGCAGTGAGCTTGGCACCATGGGTGCGCGCCAACCCTACTGCGAGTTTGGCTGCATGTTCTGACGCGGCTGAACCGTCGGTAGCCAACAAAATGTGTTTAAACATGAATGCCTCGCAATAATGAGTTTGAGTTACCGTTTACTGTAGCAACAGGTTGACGTCCCCGTCCTTGATGCACATCAATACTCTACAAATCGCAGCTTAATCGGATGGCTCCTCGTGGCCGTCTTGCACACGCGCTGGCCTGGGTATCTTTTTGAGCCGAACCAGTCGCGCGTGCTCAATGGCGTCCTTCTTGATTTGTCGTTCAGCGTCAAGCTTTTGTCCTGCCGACAGCCATTGCGAAAACTCATCGGGGGTTTCCAGAGTGATGCGCCCCAGGCTGCCAGCGCGAAATTCATGGATGACAATTTCAGCCGCTTTCTGCAGGTTAACTTTGGCGCCACCCTGCAAGGCACCCCGCTTGCGACCGACTGCCTCCAGCAGTTGCTCATCGGTCTGCTCTGCCACCGACCTCAGTTTGAAACGCGCCTCCAGTTCAGCCGCGTAATGCTGACGCAGGTAGTCCAGCAACTCCAGCGCCACCTCTTCTTCGTTGAAAGCGTTGCGGCCAATTGCCCCACTCGCTGCCAGGTTGTACCCGCTTTTTGCCACGATGATGCGCGGCCACAGCACACCAGGGGTGTCGTACAAATAGAAGTCGTCAGCAATGGTGATGCGCTGCTCCTGCTTGGTGACCCCCGCTTCGTCCCCAGTCTTGGCAGCGCGCTTGCCTTTCAGGGTATTGATCAAGGTGGATTTCCCGACATTGGGGATTCCGCAGATCAGAACCCGCATGGGCTTGGCCATGCCGCCACGATTGGGTGCCAGCACATGGCACGCTTGAACCAGAGCACGGGCCGGAGCCCCCATACTGGCATCCAGCGGTATGGCCTGTACGCCAGGCAAGGCACTGTAGTGCGCTATCCAAGCCTCCGTACGCGCAGGATCCGCGAGGTCCTGTTTGTTCAACACCTTCAACGAAGGCTTGGCCGACGTCATCTCCGCGAGCATTGGATTGGCACTTGAACCAGGGAGTCGGGCATCCAGCATTTCAATGACGACGTCAATATCCTTGATGCGCTCAGCAATCGCTTTTCGCGTCAGGTGCATGTGACCGGGGAACCACTGGATAGCCATGCTGTTGATATTTCTTGGTGATCGGCAGGTCTCTGGATTGTCAGGCAGTTTAGGTCGGTCCTAGGCAGTCGCCTCTAGGAAATATGCCGCTTTTAAGGTGTAGCCACTAGGACACCTGCAGAGAATTCCACCTATGGGCTTGGGCCCGCAGTTTTATCATTCTCTGGAGATTTACATGACTTCCAAATCGCTGACCGCCATCACCCATGAATTGATTGAGTCTTATGGCAACACTGCCAAGAATGTTATCAATGCCTACCGCATTGGCAATGAGCGTGCCGTCGTACTGATGGACCAAGGTTGGGCTTCTGCAGTTCACAGGGCGGGGGCACGTCTGAGCCCCGAAGTGCGCGGCAATGCTGTAGCAGCAGAAAAGAAAGTGACAGGGCTCTACTCCAACGCAGTGAGCCTGACCTCCGATAGCGCGAATAATGCCGTGGGCAAGGCGGTGGAATATGCCGGCAAGGGCCTGCGTCAGATGGCAGCGAACGCCAGCCGTTTTGAAAAGGCGACGGGCGTTGGCACATTGAACGTGCTGGCCGTTGCGGTAATCCCCGCAGCACAGGCCGCTGTTGAAATGGCTTCAAAAATGGAAGCCCGCTCCAGCGTACTGGTCGACAAGGCCACTAGTTACAAAACCAAAGCAAAAGTGGCTACTGTCAAACGCACCGCAGCCAAGAAGGTTGCACGCGTTCGCAAAGCGGCGTAATCGCAACTCAGGGGTGCCATGGGCAACTCAGCGACTGAGATAGCCCGGATGAACTTGTCTGCCACAGGCATCTGCACTACTTTTGGCTAGTTGCCAATGAGGGGGGCATCTTCCGTGCGGCAAACTGTCTGGGCGTGGCCGTACAAATGGTGGGGACCCAGGTGCACGAGATTGGAAAGCTGTGGGCTATGCCTTGCTCAAACTCTGACAGGGTGCCGAACCTGCATCTCCTGAGCCACGAAGATGAATTCGAGCGGTTGCTGGGCGAACTAGCCCTGCACAAACTTGACGTTGTGCTATCCGATCGGCCAGCACACCCCAACCCGTACTTCAGGTTGTAAAGCCATCCGCTGGGATCTTCCGACATGGTCTGGTACGCATCCGCGCGATGCATGCCCCAAGGCAACTACCGTTTCCCAAGAGTTTTGGCATCGCTGCCATCTTGCTTCCCACAAGCCACACTGCTGTGCGCAAGGAGCTAGCCCCCGCTATGGCGTCTAAAGCCTCGGACCCTGCGAAGGCGTGCAAGAACACTTCTTCGCCATCGAAACCGAGACATAAGTGCAGCGCACACAGTACGGCTCAGTCAATAGCCAGCCGCTGTGATGCACTTCCCCGCTTTTTGGGCAGCGTGAGCGTCAGGACGCCATTCTCATACTTGGCCTTGGCAGAATTCTGGTCAATGTCTGACGGCAACTGGATGCTGCGCGAGACCGCACCGTAATAGCGCTCGCTACGGAGCAGCTTTTCATCCTTGGTCTGTGCGTCTTCCTGTTTTACTTCGGCACGAACCGTAACCACATTTCCGTCGAGGGAAACATGGATGTCTTCCTTGTTGACTCCCGGAACTTCCGCATGAACGCTATACCCCTTGTCGGTTTCCTTCACATCCATCTTGATGCTCGCAGCAGTGGGCAATGGGTCACCATGCAATGGCTTGACATAAAACCCGGGTGCCACATCACGAAAAAAATCGTCAAACAGACTGCCACGGCTGATCAATGAGTTCATATTCACGCTCCTTCTTGCTCGGTTGCGGCAATACCAACAAAGTACCGCCATGCAGCAATGGTGTGGACAGCTGACCTGAACTTCAAGAGGGACGTGAACAGACTTTGATTTTGATCAAACCAGCAGGCGACGCGGTGCCAAGTACTCTTTGAGATAGATGTCAAAGGGCATGGTATCGGCCGCCTCGATAGCGCGTTGTGACTCCAGGGATTCACTGGCCTGCCGTTCCAGCTTTTCACGCACTGCCTGCGAGAGTGGTGTCTGCAGGACTGCGCTTTTGGTACGCCGAGATTGCGCGCGAACAAAGTCCAGAAATGATCCCGCATGCGCATCCCTGACGGCCTGAAGCACCCGTGCAGACGGTAGCGTCTCAGACTGGTGCAACCCCTGTATTGCGGCTTGAATTGCTTCCGTGTAGGCGTTTGTCCCATGGCTAGCGTCAAACTGCTCCGCAATGGGTTCCATGTCCCGAATCAGTTCGCGCCCCCAATCCGCTAGCTCTACCCTGCTCTCCCCCCTCTGCAGCATCAGTCCGGGCTCCCGCCCGCGTTCGGCAACCGCGTGCTGGTTGCTCGATATGGCCACAATCTCCTCGGGGGTGTCCGGAGGGCTCTCGCTGAACAGACAATGTGTCAGGAACACATCCAGAAAACGCATGGTTTGCCCTTGAATGCCCAGGGGCTCAAATGGATCCAGATCCATCAGCCGGACTTCCACATACTCGACGCCACGCTCACGCAAGGCGTGCAGGGGACGCTCGCCGGGGAATATCACCCGCTTGGGCCGTATCGTTCCGTAAAACTCGTTCTCTATTTGCAGCAAGGTCGTTGCCAACTGCCTGTATTGGCCATCCTCACCCCGTACGCCAATGGCTTCATAAGCGGGATATGGCCGGATTAATGCCTTATGCAGAGAGTCCCCATAGCCTTCCAGGCTGTTGTAACTCACCGCCAGCGAAGCCTGTGCATCACTCTGATAGCCCAGTCGCCCCATGCGAAGGGACGTGGCATACGGAAGATATAGCGTATCTTCGCTCAGTGTTTGCAATGGGTGCTGCCGTCCTGCTACAAAAGAAGAGCACACTGCGGGCGATGCGCCAAACAAATACAGCAGCAAAAAAGCATTTCGACGGAAATTGCGAATCAACCCAAAATACGCCTCGGTGGAGACAGCCGGCATGGACCAGTTGTAGTGAATACCGGAAATGGTCTGCATGCGCCTACCATAGCGGTATCCCAGACCCATGCGATAAACCGTCTTGGACAGCCCCACGTTGGAACTGCCGTACTGGCCCAGCGGAATAGCTCCGTCGTCTGGCAGGCAGCAGGGCATGCTCGATACCCAGAGCATTTCGTCACCAATGGCATGCTCCGTGAACTGGTGAACTTCCCGCAACTCCTCCAGGCAGGGCTGAACACCTGCATGCACGCCGGTAATCAACTCCACCTGCGATTCACTGAAATCCGTGGTGATATGCGGATGCGTCAACGCCGATCCGAGCGACAACGGGTGAGGTGTGCGTGCCAGTACGCCGTCTGCAGTCACCCGCAGACTTTCCTTTTCAACACCGCGCCGAATACCCAGAATTCTCGATTCTGTCAGCGCGCCTGGGGCCTCTGTCGTGATTTTCATGCCCGTGGCCCTTCAACTTTTTGTTCGGGCGTGAAGGTACCACAAGACCTATGAATGCGTAGGAATCCGAGGAATTGTCCTATCGATTGCTCAGATGTTGCATCGCCCTGCCCACTTCGTGCGTCCCTTGTGCCGATCCACTTTGCGGAACCATATCGCCCTCGCGATTCACCACTTGCCCCAATTGCTGCGCCAGACGCTCGGGCGCCTGGGCATCCAGACCAATCCATGCTCCCTGCGTAAGGGAAATGTGGGCCGACTCCACGCTGCCAGCGCCAGCACACAAAATGGTACGGGTTGGTGCCTGTTCGCTCACCAACACCAGCATGGCTGGCACCACCGCTTCCGGCTTGAGCGCATCCAGCACCGCCTGTGGCATCAAGTCCTCGGTCATGCGGGTAGCTGCAGTGGGTGCCAGCGAATTGACCAGAATACCGTGCTTGGCACCCTCGATCGACAGCGTCTGCATCAGCCCCACAAGCGCCATCTTGGCTGCGCCGTAGTTGGACTGCCCAAAGTTTCCGTACAAGCCGGATGAGGAGGTCGTCATCAGAATACGGCCATATTTCTGATCCGTCATGTGGGGCCAGACTGCTTTGCAGCAATGTACAGCACCCATCAGGTGAACATCCATGACCAGCCGGAAATCCGCCAGGTCCATCTTGGCAAAGCTCTTGTCGCGCAAAATACCTGCGTTATTGACCAGAATGTCCACCCGGCCCCATACGTCCATGGCCTGCTTCACCATGGCCTGCACGGCTTCCCAGTCGGTAACCGAGGCGCCGTTGGCGATGGCCTCGCCGCCGGCGGCAACAATCTCCGCCACTACAGCCGCTGCGGCAGACACCGAGCCGCCAGAGCCATCTCTGGCACCGCCAAGATCGTTCACGACGACTTTGGCGCCTCGAGCCGCCAAGGCCAGCGCATGCTGACGCCCTAAACCACCGCCGGCTCCCGTCACAATGGCTACGCGCCCCTTGAAATCAATGCTCATGGATACATCCTGAAATATGCGAGACAAGAATAAGCCAGAGCGTCTGCTAGCCTCTGGTGCCTGAACCCCAACTGTAATTCAAGCCCATCCACCAACCCACCCAAAGCTGTCTCCCATGGAACTACGATCAGAAGTCATATTGACCCCGCCACGCGATGCATCCACCGTAGTCCTACTGCGGGATGCGCCGCAAGGCCTTGAGGTTTTCCTCGTCAAGCGGCACGGGTTGTCGGACGTATTAGGAGGGGCCTATGTCTTTCCTGGCGGGAAACTCGATGAAAGTGATTCACAGTTGACAGAGCGCACCCGACTGGACCAGGCCAGCGGAGCCCTGCACACTGCATTGGGTGAACCTGGGACTACCCCCGATCAGGCCAAAGGGCTGTTTGTAGCCGCACTTCGGGAGGCCTTTGAAGAATCGGGCGTGTTGTTCGCGGACGGCGCAGACGCAGCAGCCACCCAGACAGCCATGCAGTTGATGCGTGACGGAATGCCATTCAACCAAATCCTCGCGCAACTGACATTGAGACTGAATACCCGCATGCTGGCGCCATGGTCGCGCTGGATCACGCCCAAAATGGCCTCGGTGTCCACCAAGCGCTTTGACACCCGTTTCTTTGTCGCTGCCATTCCCCAGAGTCAGGTTGCGCGTCACGATGATTTTGAAACCACCGAAAGCGTCTGGCTGTCACCCCGCGCAGCATTGGAGCAATACTGGGCACGCGATATCGAATTGGCACCTCCCCAGATCATGAGCCTGTCGCACTTGGCCCGTCACAACACGATCGAAACGGTCATGGCTGAGGCACGTGGCAAGACGCCACCCCTCGTCTGCCCGGAACCCCATGATGAAAATGGAGAACGGGTTCTGTGCTACCCAGGGGATGAGCGCCACTCCATCGCGGAACGCGCCCTGCCTGGGCCCACCCGGCTCATCTACCGCAACCGCCGGTTTGAACCCGCCAACGGTTTCGAAGCACTTTTTCAATAGAGAAATACCGATAGCCAACGCCAATTGGGAGCATATACGCAGCCAATTAGACGGCTGCGCCTGAAAGTTCTAAGCTGATCTTCGTCTTTGACCACTTCATGGTCAGGGCGATGCGTTTTTTTTAACCACAAGGAGATTTCCATGGCAGCACTTAAAGGCTCCAAGACGGAAGACAACCTGAAAGCCGCCTTCGCGGGCGAGTCTCAGGCCAACCGCCGTTACCTGTATTTCGCGAACAAGGCCGACGTAGAGGGGCAGCCCGATGTGGCTGCCCTGTTCCGATCTACCGCGGAAGGAGAAACCGGCCATGCCCACGGGCACCTGGAATGGCTGGAAACTTGTGGTGACCCAGCGACCGGCATGCCCTTTGGCTCAACCCGTGACAACCTCAAGTCGGCGGTGGCTGGTGAAACCCATGAGTACACCGATATGTACCCCGGTATGGCCAAGACAGCCCGTGACGAAGGTCACGACGAAGTGGCTGACTGGTTTGAAACCCTGGCCAAGGCGGAGCGTTCACACGCCAACCGTTACGCCAAGGCATTGGCGGAACTGGCAGATTGATCTGCACTGACACGTATTGATTCGTCTGTGTTGGGCGTTGCCGCTTACCGGTGTCAGCGCCCAATGCAGAAAAATCATCCCAAGAACTACCCACGAGACCCTCACCATGGCACGCGAAGGCAACCTTTCAGCTCCCACCCGCCACCCCATCGACTGGAAAGGTCCTGACTACTACAACGAAGAAGCCACTTTCCATGAGATGGAGCGCATCTTCGACATCTGCCATGGCTGCCGCCGTTGTGTGAGCCTGTGCGGCTCGTTCCCCACGCTGTTCGACCTTGTGGACGAGAGCAAGACCATGGAGGTCGATGGCGTTGACAAAAAGGATTACTGGAAGGTGGTAGACCAGTGTTACCTGTGTGACCTGTGCTACATGACCAAGTGCCCCTACGTGCCGCCGCACGAGTTCAACCTGGACTTCCCGCACACCATGTTGCGGGCCAAGGCCATCAAGTTCAAAAAGGGCAAAGTCGGGTTTGGCGAGAAGCTGCTGGCCTCTACCGATGTGCACGGTTCTCTGGCCGGCATTCCCGTCGTCGTCCAGGTGGTCAACGCCGTGAACCACACCGCGATTGCGAGGAACGTGATGGAGTCCACTCTGGGTGTGGACAAGAATGCCTGGCTGCCTGCGCTGGCCACCAGGAAATTCCGTTCTGCCCCCCCCAGGGCCAAAGCCACGGTAGTGAAAGACGGTGAAAGAACGCCGGGCAAAGTAGCGATCTTTGCAACCTGCTACATCAATTACAACGAACCGGGGATTGGTCATGACCTGCTCAAGGTACTGGACCACAACGATATACCGTACGTAATTGTCGACAAGGAAAAGTGCTGTGGCATGCCCAAGCTGGAACTGGGCGACCTGGAATCGGTCAACGCCAGCAAGGAAGCCAACATCCCGGTGCTGGCCCGGTACGCCAAAGATGGCTATGCCATCCTGGTGGCCGTACCCAGTTGCGCACTGATGTTCAAACAGGAAATCCCCCTGATGTACCCGAATGAACCCGACGTGCAATGGGTGAAGGATGCTATGTGGGACCCTTTCGAATACATGATGGCACGCAAACGCGATGGCCTGCTCAAGGCCGACTTTCCCGTGTCGCTGGGCAAGGTCAGTTACCAGATCCCCTGCCACGGCAGGGTGCAGAACATCGGCAAGAAGACCGAGGAGATGCTCAAGATGGTGCCCGGAACCAGTGTGCACACCCATGAACGCTGCTCGGGCCATGCTGGCACCTTCGGCGTCAAGAAGGCCACGCACCAGCAGGCCATGAAAATTGGTAAGCCGCTGTTCAAAGCCATGGCCAGCCACAAGGATGGCGGTCTGCCCGATGTCATCAGCAGTGACTGCCCGCTGGGCGGGCACCACATTGCGCAGGGTTTCGAGGTCAACAACCTGGCAAATGGTCAGGGATTGCCACCGCAAAAACACCCACTCACGTTAATTCGTGAAGCCTATGGACTGAAGTAAGAGCCTGCCATGCAAACCACTGGAAAGATCACCCGCGAAAGCCTCATGACCCTTGAGTCCTACAGCAAGTACCGCAAGGAAAACAAGCCAGCGATCATTGCACACCGCAAGTTACGCAGCGTGCAACTGGGAGACCACATCAACCTGCAGTTTGAATCAGAGACAACCATCCGCTACCAGATTCAGGAGATGCTGCGCATTGAAAAGATCTTTGAAGATGAAGGCATTGCGCAGGAAATTGAAGCCTATGCTCCACTGGTCCCCGACGGAAGTAACTGGAAAGCCACACTTCTGCTGGAGTATCCCGATGTAAACGAGCGCAAACGTGAACTCACGCGACTGATCGGGGTGGAAGACCACATGTTTGTGGAAGTGGAGGGTCAGGCCCGCGTGTATGCCATTGCCGATGAAGACCTGGAACGCGAAAACGATGAAAAAACATCCGCAGTGCACTTTGTACGTTTTGAACTCACGCCTGCCATGATTGCGGCTGTCAAAGCGGGGGCTGCCGTCAAGCTGGGCTGTGACCATACCAACTATCCAGCCCACACCACCATCGCCGCAGAAACTCTGGCATCCCTGGCCGGTGACTTGAAATAGGCTCGCCGACTCTGTCTATGAAAAAGGGGCGCATCGTGCGCCCCTTTTTTTGCCAGGTTCGAAGCGTCCCCTTTCAATCCTCAACAAATGCTTCTTCACGCTTGGCCTTCACTGAAGGCATCAGCACCACCACCAGCAGCAAGGCTGCTGCCGCGAGCAATCCCGCCGAGAGGGGGCGAGTCAGAAACACGCTCCAGTCCCCTCGGGAGAGCAACAGCGCACGGCGCAGATACTCTTCCATCATCGGCCCCAGAATGAAGCCCAGCAACAAAGGCGCTGGCTCGGTTCCCAGTTTGATGAACAGATAGCCAATCACACCAAACAGACCCACCAGCCAGATATCAAAGGTGTTGTTGTTGGTAGAGTACACCCCAATCGCACAGAAAAGCACGATGGACGGATACAGCCAGCGGTAAGGTACCGATAGCAGTTTGATCCACATGCCAATGAGCGGCAGATTCAGAATGATCAGCATCAGGTTGCCGATCCACATGGAAGCAATCAGTCCCCAGAACAATTCGGGGTTGCTGGTCATGACCTGGGGACCTGGCTGGATGTTGTGGATGGTCATTGCCCCCACCATCAACGCCATCACGGCATTGGGTGGGATACCCAGGGTCAGCAGCGGAATGAAAGAGGTCTGTGCACCCGCATTGTTGGCCGACTCCGGAGCCGCCACTCCACGGATATTGCCTTTGCCAAAAGGAACTTCACCGGGCTTGAGTTTTGTCTTCTTTTCCAGTGTATAGGCCGCAAAGGCGGCCATCACTGCACCACCGCCTGGCAAAATGCCCAGTATGGAACCCAAAGCAGTGCCGCGCAGTACCGCCGGAATCATGTTCTTGAAGTCTTCTTTGGTAGGGAACAGGCCTGTCACATTGGCAACGAAGATTTCACGCTCACTCTCGTGCTTGGACAGATTGCTGATGATCTCGCCATAACCAAATACACCCATGGCGATCACGATGAAGCCAATGCCGTCTGTCAGTTCTGCGATATCGAAGCTGAAACGGGCCACTCCGGAGTTGACGTCGGTGCCGACCATGCCCAGCAGCAGGCCCAGGATGATCATGGCAATGGCTTTGAGCAAAGAGCCCGAGGCCAGCACCACCGCGCCGACCAGGCCCAGGATCATCAGCGAGAAGTATTCAGCCGGGCCGAACTTGAAAGCGAGTTCGGTCAGGGGGCCCGCAAAGGCTGCCAGGATCAGGGTGCCCACGCAACCGGCAAAGAACGAACCCAGGCCAGCCGCAGCCAGTGCCGGACCTGCGCGGCCATTGCGGGCCATCTGGTAGCCGTCGATCACGGTCACCACCGAGGACGACTCGCCTGGCAGGTTCACCAAAATGGCCGTGGTGGAGCCACCGTACTGTGCGCCGTAGTAGATGCCGGCGAGCATGATCAGCGCTGCCACGGGTGGCAGGGCATAGGTGGCGGGGAGCAGCATGGCAATGGTCGCCAGCGGGCCAATGCCGGGGAGCACACCAATCAGCGTGCCCAGCAGGCAGCCGATGAAGGCATACATCAGGTTTTGCAGCGTGAACGCGACACCAAAACCCAGCGCGAGGTTGTTAAACAGTTCCATGGTTTTTCTTTCCTCAGGCTTGGATGAAGGCAGGCCACACAGGGAATTGCAGCTTGAGCAACAGGATGAAGGCGGCGTAGCTCATGACGGCCAGGATGATGGCCAGGATGGTCACTTCCTTGAAGTTGAACTCGTCACCGGCGTTGGCAGCAATAAACGTCAGCAGAAAAATCGCCACGATCAGCCCCAGCGAGGGCAGGCCTATGCTGGGCAGACCGCCGAGGGCAGCGCCAAAGACCAGGTTGGCCATGATGATGAAGAACAGCGGCTTCCAGGCAAAGCTGCCGATCTTGTCGCCATCTACGGTTTCCACCACCAAAGCCTTGAAGGTGATCACGCCACCCAGAATGCCCAGCAGGACGCCCAGCACCAGTGGAAAGTAGCCCGGCCCCATGCGCGCGCCGTTGCCAACGGTGTAGGTACTGGCACCCCACGCAAAGGCAACTCCAACGACCATGAACATCAGGCCTGAGAAAAAGTCTTTCTGACTTTTTATATTCATTGTTTTGTCTCCTCGTAATGAACTAGGTGGCGTATTCTGCACTGAAAAAATTCAGCCCTGTGGAACGCAAGTTACTGTAGTGGTGGCGTGGCTGTGAGGACCTCTTCCATCACGGTCAGACCTTCTGCCACCCGCAACGCACCGGCAAGGCGCAGGGGGCGCATACCATCCGCAATCGCCTGCCGCCGCACAGCGTCAATGCCGGGTTCAGCGGTAACTTTGGCTTTGAAGCCTTCGGTCACCACCAACAATTCGTACAGCCCCATGCGCCCCAGGAATCCGGTCATGCGGCAATCCACGCAGCCTACTGGCTTATAGGGTTTGTACCCCCCATTGATCTGCCAGGGTTTGACCATTTCACCCAAGGATTCCCGGGTGGCATCCTCGTCACGCACCTTGCACTGCATGCACAGGGTGCGCACCAGACGCTGGGCCAAAACACCCAGCAGCGTGGCATTGATCAGGTAAGACGGGATGCCCAGCTCCAGCAGTCGCGTCACGGCGGAGGGCGCATCATTGGTGTGCAGCGTCGAGAACACCAGATGGCCCGTCAATGCCGCCTGCACGGCCATTTCTGCGGTTTCCAGATCGCGAATTTCCCCCACCATGATGATGTCGGGGTCCTGGCGCATGAGTGCGCGCAGGCCCTGCGGGAAGCCGAAATCCAACTGCGGTTGCACCTGGGTCTGGTTGAACGCTGGCTCAATCATTTCAATCGGGTCCTCCACCGTGCTCACATTCACCTCTTCGGTCGCCACCCGCTTGAGTGTGGAGTACAGCGTAGTGGTTTTGCCAGAGCCCGTAGGACCGGTCACCAGAATGATGCCATGGGGCCGTTTGACCAGTTCCTCCCAGCGCTGCGCATCGTGGCTGGAGAAACCCAGTGCATCCAGATCCTTGACTGCGTTGTCAGGGTCAAAAATCCGCATCACCATCTTTTCGCCAAACGCGGTGGGCAGGGTGGAAATCCGCATTTCAATCTCGTCGCCACGCGGGTTACGCGTCTTGATGCGCCCGTCCTGCGGGCGCCGCCGCTCAATCACATCCATGCGCCCCAGCAGCTTGATGCGCGCCGTCATGGCATTGAGTACGCCCATGGGCATCTGGTACACCGGATGCAGCACGCCATCAATGCGGAAGCGGATCACCCCTTGCTCACGCCGCGGCTCCAGGTGGATGTCGCTGGCACGCTGATCAAAGGCGTATTGCCACAGCCAGTCGACCACCTGCACCACACCCTGGTCATTGGCATCAAGCTGCTTGTTGGTCTTGCCCAATTCCACCAGCTGCTCAAAACTGGCGCCGTTGTTCGTTCCTGACTTGCTGGCCGCGCGCACCGACTTGGCCAGCGCATAAAACTCGGCCGTATAGCGGTGAATTTCCTGCGGGCTGGCGACCACGCGACGCACCTTACGACGCGACTGGCGCTCCACTTCCTCGATCCAGTCCAGCACGAAAGGCTCTGCAGTGGCCACCGTCAACTCGGTAGGTGTCACCACCACCGGAAGGATGCGGTGCCGCTCTGCATAGGCTGCACCCATGGCATCGGCAACTTTGCCCACGTCCACCTTGAGCGGATCAATGCGCAGGTATTCCAGCCCGACATGGGCTGCCAGCCATTGGGTGAGCGTTTCCATGTCCAGCGGCTTGTTGTCAGCCAGGCGCCGCATGGAAACACTGGCAAGACGCACCAAAGGGTGCTGGACGCTCTCTGCCTGCGAGCAGCGCGCGATGGTGCGTTGCGCCTCTTCGGCGGAAACCACGCCATCCTTGTGCAGCCACTCAACCAGCTTGCGCCAGTCCAGTGGACCCATATAGTTGCTCCGTGACCGCGCATTGAGATTGTCGTGCTTGATCATGATTTCACCGGTTTGAAAACCCGCACCCATTTCTCCGCAGGCAGGCCCCATTGGGCCTTGATGGTCTCAGCGCGTTCGCCCAGCACTGTGCGTGAAGGTCGCGATGGGGTGCGCTGGGCCAGCACTACGGTGTTGCCTTCGCGCGTGGCCTTGAAGGCCCACATCGCATCCATACCGAAAGCAGCAGCCATCTTGTCCAGACTTTTCTGGTAGCTGGATACACGGCCAAACAGGTTCACCGTCATGCACCCCTCTTGCGTCAGCGTGGCACGGCAATCGGCGTAAAAATCCGCACTGTCGAGCACAGGCGCAGCGGCCTCTTCGTCATACAGATCTACCTGCAAGGCATCCACCGCACCGAGCCAATGCGGTTTGCGGATCTCCTGGGCAGCATCTCCCAGAATCACCTGCATGCGCGCGTTGTCTGCCGGCAGCTTGAACCAGCCCCGGCAGGCGTGCAACACCATGGGGTTGAGCTCAATGGCTGTGGTCTTCATGCGCAGTTGCTTGTGGCAGAACTTGGTCAGCGAACCTGCGCCCAGACCCAGTTGCAGCGCCTGGCGCTGCGTCACCGTGGCCGGATCGACAAACAGCAGCCAAGCCATCATGCGCTGGATGTACTCATGCACCAGTACCGTGGGCGCATCCACCAGCATGGAGCCCTGTATCCACTCGCTGCCCAGGTGCAAGTGGCGGATCGGCCCCTCTTCTGAAAAATTGACTTCGGGGAGCTGGAGGGATTCATTTCTTGCCATGGGGATTTATACCAGCAGCGCGGCCAGTTTCGGCAAGGCCGCGCAGGCATTGCGCGTAGTGACGTCCGCCAGCGCCTCCAGAGAGATGCCACGCAACTGGGCCACTACAGCAGCAATGCGTGGCAATTCTCCAGGTTCATTGCGCGGCTGCTGGATGCCTTGCGCGCGCTGCGCTGCCGTCGCATACAGCCAGTGCGGTGCAATGTCCGGCGCATCGGTTTCCATCACCAGCGCATCCAGCGGAAGTGCACTGGCCAGGCGGCGCAGCTGCAAGGCGCGGTCATAGGTGACCGCCCCACCAAAACCCAGCTTGAGGCCCTGTTTGAGAAATTCCTGCGCCTGTACCTCGCTGCCATTAAAAGCATGGGCGATGCCCGACCAGGGCGCACCGCCCCCCACCTCGCGCAAACCCTTAAGCAAACGGTCCGCCGAGCGCCGCACATGCAGGACCACCGGCAAACCGTATTTGCGGGCCAGTTTCAGCTGCTCGCGGTAGAAAAACTCCTGCATCTCGCGCAGAGGACTTTGGTTGAGTGCTGGCACAAAATAGTCCAGTCCGATCTCCCCGACTGCCACCAGGCGCGGATCGTTACAGTGCTGCGCGAGTTGCGCATCCAGCGCTGTCAGGTCCGCTTCCGATGCGCGCGCCACATACAGAGGATGAATACCCAGGCAATAGCTGTCACCCAGCGCATGCGCCAGGATGCGTACCGCGTCAAAATTGCTGATTTCCACCGCAGGAATGACACATTTCGCTACACCTTTGATAGCGGCCTGCGCACGTATTTCGGGGGCTAGCGGCCAATTTGGCACAAAAAACTCTGGCGCATCCAGATGGCAATGGGTGTCTATCCATCGCATGTGCGGTGCCTACAGGGCAGCCTGCAGTCTGCCCTGTACCAGTTGCAGTTGCCGGTCGCAGCGTGCTGCCAGGGCTTGGTCGTGCGTGACCAGCACAAAGGCTGTGCCCTGCTCGCGGGCGAGTTGCAGCATGAGCGCAAACACACCGTCCGCCGTGCTGCGGTCCAGATTGCCGGTGGGTTCATCCGCCAGCACGCAGTCGGGCCGGGTCACCAGCGCCCGGGCAATCGCCACCCGCTGGCGCTCGCCGCCAGACAGCTCTGCCGGGCGGTGCTGGGCGCGGTCGGTCAATCCCACAGCCGCTAGCATTTTCATAGCTGTCTGTGCACATTCTGCGGGGGCTGCACGCCGAATTGTCAATGGCATGGCAACATTGTCGAGTGCACTGAATTCCGGCAACAGATGGTGAAACTGGTAGACAAAACCGAGGTGCTGGTTGCGTAGACGTCCCTGCTCTGCCGGGTTCAAACTAGCCAGTGCCTGGCCACACAGGGTGACAGCGCCACTGGTGGGCGCGTCCAGCCCACCCAACAGGTGCAGCAAGGTGCTCTTGCCTGAACCCGAAGCTCCGACAATCGCCAGAGTCTCGCCTCGGAACACATCCAGATCAACGCCCTGCAGCACGGTCACATCCAGCCGCCCTTCTTGGAAGCGCTTGGTCAGGCCGCGGCATTGCAACAGAACTTCACTCATACCGGAGCGCCTCCGCAGGGTTCACTTGGGACGCGCGCCAGCTGGGATACAGCGTGGCGACAAAAGCCATCACCAGCGCGATGACCGCAATGGGCACGATATCGCCACGCTGTGGGTCACTGGGCATGCGGCTGATGAGGTAAATGTCTTTGGGCAGAAAGCTCGCCCCCAGCGCATGCTCCAGCGCCGGCACGATCACATCAATATTGAAAGCCACACTCAAGCCCAGCAGCAGCCCGGCCAGCGTGCCAATCACGCCCACCATGGCGCCCTGCACCACAAAGATGCCCATGATGCTGCCCGGACTCGCGCCCAGGGTGCGCAGAATCGCAATGTCGGCGCGCTTGTCGGTGACTGTCATTACCAGGGTGCTGACCAGATTGAAAGCCGCCACCGCCACGATGAGGGTAAGGATGATGAACATCATGCGTTTTTCGACCTGCACCGCGGAAAACCAGGTGCGATTCTGGCGGGTCCAGTCACGGACCGTCACATCGGGGCCCAGCGTGCGACTGAGATCGTCTGCCACCGAGCGGGCCTGGTGCAGGTCGCGCAATTTGAGCCGCACACCGGTGGGGCCTTCCAGACGAAAAATCCTGGCCGTGTCTACCCAGTGGGCAAACACCATGGTCGAGTCGTACTCATAGTGGCCCGAGTCAAAGGTGCCCACCACCGTCATTTGCTTGAGCCGCGGCACCACGCCCGCCGGGGTCACCTGGCCACTGGGCGCCACCAGCGTCACCTTGTCACCGGTGCGAACCCCCAGGGTACGGGCCAATTCGGAGCCCAGCACCACGCCGAATTCACCGGGCACCAGCCTGGCCAGCACGGCGGACTGGGCGCCTGCGGCAAGGTCGGTTACCTCAGGCTCCAGCGCCGGGTCAATGCCACGCACCATCACGCCCTTCATGTCCTCACCCCGGGCCAGCAGGGCCTGGGCAGCGATAAAGGGAGCCGCCCCAATCACCTGGGGATGGGCACGTGTCTGGGCAAGGGTTTTTTCCACGTCGGGCAAGGCCTGCCCGCCGGTGGCGTACACCTCCACGTGCGAAACCACACCGAGCATGCGGTCGCGCACCTCTTTCTGAAAGCCGTTCATGACGCTCAGCACAATGATCAGTGCCGCCACGCCCAGGGCAATACCCAGCATGGACACGCCCGAAATGAACGAAATAAACCCGTTACGCCGGGTAGTGCGGCCCGCACGTGTGTAGCGCCAGCCAATCAACAACTCATAGGGAATACGCATCGGGGAAAAGAATCTCCAGTTCCGCAATTGTGGCATCCATGCGGGACAATCCGGACATGCACCTTGTTATTGACCACGCCGCCCCGTCCGGGCCCCACTGCCAGGCCGCAACGGCAAAGCTGCAATTGCCCCACCTTGCGGCGTGGCTCGGGCGCCTGGCACCAGCGCAGAAGCGCGCTGGCGGTCCACAAGATTTAACGCCCCTGAGCGAGCATCTGCGGGCCGCTGCCCGGGGAATAGACGCTGAAGACGGCCTGCTGCCCTGGGCCGCAGCCGATGCCCATAGGCTGGGCCTGAAGGAAGCATCCCAACTTGGCGGTTGGGCCTGGATCACCCCCTGCCACTGGCGGGTGAACGCCTACCATGTGGAGATGCTGGACCCGGCCGACCTGGCGCTTACAGATGAAGAGACCGCCACACTGATGGACGCCATGCGGGGCTACTTTGCCGGGGATGGCATCACCCTACAGGCCCTGACCACCGGCACCTGGCTGGCGCATGGTGCGGTGTTCAAGGAACTTGCCACTGCCTCGCTGGAGCGCGCCCGGGATGCCCGGATCGACACCTGGATGCCACGCCAACCCCAGGCAAAAACCCTGCGGCGCCTGCAAAATGAAATGCAGATGCTGCTTTACACCCATCCCGTAAACGATGCCCGCGCGGCCCAACGCCAGACCACCGTGAATTCTTTCTGGGTCAGCGGTACTGGTGAACTCCCTGCCAACTACCCCGGTGCGGCAGAACCAGAAACGCTGACCGTCGACGCGAGCCTGCGCGCAGCGGCCCTGCGCGACGATGCAGCCGCCTGGCTGGAAGCCTGGAGCAGACTGGACTCCAGCGCACTGGCCAAAGCGGACGCAGGCTCACTCACGCTCACGCTGTGTGGGGAACACCAGGCCATTACCTTTGCACCGGTCAAGGGCTCCTGGCTGACACGCCTGCGCAAACGCTTGAATGCGCCAACCCCTGTTCAATTGCTGTCCACGCTATGAAGATCATTCCCCGCGACGTCCCGCCCCGCTCCGTATGGACACTGGAGCAGGCCGGTATCCACCCTCTGCTGGCCCGCCTCTACGCAGCGCGTGGCGTCACCTCGACCGCCGAACTGGACGATGCGCTGGGCAAGCTGCTTGCGCCCGGCACGCTGTTGGGCGCAGACCGCGCTGCCGTCCTGCTGGCCGACGCCATTGCAGAGAACAAGCGCCTGTGTATCGTGGCCGATTACGACTGTGATGGCGCCACCGCCTGCGCTGTGGCGATTCGCGGTTTGCGCCTGCTCGGTGCCCAACATGTGAGCTACCTGGTGCCCGACCGCATTGTGGATGGCTACGGCCTGACCGCCCCCATCGCCCAGCGCGTCAAGGACCAGGGCGCCGACGTGCTGATCACGGTGGACAACGGCATTGCCAGCATGGATGGCGTGGCCCATGCCAAGCGGCTGGGGCTGCAGGTGCTGGTGACGGACCACCACCTTCCTGCCGCGGAACTGCCCAACGCCGATGTCATCGTCAACCCCAACCAGCCCAGTTGCACCTTTGCCAGCAAGTCGATGGCCGGCGTGGGGGTGATGTTCTACGTCTTGCTGGCCTTGCGTTCAGAACTCCGCAACCGCGGTGTGCTGGATGCGGCCACACAACCCAAGCTGGACACGCTTCTTCCGCTGGTAGCGCTCGGCACGGTGGCGGACGTGGTCAAGCTCGACGCCAACAACCGCCGCCTTGTCGCCCAAGGGTTAAAACGGGTGCGCGCCCTTGCCATGCCTGCAGGGCTAGCTAGTCTTTTTGTAGCATCGGGGCGCAACGCGAGCACCGCCACCACCTTTGATTTCGGTTTTGCACTGGGCCCGCGCATCAATGCCGCAGGCCGCCTGAGTGACATGACGCTGGGCATTGAATGCCTGCTGACTGACGACCCGGCGCGTGCGGATGAACTCGCCAAAATGCTGGACGGCATCAACCGCGAGCGCCGCGTGATCGAGGGCGACATGCGCGAGCAGGCCATGGTGATTGCCGAGAGCCTGTTTGACGAAGGCGACGAACCGCCGCCGGCCATCTGCGTCTTCGACCCCGACTTCCACGAAGGCGTGGTGGGTATTGTGGCCAGCCGCATCAAGGACAAGCTGCACCGCCCGGCCTTTGTATTTGCCGCCAGCGCCGCACCGGGCAAGGAACATGAACTCAAAGGCTCGGGCCGCTCCATTCCCGGTTTTCATCTGCGCGATGCGCTGGACCTGGTGGCCAAGCGCTACCCCGGCGTGCTGCTGCGCTTTGGCGGCCACGCCATGGCAGCAGGCTGCACCATCCCTGAGGAACGGCTGGACGACTTTGAGCAAGGGCTCAACGAAGTGGCGCAAGAGTGGCTGGACGCCGCCACCCTCACCCGCCGCCTGGACACCGATGGGGCGCTTGAATCCCAGTACCTGCGCGTCGATCTGGTGGACACGCTGCACAAGGAGGTGTGGGGCCAGGGCTTTGCCGCACCCACCTTCAGCGAGGAGGTGGAGGTCATCTCCCAACGCCTGGTGGGCGAAAAGCATCTGCAGCTCAAACTCAAGCACCAGGGTACGCCGGTCGATGGCATCTGGTTTGGCCACACCGAGCAGTTGCCTCCCCGGGTCACGCTGGCCTTCCGGCTGGACGCCGACGAATGGAACGGCGTGCGCCGGGTGCGTTTTCTGGTTGAAGGAGCAGAATCTTGAAACACCTCACCATCCTCACTGGTGCATCACGCGGTATGGGTCTGGCCATGGCGCAGCAACTGCTGGGAGTCAAGACACGGTTGCTGTGCCTCTCGCGCCATGCGAACGCCGCGCTGGAACAGGAAGCCGCGCGCACCGGCACGGAACTGGAGCAGTGGACCGCTGACCTGGCCGACAGCGCGACTGTGGCCGAGCGCCTGCGGTTGTGGCTGCAGATGCTGGACCCGGTCACCCTGGCCAGTGCCACGCTGATCAACAACGCCGGCGTTATTTCTGAGTTGGTGCCTGTGCGCCAGGCGCAGCCGCAGGACCTGGCGCACGCGCTGCGCGTAGGGCTCGAAGCACCCATGGCCTTGACCGCGGCCTTTCTGGTCACCACGAAGGCCTGGCAGATGCCACGCAAGGTACTCAACATTTCTTCCGGTCTGGGGCGGCGCGCCATGGCATCGTCGGCCGCTTACTGCGCAGCCAAGGCCGGCATGGACCACTTCACCCGCTGCCTGGCGCTGGAAGAAGCGCTGGTTGCCAACGGCGCCAAAGTGTGCTCCCTCGCACCCGGGGTGATTGACACCGACATGCAGATGCAATTGCGCAGTGCAGATCCGTCCACCTTCCCTGACCAGCGGGCCTTTGCTGGTCTGCACCACCAGGGGCAGCTGACCAGCCCGGCCATGGCGGCACAACGCCTGCTGGCTTATTTGCAGCGTGATGATTTCGGAATTGAGCCCGTAGCCGACGTCAGAAACTGAACGCTACTGTGAAGATTTTTCTGGAAAGCAACTGCTGAAGTTCCAAAATCGCCGTAAGTCCTGTGCAGCTTTTGGGGTGCAAACTCTGCTGTGCGTTCGAATGAATCATCCATCCCAACTGAAATCTGAGGAGATTTTCCATGTCCCGTGAAGTCGTCGTCGTCAGCGCAGTCCGCACCGCCATTGGTACCTTTGGTGGCAGCCTGAAAGACATTCCCCCCACCGACCTGGCAGCCCAGGTGGTGCGTGAGTCGCTCAAACGCGCCAGCGTGGACGGCAAGGATGTAGGCCACGTTGTGTTCGGCCACGTCGTCAACACCGAACCCAAGGACATGTACCTGTCCCGCGTAGCCGCCATCAACGGTGGCTGTGCAGAAGGTACACCGGCTTTCAACGTGAACCGTCTGTGCGGCTCCGGCTTGCAGGCCATCGTGAGCGCCAGCCAGGCCATCATGCTGGGTGACGCCGACATCGCCATTGGCGGCGGCGCTGAAAACATGAGCCGTGGCCCCTATGCTTCGCTGACTGGCCGCTGGGGCGCCCGCATGGGTGACACCAAGATGGTCGACATGGTGGTGGGTGCGTTGCACGACCCCTTCCACACCATCCACATGGGCGTAACCGCTGAAAACGTAGCCGCCCAATTTGGCATCACCCGCGAAATGCAGGACGCCACGGCCGTCGAGAGCCACAACCGCGCCCAACGTGCGACCGAAGCCGGCTATTTCAAAAGCCAGATTCTGCCCATCATGCTCAAAAGCAAAAAGGGCGACGTAGCCTATGAGACTGACGAGCATTTCCGCCCCAACTGCGTGGCCGCGGACATGGCCAAGCTCAAGCCTGTGTTCATCAAGGAAAACGGCACCGTCACCGCGGGCAACGCTTCCGGTATCAATGACGCTGCCGCTGCCGTGGTATTGATGGAAGCCGGCGTTGCCAAAGCCCGTGGCCTCCAGCCCATGGCGCGCCTGGTAGCCTATGCGCACACCGGTCTGGACCCCAAGATCATGGGCATGGGCCCGGTGTCTGCATCCCGCCTGGCCTTGCAGAAAGCCGGCCTGACGACCAATGACATGGATGTGATCGAAGCCAATGAAGCGTTTGCAGCACAGGCTTGCGCCGTATCCAAGGAGCTGGGCCTGGACCCTGCCAAGGTCAACCCCAACGGTTCCGGCATTTCTCTGGGCCACCCGATTGGTGCAACCGGTGCCCTGATTACCGTAAAGGCACTGTATGAACTGGAGCGCATCAACGGCCGCTACGCGCTGGTGACCATGTGCATTGGCGGCGGCCAGGGTATTGCCGCCATTTTTGAACGCACCGCCTAAAGTGCCGCGGCCAGGGCCGTTGGCCCTGGCAGATCAGAAGAGGTCGACGTCCATGGCCTCTGCCTTGGCCTGCTCCAGTGCCCCGGTTTGCACCAGCTTGTCGTAGCTGCAGCACTGGTTGCGGCCGTGTTCCTTGGCGTAGTACACGGCCTGATCGGCGCGGCCAAATGCTGCACCCGGTGTGTCATTGCCTCGCAAACAGGCAAATCCAATACTCACCGTGATCTGTCCCACCTGCGGAAAGACATGGTTTGCTACCCGGTGACGCAGGCGTTCGAGTGCGCCGAGTGCATCCTCCGCACTGGGGCAACGCATCAGAATGACAAACTCCTCTCCACCAAAGCGGTATAGCTGGTCATGGAAGCGGAAGTTCGCCCGCATGAGGCGCGCCATAAGCAAAAGCACCTCGTCACCAATGAGGTGGCCAAAGTTATCGTTCACCCGCTTGAAGTGGTCAATATCAAGCACCGCCAGCCAGGTGCCCGGGGCCTCGGCTGCCGCCCTGCGTTCAGGCTGCAGGAGTTCCGGCTGTGCATGCCGCGCCTGTGCCGCCTTGAAGAAGGCCCCATCAAACGACTTTCGGTTCAGCAGCTCTGTCAGGGCGTCTTTCTCACCATAGTCCAGCAGGCCCAGAAGATTCCGGTAGTTCTGCACCGCACTGCCCAGTACGTCCAGCAGTTCGGCTGAAAAAGGCCGATCGGCAGCAACATCAAGAAGCACCCCCACCTCACCCAGGGTCTGTTCAATGGGAAACACCACCCTCCATGGCAGCGCATTCGATAAGGCCGGAGTGTTGTCCGTGACGGCCTGCAGACGCAGTGCATCGTCTACAAGGTGGGGCAGTAAGGTCCAGTCTTCCCACACCGGATTCTGCACAGTCGCAGGCACTGCAAGGCCGTTTGTCGCCAATGTGAGGCAGCGCATGTCCTGGCTCTCGCCCACGAGGCGCATCAGTTGGGCGGTTTCCACGCCCTCATCAGCGTGCTCGCCGACAAGCTGCACCAATGCCTGATCCAGCGCGTCACGGTCCCGCAGCCGGCTCATGCGCACCAGTCCATCGACCAGTCTTTTCATGTTTTTTTGTCCCCGTGCGCCATCTGGCTGGCGCGGTGGCTCATTCTCCCTGAAAACCGCCCGCCCGCAAGGTAATGACCAGCGTATCGCGATGCCCACCTTGCGTAATCGGCTGAATCGGGGTGGATTCATGAATCACCCGCTCATCGTCGAGCAGCAATACCGACCAAGGTTCGCTCAGGGTAAAGCGTTGCCCTGAGGGTCCACCGGCATCAAAAACGCGGGTTTCACCGCCCTTGATTCCCTCGCGCCCGACCATGAACACCGCCACCAGGTCCACTCCGTCACGGTGCGCGCCCTCGGGCGTGGGGCGGCCAATACCATCGGTGGTGTCGATGCGGAACTGGTGCGCCTCGGCATACCAGGTCTGTGCGCCCTTGAGCTCGGAACACACGTCGCCCAGCCACACCAGCAACTGACGCCAGCCCGGGTCAGCCGCCAGGGTGTCGGCTACGGGCTCGAAATGCCGCTGCATACCGCCGTGCAGGGCGTTGTATTCCAGCGGTTGCCAGTGGGACCGGTGCGGTGCCTGGGTCACCTGGTCACCGTCCACCACAAAGCAGGAGTGGCGCCGACGCCGGTACCGGCCGCCGTCGCGCAGATAGCCATCGGGGGGCAAGTCATCCCAGAGGGGGCGCCAGGCATTCAACGCCGGCCGGGGCACGTCCGCCAGATGGCAGACCTGGTCTGCCGTGGCAACCACAAAGCCCTGCGCCCGCAGCGTCGGCACCAGATCCACGGCATTTTCAATCGCTGGAGGGGCAAGATGGGTCGTCATGGCTGCCATTATCTGCCGCCTCCCTCACCCAGCTAAGGTCACTTGGTGAACGATTTATGATGCCGGCATGACGTGGGTCAACTGATCGCGTCCGCGCAGTGGATAAGCTCTGCGCCTATCTCTGGAGAACCCCGCCATGACCGAACCCACCACACTGCAATGGAGCGAAGCCCTGTCCCTGGACATGCCTTTGATGGACACCACGCACCAGGAATTTGTGGAATTGCTAGCCGAAGTCGTCGAGGCGTCGGACCAGGCACTGCTCTCGAAGTGGGCGGCGCTGATTGACCATACCGATGACCACTTTGCCCGCGAAGACAAATGGATGGTGGACACCGGTTTTTCCCCGGACAACTGCCACTCGTCCCAGCACAGCATCATCCTGCAGGTCATGCGCGAAGGCGGCAAGCGTGGCCTGGCGGGCGATCTGGCCGTGGTACGCCAAATGGCCCATGAACTGGGTTTGTGGTTTCCCCAGCACGCCCAGGCGATGGATGCTTCCCTGGCATTGCACCTGCGCTCTGCCGGCTACGACCCGGTCACCGGCGCCATCAGCCAGCCCCAGGCGCTTCCCTCCGGGCAGATTCACGGCTGTGGTGGCAGCACCTGTGGCGATACCGCCGAACCGGCTACCGAACAGGCCACCGCGGCCTGATGGGCGCTGAACAGCCAGCCCTGCGACACGGCCTTGTCGAGGACGTGCAGGCGCTGGTCACCGGCACCCTGTTTGTGTCCCTGGGTATTGTCATGTTCGGCCACATCGGCCTGCTGACCGGCGGCACAGCCGGCGTGGCATTCCTGCTGCACTACGCCACCGGCTGGAATTTCGGCCTGGTCTTCTTCCTGATCAACCTGCCCTTTTACGGCCTGGCCTGGAAGCGCATGGGCAAACCATTCACCCTCAAGACCTTTTCAGCCGTGGGCCTGATGGCCGTGTTCAGCAATCTGGTGCCGCAACTGGTGCATTTCGGCGACCTCAATCCACTGTTCACTGCAGTGCTTGGCGGCCTGCTCATGGGCACTGGCATGCTGATCCTGTTTCGCCACCGCTCCAGCCTGGGCGGCTTCAATGTGCTGGTGCTGTACCTGCAGGAGCGCTTTGGCTGGCGTGCCGGCCGCATCCAGATGGCGCTGGACTGCGCCATCGTGCTGGGCGCCTTTGCCCTGACCGACTGGCGGCATATTGCGCTATCGGTACTGGGCGCCGTGGCACTCAACCAGACGCTGGCCACCAACCACCGCGCGGGTCGCTACATCGCCATGTAGCCGCTGGCGGCTTGACCACAGCCCCCCGAGGGTCTGTCACCTCGGCTACGCCGCAAGGCCCTGGGCAGGGCTACCATCCGCCACTTCATTCTTTTGCAGCGGAGCCCCCCATGTCACTTGCCAACCTCGTCAACCACCAGATTCGTCTGGCCGCCCGCCCTGTGGGCATACCCAAAGCCACCGACTGGAGCCACACCACCGAGCCAGTCACCGAACCGGCTGAGGGCGGCGTAACGCTCAAGACCCTGGCCCTATCCCTGGACCCGGCCATGCGTGGCTGGATGAACGAAGGCAAGAGCTACATACCGCCCGTGGGCATTGGCGAAGTCATGCGCGCCGGTGGCGTGGGTGTGGTGATCGCCTCAAAAAACCCGAAGTTTGCCGTGGGTGACCATGCAAGCGCCACATTTGGCGTACAGGAATACATCACCATTGCGCAGGAAGACATCAAACGCAATGGCCTGGTAAAAATCGACTTGTCACTAGGCACCCTGACCCAATGGCTCAACGTGCTGGGCATGCCTGGCATGACCGGCTACTTTGGCCTGATGGACGTGGGCATGCCCCAGCCCGGCGAGACCGTGGTGGTGTCCGGTGCCGCCGGCGCCGTGGGCCAGACCGTAGGCCAGATGGCCAAAATCAAAGGTTGCCGCGTGGTGGGTATTGCCGGTGGCGCCGCCAAGTGCGAGTGGGTAGTCAAGGAGCTAGGCTTTGACGCCTGCATCGACTACAAGGCCGGCCCTGGCGCGGTGCGCGCCGGACTCAAAGAGCACTGCCCCAAGGGCGTGGACATCTACTTCGACAACGTGGGCGGCGAAATCCTCGACGACGTGCTGGCCAAAATCAACCGCAAGGCGCGCATCATCATCTGTGGCGCTATCAGCCAGTACAACAACACCACCGCCGTGCAAGGCCCCAAGAACTACCTGAGCCTGCTGGTCAACCGCGCCCGCATGGAAGGCATCGTGGTGTTCGACTACGCCGACCGCTACCACCTGGCGATTGCCGAGATGGCAGGCTACATCAAGGACGGGCGCATGAAAAGCAAGGAAGACGTGGTGGTCGGCCTGCAGACCTTCCCAGAAACCCTGCTCAAGCTGTTCAACGGCGAAAACTTCGGCAAGCTGGTGCTGCAGGTTGCTACTAAATAGATAGCTGCTTGCGCACATTCCACGGGGGCTAGAGGCCAATTTGGCACTAAGCCGCCCGCGCAGTGGCCTTGATCTGGACCAGCACGCCAAACAGCTCGTCCACCTGCGCTGACGTGAACAGCGCATCCGGCCCCTGGGGTGCGAAGTTGGTAAAGGGCGGCTCATACAGCAGTGCCGCCTCCATCACGCCACGCTCGGTCAGGTGGGTGACGATCAGGTTCACAAACTCCAGCTGGTTGGCGCTCAGCGTCTTGCCGGCCACAAAACCGTTGAGCGCCTGCGTGGCGGTCTCACGGTCCAGCCCCACCAGCCCACGCACAAACAGGCCCAGCCCATGGGCCTCCTGCCCGGCGCGCGACACGTCCTGCGCGGTACCTGTGCCGCTGTCAATCAGCAGGCGCTCCAGCTCAGCCAGGTCGGTCGCGGTGAGCGGCTGGTTGCGGCGCAGCTTGTGCAAGGTGATGTGGTTTTCATGCGTGCGCAGGAAGGCCCGCACCTTGAGCCGGAAGCGCTCAAAGTCGCCCGCACTGCCGCCCAAGGGCAAGGCCACCTCGGAGGTTTCGCCTACGGCATCCTCAAAGTCGGTGTAGACCACCTTGCGCCGCGTCTTCTCCAGCAGCTTGATGAGCCCGCGCAAGTGCCTGCGTGCTTGCTCCAGCATGGGCAGGGTCACGTCCTGCCACCATTCCTCGCCAGCCACCGCCTCGATCAGCACCATGTGCTTTTTTACATCGGGAATGCTGCCGAGTTCACTCAAGCCATCGGCCAGCGCGCGCACCTGTTCGCGCAGGCGGGCATAGCCCACATCGCCACGGGCTGCGCCCAGCTGGGTGCGCAGCATGAGCAAGTCGAAACGCTTGGCTTCTTCATCGTCATCGCGCACGCTACTGGGCAGGCCCGACACATGCTGTGCCAGCTCCACCAATTGGTCGCCGGTCACCTTGTGCCATGCCTTGGCGTCGCTCCATGACTCCACCCAGCGGCGCTGCGGGCGCACCACAAAGTTATCCAGTCGCATGCCCGCCACCACCGCATGCAAGTGGCTGGCCGTATCAAAGCGCATGGCAGCGGCGGTAAGGCCGTAGCCAGCAGCAGGCTCCGCCACCTTGGCACCGCCAGCGCCCTGCTCCTGCGCCAGTTGCTCGTCCAGCGCGCCCAACAGCTCCAGCCGCGCCTTGAACGTCTTCTGGCTCAACGGCTCGGCCACATTGCCCTTGCTGCCTTCGAGGTTCTGGCTGAAGAACTCCAGGTTCTGGCAGAAATCGAAAATCAAAAACTCCTGCTTGTCCTGCTCCGGGCCAAACAAGTCTTTGCACAGGCGTGTGCCGCGCCCCACCATCTGCCAGAACTTGGCCTTGGAGCGCACGATCTTGAAGAACACCAGGTTCACCACCTCGGGCACGTCAATGCCGGTGTCCAGCATGTCCACAGAGATGGCGATGTGCGGGGCTTTCTCCTTGACCGAAAAGTCGTCAATCAGGCTCTGCGCGTACTCCGTTTTGTAGGTAACCACGCGGGCAAATTGCCCCGCGTAGTGCGGGTAGTTGGCGTTGAAGCGCTCGGCGATAAAGTTGGCATGCGCATTGTTTTTGGCGAACACAATCGTCTTGCCCAGCCGGTCACCGCCTGCCACCTTGTGGCCCTGGGTCATCAGCAGCTCCAGCACCTTGTCTACGGTGTCGGTGTTGAACAGCCACTTGTTCACTGCCTCGGCGCCCACCTCGTCGGGGGCGTGGCCTTCATCGTCCCAGTCCAGTTCGTCCCACTGCGCGCGCTCGTCTTCGCTCAGCTCGGCGTATTTGATGCCCTCGCGCTGGAACTTCAGCGGCACCGACACCGCGCGCGGCGGCACCAGGTAGCCCTCGGCAATCGCACCTTCCAGGCCGTAGGCGTCGGTCGGCACACCGTCTTCCAGACCAAACAAGCCGTAGGTATTGCGGTCAATTTCGTCCTTGGGCGTTGCGGTCAAGCCCACCAGCAGGGCATCAAAGTAGGCAAAGATGGCTTTGTATTTTTGGTAGATGGAGCGATGCGCCTCGTCCACGATGATCAGGTCAAAGTGCCCCACGCCAAAGCGGCGCAAACCTTCGTCGGTTTCGTTGATCAAGCCCATCATGGTGGGGTAGGTGCTCACGTACACACGCCCTTCAGTGGCTTTATCCGTCACCAGATTCACCGCCGCCGCATCGGGCAAGTGCGCCTTAAAAGCATTGGCCGCCTGGTTCACCAGCGCCACGCGGTCGGCCAGAAACAAGATGCGCTTGGCCCAGTTGGCGCGCCGCAGCAGGTCCACCAGCGCAATCACGGTGCGGGTCTTGCCGGCGCCCGTGGCCATCACCACCAGGGCCTTGCGCTGGCGGTCGCGTTCAAAGGTTTCGCCAATGCGACGGATGGCGCGCAGCTGGTAGTGCCGCTCTACGATCTCGGGGTTGATGGTCACACCCGCCAGCGGCTTGGCCGAGGTGCGGCGCTGCACCAGCAGTTGCAGTTCGTCCTTTTTGTGGAAGCCCTGCACAGGCCGGGGCGGGTAGGTGGTGTCGTCCCAGAACCAGTGCTCGTAGCCGTTGGTGGTGTAGATCAGCGGGCGCTGGCCAAACTGGGTTTGCAGGCAGTCGGCATACAGTTTGGCCTGCTGCTGGCCCACACGCGCGTCGCGCCGGGTGCGCTTGGCTTCCACCACGGCCAGCGGCTTGCCGTCGTCGCCCCACAGCACATAGTCCACATAGCCCACGCCTTGGTTGTTGGGCATGCCCTGCACTTCAAATTCGCGGTCGCGTGCTTGGTCCAGCTTCCAACCCGCTTCCTTGAGCAGCAGGTCGATGTAGAGGTCGCGCGTCTCGGCCTCGTTGTAGTCGTGCGTGTCGGGTGTGACCGTGTTGGCCGCTTTGGCGGCGGCCACCTCGGCGCGCAACTCGGCCAGCTCGGCGTCCAGTGCGGCGGTTTTCTGTTGGGCAGCGGTAAGGGCTGAGTCGCGCGCGGCCAGCTCGTCGGCCAAGCTGGTCAGCTTCTGCAACGCGGCTTGTGTGGCTTGCGCGCTAGCCTGGGCTGCCGCTTGCCCGGCTGCGGCGTCCAAGGGGCGTGGCAACCAATCAGCGCGGAACTGCAACGCCGGATCGGGCCGTGCGGCCACATTGCGCCCGTAGTTGCGCGCCAACCAAAACGCCACCTGAAACAGCTCGCGCAACACGGCGGTGGCGTCAAGCGCGGTGATAGGCCGCGCACTGTGCACGGCGTTGTTGCCCTGCTTGCGCACCACATCCATCTTGGCGTGCAGCGCGGGGCCCACCAGCACCTTGAAACTGGGCTCAAACAAAAAGGCCGATAGGTCGGGCTTGTAGGGCATTTGCAGGCGGCCAGAGCGCCCGCCCTCGGCCTGGAACAGCCACACCACCGCCAGCTCCAGCGTGCGCCGGGCATAGAAGCAGGCGGTGCGCGGGTCGGTCAACGCGGCCTGCTCGGCCTTGATGGCTTCGGAATAGAGCGCTGGCCATTCGGGCTGCAGGAACGAGAAATTGGAGGCCATTATTTTTGACCCCATAGGGTCAAAAGCAGGCGATTTGCTTGAAAAAGCGGCAGATTTGACCTCATGGGGTCAATTTTTTTGAGTACCAACAAGTGCAGCCACTTGTGCCCGAAGTTCAGGCAGATCGGTGTGAATGGTTTTCCACACCACTTCAAAATCAACTTTGAAATAGCCGTGAGCGAGAGCGTTACGCATCTCGTAGGCAAAATTGAGTGGAACCTCGGGGTGCTGGGTCAAGAAGTTCGGATGGTATCGACGAACGTTGTTAGATGCTTCGCCAATGATTTCAAAATTCCGGATCACGGCGTCTTGCGTTTTCTCGTCCAGCAAAAAAGTGGGCTCAGTCATATCGTCCACATAACGCTGGATGCGATCAATGGCCTGAACGATGTGTCCTAAATAGTCGGACAGACGCAAGACATCGGCTTTGCTCATACTGCTACTGCTTCCTGCAACACAGTGCCCCGGAAATGATCGGGCAGGGCGCGGGGCGTAAGCACATCCACCGGAATACCTAGCAGCTCTTTGAGTTCATAGCGAATGGCGCCAATGTCCATCATGGTGGTCTCGGACGTGGGCTCTACCAGGATGTCCAGATCGCTGCCCTCGGTGTCGTCGCCATGGACCACGGAGCCAAACACGCGCACATTCGTCACCCGGTGCCTGAGGGCAATGGCGCGAATCGCATCGCGATGGGTTTGCAGTGCAATGGATGGACGCATGGGTCAGGTTCCTCGTAGCAAGGTCATTCGTTTTATCACAACTCCCCCGCAAACGCCCGCTGCTGCAGCGAGGCGAACAGGGCGTCCAGTTGGGCCAGGGCCGCGCGGTGGGTGGCTTTGAGGGCTTCGATGGCTTGGATGCGGGTGGCGAAGGTTAGTTAAAGGGGACGTTTATGCCGCAACGCTACCGACCAAAATAAGAGCGCAGTTCCAGATGCTCCAGCAACCAACGACGAAATGCCCACGAGGTTACCTGCTTCAAACGTGAATGCGTGGTGAACAATTCGTGCCGATCCAAAGTAATTTCTTTCTTGCACTTCTCGTAATGATCCGGTTTTAGAAAATAGACAACTAACAGCTTTCGCACCGGAAATTTCCAATCGATTGCCCTTGTTGAGTTTCCAAGTCGCGGCCCCATCCACTTGGCTTTTTTTGTACGCGCAAGTTTATTAACCATAACGCCCATCTTGATATACGTCCCGCCTTGCCCTCCATGCACTAACACGTCCCAGTCGAAACACCATTCCGTCGGGAGCGCAAGCACCCGTGAACCGACATCAGCGCGATACCTAGAACGTTTGTCGTAGAAGTTCTGCAGAGATGAGCAATGCTCAATTGCAACCAAATCCACACATTGCCCTTCAAAGTGAGCGTAAAGCCCATCCGGGTTTGTCTCAAGCCCCCCTCCAGCCTGATGCAAGTAGGGAAGAGTTGGACCGTTGGAAATGGGGAACGGTAACAACTTCAACCACGATTTTTTACCCAAAAATTGGCGCGGCCTAATAGCCCAACCTCGCATTGCCTGCTTAGCCTCTCCATCCTTAAGTATCAAGTCTTCTCTCCTTAAATGATCAGCAAACTACAACTCCCCTGCGAACGCCCGCTGCTGCAGCGAGGCGAAAAGGGCGTCCAGCTGGGCCAGGGCGGCGCGGTGGGTGGCTTTGAGGGCTTCGATGGCTTGGATGCGGGTGGCGAAGGTT